>CAWCSG010000009.1:0-18628 GCA_963798145.1 uncultured Alphaproteobacteria bacterium
TGGCCGCTTACCAAAGCAATCTGTTCTCGTTAAAGCCTATATTCTGTTCACCTTGGGCGATAGAGAACTCCGTCCAGGTTGGCTATTCCGTTGCATATCTAATCTCTGACGGGAGCCCGATAGGGCGATCCACAATACGCAAAAAATCATTGTGCATTGTGGTAGGTCACGGGGTCTGTGTAGCAGCAGAGCAGAAAACCGACTCTAGCACGGGCTCACGGCTCTTCCGGCTCGGCTGTTCTCGGGTCGCAGAGGGAAGCGCAATTTCGGGTATCGCAATCTATAGGTGTCATATATAACCATTTCTTTTACCGAAAAGGTTATTGAATTGAGATAAAATCTCTCATAATATCTTTATCTGTTCAGTGTACTTACTAATAAAATATGTTCATAAATATTCGACCAAAGATTGTTATATGTTGCTAAGTTTCCGATTCGGAACGGCTGATCGCCTACAAACACAGGGTTGCGATTTATGGTTTAGCACCAGCAAATAAGAGCAATTCGGTCGGCCTGTCGCCTTGGCCTATGGTAAGGCTGGATCATGGAGCCGTCGCTTCAGAGTCGAGTAGATTGAACGGCTATCGACTTCCGTTACTCGTCGGGTCGCAACAAAGAACAATGGGCGGGATAGCGATGTTCTACAAGAACCTCTCCAAGATGGCGTGGTTGGGCGTGTCGTCGGCTGGCCTTGTGGCCCTGGCGCCGACGGCACGGGCGCAGGTCGACGAACCGGCCCCGACCGTCGAAGCCTTGCAGGTGCCGCCGCCGGCGCCGCCCAGCGAGCAGGTAGCCCGCTTAGTCAAGGACCAGTCGACCCTGGTCGCCCTCGGCAAGGCCCTGTTCTGGGATGCCAACCTCGGCAGCGATGGTCAGGCCTGTGCCAGCTGCCATTTCCACGCGGGCGCCGACCCGCTGACCGTCAACCGCCTGTCGCCCGGGCTCCGGGCGGTCCCGGCGGATGTCAAATTTGGGGGCCTCCTGCCGGCTGAGGCGCTCGGCAAGACGCGCTCCGGCACGACCGCACGTCCCAACCTTGCGCTGCAGGCGGGGGACTTCCCGTTCCACTGGCTCGCGGACAGCAACGACCGTAACTCGACGGTGCTCTACGACACCAACGACGTCGTTTCCTCGAGCGGGGCCTACGACGGTACGCTGATCGGCATCGACGAGGTGCTGTACACGAGGAACGGCAAGCGTGATCTCTGCAGCCCGGCGCTGGGTCCCGACACCATCTTCAAGGTGGACGTGCCCGGCTACGGGGCGCGCCGCGCCCGCAAGGTTGAGCCCAGGAACACGCCGACCATCATCAACGCCGCCTACTACTTCCGCAACTTCTGGGACGGCCGCGCCAACAACGAATTCAATGGCGTCAATCCGTTCGGCAACCGGGCAGTGGTCAAGGATGCCAATGCCCGCATCATTCGCAATCAGGGCGGCCTGCTCCAGCTCGAGGCCTTGCACCTACCCGACAGTAGCCTCGCCTCCCAGGCGGTCGGCCCGCCGCTCAGCTCGTTCGAGATGTCGTGCGACAAACGCTCGTTCGCCTATCTCGGCAAGAAGATGCTGGCCCTGGTGGCGCTGAAGAATCAGACGGTTCACCGGCTGGACAGCGTCCTCGCCGGACGGCGTGCCGCCGGCAAAGGCCTCACGCAGACTTATGAGCAGCTGGTGAAGGAAGCCTTCGTCGACGATCTCTGGAACGGCGTGGGTCAGTACAAATTGGCCAATGGCGCTCTGGTGCCGGTCGTCACCGGCGACTTCCGCCAGATCGAGCACAACTTCCCCCTGTTCTTCGGGTTGGCGATCGATGCCTACGAGCGGACGCTGATCTCGAACGACACGCCGTTCGACCGCTTCAAGCGCGGCAAATCGAGTGCGATGTCGGCACGGCAGATCGCCGGAATGTCGGTCTTCACCGGCAAGGGCAAATGTGTCAATTGCCACACCGGGCCAGTGTTCAGCGGCGCCGCGGTCCCGCCCCGCCAACGCGAGGAGCTGATCGAGCTCATGACGATGGGCGACGGCAATCTCGCCAACTATGATGGTGGGTTCTACAATATCGGCGTCCGGCCGACCGCCGAGGATCTCGGCGTCGGGGCGGAGGACGACTATGGCATTCCACTGTCGTTCACCCGCCAGTTCCAGAGCGGCAAGATCTTCGACCAGCTGGATGAATCGCGTTTCGAGCGGCACGACCGGGCGGCGGTCGACGGTGCTTTCAAGGTCCCGACCCTGCGCAACGTCGCCCTGACCGCGCCCTACTTCCACAATGGCGGGCAGGCGACGCTGCGGCAGGTGGTCGAGTTCTACAACCGTGGCGGCGACCGGCGTGGGCCGAACGGCAACGACACCACTGGCTTCGGCGGCAGCACCAGCAATCTCGACCCGGACATCGAGCCGCTGGGACTGAGCGAGACGGAGATCGACGATCTGGTCGAGTTCCTGAAGGCGCTGACGGACAAGCGTGTCGCCTGCCATGCCGCGCCCTTCGACCATCCGGACCTTGTTGTCTTCAATGGGCATTCCGAGCTCACTCCAGCCAAGACCCGGTTGCGTGACAACAGGGTGCGGGTGGTGGCGACGGGTGCCAGGGGGTTGAACGCCGCAGCCTGTGATCCCAACACCGGCGATCTGTTCAACCGCAACCTGTTCGGCGGACTCCTGAAGCCGCTCAATTGAGATAGTCGATGCGGGAGCGGGGGAGGCGTCGCCGACATGGTGAGCGCCTCCCACGGTCGTTGGCGGTTCTTCTTCAGCCTTTCGGTCACGCGCCGGAAGGCGGCTCGGTAGTCGGCAGCCAGCCTCCGGCGACGCGACAGGCGATTCCGGTGATTCGCTCATGGCCGCCAGGTGCGATCAGAAACTGCTCGTACTCGCGGCACCACCGGCCGTCCACGCTACGAAAGCTGCGCAACGGAGTGACAGTCCCGCTACTGCCGCTGTCGGGATTCTGCCAGGCGATGCTTCGACCCGACATGGTTCGGTCCAGGGCCTCGGTGAAGGCTGCGGCGCGGAGTTGTTGGTCGCGCGCGAATGCTGCCACCAGCCGCCCGGCCGTGTCCTCGGCGCGGCGGTCGGCGACGAGGACCGCGCCGGCGCCGACGACGATCGCTGTCAGAATCGACGCGGCGATCGGTAAGGCGACGCGCCAGGGGCTTGCGGCCCGCCGCCCACGTGCCGCGAACGCGGACTCGATCACCCGCTGCGGCGCCGCCTGGCCCTCGGTCGTGGCGGGAAAGAGGGCGCGCAGTAGCGCGCGATCGGCCGACAAGGTTCCAACATACGCGGCCTCGACGTCGGCGAGCCTCGGCACCAGGCTGGCACCCGGCCCCGGGTCAGGGTCCAACTCGCCGTCCATCAAGCGCATCAGCCGCAGCTTTCGCTCCTGGTCCATCATGCCATCTCCATCGCACGCGGGCCTGCGGCGACCGCTGCACGCAAGGCTTCCCGCGCCCGCGCCAGCCGGCTGGTCACGGTGCCGACCGGCACGTCCAGCAGGTTGGCCGTCTCCTGATACGAAAATCCCTCGATCGCCACCAGGGTCAGGACCGCGCGCTGCTCCGCCGGCAATGCGAGCACACGGGTGCGAATCTCCTGCAGCTCCGTGCGCGCCTCGGCCCTGCGCGCGCCGTCCTCGAGAAACTCCTGCGTCGCGCCGTGCTGCTCCACCAGCCGCAGCCGGTTGGACTGATCGCGTCGCTGGTTGCGGTACAGGTTGTGCGCAATCTTGAACATCCAGCAGTCGAGGGCGGTGCCGCGAGTCCAAGCATCCAGACGGGAGATGGCTCGCTCACAGGTGGCTTGCACAAGATCATCCGCATCGGAGCGGGAGCCGGTGAGTAGAAGCGCAAAGCGCATCAGCCGCGGCAATAATGCCACCATCTGAGTGCGAATCTCGTCGTCTCCCGAGGTCGTCATCTCATGACCAATCACGCCAGCAGCAGCGCATCTCCACTGAATACACGCCAGAGATGAATCTTCTTCCATCATCCGCTAAAAGTTTTCTAACGAGTTTGATGGAAGTGCCGTCGACAGTCGAGGTTTGTCTGGGTATGGCGGCGAGACGGATCGCCGCCACCGTTGAGCGGAGAATATGATGACAACGCGAAATGCTCTGTTGGGACGGGTGGCGGCGATCGCGCTCTTGGCTACGGGAGCCGCTGCTGCACCGATCGCGCTCGGTGATCATGGGTCGGCCCGATGGGCGCTCGGATTGGCCCAGGCGCATGCCGACGGTGGCGGTTCGGGCCGGGGGCGGCGGCGGCAGCTCTGGCCGTGGCGGCAGCGACAACGGCGGCGGCAGTTCGGGCCATGGCGGCAGCGACAATGGCGGCGGCAGCTCGGGCCATGGCGGCAGCGAGGCGGACTCGGGCCGCAGCGGCGGCGATGACGGCGGCGGCTCCTCCGGCCATGGCGGTAGCGGCGATGACGGCGGTAGCTCCGGCCATGGCGGCAGCGGCGATGACGGCGGCAGTGTCGGCTCGGGTCGGCACGGCAGTGATGATGGGGATCGTGGCCGAGATCGGCCCAGCGCCCGGATCGATCTCAGCAACCGTGACGTCGAGAGTGTCCTGCGCGGCGAGCGCGTCCTGATCGACGATCTCGGCCGCGTGCTCGAGGTCGAAGTTGAAGTCGAGCACGGCGTCCGGACGGTCACCGTCAAGCCGCACCGCGGCGATGCGGCCCGCATCCCCGGCCCGATCGAGAAGGTTCACGCGGTGGATGCCGGCAGCAGTCCCGGCCGACAGGTCGTGGTCGATCAGCGCGGCGAGATCGAGGTCGAGATCGAGCACGGTGTCGCGACGACCAAGCCGCATGGCAGTGCCCGGACGCCGTCGAACCAGGCGGCGCCCCAGGCTGGCGCCTACCTGTCGCCTGCCGAGGAGGCGACGATGATCCAGGACGGCTGGCGATGACCTGCGGGGCGCGTGCGGCTGCCTGTTGCCTGGGGGCGCTGGTCGCATGTACCACGCCGGCCCCACCGGCCCCACCGGCCATGGCGCCGGCGGGGCCGACTGCGGCGGTGACACAGTTCGTGCTGGAAGGTACGCCGAGCGGCGAGATCGTGGCGTGGCGGATGTCGGCCACGGGGGCACACGGCACCCTGACCCCGCTGCGCACCTTCCGCCGACCGACCGGGTACTGTCGCGACTATGCCGTGACGGCAAGCGACGTGGAGGGTGGTGGTGCGGCATGGCAGGCGACCGCCTGCCGCGATGGCGGCGGACAGTGGCGCCCCGTCTCGGATCCGGGGTGAGCCGATTCCCGACCCGGGTCACCTGATCGACGGCCGACGCTTGGTGTCCGCGGGTTCTCCGCAGCGGCGGTGCAGCTTGCCGTTGAGAGACTGTGTCTTGAGGATCAGGGGCGCCGCGATCTCGGCGGCGAGCGCGCAATAGGCCGCCATCCGGCTCGGCTGCCGGGTGTAGGCGACGAGAAAGAGGGGCTTGCCGGCCTTCTGGAACGGCCGCACGCCGCCGCAGTCGCCTTCGGCCACGCAGCGGTCGGCCACCAGGAAATCGAAGCTCCCCACCAGCTCGCCCGCCTGGCCGAGATCGTTGACGATGCCGACCGCCAGCCCGCGCTCGTGCGCGGCCGCGGCGAGCCCACGATTGAAGGCGAGTTGCTGTGCTGCGGTCAGATCGAAGCCGGTGCGCTGGACGTGGCCGTCCAGGCCGGCCAGCAGGGCGCCGTCGAAGCCACGCTCGCGGCATAGGTCGAGGCGCCTGCCCAGCAGGCCCGGCAGGGCGTGGTCCCGGATGTCGAGCCAGCGCTCGCCGGGCCAGCCGGTCGGGCTGCGGCCGAGCGTCCGCTCGGGGAAGCTCGGCGCGTCGGGTCGCCAGTTCTGCCACAACCCGGCGGCGAGATAGCAGACGGTGGCCACCCCGCGCGCCCGCAGCTGCCGCAGCCGCTCTGGCGCGGCACCGAACGGCTCGACCACCAGAATGTCGGCAGCACGATTGAAGTCGAACGGGGCGCTGAGCTGGATATCGAGCCGCTGCCCGGGCGTAGGTCGCCAGTCCTGACCACCGGCGACTGCTCCCGAGGCCACGCCAAGTGCGAGTGCAAGGCCAAATCCAGCCAGCCAATTATTGACCCGAGCGAGTTGGGCCTGCGCCACGTTGCGGGCCATGGCGCGTCAGCGGCCGGCGACGGCGCCGATGAACGATGCCGCGCCACCGGGCGCGGAACTCAGGCCGACGCGCAGGTGATAGAAGCCGCCCTCGACGATGCCCGCGTCACAGACGACGCTGCCCGTGGTGCCGACAACGGCGCCACCGCCGGCACTGCTCCAGGCGCAGACCACATCGTCGGCGAAGCCATCGGGATCGGCGGCGAGGACGGTGCGGACCAGCTCCACGCCGACCAGGGCTGCTCCTGGGCCATCGCTGTCGAGATAGGCGATCTGAAGCGTGATCGCCTTCGGCCGGTCACCCGAGGACGAATCGAGCTCGTCGGTCGGCAATGGGCAGATCAGGCTCGCCGCCGCGCCGTCGCGGACGGTGAACGCGCCGCCGGACCGCGTCGACGGGGCGCCCAGAGCATTTGGCAGCTCATGGCAGGCGGCGGCCGCGATCACGACGGCATGGGCGCCGTCGTCGCCCTTGTGGCCGTCCCGGGCCCAACCGAGGGCCGGCAGGAGGCTCAGTGATGCCGCGATCATGACGCTGTTCGAGATCGTGCTCATGACGCTACTCCCTCGTATCTGCACGAGAGCTGGGGCCCGAATACTGCATTCCGGCCCCAGCTCGTTGCCGCGCCAACGCTTAGTGTTACGGCGCAGGGACGATCACGGAGTTCTGGTAGTACCAAGTGGCCAGGCCGACAGCGGCGCCACCCGTTGGATCGGCGGCCCAGTACAGGCGTCCGTCCGTCGATGAGAATGCAAAGCCCGACACGCCTGGGAAGAAGCCGAGGATGCTGGAAATACTGCCGTTCACCGGGTCCGGATCATAGATCGTGACCGTGTCGGCGGCCTGAACGTCGCTGACGAACAGACGGGCTCCGTCGGACCCGACCGCCAGGGGAATGAAGCCCAGCCCTGTATCCGTCGCGAGGCACGAGTTGTTCGGGCTGCAGAGACCCTGGCCGTCAATGCTGGCAGGCACACGGTTCGACGGGTCCTGGATCATGGTCAGGCCCGTGCCTTCGGCGATGTAAAGATCGTTACCGACGAAGGTCAGGCTCTGCGCGCCGCCGCCGTCCGAGGTGGAGGCGACCAGTTGCACTGCGCCGGGATTGCGGGTGGCGTTCCGGATGCGATAGATCTCGCCACCGGCCCGCTGGGTGATGATGTAGAGATCCCCACCGGGCTCCAGCGCGGCCGCTATCGGGCGGCAGCCCGCGAGCGTACCGCTCTTGCAGCGACCGTTTGCGACATTGCCGTTGAGGGTCCTGCGGCTGCCGGTGAACAGCTTGGTGTTGGTCCGGTACTGGGCCCGAATGATGCCCACGGACTTCGAGGAGTCGTCGGGCAGGAACGCGAACTGCGTCGCCAGGTCGAAGGCCGGCTGGCCGCCGGCCAGGATGCAGCCGGTCGGGGCGAGCGGACTGCCGATGAACGTGGCGCTGGAGTTCGTGACAGTGGTGGGCTGCACCGGGCAGAAGCCGAAGGTATGGTCGGCGACCCAGAGACGGCCATTCGTCGCCAGGGTCGAATCCGGCACCCAGACGCCACCGGTGGGCGCGGTCGCGCCAGTCAGGTAGACATTTGCGGCACTCGCCGGCGCTGCGCCGGCAATGGCGGACGCAAGGCCCAAAGCGGCAGCGCCGAGCAGCAGATTGCGGAACATGATCTTCCCTCCGTCACGAGATCCGGGTCGCGCCCTGGCATCTCGCGGTTGAACCAAAGCAAAAATGTTGTTGTTGGCGTAGTGCTTTGCTTACTTCGGTGGCCGGATACTCCAGGTGGTCATCATGGCACTGTCCTCGTGCACCACGTTGTGGCAGTGCATGACGTAGCGGCCGTGGTCGTCCTTGGTCTCGCGGACGTGGCCGCTGGAGGGGCGAGTAGCCGTCCATCGGAAAGTCGCGGAAGCGCAGGATCAGCTCGTGCACGCTCTGGCGCAGCCGGTAGATATCGGTGCGGTAGCGCTTGCCCTGCGGCACCGCGACGCCGTTGGTGCGGATGATCTGGCCTTCCTCGAAATGGATGTGCAGCGGGTGGTCCCAGCCGCCCTGCGAGCTGTCGAGCACCCAGAGCTCGGCCGTGTCGCGCGTGACCTCGTTCGGCGAGATGTTGAGCGCGGCATTGTCGTGGTCGATGTCCGGATCCCAGAACTTGTCGTTGATCGCCCACATCCCGTTCTTGCGCCCGAACTTGAACACCTTGCGCGGCAGGGTGGTGGGGTCGGGCAGGGGCGGCAGCGGCCGGAACGCCTTGGGCAGCTTGAGCTTCGGGTATCTGGCCTGCTTGCGCCGGACGATGAACTTCACCAGCTGGTTGGCCGGATCGTCGGGGTTGAGGGCGCTGCCGACCTGCTCGCCGCGCCCGTCGTCGCGCATCCTGAGCGTGTTGCTCATGATGATCTCGGTGCCGTCGGGATAGGCGCTGAAGTCCAGCCAGATGTCGTTGCGCTCGGCGACCCAGAAATCGGTGCTGGTCTGGTTCAGTGTGGGCTTCGGCAGGAAGTTGCCGCTGAGCGCCATGATCGGCGAACGGTACGTACTGGCCACCCTATGCGGAACACGCAGCGGTAGAACCGCGACGGCCCGCCATTGAGCAGACGGAAGCGGTAGGCGCGCGGCTCGACCTCGAAATAGGGCTTGTAGGCGCCGTTGACCGTCAGGTAGGGGCCAATGAAGCCGTCGGTCGCGAACTGGTTGAAGGTCATCTCGCCGGTGTCGCCGACGATCTCCTTGTCCTGGAACAGGAGCGGCACATCATATTTGCCGCTCGGCAGCTTCCAGCCGGTGCTCTCGTTGCCGGTGTCCATCTCGTCGAACATCCGGAACATCATGAACAGGCCCTTGTAGAGATTGGGGGCCGTGAAGTCCGGCATGTGGTCGTGCATGAACAGCGTGGTCAGCGTCTCGCGCAGGTCGCCGCCGCCGCTCTGTTCCGCCCACCAGCTGCCGCCTGGTGCCAGCGGGTCGGCAAGTAGGTCGCCGGTCGTATGGGTGAAGCCGGCGCGCGCCATGCAGTAATGCTGGATGCGCGATTCGCCGGGGTTCAGCCAGTTCCACGGCCCGCCGTCGCTCTCGGTGGCGGTGTGCATGTTGTGCAGATGCGAGGTCGTGCGCGGGTCGCCGTAGCCCCGGTGGTCGGGATCGAGCTCGTTCTTCAGCCGGAAGCAGAACGCTTCGCCCCACTTGGCGTCGAGCACCGGCCCGCCGAAGACGCCGTTGAAGCTCCAGACCCGGCTCGGCGGCAGCTCGCTGTGGAACTGGTGGTCGTGCTCCTGCTGCTTGAGCTCGTAGCAGCGGCTGTTGGGTCGCGTCGTAGCGTTCGGAATACTGGTGGTCGTCGTGGCCGTAGGTGAAATCCGCCATGCCCTTCAGTCGTCGATGGCACGGGCATCGGGTCCTTCCACGGCGTCAGCGGCCGGACCGGGACTCCTGGCGATGGCCTCGCGCAGCGAAGCGCCCTTGGCGTAGGCGGCCCCGCCGGCAATGAGCCCCAGCTTCGACAGCTCGCGTCGGCTCAGCTTGGCGGCGTCGAGTTCCGCCCGCAATTCCAGCGCCCGTTTCGTCGCTCTATTCAATCCGAACATATCCTGCCCTCACTCGCAATCGGTTGCTTGGATGCCGCATCGCGGCCCGGCAGGCCTGCGTCAGCCCATGTCGGCCAGCATGCGTGACCGCCTTGGCGATCCATGCCGGGCGCTGGAGCCTGGTGCGCGGCCCAGCGGTCAGCCGGTCGTTGCCGTAGCGCACCATGCCGGTATGACTGTCGCGCTCGCCGGCGAAATCCGGCGCGCTGACCTGGAAGCCCGTGACCCGCCGCAGCTCCGCGATCTGGTCGGGGTGGCCGGTGACGAAGCTCCAGCCGGGCCGGATGGCCCACTGGGCCGCATAGTTGCGCAGGATCGGCGGCGTCTCCAATTCCGGCTGGAGGGTGACCGAGACCATGAAGATGTCCCGATCCATGCGCTCGCCCAGCAGATCCTGGACCTCGCGCAGATTCTCCGTGACCAGCGGGCAGGTATCTCCGCAGCTGGTGTAGAAGAAGTTCAGTAGTACCGCCCGGTCACGAATAAGATCGTCGTAGAAATGTAGACGCCGGCCGTTGTGGTCGACGACTTCCACGTTGGGAATGATTGTGCCGGCGCTCGCCGCGCTTGGTCTCAGTGTTAGAGCCGATCCGACCATTGCGCCGGCCAACGCCGCTGCGCCACCACGCATGAATTGTGCTCTACGCATTGTTTCCGCCCAACATTCGGCTGGTATTGATCCAGCTGGTCTCGATGCGCATACCTCTAGTGTTGACGACATAAAGAATATTGTCGTCATGTAGGCCGAGATAGATCGCACCTTGTGGAACACGCAATGCATAAGGCGTGCCAACCGCCCACAAGTCTAATTTGCGCCACTTCGGCCTATCGAGGCGTTGATGAAACGTCGATTTTGAGGGGCTAGTCCGCGAAATTTTACTGGCGTTTGCGGAATAGCTCTCGGCACTTGTTTTACACTAGGCACTTTTTCGCCTACAAGTACACCATTGCCTAGCTCAACGAATGATATTCGGTATATATTTCATAGCAATTTTCTCAACCGAGAATACATGTGTCGCCTTGCTAGCGCGCGACATCACCGGGATCAGCCCGGAGTTGGAATTTTTCGACCCGGTAGCGCACCGCACCGCGTGACAGCCCGAGCAGCCGCCCATAATTCTAAATTGCGCCATTTCGGTCTATCGAGGCGTAGATGAAACGTCGATTTTGAGGGACTAGTCCGCGAAATTTTACCGGCGTTTGAGGAATAGCTCTCGGCACTTGTTTTGCACGAGGTACTTTTTAGCCTACAAGTAGGCTATTGACTGGCCCAACGCATGATCTTCTGTATATATTTCATAACAACTCGTTCAACCGAAAATACAGGCCTCACCTTGCTAGCGCGCGCGTCCCCGGGATCGGCCCGCAGTTGGAATTTTTCGACCCGGTAGCGCACCGCATCGCGCGACAGCCCGAGCAGCCGGCCGGCAGAGGTCATGTTCCAGCCGGTGCGCTCCAGCGCCTGCAGGGTCAGGCTGCTCTCGATCTGCTCAAGGTCGATACCTTCCGGCGGCAGAAGGAACGATGACGACGACGCTGGTTGCTCGGGCGCCATGAACGGCAAAGCATGCCCGTCGATCTCACCGCCCTGGTGGAACACCACGACCTGCTCCAGGGCATTGCGCAACTCGCGCACATTGCCGGGCCACGCGTGCGCGCGCAGCCGCAGCCGGGCCTGTGTGGTGAGGGACGCAACCGGCCGGGCGTAGGTGCGAGCGTGCTGCTGCAGGAAATGCTCGGCCAGGAGGACGATGTCGTCTTCCCGATCGCGCAGCGGCGGCGCCTCGACGCCGATGATCGACAGGCGGAAGAACAGATCGGCGCGGAACTTGCCTATCGCGGTGAGCTCGCGCAGGGGGCGGTTGGTGGCGGCGACGATCCGCACATCGACCGGGATCTCGCGTACCGCACCCAGCCGACGCAGGCTGCGACTCTCCAGCACGCGCAGCAACTTCGCCTGCAGGGCGAGATCGAGCTCGCCAACCTCGTCGAGAAACAGCGTGCCGCCATTGGCGGCCTCGATCAGGCCGATCCGCTTCTCGCGAGCATCGGTGAACGCCCCGCGCTCGTGGCCGAACAGCTCACCCTCGACCAATGCGGCGGGCAGGGCAGCGCAGTTCAGCTCGATGAACGGCCGCGCACGGCGCTGCCCGGCAAAGTGCAGAGCGCGCGCAATCAGTTCCTTGCCGGTGCCCGTCTCGCCGCTGATGAGCACCGCGGGTGGCGCCGACTGCATGGCCTCTTCCGCCGCGATCAGTTGCGAAAGGCGCTGTTTCAAGCGCTGCATGATCGGGCTTTCACCGACCAGAGCCTCCAGACCGACCCATTCCCGGCGCTGGTAGTAGGAGAGCGTAACGGCCGTGCGCTCCTCATCGACCGCCCGATCGATGACCCGCTTGAGCTCGCTCAGCACGACCGGCTTCGCGAGATACTCATACGCCCCGAGCTTGACCGCCTCGACCGCCGTCTGGACGCTGCCGTGGGCGGTGAGCATGATCACCTTGATGTTGCCGGCGCGCGCCTTCAGCTGGCGCAGGACATCGAGCCCGCCCATGCCGGGCAGCTTGAGATCGAGCACGACCAGATCGGGATGGAACTCGTCGAGCAGCTGGAGCCCGCTCTCGCCGTCACCGCAGACCCTGGCATCGAACCCTTCGACCTCGAGATAGTCCCTGATGTTGCGGGCAAGAGATTGCTCGTCCTCAATGATCAGGGCCCCGTAAGCCATCTTCGGCCAACTCCCGCATCGCGCGCACGACGATACGATGAAGGTCGCTTAGCGCCAGGGGCTTGGCAAGATAGTCATAAGCGCCGGCGCGGAGTGCCGCACTAGCGGTCTGGCCATTGCCATACGCGGTGATGATGATGACCCTGGTCGGCGCATCATGGTTGCGCAGCCGCTCGAGCACCGCAAATCCGTCCATGCCCGGCAGGGTGAGGTCGAGGACGACGACGTTGGTGGGCAGCTCGTCGAACGCGGCGATCCCCGTCTCGCCGTCCCCGCACGCACGGGCCTCAAATCCGTCCGCTTCGAGATAGTCCTTGATGTTGCGCGCCAGTGCGATCTCGTCGTCGATGATCAGGACGCGCTGTACCATGGCTGGGCTCCGTTAACGTGCGATCGGTAGGGAGAGCGTCACTGTGGTGCCTTGCCCGGGCATGCTCGAAATGGCGACGTCGCCACCGTGCCGGGCCAGAATCCGGCGGGCGAGTGCCAGGCCGAGGCCAAGGCCGCTCTGCTTCGAGGTCACGAATGGCTGGAAGGCGCGGCGCAACTGTTCGCCTGTCATGCCGCAGCCGGTATCGGTGATCTCGACCAGCAGGGTCGTCGGATTGGCCGGCTTGGCGGTGACGGTGATCGTGCCACCGTCGGGCATGGCCTGCACGGCATTGGCGACCACACCGCTCAGCAGCTGCTCCAGGAGCGCGGGTCCGATACGGGTCGCCGGCAGGTCGGGGGCGAGCCGCTCCTGCCAGACGATGCCCTGGCGCTTCAACTCGGTGGTCACGGCGCGACGCGCGGCCTCGAGCACGGGGCGAAGGTCGTCGCAGCGATCGTGGTTGTGCGGCTCGATCGCCGTCAGGTACTGGCGCACCCAATGCTCCAGCCGGTCGGCCTGCAGCACGATATCGTCGAGCAAAGGCAGGATCCGCTCGGTGGAGCGGAGCCGAATTCCCAGCTCGGCCGACGAGCGGATCGCGGCCAGGGGATTGCGCAGCCCGTGCGCCACGGCCGCCGCCATCTCGCCCGCGGTCGCCAGGCGCTCCAACTCGGCGATCGCGACGTTCTGCCGGCGAATCACCCGATCGGCATAGCCGACCAGCCAGCACAGGGTGCCGACGATCAGGAGGGTCCCGAGCGCCGCGCCCGCAAAGATCATCCATTCGCCGGTACGAATTACTTGGAGGAGGTTGGCGGGCGTTCGGTAGATCTCGGCAACCCCCAGCACCTGCTGGTCGTTCCGCCCATCGCGATACATCGGGATGTAGTTCTCGATGAACTGCATCCCTGGTGGGCCGAGATTGAGATGCTCCTCCTTGTCGTCCGGGCCGATCGTCCCAAGCTCCGCCATCGGCTGGCCCTTGGCCGATTCCTCCAGCTCCTCGTTGTCCGTGAAGCGGCGGCCGACGATCGACTTGTCGGTCGACCAGTAGACCGTGCCGTCCAACAGGTAGATGTTCGCCCGGATCACGTCCGGCATCTGACCGACGTGCGTGAAGAAGCGCTCGAGCGTATCGCGCGGCGGCAGTCGCAGCCCACCGGCGAACTCGTTGTCGGCGTTCTCGAACTTGAACATATGGTTGACGAACTCGGTCGTCAGCTTGACGTCGAGCATCAGCATCCGGTCGGTCATGAACCGCGCCAGGAGAAGCGCCGAGGTGACGCCGACGAGGCTGACCGACACGAAGCTGAGCAGGAGAAACCAATGCATCAGTCGGAACCGGCCGCCCCTGACGCGGCCCTCCTCGGACAAGCCTGCTGGCCGAGCGCGGCGCCGACGCAACGCCATCGCCGCTCTTTCCGGCGGCTGTCTTGCGGGACCTGGCAGGCATTGGGCTGGGGGTCACGATCGAAATCGCCTAGCTGCTGAGAGAGCGCGTGCCGCTCCCGGGATGGGGCGAGGGGTTAACCGCGACCGGGCTGCGGGGGGCGATAAGGCCGATCCGTCATGAGCTTCCTCCCTGTTGGTCATCGACTTGCACATGCCATGCCACTGCACTTCGACACTGAATGCCTGCTGGAGGCTCTCGATGCGATAGACGCGGGCGCGCATAAGTCCGCACTTGACGCGCGTTTTCGCTCCAGGCCTGACCATCCGTCGACGAGCGAGGTGCAGACGTGTGCCCCAACTCCACGACGATAGCGCGGGCCGATGGCGAAGGCAGTCGCGGACCATCACCCCCTCCTGCGTCAGCTACGCATCCCTGATCAGACAAACCCCCAAGGCCGCGTGAGCGTCCAACTGACGGCGCTATTTTCGATGATCGCTGCATCGGCCCCGGCCATGTCGTCGTCCCGATCATGCCTGTTGAATCTTAACGACCGATCGCTCCCATCGCCATCTCCCAACCGGTGACGCCATCGTGCGTAGGCGGGCGGGCGGGCAGGGCTAAGGCGGGTGGCCCGTGGACCATGGTCAGATCGTCAACCAACTTCTCCTTGAATCGGCCATTTGTCGTAGGGCAGAGAAGACCCCAACTCGCAATCGGAATTGGCGGTGGTTGGCGCCGAGCGCCCGATAAAAGGATCGCGCGTTGGACCTGGAACATCCGCGTCACCTCGCCGGCTCGTTGATGGCAGCAAGGACCTCAGCTGGCCCGGCAGCCTCAGCTTGATCGCCGTCTCTTTCTTGGCGACACTCGTCCTTCATCCTTGCTGTGCTGCGATAGGGACGGCGAGCCCATGACAGAGAACGTGCGTCAGCAGCCGCCCGCATGGCTTCGGGAGCGGGCGACGCGGGGTACGACGACAGCAGAGGCGCTCGCCTTTTTCGATACCCTGGCCGGCGTGACCCTCGACGCCTGCATTGGCCGCTGGCGCGGATCGGGCCTGCCCACCGGTCATCCGCTCGATGGCCTGCTCGAAGCGCTCGGCTGGTACGGCAAGGAGTTCGTCGATCCCGAGACGGTCCACCCGCTCCTGTTCCAGGCGCATGGTGGCCAGGTGTTTGCCCTCGATCCTGCCCCGGTTCCGGTCCAGCAAATACTCCGCCATCCCTGGTTGATGCGCAGCCGTGCCAGCCGGGCCGCCTTCACCGCCGCGCAGCCCCTGCTGCGGACGACCAAGCCCAAGGCGCGCCTGCGTCGGATGGAGCATCGTGGCGTGGTCAGCGCGACCATGATCTACGATGCGCTGCCCATCCTCGACATCTTCCGCGAGGTGGATCAGGCCACGCTGCTGGGTCTTATGGATCTGCGCGACATGCCGCAGCCCTTCTTCTTCATTCTCCGACGCGTCGTTCCCGTGCCTGGAGTTTGAACGAGGAACAAATAACTTGCTCTCATTCAGCGCCCGCCCGAGGCGGGCAAGCCATGCGGCGGCAGTGCTGGTGGACGCAGAAGGCGTTGCTAACTCAATATTGCTCCAACAGCTTGTTTGACTTTACCCTGTGGCTTCACATATACGCCCTTTTAAGAATCTCTCGGAATCGTTCGTTTCTCGGAATGCCGGAAGGTCCCCTGAGCGCGACGAAGCGGTCCATGGCTCGGCGGTGCTGCTCCTCGGGCGGCGCCATGGGTGACTCCTCAAGCCGACGGCCGGCACGGAAGCGTCCGCAAGGGGAACGTTCAGCGGACGACTGCTTCCGAGTGCGCGACACGCGATCCTTGCTCGCGACAAACCGTCTCGTATGAATGGTAGATGAAACTATCGTTGACGGGAGGCTTAACGTACACTTTGGGCCATGACGACGATCCTGATCGGCTACGCCCGCTGCTCCACCGACAAGCAGGACCTCGCGGCCCAAAAGGCAGCACTCGAAAAGCTCGGCGTGATTCCCGAGAGGATTTACACGGACCACGGGCTGAGCGGCACGAACCGCTCCCGCCCCGGGCTCGACCAGGCTCTCGCCGCCGTCCGCGCCGGCGACACGCTCGTCGTGCCCAAGCTCGACCGGCTGGCCCGCTCCGTACGCGACGCCCGCACCATCGCCGATGCTCTCCAGGCGCGCGGCGTCAAGCTCGCCCTGGGTGCGAACGTCCATGACACGGCGGATCCGATGGGCAAGATGTTCTTCAACATCCTGGCCACCTTCGCCGAGTTCGAGGGCGATCTGATCCGGCTGCGCACGGGCGAGGGCATGGCCATCGCCCGGGCCAAGGGCAAGCTGCGCGGCAAGCAGCCCAAGCTCTCCGACCGGCAGCAGCGTGAACTCCGCCGTATGCACGACACCGGCGACTACTCGATCAGCGAGTTGGCCGAGCTGTTCACGGTCTCGCGCCCGACGGTCTACCGCACCCTGCTAAGGCAGGCCGCAGCCAAATAGCGCCCAAGAAATCGCGCCATTTAGCTCTGAAGGTCACATGCCCTGCCCGCGGAATTGCTGAATCCCCAATATCCGGAAACTATCTCTTGAAATATTCTCTCCGAGAAGTTAGGTTTTGGTTGGCTTTTCGGAGGACGCATGCTCGTCGGCTATGCTAGGGTCTCGACCCAGGAGCAGGATCTCGCCCTGCAGCTGGATGCGCTCACCGCGGCCGGGTGCGCCAAGGTCTACGAGGAGAAGGCCTCCGGCGCGCAGCGTGAGCGGCCCGAGCTCAAGGCGGCACTCGGCTACATGCGCCAGGGCGACACGCTGGTGGTCTGGAAGCTCGATCGCCTGGCGCGCTCGCTCAAGCAGCTGATCGAGACCGTCGAGACCATGGGCGAGCAGGGCATCGGCCTGCGCTCGCTGACCGAGGCGATCGACACCACCACCCCGGGCGGCAGACTGGTGTTCCACCTGTTCGCGGCACTGGCCGAGTTCGAGCGTGGCGTGATCCGCGAGCGCACCCTCGCCGGCCTGCAGGCGGCGCGTGCCCGCGGCCGCACCGGTGGCAGGCCCCCTGCCCTCAAGCCCAAGGATATCGCCGCCGCGAAGGCCCTGCTGAAAGACCCTGAGATCACCGTGGCCGAGGTCGCGAGACGCCTGGGTGTCGTGCCCTCGACCCTCTACCGCCATTTGCCCAGGGCCCGCACAGCGGCCCTGGAAGCCCAGAGCTGAGCCCCGCCATGCCGATCAAGCCCGAGCTGCGCTACTTCTACCCGATCGACTGGCCGCAGGTGAGTCAGTGGGTGCGGTTCGTGCGCGCCAAGGGCTGCTGCGAGCATTGCGGGCGGCCGCACGGCCAGGTGGTGCGCCATCTGGGCGATGGCCGCTGGTGGGACGAGGTTCGGAAGGCCTGGCGTGACGGAAGCGGCCGCGAGATCCCCTGCCCTGCCGCGGCCGAGGAGCAGCCGCGCCGGACGACCAAGGTCGTCTTGGCCGCGGCGCATCTCGACCCAGGAGCAGGATCTCGCCCTGCAGCTGGATGCGCTCAAGCGCGGCCGGGTGCACCAAGGTCTACGAGGAGAAGGCCTCCGGCGCGCAGCGTGAGCGGCCCGAGCTCAAGGCGGCGCTCGGCTACATGCGCCAGGGCGACACGCTGGTGGTCTGGAAGCTGGATCGCCTGGCGCGCTCGCTCAAGCAGCTGATCGAGACCGTCGAGACCATGGGTGAGCAGGGCATCGGCCTGCGCTCGCTGACCGAGGCGATCGACACCACCACCTCGGGTGGCAGGCTGGTGTTCCACCTGTTCGCCGCCCTGGCCGAGTTCGAACGCGGCGTGATCCGCGAGCGCACCATGGCCGGCCTGCAGGCGGCCCGAGCCCGCGGCCGCACGGGCGGCAGGCCCCCTGCCCTCAAGCCCAAGGACATCGCCGCCGCCAAGGCGCTGCTGCGCGACCCCGAGATCACCGTGGTCGAGGTCGCAAGGCGGCTGGGCGTGGTGCCCTCGACCCTTTATCGCCATTTGCCCAGGGCGCGCACCGCCGCCCTGGAAGCTCAGAGCTGAGCCCTGCCATGCCGATCAAGCCCGAGCTGCGCTACTACTACCCGATCGATTGGCCGCAGATCAGCCGCTGGGTGCGGTTCGTGCGCGCCAAGGGCTGCTGCGAGGCCTGCGGGCGGCCGCACGGCCAGGTCGTGCGCCATCTGGGTGATGGCCGCTGGTGGGACGAGGTGCGGCAGACCTGGCGTGACGGCAGCGGCCGCGAGATCCCCTGCCCTGCTGCGGCCGAGGAGCAGCCGGGCCGAACGACCAAGGTGGTGCTGGCGGCGGCGCATCTCGACCACGACCCCGGGCACTGCGGCCGTCGGCACCGCAACGTCAAAGCGCTCTGCCAGCGGTGCCATCTGCTCCATGACCGGCCGGAGCATCGCCGCCGCATCCGC
>CAWCSG010000010.1:0-8995 GCA_963798145.1 uncultured Alphaproteobacteria bacterium
CGGGGTACTCTCCGCTCGGTTCGAGCCGGCGACGCCTTCTCCCGCGACCACCAGCGGAACACTCATGCCTCCCTGGTAGAGGGTGCCTTTCGCCCGTTGCATGTCGTAGGGCTTGGCTACCACCCCGCTCGGGGTGCCGTTGTCGCCCACGAAGATCACCGTGGTCTCGGCAAGGTCCACGGCCTCCAGCAGGCGCCCGATCTCGGTGTCCAGCGCCTCGACCATCGCTTCGTAGTAGGCCCGGATCGGGCCGCCGGTCGTCGGCAGATCATCGCGGCTGTGGAGCTCGTCGGGCGGCTTGTGGAAGGGGTTGTGCGGCGCATTGAACGCTACCCACAGGAAGTACGGCCTGCCGGCTTGTTCGGCCTGGTCGATCACCTCGAGCGCGTCGTTGACGGTGTCGGTGGTCGCATAGACCTTGGACGTGCTGGCCACGCCGTCGACCACCTTCGGCCAGCTGTAGTAATTGTTGATGCGGCCGAGCCGCGGCGTTGGTCCGGCAAAATGTGGCCAGCCATGACGGTTGGGATCGAAGTCGTCGCTGCTCAGATGCCACTTGCCGATATGAGCGAGAACATAGTTCGGGGCCGCCTGCTGGAACACCTCGGGCAGCGTGAGTTCGCTCAGCTGCAGCTCCGGCAGCCCGCTGGTCTTGGCCGTGCCGATGCCGGTGCGGAACCCATACCGTCCGGTGATCATTGCGGCGCGGGATGGCGAGCACAGAGGTGCCGCCCAGGCCCGCTCGAACAGGACGCCGTCGTGGGCAAGTTGCGCGACGTTGGGCATCGGCGGCGCCGGTGGCGTGGTCTTCACGCGCACGCTGGTGGGATAGAAGCCGGCCACGTCGACGCCCAGGTCGTCGGCGATCAGCAGCAGGATGTTGCCGCTGGCCGCATTGACCGGTGTCGCCAGGAGGCTGCCGACCAAACCCGTCACCAGATATCGAACGAGCAACTTCAAGTTATCGAGCATGTGCTATGCTTTCTGCTGCGCAAGCGAGCGCGATCTGTTCGGCGTTCACCAGTGGAGAGTGTCATCGGCGCCTTAAATGACTAGAACGTCATGGATCGGTGAATTCGATCAGCTGATAGGGTCCCGGTCCGAGTTCCCACTTGGAGTTGCTCACCAGGAAGGCGGCCCGCTTGGTGCCTTTCCAGTTGTAGAAGGGAGTCACCACGTCGCTCTCGCCGACATAGATCTGGGGGATGTCCAGCGTGTGGAAGCTGGTGCCGTCGCCGTCGTTGATCAGCATGATGTCGCGGAAACGGGCGTTGGTACCCTGCGCAATGTAGATGTCCGCCCTGCCGTCCCGGTTGACGTCGCCAGCGGCTATGTCGCGACCCTGGTTGATTTTGAAACTGTAGTTCATCCGTGGGTGCTGCCCACCCTCGTTCAACCACACCGACAATCGGGTGAATTCGAGGATCAGAAGGTCGTTCTTATGGTCGCCATTGACGTCGATGACGTCCAGTTCCCGGCTCTCGATGCCGGCATAGGCGGTCGAGTCGCTGATGTCGACGAAGGTCCCGTGATCGTTCTTCAAGGTCATGGTCGCGCTCGTCGCCGATGCGCGCGAGCACACGATGAGATCGGTCCAGCCGTCGCCGTCGATGTCGGCCGCCTTGCCGCATTCGCCGCGAATCTCTCGGTTGACCGGCCCACCGGCGACCTCCTCGAAGCCGCCGCCGGTGTTGCGGTAAAGTCGGCTGAGGGCGGGTGAGTACTTGGCCGAGGGTCCGGCATTCAGGGCCACCAGATCGGGCAAGCCGTCGCGGTCGAAGTCGAGGATCAGGGGAACTCGGCCGCGCCCATGAACGTCGGCCACGCTCCACTCCCGCGCCACGTCGACAAAGCTGCGTGCGGGGGTCTGCAGGAACAGCGAGTTGGGATATTCCTTGGTGCAGTTGCCGCCACAGGCACCCGTGACGCAAAAAAGGTCGGGCAACCCGTCTGGCAGCCCATCTCCGGTGGAACTGCCGAGGTCCGCGACCGCGCAGCCATGACGGTCGTTCCATGGCAGGGTCAGCACAGGAACGAACTTGGCGCCGACATTGCGCATCAACGGCCATTCGCCCTTATGGTGCGACGAGAGCAGGATGTCGCGCTTGCCATCGCCGTCGAAATCGAAGATCGGCGTCTCGCCTTCCGTATGGGTGAACACCCGAAAATTCAGACCGGCCGCCGTCGCCACGTCGCGCGCGATCGGATCGACGGCGCCCGCGGGCAGTGCTCCCAGCGGCGCTGCGGCCAAGTAGACGAGCACGGCCGCCAGCATTGTTCGACCAGTTCTTCGCACGCCATCGCAAAACCAATCTCGCACCAGCACCAGTAGAGCGCAGAGTTGCATGTCGTTTCCGCCTTTGCCTGTTGTGGTGCGGCCAATGGTTCCGCATGAAAGGCGACCGCGTCGGTCGCCTGGGCCGGAATGGCATCCGATCAGCACCATCTGCCATGGCCGGGCCACGCCTTGAATTGAAGCTTCATCTTGACAGACACCGCCTCGCTCCAACCGGAAAACGAACCGGCTGACTACTTGCGTCTATTCAATGTGCGGTTTGGGCCGCAGCGTTAGGGACGCTTCTGCGGTATCGCTGTCAAGTAGATATGGCATTGCGATACATCCGCGTTTTGCGTGCAGCGCACGCTTGCGGAAGGCACCTGTCGCGGATGGGTCGGACCCGACCGTGCGCCTGCGCTTACGGTCACCCGGAGAGCAACAAGCTTTAGCTATGCGGCCCATCGCCGCATGGCAGAGCCAGCAAAATGGAGCTGCGAAGTCCCTCAGGTGCTGCCTAGGCCACCCTGCACGCGCCCGGCGCGGGCGGGCGGGCAAGATGCACGACGCCTCCAATCATTGGCTTTTCGCTCTCAGCGGGTATAACTCAGTCTGTTTAGCTACCTGCAATGAGCTATCTGATAATTATCAGAGCGAATTGGAGGAGATTTAACTAAACTGGCGCGTTAGCGTCGTCAATGGAGCCGCAACCAGCGGCCAGACGAAGGTGACCCTTGATGCACCGTCACAACGAAGACGAACACCACCCGGACGGAGAATCGGGCTTGCTCGGCCCGCGGACCGATCCCGGGATGACGCGACGCCACCTGCTCGCCACGTCCGCACAGGCGACCGCGATGCTGGCCGGCGCAGCCGGCGGCTTCGTCCTGCCCTCCGCGGCGTCGGCGAGCCCGACGCAGCTCATCCGCAATCCGTTCAACAAGCTGTCGGCCCATCATCGGCCGGTGGGTCTGGGGCTGCCGGGCAAGGACGCGGTCGACAACCCCGACGCTTATTATGGCATCCCGGGCACCGCAGGACCGGCGACCCGCGGGCGCATGGCCAACGTGACGTCGGTGACGCTGCAGGGTGCGGTCGGGATCAAGTTCCTGCGCGAGGTCGCGCCGACCGATCCCTACCGCACGATCGGCAAGGCCCCGAACTCGTTGCCCGGTCCGAAGCCGCCGCCGAACCTGCCTTTCACCCTGCGCATGCCGACCACCGGCCCCTATCCGCCGGAACTGGCCACGCCCCAGGACTGCAACATCTTCCTCTACCCGCGCGACGGACTGGCGACCGACATCGGCGACCTGTTCAACCAGTTCCGCTACAACGACCGTCAGGCCCAGCACCACTATGCCTACGGCCTGGCCGGGCTCGACCATACCGGCGAGCCGGATGGCGGGGGCCGCGGCACCAGCGCCAGCAAGGTCCGCTGGCCGAGCTCGATCCTGTGCTACGACGAGATCGCCTCGGCGACGCCGGGAGCGATCACGCACTGCCTCAATGTGCTGGCGACGCGCAAGAACACCCATCACGAGGCGCAGGTTCTCGGCAAGAGGCGGGTCTGGCCGGCCTACGGGATGGACAGCAGCTCGACCAACGGCACCGAGAATCTCGGCGACATCCCCTACGGCACGCGGTTCGTCATCCGCTGGCGCGACCGGGCACTGCGCGACAGCTCCGGCCTGGGCCTCAACGCCCGCGGCAAGGTGCTGTTCGACTGCCTTCTCTATTACGGCTTCTACGTGCTGGACGGCAGCAACGAGGGTGGCCCGAACGGCGGCGGGAAGATCGGCTTCCGTGTCGACCAGGCGCCGACCGCCACGGGCGATTGGCCCTGGCTGCTGAAGAAAGAGGTGACGGAGATCCTCGCCAAGCTCGTGCCGCTGTGCTGGCCGGTCCGCTCCGTCCGCCCCGACGGTTTCGAGACCGAGATCCACAGCAACGGCCTGCCTTACGCCAGCGGCGGCGGTCCGCTCGGGCCAGGGTCGCTGAACAGTGCCTGGGACGCGTAGGCGAGCGTGGACCGCTGAGGCGCGGATGCCTGCGCTTAGGCCTCGACCATAGCCGGGCAGCAGCGCGGGCGCTGGGTCGCCGAACGGCGGGCCGCGCTGCACCGAGCGGCGCCGTGCGCCAAGCTCCTCCGGCGGGTCTACCGCCAAAGCCAGAGCGGGCGGCCACGGCAGCGGCCATGAAGCGAGCAGCCGGGCGGCGCGGCCGCGCCAGCGAGCCGTGCGGCCAGAGGGGGCCAAAACCGCGTGCAGGGGGTTGCGCCCGACGTAGCGGCAGGCGGTGACCAGATGCGCGTCGTTCCAATCAAGGAACGCCGTGCAGCGGCGCTGGTAGAGATGGCTCTGGCCGAAGGTGCCGTGGCGGCAGCCGAGCCTGCGGTGCAGCCGGCCCAGCGCGCATGCCGCCGCAGGGAAGACGTGGTAGAAGGGTGCCCGGGATGACGCGCCCAGGCGCGAGGCGGTGGACACGGGTCGGAGCATGGGCAAGGAGGCATTCGATCCGTCGCGGTTCCTGACCGCGCAGGAGCCGGTCTATGCCGGGGTCCTGCAGGAGCTGCGCAGCGGCAGGAAACGCACGCACTGGATGTGGTTCGTGTTCCCGCAGCTCGCGGGTCTCGGCCACAGCTTCATGGCGACGCGTTACGGGCTCGCGGATCTCGACCAGGCGCGGCTCTACCTGCGCCATCCGGTGCTGGGCGCCCGGCTGAAGGAATGCACACGGATCGTGAACGCGCTGGAGGGACGGTCGGCCTACGAGATCTTCGGCGATCCCGACGAGATGAAGTTCCGTTCGTCCATGACCCTGTTCAAGCAAGCTTCCGACGACAACGTCTTCGGCTCGGCCCTCGACACGTATTTTGCCGGCGAAGAGGACGAGATGACGCTCGGCATGCTGCGGCTGCTCTGACGAGACGGCAAAGCGCCAGGGTTCTCCCTCGTCCGCATCGTCCCGTCCGCTCTCACCGGTAGGCAATCGGCGCTCACGGCTCGAGCGTCGAGCCGCCCGGTCGCCGGCGCAATGGGACCTGCGCCGTATGGCGCTGGCCGGTGCTGGCCGGACCCCGGCCTTTCTCGAATAGCTCGGCCGGGTTCAGGCCCGCCGCCGGAACGTCGCGCGGCAGCTCGACCGGGCCGGTCACGGCCGGGTTTTCGGGGTCCGAAGCGGGTGGGACCGGCACCGGGTTGCGCAACGGGTCGACCGGATCATCCTCGGGCGGGCGAAGGCCGCCGGCCTCGGCGTCGATCTGGCGCTCGGCCTCGCGCCAGTGCGCGAGCTCGCGCCCCTCGGGCCGGCCTTCCGCCTCCCAAAGCCGGTGCGCCCGATTCCGGACGCGTGCCTGGTCCGCCATGTCCGTCTCCCCACCCGGCCGCCCGCGCGGCGGCCGCACGACAACAACGAGGGGCACGGGCCGACGTTGCGCCGCGCCTGGGCGAGCCTGGTGACCGAGGACCCGGCCACCCTGCTCTACCTCAACGTCCTGCTCGCCCGCCGCTTCGACGCCACCAACCGGGCCCTGATCGAGGTCCGTCAGTAACCCAGGCCGGCCAGCCCCTACGGTGTCATCAGCGGCACGCTGAACCGGGCGAAGCGCCTCAACGATGGCGGCGTCGGCCTGGCCGTGGGCGACTACCGCTACGACCCGTTCGAGCCGGCGGTGCCATAGCGGTCGCCGCGCGGATCCCCGAAGATCTCCCTACGGTCAGGTGATCCGCGTCCAGATCCGATAGCCGATGCTCCGCCCCGATGCTGGGTGGAGGATCCGCCCACCCTCACGCCGACACTCGCTGACCGGCACCCGCCAGGCACCGGCGGCCATCGCCACGATCACGGCACGGGCGGCCGCACAGGCCTGCTGGCGCGCGGCCCAGGAGCCCAGCGGGTCCGGCATGGCCAGGCCGCCGGCGGACGGCAGCATGCGCTCTCCGACCGTCACCCAGGGTCCGCCGCGGGCGGCCACGGCGAAACTGCCGCACACCTTGCCCTGAGCCGTCCGGCGCAGCCAGGCCGCCAGCCCGTGCGGTGCGGTCCCGCCGGCGATCGTCGCGGCGTCGGCCATGGCGGATACCGGGATCATCATGGCGGCCCCCAGCGTGCCGGCGAGGCCGATGAAGTGGCGGCGCGGCAAGCCGCCCGGCAGTCGAGTCATCCTGGTCAGCCCTTCTTCGCCCCGGACCCGGTGATCCGGGAGACCGGGTCGGCGACATACTTGAAGGACGAGTTCTGAATCCACGGTGCCGGCTGGTCGTTCGCCACATTGCCCTCGGATGACAGGTTGAAATAGAGATCCACGGTGTCGTCCGGCTGCAGGTCGCCGAAGAGGGGTTCGTCCAGCTTGTTCATCGACTTGAGCGCGTCCATGAACATCTGCGCATGCGAAACCTCGCGGGTGGCGAGATGGACCAGTGCCGCGCGCGTGCCGTCGTCCGGCGACATCGGGATCAGCGCCTCGTAGGTCGCGAGCGCGCCGGCCTCGGCCGCGACGTCCGCGCGCAGGTCGCGCACGGGGCTCGCCCCCTCCTGCACGTAGCGCGAATCCCAGGCCGAGCCCTGGCTGTCGAGCAGATGCGGCCCCTTGCCGCGCACCGCGAACAGGGTGCTCCGGAACGCCTCGCTCTGCTGGCTGCCCTTGGTGTGCGCCTCGATCAGATGCGCCACCACCTCGAGATGGCCGAACTCCTCGGTGGCGATGTCCATGAGCATGTCACGCAGCGCCGGATCGTCGGTGTGCTGCGCCTGGGTGAAGTACTGCAGGCCGGCGGAGAGTTCGCCCGTGGCACCACCGAACTGCTCAAGCAGGAACTGAGCGAACTTAGGATCGGGCTGGGTCACGTTGACGGGATGGATGAGCTCTTTCTTGTGCAGGAACACGGTCGGGTCGCTCCTTCGCCGGCATGCCGCCGGCTGGCCCCGCCGAGGGGTTCGGCGGTCGTGTGGTCAACGCAGCCCATTGCGCTCCGTTCCAGAGTAGATGCTGCTGGTTGCCCACGCCGCCGAGCTGGAGGCCGGTGCGCGCGTGTCGCCGCTGGCGAATCTGCGAATCTGGGTCGCCCTAAGCAATTGCCGAAACTGGGCGGCATCTGTGGACACCCTAAGCAATGGACCGCTCCTCGGCAGGGCGGCGTCGCGGACCGGGGCGGCCAGGGCGCAGGCGGCGGCCGAGGTCCAGTTCGAGCGCTGCGACAAAGCTCCGGTCGCCGAGCGGCCGTCCGGTACGTTCATGCCGGCGCAGCTCCTCGATCTCTGCCATCCGCGGCGCCACCGCCAGGAATGCGGCCCAGTCGCCGACCGCGTCCAGGAGCGGCGCCACCGTGGCGAGCCCGTCATCCTGCCCGGCCAGATGCCCCCGCGCGCTGCTCCATGGCCAAACATCCGCACGCTCGACGAGGCACGCGCGAACCGGGTTCAACTCGACATAACGGACCGCGGCGACCAGATGCGGGCCGTCGAGCGCGCAGGAGGCGAAGCGGCCCTGCCAGAGATGGCCCACCCATCCCTGGCGTCGGTTGACCAGGCCCGTGTAGCGCTGATGGGTCTCGCCGAGTGCAAGGCGCAGGGCCGGCGCCTCGTCCGGGACCATGATCAGGTGGACGTGGTTCGGCATCAGGCACCAGGCCCAGACCGCCACGCCGTGCCGTCGGCACGCCGCCGCCAGCAGCTCCCGGTACGCCGCGTAGTCCGCGTCGCCGAAGAAGGTCTGCTGCCGGCGGTTGCCCCGCTGCGTCACGTGATGCGGCACCCCGGCCGCCACCGCCCTCGCCAAACGCGCCATGTACCAAGGATGGACCAAGCCGGGGGCAACCGTCAATTACGTAGGGTGTCCCCGGATTCCGCCAAGGGGGCAACCGTCAATTACGTAGGGTGTCCCCGGATTCCGAGGATTCCGGGGGCAACCGTCAATTACGTAGGGTGTCCCCGGATTCCGCGGGATTCCGTCAATTACGTAGGGTGTCCCCGGATTCCGCGGATTCCGCGTAGGGTGTCCCCGGAATTTCCCGCGTAGGGTGTCCCGGATTCCCCCCCCGGATTCCCCAGGGGCATCCAATGAAGCGGTCTTACACCTACCCAAGTCCTGAGGCCTACGATCTCGACCTCGGGATCGATCCCGATATGGCTCAGATACCAATTAGTATGGCAGCAGCTTGGCTCGGAATGAGTGTACCCACGGTCCAGAGATACATCCGGGAGGGGCGCTTAGCCGAGATTGCCATTGGGCCAAAACGTAACTGGTTGGGCGTACCGGTCGGAGAGCTTCGTTCGATGATCACACAAAGACAGCAGGCAGTTATCAGTCTGGCCGGCACTGCTGAGCAGATCCTGATTAGGGCAGCGAAAGCCAACCGATTGCTGGACTATGGCGCGGACGTGATGGCGCCTTTGGGGCTCCGCTATGAGTTTGAGCCAGGATCGAGCTCTTATTGGGCAGGTCTTGGGCCATGTATCGACGCAGAGTTACAATGCCAATGGCCGCCTACTGTCAGTACTCGCGGTTCGCAAGAAATCCAAAATGCCCAACGGTCAGTTTTTTGTACTCGCGAAGGAGTTGCGAGCTATGCGTGAAAATGAGAACACAGTCGGGTTCTTTAAGCGTGAGCGTGACAAAGTATTTTCGACCAAGTGGTGAATGGACTAACTTACGGGAGATACAACAAGTTCGTTCACCGGCGCGTTGGGTCCTGCGTGGATTGGTATACATCAGACAATACC
>CAWCSG010000011.1:0-513329 GCA_963798145.1 uncultured Alphaproteobacteria bacterium
TAGCAATACGTAAAACTGGAACCAGTAGATGTAATACAGAACGCATCGCTCTGGTAGTATAGCTGGGCCAAGTGGATAGTAGATCATTGGCTTGTCATAAATCGGCATAAGCTGCTTGCTCGTGGCAAGGCTAATCGGGTGCAACCGTGTACCAGACCCGCCAGCAAGTATGATGCCCTTACGCATGGTGCCAACCACCTGTTCGGAGCCCACCGAAGCCCACTCGGCAGCAGCTCGCCGAGGCGTCAGTGCGCATTGCGGTGCACGAAGCCGACGATGACGGTGCGGACGAGGATGTGCAGGTCCAGCCACAGCGACCAGCGGTCGATATATTCCAGGTCGAGCTCGATGCGGCGGCGCATGTCGTCGACGTTCCTGGTCTCGCCGCGATAGCCGTGGATCTGGGCCCAGCCGGTGATGCCGGGCTTGACGCGGTGGCGGCCGAGATAGTCGTCGATCAGGTCGGCATAGTGGTGGTCGTGGGCGATGGCGTGCGGGCGCGGGCCGACGATCGACATGTCGCCCAGCAGCACGTTCCAGAGCTGGGGCAGCTCGTCGAGGCTGGTGCGGCGCAGGAGGCGGCCGATGCGGGTGACGCGCGGGTCGCCGCGGGTGGCCTGGCGCACCGTGCGGGCGTCGATCGGGTCGCACATGGCAGCGTGCATGGTGCGGAACTTGAGCATGGCGATCGGCTGGCGCGAGAAGCCATGCCGGCGCTGGCGGTAGAAGACCGGGCCCGGCGTGTCGAGCCGCACCGCCAAGGCGATCAGCGCCAGCAGCGGCGCCAGCAGCAGCAGCAGGCCGGCGGCGAGGAGGCGGTCCTCGATGCCCTTCGCGACCCAGCGCCAGCCGTCGAGCGGGCGCTCGAGCAGGCGGACGACGGGCAGGTCGCCGACCTGGGCGACGCCCAGCACGGGGAGGCGGCCGGCCGGCAGCTCGGGAGCCCAGCCGACGTCGACCGTGAGGTGGCGCAGGTTGCGCACGGTGCGCTCGACCAGGTCGCCGCCGCGGCTGGGCAGGGCCAGCAGGATCTGGTCGACCTGGCCGCCGGCGACGCGCCGCTCGAGGTCGGCGAAGCCCTGCAGGGCCGTGACGCCGGACGGCCAGCGGCCATCGAGCGAGCCGTCGAGGTCGAGCGCCAGCGCGACGCGAAGGGTGGGATCGGCGCCGGTGAGGCGGGCGATGGTCCGGGCCAGATGCTCGCCGAGCCCGACCACGGCGACGTCGCGGGTCAGCGCGCGGGCGGCAAAGCCGCGGACGAAGGCGAACTTGAGCACGATACGGTTGGTCACCAGGGCAACGGCACCGCCGACGAACCAGGTTCCGACCCACAGGCGCGAGACGTCCTCGGCGAACTTGAGCGCGAACAGGACCGCGATCAGCGCCGCCATGGTCAGCGCCCAGCCGGCGAGCAGCCGCGGCAACTGCCAGCCCAGGGCGACGAGGCGGGCGCCGTGATAGTCGCAAAAGCGGGGGAGGATATTGGCGGCGAGCAGGCAGCCGATGATCAGCGCCGCCAGTGCCGGGTCCGGCATGGCGAGGCCGGAGACGGCGGGGTCGCCGGTCATCGCGGCCAGGGAGCCGAAGCGCCAGGCGGCGACGGCCAAGCCGGAGAGTGCGACGGCCAGGATGTCGCCGATGCGGACGATGCCCTCGAGCAGCGCGCGCGTGCCGGCGGCGGAGAGACGCCGGCCGCGCGGGAAGGCAGCCGAGCCTAACAGCGAGGGGGTGGCCAGCGGGGGGGCGGACGAGCGGCAGCTCGGCGCGCATCAGGCGGCAGCCCCGATCAGGCCGCGCGCGTCGGCCTGATGGTCCTTGAACCAGCCGTAGGTTGCGGCGAGGCCCTGGCGCAGGGGGATGCGGGGCTGCCAGCCGAGGGCCGTGAGGCGGCTGGTGTCGAGCAGCTTGCTGGGCGTGCCGTCGGGGCGCGCCGGGTCGAAGGCGAGCTCGCCCTGGAAGCCCACGATCTCGCGCAGCAGGGCGGCGAGCTCGGCGATGGCGAGGTCGGCGCCGCAGCCGACATTGACGGGGGCGTCGCCCGAGTAGTGGCGCAGCAGGAAGACGCAGGCGTCGGCCAGGTCGTCGACGTGCAGGAACTCGCGGCGGGGGGTGCCGGTGCCCCAGATCGGCACGCTGGCGGCGCCGGCCCGTTTCGCGTCGTGCATCTTGCGCATGAGGGCCGGGACGACGTGGCTGGCGTCGAGGTCGAAATTGTCGCCGGGGCCGTAGAGGTTGGTCGGCATGGCGCTGATGAAGTCGGCGCCGTACTCGCGGCGGTAGGCCTCGCAGAGCTTGACGCCGGCGATCTTGGCCAGCGCGTACCACTGGTTGGTCGGCTCGAGCGGGCCGGTCAGCAGGTAGTCCTCGCGGATCGGCTGCGGGCAGTCGCGCGGGTAGATGCAGGAGGAGCCGAGGAACAGGAGCTTGCTCACGCCCACGGCGTGGGCGGCGCGGATCAGGTTGAGCTCGATCAGCAGGTTGTCGGCGAGGAAGCCCACGGGCCGGGTGGCGTTGGCGTGGATGCCGCCGACCCGGGCGGCGGCGACGATCACCACCTCCGGCTGGCGGGCGCGCATCCAGGCCTCGACGTCGGCCTGGCGGGTGAGGTCGAGCTCGGCGCGGGAGGCGGTGATCACGTCGACCGGCTCGCGGGCGAGGCGGCGCAGCAGCGCGCTGCCGACCATGCCGCGGTGGCCGGCGACGTAGACGCGGCGGCCGGCGAGGTCGAAGGGGGTGGTCGGGGGCGGTCATGCGGCGGCCATGCGGCGGAATGAGTGCCCCCACCCCAGCCCTCCCCCTCTTCGAGGGAGAGGGAGCACGAGCGTGGCCCCGCTTGGAGGGAGAGGGAGACGAGTGTGGTTCGTCTTGCGAGGGAGAGGGGGCAAGAGTGTGGCGGGGAGGCTGGTGGCCGAGGGGCGGATGCTGGTGGGCATCGCGTCACTCGGCCGCGTGGTTGACGAGCTGGCCGTGGGCCAGGTGCTCGCGGCGGATCTGGTCGAGGTCGGCGGCCACCATCTCGGCCACGAGATCGGCGAAGGTGATGGTGTGGCGCCAGCCAAGCTCTGCATGAGCCTTGGACGGGTCGCCCAGGAGATAGTCGACCTCGAGCGGGCGGAAGTAGCGCGGGTCGATCTCGACCAGGAGCTTGCCGGTGCGGCGGTCGAGCCCTTCTCGTCCGGGCCCTCGCCCTTCCAGACCAGCTCGCGGCCGGTCTCGGCGAAGGCGCGCTCGATGAACTCGCGCACGCTGTGGGCCTCGCCGGTGGCCAGCACATAGTCGTCGGCGCGATCATGCTGGAGGATCCGCCACATGCCCTCGACATAGTCGCGGGCGTGGCCCCAGTCGCGCAGGGCGTCGAGGTTGCCCATCCAGAGCCGGTCCTGCAGGCCGAGCTCGATCGCGGCGACCGCGCGGCTGATCTTGCGGGTGACGAAGGTCTCGCCGCGGAGGGGGCTCTCGTGGTTGAACAGGATGCCGTTGCTGGCGAACAGGCCGTAGCCGTCGCGGTAGTTGCGGGTGATCCAGTAGGCGTAGAGCTTGGCCGTGGCGTAGGGGCTCTGCGGCAGGAAGGGCGTGGTCTCGGACTGGGGCGGCGGGGCGGCGCCGTAGAGCTCCGAGGTGCTGGCCTGGTAGAAGCGGGTCCTGGTCCTCGAGCTTGAGGATGCGGATCGCCTCGAGCAGGCGGAGCGTGCCGATGCCGTCGGCGTTGGCGGTGTATTCCGGCGTGTCGAAGCTGACCTTGACGTGGCTCTGGGCTGCCAGATTGTAGATCTCGTCCGGCTGCACCTCCTGGACGATGCGGATCAGGTTGGTGGCGTCGGTGAGGTCGCCATAGTGGAGGTGAAAGCGCGCGCCGCGCGTGTGCGGGTCCTGGTAGAGATGGTCGATGCGCGCGGTGTTGAAGGCGGAGGCGCGGCGCTTGACGCCATGGACCACGTAGCCCTTGGCGAGCAGCAGCTCGGCCAGATAGGCACCGTCCTGGCCGGTAATTCCGGTGATCAGGGCCACCTTGGTCAACGTAGCGTTCCTCCTTTACCTGCCGGAGGCGAATCGGCAGGAGACGAAATCGAATGAAGGCTGGCCTACACCTAGCTGCAACTCCGGGTACTAGTACTGCTTACTGCGACGAGTGCCCGCGGCGGGCGACCACATCAGCCGCAGGCTTCCGCCATACCGGCAAAGCGTCGAAGATTGCTGACTTACAAACCCAAAGATAGAAACCTGTTGACCGCCGTACCGGAAATTTTCAACTCGCGCTACCGGTTTCTTGCACCGCAGCATATTCGAAACAGGTACCCGAGGTCGCTTTCCGCTTCCTGAAACCAAACTATAAGCTGAGAAGCTAGCGGGGCAAGCCGATGTTTCGCGCTGGCGCCGAGCCTTGCACGGTGCCCCGGGCATATATGCCGCAGACGCGTGCCTTCCGGGTGCCGCAGGCGGAGGGAGATGGGCGATGGCGGAAACCGCTGGTAACGTCAGCTGGACGGCCGGGCGCGGGCCGATGAGCGGTCCGGACCGATGGGAGCGGAATGCAACGAGCAGGCGAGGGCCTGACGGCGGCGGCGATGGCGCTGACCTGCGCGCTGCTGGTGTGGGCGCCGATCCCGCTGGGCAGCAACCGGCCGTGGGCGTGGTCGCTGCTGGCGGCGTGGGCGGCGGTGCTGCTGCTGGCGTGGGGGCTGGGGCAGCTGCTGGGCGGGGGCAGGGTGAGATTGGCCTGGCCGGTGGCGGTGGCGGCGCTGAGCACGGTCCCGGTGTGGGCGTGGGCGTGGGTGCAGACGCTGCCGGCCACGACGTTCGCGTGGCTGGAGCCGCACCCGTTCTGGGCGCAGGCGGCGCAGGGCGGCGTGCCCGGGATGGTGCCGATGGTCGGGCTGGACGCGGCCGGCGGGCGCGACGCGCTGATGCGGCTGCTCAGCTATGCGGCGGTGTTCTGGCTGGCCTATGCGCTGGCGCAGGAGCGGGCACGGGCGCGTGTGCTGCTGAAGGTGATCCTGGGGGCCACGGTGGCCTGCGCCGCCTATGGGATGGCCGTCTATTTCAGCGGCGCCGAGCTGATCGGCTGGGTGCCGAAGACGGCCTATCTGGGCGACGTCACCGGCACGTTCGTCAACCGCAACAGCTTTGCGACCTATGTCAATCTGGGGCTGGTGATCTGCCTCGGGATGCTGGCCGAGCCGTTCCTCGCGGCGCGCGACAGCGGCGATCTGAAGCGGATCGCGGCGGAGGCGGTGACCAAGGTGCTGGACGAGCGCAGCCTGCTGCTGCTCGGGCTGTGCGTGCTGGCGATGGCGGCGCTGCAGAGCCATTCGCGCGGCGGGCTGCTCAGCGCCGGCCTGACCGTGGTGGTGCTGGTGCTCGTGCTGTTCCTGGTGACGCGGCCGCGGCTGCCGGTGGTGCTGGCGGTGGTGGCGGCGACGCTGCTCGCCGGCTGGGGGCTGCTCGCGGCCAGCGGCGGGATCACGCTGGAGCGGCTGGACCAGGTCGATGCGAACTACGACGTGGAGGCGGCCGGGCGGCTGACGTTCTGGCAGGTCTCGCTCGACATGGTGGCGGAGCGGCCGTGGCAGGGGCACGGCTACGGCAATTTCGAGGCGGCGTTCGCGCAGCATCGCGACGAGCGGTTCGACGAGCGGGTGGACTTCGCGCACAACACCTATATCGAGCATCTGGTCGAGCTGGGCGTGCCGGCGACGCTGCTGCTCTATCTCGGGCCGGTGCTGCTGTTCGGCTATTGCGTGCGGGGCGTGTTCGCGCGGCGGCGCGACCAGGTGTTCGCGCTGGTGGCGGTGGGGGCGACGGTGCTGGTGGGGTTGCACGGGCTGGTCGATTTCAGCCTGCAGATCCCGGCGGTGGCGGTGACCTATGCCGCCGTGCTCGGGATCGGGGTGGCGCAGGCGATGGCGTCGCCGAAGCGGCCGCCGCGGCCGGGGGCGAGCCTGCGCGAGTAGGCCGCGGCCGGCGTCAGCACCGAGCCATTCACGACCGCAGCCTCAAGCGGCAGGCTTGCGGAGCAGATTCTCGAACCACGCCACGGTCCGCTCCAGACCCCGGTCGAGCGACACGGCGGGCTGCCAGTCGAGCACCTGCCGGGCGACGGAAATGTCCGGCTGGCGCTGAAGCGGATCGTTCTCGGGCAATGGCCGGAAGACCAGCTTGGGGCGGCAGCCGGTGATGTCGATCACCTTCTCCGCCAGCTGCAGCATCGTGCACTCGCCAGGATTGCCCAGGTTGACCGGCCCGGTGACCTCGTCTTGCGTGCCCATCAAACGCACGAAGCCTTCGATCAGGTCGTCGACGTAACAGAAGGAGCGCGTCTGGCTGCCATCGCCGTAGATGGTGATGTCGCGGCCGGTGAGCGCCTGCATGATGAAGTTCGACACCACGCGGCCGTCGTTGGGATGCATACGCGGCCCGTAAGTGTTGAAGATGCGCGCCACCTTGATCCTGAGGCGGTGCTGGCGGTGGTAGTCGAAGAACAGCGTCTCCGCGCAGCGCTTGCCCTCGTCGTAGCAGGCGCGCGGACCGACGTTGTTGACATGACCCCAGTAGGTCTCGGGCTGCGGGTGGACCTGCGGATCGCCGTAGACCTCGCTGGTGCTGGCCTGGAGGATCCTGGCCTTCACCCGCTTGGCGAGGCCCAACATGTTGATGGCGCCCACCACGCTGGTCTTCGTCGTCTGGACGGGGTCGAACTGGTAGTGCACCGGCGAGGCCGGGCAGGCGAGATTGTAGATCTGGTCGACCTCGACATAGAGCGGGAAGGTGATGTCGTGGCGCATCAGCTCGAAGGCCGGATTGTCGAGCAGATGGGCAATGTTGCGGCGGGTGCCGGTGAAAAAATTGTCGACGCAGAGCACGTCATGACCTTCGCTCAGCAGGCGCTCGCACAGGAAGCTGCCGAGAAATCCGGCACCGCCCGTCACGAGCACGCGCTGCGCGCGCAGGACGCTCGTCATGACGCCCCCAGGCTGCGGACAAGCACGCAGTCACGGCCGGTGCACCGGGCTCGCTGCCCGAGGAGGAGAGGCCGCGGGCCAACGAGGCCCATCTCGCTCGTCAGCACGTCGATCGGCTGCGGCAGCTCGTCCATGCTGGCACGGCGCAGCATGCGGCCGATCCTCGTTACGTGCAGATCAGGTTCCACCTCGAACTCGCGCTCCCACTCCAGGCGGAGAGCCTCGTCGCTCGCGAGCAGCGCATCAAGTGCCGATGCGGCGTCCGGCACCATGCCGCGGAAGGAGGGGGAGGGACTGCGGCCGGCGATCAGGTCCGCATCGCCTGCGCCGCCGCCCAGAGGGCCGCGACGAAGGGCGGCGTCGGCTCACGGTCGGCGACGACGAGGCCGACCACATGCTCGAGCTGCGGCTGCTCCAGCGGGATCGCCAGCAGCTCGTGGTCGATGCCGAGCCGTGCCAGAAGATGATCCGGTGCGACGGCCACGAGGCCGGCCTCGCGCACGTGGCTGACCAGGGCCGCGATCGAATCCGTCTCGACCACGGCCGTGGGTTTCAGGCCGAGCCCGGCGAAAGCGGCATCGACGATGCGCCGGTTCTGCATCTCCGGCACCAGCAGGCACAGCGGCAGATCGGCGGCTTCGGCCCAGCCGACGCCGGTACGGCCGTCCAGGCCCCGGCCCGGTGCGGCCAGGAGCACGTAGCGCTCGCGGTAGAGCGGCTGGCTGCGGACATGGGACAGCGGCTCGTTGTCGAGATAGGTGATCCCGGCATGCAGCTCGAAATCGTCGAGGCCGCGCTGGATCTCGATCGAGCTCAGCGAGCGCAGCTTGACGCCCAGGCCGGGCTGCCGCTCGAGCAGGGCCGCGGTCAGCCTCGCCACCATCGTCAGGGCCGAGGGAATCACGCCGATATTGATCCGGCCGGTGAGGCTCTTGCGGGCGCCGATGAGCTCCTGCTCGAGCGAGTGGCAGTCGGCCAGGATGCGCTGCGCCCAGGCCAGCACCCGCTCGCCCTCCGGGGTCAGGCACTTGAAGCGGTTGCCGCGCTCGACCACCGGCACGCCGAGATCATCCTCGAGATGCCGCAGCCCGGCCGAGAGCGTCGGCTGCGCCACGCCGCAGGCTTCGGCCGCCCGGGCGAAGTGCTTCTCCTTGGCGAGGCTGACCAGATAGCGGAGCTGGCGGATGTCCATGGCACTGCGTTCCCGAATTCGTGCCGACGCATCCCTGCCGCATTATCCGTACACTACGATAAGCAGTCGCCGCCCGCGCCACGCAAGCTAGCATGGTTACGGCGACGATGACCAGTAAGGGCCGGCGCACGGTGGCGAAGAGCCCGGACCGATCGGGCCCGAAGCCCGGCGACGAGGCGGGCCGGCACACGCCGCAGGAAGACGGAAGGCAGCCAGCACCGTGTCAAGGTCGCGTCGCGTGCCCATCTATCCTGGCAGTGCAGAACCACGGGAGGCCGGTCATGGCGGAGCTGAAGCTCAAGGTGTACGGCGAGGACGAGGCGAAGGCGCGGATCGCGGCCGAGCTGCCGCACTGGTATGTCGAGGATGGCTGGATCCGGCGCCGCTACCGCACCAGCAGCTGGAAGGGCACGCTGATGGTCATCAACACGGTGGGCCACCTGGCCGAGGCGGCCTGGCACCATCCGGACCTGACCGCGTCCTATGCCTGGGTCGAGGTCCGGCTGATGACCCACGACCACAAGGGCATCACCGACAAGGATTTCCAGCTGGCGAAGAAGATCGAGGAGGTCGTGCAGTGGCAGCCCGGCCTCGAGGGTGGGGCGCTCGAGGGCACGCCCGCGGACGACATGCGCTTCGCCTACGTCAAGCACGACAAGGCGAAAGCCTGACGCCAAACCCCAGCGGCGGATTGCCCGCCCGCCGGAGCGAGGCTACGGTCGCATGACCGACAACCTGCCGGGAGGCGCGCGCCGATGGAGGCACGCACGGCGACCACGGCGGTGGTCTGCCCGTTCTGCTCGCTCGCCTGTGACGATCTGACGGTCGAGGCGGCCGGCGCCGCGATGCGGCTCGTGGGCCCGCCCTGCCCGATCGCCGAGCAGGAGTTCGCGCGCGCACCAGCCGCGTTCGGGGCCATGCTCCGCGGGCGGGCGGCGCCGATCGACGCGGCGATCGCCCGTGCGGCGGAACTGCTGGCCGGCAGCTCGCTGCCCTTGTTCGGTGGGCTCGGGACCGATGTCGCGGGGATGCGGGCGGTGCTGGCGCTGGCCGAGCGGACGGGCGGTATCGTCGACCATGCCGGTTCCCGCGGCCTCCTGGCCAATGTCCGGGCCATGCAGGACGGCGGCTGGGTCACGGCGACGCTGGCCGAGATCCGCAACCGGGCCGATCTGGTCCTGTTCGTCGGCACGGACACGCAGGCCGCAGCGCCGCGCTTCGTCGAGCGCTGCCTGGAACAGACGGCGACGCTGTTCGGCCCATTGCGGCGTGAGCTGATCTATCTGGGCGCGGGATCGAGCGTCGCGCGCGGCGCGCAGATCCTCCCCTGCCCCGCCGATCGTCTGGCGGAGGCGATGGCGGCGCTGCGCGCGCTCGTGGCCGGACACCGGCTGGCCGCGACGCACGTGGGAGAACTGCCGGTAGCCGAGCTGCAGGGCGTGGCCGATCGGCTGAAAGCGGCGCGCTACGCAGCGATCGTCTGGGCCGCGCCCGAGTTCCCCGGCAACCACCCCGATCTGCTGACCGGCACGCTCGCCGGCTTGACCAGGGAGCTCAATGCCAAGGGGCGCGGCGTGGGCGTGCCGATCGCCGGCAGCAACAATATCATCGGCGTCAACCAGGTGTGCGCATGGCAGACGGGGGTGCCGTTACGCACGAGCTTCGCCACCGGCGCACCCGACCACGACCCGGTGCGCTGGAACACGCCGGCGCTGCTCGCGGGGGGCGGCGTCGATTGCCTGGTCTGGCTGGCCTCGGTGCGCGAGCAGGCCCTGCCGGAGACGGCAGTGCCCACGATCGTGCTGCATGGCGCCGCGCACACGCCACCGCCATCGGCCGAGGTCGCCATCGCCGTCGGCACGCCGGGACTGGACCATGACGGCAGCATCTACCGCAGCGACGGGGTGGTCAGCCTGCCGCTGCGCCGGCTGCGCGACACGCGGCTGCCGAGCGCCGCCGACATCCTGGATCGGGTCCGCCAGCATCCAGCTCTGCGAGAGACGACATGATCACCAAGCTCGCCGGCGGCACGGTCTACGATCCACTCAACGGCATCGACGGCCAGGCGATGGATCTGTGGATCGAAGCGGGTCGAATCGTCGCGGCGCCGGCCGACGGCAGGGCGGACGAGGTGGTCGATCTCGCCGGCAAGGTCGTGATGCCGGGCGGGATCGACATGCACAGCCATATCGGCGGCGGCAAGGTCAACATCGCACGGATGATGCTGCCCGAGGAGCATCGCGCCCATCTCCAGCCGCGCCACGGTGCTTGTCGCGGCGGCAGCGGCCACGCCAGCCCGTCGACGTTCACCACCGGCTACGCCTATGCCCGCATGGGCTACACCATGGCGTTCGAGCCGGCGATGCTGCCGATCAACGCGCGCCAAGCCCACCAGGAGATGGCCGACGTGCCGCTGCTGGATAAGGGCGCCTATGTCCTGCTCGGCAATGACGACCTGTTTCTCGGGCTGGTGAAGGATGGCGCCGGGCCGGATGCGATCCGCGATTATGTCGCCTGGACGCTGCACGCGACCCAGGCACTGGCGGTCAAGATCGTCAATCCCGGCGGGATCAGCGCCTTCAAGTTCAACGGCCGCAAGCTCGACCTCGACGAGGCTGGCCCGTTCTACGGCATCCAGCCGCGCACGATCCTGACCACGCTGGCCGACGCGCTGACCGAGCTTGGGGTGCCGCACCCGATCCATGTCCACGGCTGCAATCTGGGCGTGCCCGGCGGCGACGCCACCACATTGGCCACCATCGCCGGCATGGAAGGCCGGCCGATCCATCTCACCCACCTCCAGTTCCACAGCTACGGCAAGGAGGGGAAGCAGCACTTCTCCAGCGGTGCGGCCGCCATCGCCGAGCTGGTGAACAAAAGTCCCAACGTCTCGGTCGACATCGGACAGGTGATGTTCGGCCAGACCGTGACCGCGTCCGGCGACACGATGAGCCAGGTGCGCAACGCCCGCTTCGCCTCGCCCAAGAAGTGGGTGGCCATGGACATCGAGTGCGAGGCCGGCTGCGGCGTGCTGCCGTTCAACTATCGCGACCAGAACCTGGTCAATGCGCTGCAATGGTGCATCGGGCTCGAGCTGTTCCTGCTGATCGACGATCCGTGGCGGGTGTTCCTGACCACGGACCACCCGAATGGCGCCCCATTCACCACCTACCCGCATCTGATCCGGCTGCTCATGGACAAGAGCTTCCGCGCCGACATGCTGGGCACGATCCACAAGGGTGCCCGTGCCGCCTCGGCGCTGGACGGGCTCGCGCGCGAGTACAGCCTGTACGAGATCGCGATCGTCACCCGGGCAGGGCCGGCGCGCAGTCTGGGCATACAGGGCCGGCACGGCCATCTCGGGCCAGGGGCGATGGCGGACGTCACCGTCTACGAGGACCACCCCGATCGCGAGCGGATGTTTGCCCACCCGCTGCTGCTGCTCAAGAGCGGCCGGCCGGTGATGCGCGATGGCATGGTGATCGAGCCCAACTTCCACGGCGGCACGCACGTGGTCCGGCCGGGCTACGACGCGGCCATCCGCGGCCGCGTCGGGCGCTTCTTCGAGGACTATCGCGACATGCGGCTCAGCAGCTTCGAGCTCGCCGATGGCGAGATCGAGGATGGCGGGCGGGGCTGCGTGGTCGTCCATGACTGCCATCAGGCAGGGTGACCGCTGCGACCCGCGGCGCCTGCATCCACGCGGTAGCGACCAGCCCGCGGTCTTCCGCTATCCACGGTCAGCACCTGCCAGTGGCGCCGCCACGGCTTCGGGCCATATTTCGACCGGCGGCGCTCCCCGATGCTCGCCAGCCGGCTCGCCGACGCCATTTAATCGGCCGCAAGCTCTGAAGATGCCTGCTGAAGCGGTCCGACGGCCTCGGGTCTTGACGTCAGCGCGCCAGCCAGCATTTGAGCACGCCCATGTTGTTCAACTCCTACCCCTTTCTGTTCCAGTTCCTGCCGGTGGCCCTGGCGGCGTATGCGCTGCTGCGCCGCCTGCCCGACCCGCGACCGCTGCTGGTGGCGCTGCTCGGCCTGTCGCTGGTGTTCTATGCGGCATGGGACTGGCGGTTCGTGCCGCTCCTCGTCGGCTCGATCTGCGTCAATGGCTGGGTCGCGGGACGGATCGCCGATGCGCCTACCGATCGGCGGCGGCGCGGCTGGCTGTTCCTGGGCCTGTCACTCAATCTCGGTCTCCTGTTCGGCTTGAAATATGCCGTTTTCGCCTACTCCCTGGTCGCGGCGGGGGCCGGCTGGCCCGGGGGGTTCGCGGCCCTCGCGCTGCCGCTGGGCATCTCGTTCTTCACGCTGCAGCAGGTGGCCTATCTCGTCGACCTGCATCGCGGCGCCCCGGTCGACCGCGACCCACTGCACTATCCGCTGTTCGTGGCCTTCTTCCCGCACCTGATCGCCGGGCCGCTGATCCATCACGGCGAGTACTCCCGCCAGCTGGCGGCGGTCGGCCGGCGCCCGCTCGCGCCCGACTGGACCGTGGGTGCCACCATCTTCACCATCGGCCTCGCGAAGAAGGTGCTGCTCGCCGACAATCTGGCGCCGCTGGCCAGCCCGACCTTCGCCGCAGCCGCGGCCGGCACCATCCCCGATCCGGCCTCGGCCTGGATCGCGGCGCTGGCCTGGTCACTGCAGCTTTACTTCGACTTCTCCGGCTATTCCGACATGGCGATCGGCCTCGCGCGCATGTTTGGGATCGTGTTCCCGCTCAATTTCGCCTCGCCCTACCGCGCCACCTCGATCATCGAGTTCTGGCGCCGCTGGCACATCACTCTGTCGCGCTTCCTGCGCGACTATCTCTACATCCCCCTTGGCGGCAACCGGCATGGCCTCGTGCGACAGCACGCGAACCTGCTCGCAACCATGCTGATCGGCGGGCTGTGGCACGGGGCTGGACTCGGCTTCGTGGTCTGGGGCGGGCTGCACGGCTTGATGTTGGCGGTCAACCACCTGTGGCGGCGTTATTTTCGGTGGGGCTCACTACCCGCGCTCGTCGGCTGGGCGATGACGTTTCTCGCGGTGGTGGTGGCATGGGTGCCGTTTCGGGCGGCCGACCTGCCCGCCGCTTGGAGGGTATGGTCCGGGATGGCCGGTCTTGCGTCGGACATGCACGATCCCGCGCCTGCATTGGCGGGCAAACTCATGCTGGTCGCAGTCTGCCTGTGTATCGCCGGTCTGGCGCCGAACACGCAGACGCTGCTGCGCCGCTATATGCCTGGGCTCGGTACGAATGGTTATGCTACCGGCATCGCCAGCGATGGCGACTCTCGCCTGGCGCCGCGTTGGCGACCCACGCCGGGCTGGGGTCTTGCCGCAGGATTCGTCCTGGCCGTGTGTGTGATGGGGCTCAATCGTGCCACCGAGTTCATCTATTTCCAATTCTGAGCCCGATGCGATCGCGGCACACTCGATCGCGCGCTATCTTGCGAGTGGGGTCGCCGGCGGTCTCGGGGCGGTGTTGCTCGTCAGCCTCGTGTCCTGGCTGTGCCTCAGTCATGGATTGGTCGGCTGGCATTTCGCGCAACTGTACCGCTACCAGCTGGCCAAACTCGCCACCAGTGAACCTGTCGCATTGCTACTCGTTGGCGACAGCAGCCTCGGCAATGCGGTCGATGCACGTGCCTGGTCCAGTTCGCTGCACGAGCCCGTGCTCTCCCTCGCATTGAGCGGCGACTATGGCTATCGCGGCACGCTCAACATGATCCGGCGGACACTGCGCCAGCACCGCCCGAAGGCCGTCGTGATCTTCCAGACCCTGGACATCGCCACCCGAAAGCCAAAGTACGAGGGCCAGATCTACACCGCCGAGCGCGTAGCCGACCTTGCCGGCGTCCCACCCCTACAGCTGCTGGCGACCCTGGCAAGCCTGGATCCGCCGTTGAGCGCGCTCGCGACTGCCTTCCAAGGTCCCGAGGACATGAGCGCTCTCGCCGCCACAGACTACTACCCGCAAGCTCCGGCCGGCAGCAGGCGGCAACTCTGGTCAGTCGATGCGCCACCGCTCGCAGCGGACGAGATTCGACCGCTGGACATCGCGAGCCTGGGCGAGATCGCCGCGCTCTGTCGGGATAGCGGCATTCGCTGTCTCTACATGCACGGCCCTTTGGTCCAGCCACAATGCGCGGGGTCAGCCGCGTATATCGGTGCCTTGAACGAGCAGATAAATTCGACCGGACTCGAGGTAGTGCCGGGCACGCCGATCTGCATGCCGCGCGGCGAGGCTGGCGATGCCGAGGACCATGTCGCGCCGGAGTTGAAGTGGCGCTACAGCCAGCGCTACCTTCGGCTGGCGCGTGCCGTGCTCCAACCTCGAGCCGCGCCGCCTGTCGAATGGATCTATCCTCAGACCTAAGACGACCGGTGGCCTTGGCTCGGCCATCCGTCATCCCTGTCAGCCGAACGGCCGAGCCTCCGCCGGAACCGATCTCGGCTCGGCGGAGGCACGGGTCACCGTTCGTATAGCACCGTCGTGGCACTTGGCTCAGGCGTGCCTGGGACCATCGTCCTTGCCATGGCCCTTGCCGCGGCCACGCTTGCCACCCCGGTCATCGCCGGGCCGGTCGTCGGCGCCGTTCTTCGCGAACAGCTGGCGATCCTGCTCGATTTGCAGCTGGGTGTGGTCGGCACCATCGTCGGCGCCGTGCTTCCTGGGCAGTCCATTCCCGTGATCATCGCCGGCATTGTGGCTGGCGCCGTCGTCGCGGCCATGGCCACCCGACCTGCCACCGTGATCGTCGCCGCCGTGGCCACCCGACCTGCTGCCGTGATCGTCGCCGGCATCGTGCCCGGCGCCGTCGTGACCGCCACGGCCGCCTGACCTGCCGCTGCCACCGTGATCGCCGCCGCCATTCCTGGCTAGGATGATTCCACCGAACTGTGGTGCCGACAGGCGTGTCGGACCCTTGGCAACCCAAGCCGCCGAAACCGGCGCGGGGCCGGCGAGGAGGAGGGCCGCGCCAGCCAGCAGCGCGAGCTTGAGCTTGATCTGCATGTTGATCTCCGAGCATTGATGAATTGAGTTCGCATCGGAGGCATTGCAGGCGGCGTGCCAGCCCGGCTGGAATTATGAAAAGGCCTATGTCTCAATATGTTGAGCAAATGTGAATCGCGAAAGCGAGCGCAGTTCGGGGCGGATCGGGGGGATATCACCCACCCGAGTGGGTGATATCCCGATTCCGGCTCAGCCCGTGTTTTTGCATCCGGTAGCGCACGGTGTCGCGGCTGACCGCCAGCAGCTTCGCAGCGGCCGTCACGTTGCCGTCGGAGCGTTCGAGCGCCTGGAGCAGCAGGCTGCGTTCCGCGGCCTCCATGCTGAGACCTTCACCCGCTGCCGCAGCTGGCGACACCGCTATTCCGCCCGGCGCGGCGAGGCTGCTCAGCGCCAGGTCGCTTGGGCAAATCACTTCGGCCTGGCTCAGAAGCACCGCCTGTTCGACGACATTGCGTAGCTCCCGCACATTGCCGGACCAATGATGCTGCTGCAGGGCGGCTTCCGCTTCCGGCGTCAAGCTCAGCCGCGACCGCCGCCAGCGTGTGGCGCTCTCGTCCAGGAAATGCCGGGCCAACAGGAGCACGTCGCCGTCGCGGGCGCGCAGCGGCGGCACGCAAAGCTCGACCACGCGCAGGCGGAAGTAGAGGTCGGCGCGAAAGGTCCCCTGCGCCACCATCAGCTCGAGCGGCCGGTTGGTCGCGGCCACGATCCGCACATCCACCGCCTGCTCCTGCACCGAGCCAAGCCGGCGCACCTTGCGGTCTTCGAGCACTTTTAAAATCTTGGCCTGCACGGCGGATTCGAGGTCGCCGATCTCGTCGAGGAACAGGGTGCCGCCGCTGGCGGCCTCGATCAGCCCGAGCTTGCGCTCCCTGGCGTCGGTGAAGGCGCCCCTTTCGTGGCCAAACAGCTCGTCCTCGACCAAGTGCGCCGGCAGGGTCGTGCAGTTGAGCTCGACGAACGGACCACCCGCGCGAGCGCTACCCCGATGGAGCGCCTGAGCCACCAGTTCCTTACCCGTGCCCGTCTCGCCAATTACCAGGACCGCGGGCGATAAGGCGCCTGACAGCGCCTCGGCCTCGAGCAGGCGCGCAATGCGTTGCCGCAACTCGATGATCAACGGCGAATTGCCCAGGATCGCGGCCAATCCGGCCTCGATCCCCGGCCGCCGGGGATCGGTCCGAGCGGCGCCCTTGTGCAAGCGATCGAGCCGCTCCTTGAGCTCACTCAGCGCCACGGGCTTGGTCAGGTAGTCAAAGGCACCCCCGCGCATCGCCTCGACCGCTGTCGGGATCGTCGCGTGCGCCGTCATCACCAAGATCGCGGCGGCGGGCGACCGCTCGCGGATCTCGGGCAACAGCTCCAGCCCATCGGTATCGGGCAACCGCATGTCGAGGAGCACTACGTCGTACTGCTGCGCCGCCAGCAACTCGCGCGCCTCGCGCCCGGACGCGGCGTGGCTCACCTGGTAGCCGTGGCGGGTAAGGTACGCCTTGATATTGCGGCCAAGAGTAACCTCGTCGTCGATGACCAGGACCCTGCCCGTCACGATGGCGTCTCGGCAACGATGGGCAGGTCGAGACCGACTGTGGTGCCGATTCCAGCCGTGCTGGCGAATGCCAAGTGTCCGCCGTGGCGCTCGAGCGTCTCGCGGGCGATCGGCAAGCCGAGACCGAGGCCGCTGGGTTTCGACGTCACGAACGGCTCGAAAGCGCGAGCAATCTCTTCGCCCGACATGCCCGGGCCCTGGTCCTGGACCTCGATCACCAGACGATCACGCCCGCTCCGCCGGGCGCGAACCTCGATCTCCCCGTCATTGCCGGACGCCTCGGCCGCGTTGGCCAGCACGCTATTCAGCAGCTGACCCAGGATTACCGGGTGCAGCCTAACCAGGGGCAGGCGGTCCGGCACGTCCAGTATCAGTCGCACGCCCTGTCGCGTGAACGCGGGCCGGTATTGGGCGAGCGATGCGGCGATCACCGCGCGCGGCTCGGCCGGCGTGTCGGCGGAGGCACCAGCCCGCGCCGAGGCAAGATATTGGCGGATCCAGCCTTCCAAGCGATCGGCTTGGGCCATGATCTCCGCGAGCAAGGCACGGGTATCCGCCGCAGGCTCGATCTCGAGCCCGAGTTCGGCCGAGGAGCGGATCGAGGCTACCGGGTTGCGCAGGCCATGGGCGACCGCGGAGGCCATCTCGCCGGCGGTGGCGAGCTTCTCTGTCGTCACCAATGCCGCCTGCTGCAACCGCACGAGGCACTGAGCGCGCCACACCATGCCAACCAGGATCACGTAGACGGCCAGCGCGACCGCACCCGCGCCCAGCCACGCCCGCGTCGCCGATTGCTGGATGGCGGCGAACAGGCCAACGGGCGTGCGATAGATCTCGATCACGCCGACGACCGGAGGCTCGCCCGGCCGCTTGCCCCAGATCGGCAGATAGTTCTCTACGTACTGCGCGCCGACCTCACCCAACTCCTCGTGCTCCGCTTTCTCGCTCGGCGCACCCACGATGCCGCTATTGATCACGGGCTCCCCGCGGAACGCGGCATCGAGCTCCGGATTGTCAAGAAACCGACGGCCGATCAAATCGGGCTCGCTCGACCACAGGATCTCCCGATTGAAGCCGTAGGCATTGGTGCGCAGGACGTTCGGCAGGTTGCCGAGATGGACGAAGAATTCCTCGATGTTCCCTGAGGCAGCCTGGCGGTCGCCATGAAGGAAAAACCCGGTGGCCCCCTCGACCTGGACGATGCTGTTGAGCAGCTGCGTCGTAGTATCGGAATCACGCACCAACGTGGTGCGTTCGATCAGTTGAGCGAGCATGAGCCCGGCACCAAGCGTGGCCAGCATCAGCACCACCGCGCTCAACCCGGCGAGCCACGGCAGCAATGGCAGGCTGCGTCGCGCCCCGGTCGCGGGAATGATGGTCGTCGACCGATGCAAGTCCCGAGTCGTCGCCTGATCTCCTAGCCGGCCCTGCTCGTTATATCATGTGCGGCGCGTGCGCGTCGCTAGCGCCTGCGCGGGTGGGCGTCCAGCGGGCAGAAGATATCCGTCACTCAAGCGCTCGGTCCTGGCGGTCGCGACCATTTCCGGGTACTCGCGTCGATGCACACCGCCGTCCGAGCGGTGACTACGGAGGATGCGATCGCGGTGATTCTCAACGGCGTCATGATCGAGGACACGTTCGCCGAGGCGTTCCCGATGCGGGCGACGCGCATCCTGATCACCGCGGACACCGTCCGCTGGGCGCGGATCGCGGCCGAGTCGATGACCGGGTTCGCGACCTCGGTGATCGCCTGCGGCTGCGAGGCCGGGATCGAACGCGAGCTGGCACCGGAGGAGACTCCCGACGGGCGCCCGGGGATCGCCGTGCTGATGTTTGCGATGGGCGGGCCGGATCTCGCCAAGCAGCTGGTGACGCGGGTCGGCCAGTGCGTGCTGACCTGCGTCGGCACCGCGTGCTTCTCGGGCCTCGACGGCGACGCCACGGCGCCGCTTGGCAAGGCGCTGCGCTACTTCGCCGACGGCTTTCAGAGCAGCAAGCGGCTGGCCGGCCGTCGTTACTGGCGCCTGCCGGTCATGGACGGCGAGTTTGTGATCGAGGAGACGGCGGGGGTGACCGGCGGCGTCGGCGGCGGCAATTTCCTGATGCTGTGCACCTCGGGCGCTGCCGCTCGGGCGGCCGCCGAGGCTGCCGCCGAGGCGATGCACCGCCTGCCCAACATCGTGCTGCCGTTCCCTGGCGGCGTGGTCCGTTCCGGCTCCAAGGTCGGCTCGCGCTACAAGGGGCTGGTCGCGTCGACCAACGATGCCTACTGCCCGACGATCCGGGCGCAGAGCGCGCGCACGGCGTTGCCGCCGGAGGTCGAGGCCGTCTTGGAGATCGTCATCGACGGGCTGACCGAAGCCGACGTCGCCAAGGCGACCGCGGTCGGCGTGCGCGCCGCCTGCTCGCTCGGGCGCGATGGCGGCGTGGTGGCGATCAGCGCCGGCAATTACGGGGGCCAGCTCGGCCCCTACCATTTCCATCTGCGGCGGGTCCTGCAATGACCGCCGTCCGTCTGCGCTTTCGCGACGCGACGCGGCTCCCGGTGGATGCACGCGAGCTGAGTCCCGCGGCGCTGGCCGGCAAGACCGCAGCGGAGCTGGCATCGCTGCGCTTGCGGGTCGGCAATCGCGAGGTGCCGCTGGGTGAGCTTGCCGAGGTGACCGCCGGCGATACCAACACGCTGATCATCGAGGGTGCCTTCGCCGCGCTCGACCGGGTCGGCCATGGCATGGCCACGGGCCGGCTGGAGATCTACGGCGATGTCGGCGCTTATCTCGGGCAGAACATGAGCGGCGGCTGGATCGAGCTGTTCGGCAGCACCGGCGTCTACTGCGCCGCCGGGATGCGTGGCGGCACGATCCACGTCACTGCCAATGCCGGCGATTTTCTGGGTGCGGCCCTGCCCGGCGACTCCTCCGGGATGGCCGAGGGCACCGTATTCGTGGGTGGCGACGCCGGCGACCGGATTGGCGACCGGATGCGCCGTGGCCTGATCGCCGTGCATGGCCGGGTCGGCGACCATGCCGCCAGCCGGATGATCGGCGGCACCATCGTCGCCTTGCGCGGCTGTGGCGCCGATCCCGGCTACGCGATGCGCCGTGGCTCGCTTCTGCTCGGCCATGCGCCGCCCAACCTACTGGCCACCTTCGCCGACAACGGCACGCATGAGCTGCCCTGGCTGCGGCTACTGGCGAAGCAGCTGGCGGCATTGGGGCCTGCGGTTGAACTTTCAAAGGTCCGTGCCACGCGGTGGACCGGGTGCGCCTCTACCGGCGGGAAGGGAGAGATCCTCGTCGCGGCTTGATCTGCTCGTTCGTCGGCGGCACATGTAGTCTGTTTCACTACATTTGAGGCCGAGATGAAGAGTATCACGGCGCGTGAAGCCAATCAGGCATTCTCGCGTGTGCTGGGCGAGGCAGAAAATGGCGAGGAGATCGTGATCACCCGCCACGGCAAACCCGTCGCCGTTCTGCGCGCGTATCGCTCGGCCACGCCCACTTCCGAGCGCCGAGCGGCTGTCGAGCACGTCATCCGCCTGATGGAGGACGCGCCCGATCTGGGCACGGCGCGCCGGTTCAGCCGGGACGAGATGCACGAGCGTTGATCGCCGTCGATACCAACGTCCTGATCTACGCCACCGACCAGGGTGCAGCGCACAAATATCGGGTTGCCAAGACCCTGCTCGCCGCCACGATGTCGGCGGGCATGCTGCTGCTGCCGCTGCAGGTGTTGGGAGAGTTCGCGCACATCGCGGTGCGGAAGGCGAAGCACGCGCCCTCGACCGCGGAGCAGTTCGTGTCGGGCTGGTCGGCCGTGGCTCAGGTCGAACCTTACCGCCTCGACGATATCCGCTCTGCATTGCGCGCCCGCATGGAGCACGGTCTCCCGTTTTGGGATGCGCTGATCTGGGCGGTGTGCGAGCGCTGCGGCGTCGAGGTCTTGGCCAGCGAAGACTTCCAGGACGGCAGGCGGCTGGGGCAGGTGACCTTTCTTGATCCGTTCAATCCGACCAACGCCGCCAGGCTCAAGTTGGATCAGGGATGAGCGATTACCTGCGGCCAGCCGCCTGCCATTCAGGGGATGAAGCAGGCGCCCTGGTCAGCGTCAGCCGCGCCGTACCGTTGCTCGGCTGCCGCTTCGCCTGCTCTCTGGTCGAAGCCATCGCCTGGGAGCCCGGCCAACCTCGCTCCAGCACTTGGTTCGAGGCCGGTCGGGTCGACTGGCCTCTAGCTTTCACCGCCGCGCGCCCGGCACCCTTCGACCGGCCGCAGCTCATGGGCATCCTCAACGTCACGCCCGACAGTTTCAGCGACGGTGGGCTGCATGCCGATGCCGCGGCGGCGGTCGAGCATGGGCTGCGCCTCGTCGCCGAAGGGGCCACGATCGTCGACGTCGGCGGCGAGTCGACCCGGCCGGGCGCCGAACCGGTGCCGGTCGACGAGGAGTTGCGTCGGGTCCTGCCGGTGGTGCGCGCGCTGGCGGAGCGCGGCGTCACGGTGTCGATCGACACGCGCAAGGCCGCGGTGATGGCCGCGGCGGTCGCTGCGGGGGCGGCGATCATCAACGATGTCAGCGGCCTGACCTTCGATCCCGATGCCACCGCGGTCGCCGCTGCGTCCGGCGCGTTCGTCGTGCTGATGCACCTAGCGGGCGAGCCCGCGACCATGAACGTTGCGCCCAGCTACGAGCAGTGCGCGCTGGAGGTATTCGACTGGCTGGCCCGACGGATCGCGGCCTGCACCGCCGCAGGGATTGCGCCCGAGCGCCTGATCGTCGACCCGGGGCTGTGCTTCGGCAAGCACGAGCCGGATAATCTCGACCTGCTGCGCAATCTGGCGCTGTTCCATGGGCTGGGTTGCCCGGTGCTGCTGGGAGCGTCGCGCAAGGGTTGGACCGCCGCGCTGGAGACGGGCTGGCCCGCGAGCGGACGCCTGCCGGCGACATTGGCCGCCGCACAGTGGGCGCTGGGCCAGGGGGTGCAACTGCTGCGGGTGCACGACGTGGCGGCGCACGCTCAGCTCTTGACCGCATGGCGGGCGCTGGCCGATCTGGCAGACGCAACGGACGCGGGAGAGGCTGGATGACAGAAACGAACAGCGGCACGGTCGGCGTGATCGGCCTGGGCGCCATGGGCACCGGCATGGCGCGCCGGCTGCTGGGCGCGGGCTTCGCCGTGCAGGGCTTCGACGTCCGGCCCGATGCCGCGAGCGCGCTTGCGGCCGAGGGTGCCACCGCCGCCGCTTCGCCGGCCGCGGCCGGCCAGGGTGCCGGGCTGCTTCTGGTGATGGTGGTCAACGCGGCGCAGGCCGAGGCAGTCCTGTTTGGACCCGACGGCGCCATCCCGAGCCTCGCGCCCGAGGCGGTCGTCATCCTCTCCTGCACGGTGCCGGCGGCGGCGGCGCGCGCCCTTGGGCAGCGGGTCGCGGAGGCCGGGCATCTGCTGCTCGACGCGCCGGTGAGCGGCGGCACGGTCGGGGCCGATAGCGGCAACCTGACCTTCATGGCAAGCGGCGCGCCGGCGGCGTTCGCCAAGGCCGAGTCGGCGCTGGCGGCGATGGCCGGCAAGGTCTATCGCCTGGGCGACGAGCCCGGCATCGGCTCGACGGTCAAGGCGGTCAACCAGCTCCTGGCCGGGGTGCACCTTGCGACTGCGGGCGAGGCGATGGCCTTCGGCACGCGTGCCGGCGCCGACCCGCAGACACTCTACGAGGTGATCTCGAACAGCGCCGGCAATAGCTGGATGTTCGGCAACCGCGTCCCGCACATGCTGGAGGACGACTACACGCCGCGCTCGGCGGTAGACATCTTCGTCAAGGATCTGGGCCTCGTGCTCGATGCCGGGCGCGAGTTGCGCTTCCCGCTGCCGCTGGCGGCTGCGGCGCATCAGCTGTTCCTGATGGCGGCGGCGGCCGGGCTCGGGCGCGAGGACGATGCCGCCGTGGTCAAGGTCTACGAGCGCCTGGCAGGGATCAGCGTCGGCGGCGCCAAGTGAGCGCCGTCCGCGTGGTGCCCCCCGCACCCGAGCACCGTGCCGACTGGGAGCGGCTCTATGCCGGCTATGCCGCCTTCTATGGCGTCGAGCAGACAGCGGCGATGCGGGCCACGGTGTGGGGCTGGCTGCACGATGATGGTCACGAAGTGTCCGGCCTCTTGGCCCTGGACGATCAGGGCCGGCCGGTCGGGCTCACCCATTTCCGGCCCTTCGCCCGACCCTTGGCGGCCAGCACCGGCGGCTTCCTCGACGATCTGTTCGTCGATCCGGCGGCCCGCGGCTGCGGCGCGGCGCAGGCGCTGATCGACGCCGTTGCGGCGGCAGGCCGGGCGCGTGGCTGGACGGTGATCCGGTGGATCACGGCCGAGGACAATTATCGCGGCCGGGCGGTCTACGACCGGGTGGCGGCCAAGACCAAGTGGCTGACCTACGAGATCAAGCTGGGCTGACGACCTCGGCCAGCGGCCGAGGTGCGCATCCAGCTGATCTCGGGCTTGTCGCGGAAGGCGAAGCGGTCGAGATGCCGGGCGACGACGTCTTCCAGCTGCGCCAGGGCGGCGTCGTCGGCGGCCTCGGCGTGCAGGGTCAGCAGATCCGGGGCCGCCGCCAGCGTGCAGGTGCCGATCGAGAATTCGATCCGGCCCTGCAGTGCGTCGTGGCTCACCGGCAACTTGTGGGCGAAGTGCTTGCACAGCTGCTGCAGATAGCGGCTGGCCATCGCGGTGTGGACGTTGGCTTGCGAGGTCGGCATGGGTCGCGTCTCCGGGCGGCTCAGGTGCGCTCGACCGCGGTCGCGGCGGCGTCGATGGTGGCGGCGAGCTCGTGGATCTGCGCTTCGGTGAGGCCGCCGCGCGCCACGCGCAGGCGCAGCGCCAGCTTCAGGTTCTCGACCGCGCGCAGCAGCGGCGGTGGCGGGCCGTCGCCGTAGGCGGCGCGGGCATGGGCGATGCGGGCCTCGGCAGCTTCGAGCGCCGGGCGGCTGGCGTCGAGCCAGGCCGTGCCCTCGGCGGTGACCGCGTAGAGCTTGCGGCCGCCGTCGCTGGCCGCGACCGTCGCGTGGCCCAGCTCCTCGAGCAGGGTCAAAGTCGGGTAGACCACGCCCGGGCTCGGGCTGTAGGCGCCGGCCAGCCGCTCCTCGATCGCCTTGATGATCTCGTAGCCGTGGCGCGGCTTCTCCTGCAGCAGCTGCAGCGCCAGCAACCGCAGATCGCCATGGTCGAGCACCCGCCCGCCACGCCTGCCGCCGCGCCAGGGCGGTCCGCCGCGATGATCGTGGCCGTCACCACCGCGCTCGTGCCGGGCGTGCCGGCGGTCGCGTTGGTCGTGGGAATGTCGGTGAAACATGAATTCCTCGATACAGTTTCGATATAACGAATTATTAGTTATATCGGATAACTGCGATCTGCAAGGGGCGATCCTAGTGATCTCGTCCCGGTCAGCCGCCCAGGGCAGCGGCCTCGCTGCGGAACAGCTCGACCAGGGCGGCGGTGACGCCGCGCACCGGCGCCAGCTCCTTCAGGTCCCGGTGGACCAGCAGGTACACCTCCTCCGCCAGCTCGGGCGGCGGTGGCAGCAGGCGGCACAGGCCGGGCTCGCGGTCGCCGAGGAAACAGGGCAGCAGCGTGGCGCCGAGACCCTGGCGCACCGCGGCCAGGCGCAGCGGCAGCTCGCCGATGCGCAATGGCATCGCGGAGCCAGCGGCAATGCCGTCGAGCCAGCGGGCCTGGCGCGATTCCGGCGCGGCGCGCACGGCGATGAAGGCGAGCTTGGCGAGATCCGCCGGCTCGCGGTAGCCACGGGCGGCCAGATGGTCGCGGCTGGCGTACAGCGCCACGGCGACGCGGCCGACGCGACGCACGGCGAGGTCGCCGCGCTCGGGCGGCCGGCGCATGCGCAGGGCGATCTCCGCCTCGCGGTGAGCGAGGCGCAGCGTGTCGCGGGTCGCCACCAGCTCCAGAGGACTGCGGCCGGCGGCGGCGAGCAGGTGCGGCAGATGGCCGGTGAGAAACAGCGCCACCGCGGTGGTCGCGGTGACCCGGATCGGCAGGCCGGGCTCCGCGACGGCCGCCATCGCCAGACGCTCGAGCCCGGCGGCGTGCTCCTCCATGCCGGCGGCGTCGGCGAGCAGCCGCTGGCCCAGCGGCGTCAGCGCCACCCGGTTCGGCAGCCGGTCGAGCAGGCGGGCGCCCAGCGCCTGCTCGAGGGCGGCCAGATGCCGGCCGACCGTGGCCTCGCTCAGGCGCAGCGTGCGGGCGGCGCGGCCGAGCCCGCCGGCGCGCGCCACCGCCAGGAAGACGCGGACATGGTTCCAGTCGAGGCCCGGCCCTGGCCCCGTCAACGGTCGAGCAGGCCGTGCACGCTGGCGTGGTAGAGCAGCAGGATGGTCTTGCCGTCGACGATCCGGCCGTCGGCGATGGCATCCAGCGCCGCCGCGAACGGCAGCTCGACCACCTCGATGTCCTCGCCCTCGCCGGCCGAGCCGCCGCCGGCGGAGACCCGGTCGGCCGGGTCCACCTCGGCGGCGAAGAAGTGCAGCCGCTCGGTCACCGAGCCGGGGCTCATATAGGCGTCGAGCACAGGCTCGACGGCGGCGAGCCGGAAGCCGGTCTCCTCCTCGACCTCGCGGCGGATCGCGTCGGCCGGCGAGTCCGCGTCGAGCAGCCCTGCCGGCGCCTCCAGCAGCATGCCGTCGGGATGGCCGTTGACGAAGGCCGGCAAACGGAACTGGCGGGTCAGGAACACGCTTCGCCGCTCGCGGCTGTAGAGCAGGATCACGGCGCCGTTGCCACGGTCGTAGGCTTCGCGGTTGAGCTGCTGCCAGCTGCCGTCGGCGCGGCGGTAGTCGAAGCGGTACTTGCGCAGCACGTACCAGTCGTCGGACAGGGTTTCGTAGCCGTGGATGCGGACGTGGCTGGCGTCGGTGGCGGCGGGCATCGGCAAGGGGCTCCGGTTGCTGCAGCCGAGCATAGTTGAAGCCCTTGGTCGATCCAGCCCCGCAAGAATGAAACCCTGGCCGGCAGATGCGGACGGCGCGCGCGGCCGCCGCTATGCTGCGTGCAGCATTTGCGGAGGGCCCATGACCGTCGAGCTGCTGGTGAACATCGACGTCGACGACCTGGCGCGGGCAACCGCGTTCTACATGACGGCGTTCGCGCTGGCACCCGGGCGCCGCTTCGGCGACGGCGGGATCGAGCTGCTCGGCGGCTCGTCGCGGCTCTATCTGCTGGTCAAGCCGGCTGGCAGCGCCGCCGCACTGGCGGCCGCCCAGCCGCGCGACTACCGGCGCCACTGGACGCCGGTGCATCTCGACTTCGTCGTGCCCGACATCGAGGCCGCCCTCGGCCGGGCGGTCGCGGCCGGCGCGATCCCGGAATCCGGGATCGTCGAGCATGACTGGGGCCGCATCGCCCAGCTCGCCGACCCGTTCGGCCACGGCTTCTGCCTGATCGAGTTCAGCGAGCGCGGCTACGACGCGATCGCGAGCTGACAAGGCGGCCAGCTGTGGAATGGCGCTCGCGCCGCGGTCAAGCGCTACCTGGTTTCGAAGGGCCGAGCTCGGCCTGCTCCAGGCGCAGCCGCCGCAGCCGCGCCTCGGCCCAGATCCGGACCGCCTGCTCACCTTCGGCGATGGCTGCATCCTCTTGATCGGCAACGGGCTCATCGGCGTCGATGACGGCCATCGAGGCGTCGTCGTTGGCGGGTTCGGGCGGGTTGTCGGGTTTGTTCTGCAACGTGCTCTCGGGTTCGTCCGTGCAATCCGCGACCGCGTCGCGGCGCAGCAGCCGCAGCTCCTTGAGGCAGCGTGACAGCTCCCTGCCCTGCTGGGCCTGGTAGCCGCGCACGGCGTTGAAGCGCTTGAGGTCGAAGGTGGTCAGCGGGTCGGCCTCCTCCCACTCGAAGCCGGCCTGGGGCGGGCGCAGCTTGGGGGCGGCGTCGAACAGGGCGACCTCGATCCGCTCGGCGCGCTCGCTCTTCCAGAACGCGATCGCCATGCGCTTGACGAGCCGGGCCTCGATCTCGCTCTCGGGTTCGACTTCGGCGATCAGGCGGGCGGTCAGCTCCTCCAGCTCGGAGGGGGCCTCGTCCTCGAGGACGAAGTGCTCCAGGGCGGCGAGGCCGTGCTTGAGGGCGTTGCGGGAGCTGCGGGCCTTGCCTTCGGCGCGTGACGGGGCCGCGCGAGCGGGCGCCGTTGCGGCGGGCGGCTTCGATCTGGGCGGGGCTGCGGGGGCGTGGGGCGGTGGCGGGCATGGCGGACGTCCGGCAATTCACGGTGCACTGGCGAGGGACAATAGCATAAATAGGTCCAATTACCTAGATGAGCGTCACGGCCTAGCTTACGGGAGTGCCGGTAGGTCGCGCATGCCATGCACCACGCGCACGACCTCGATCCCATCGGGCAGCATTCGGTAGAGAATAACGTAGCGGCGGATCGGGAATAGCCTGAGCTCCGGCGCGGTATCGGGCCGGGCGGGGCCGAGGGCCGGGTTGGCGGCGAGCAGGCGCGGCTTCGCCTCGATGAGGTCGAGCATGCGATCGGACGGGTCGGTGGAGCCACCCTGCTCGTCGTCGTTCCCGCCTACCTTGGCGGCGACGACCTGGCGGCCCGGATCATCTCGGCACGGCGGGCGACCCCGCATGAGAGGCGAGCCTATGAGCAAGCGTGAACTGGTCGACTACCAGCTCGAAGGCGAGCTCACTGCTGAGCAGCGCGACGAGCTGCGGCTGTTGGAGGGCATGGGCGATACCGGCATCGGCACCACCGCGATCCCGCCCGCCCCGCACGAGGCCTGGGAGCACGCGCGGCGCGGGCCGGTGACGCAGGCCGAGCTGGCGGCGATGCGCCGGTTCTTCCGGCCGGTGAAGGAGCCCGTGAGCATCCGGCTCGATGCCGACGTCCTGCACTGGTTCAAGGAGCGCGGGCGCGGCTGGCAGACTGCGATCAACAAGGCGCTGCGCGCGCACATCGAGCGGAACGGATAGCGGGGCCGGGAGACAATCGTGCAGGGACGCCTGCGCTAAGCTCCCCTTAGGATGACGTGGTACGGTAAACCGCCAAAGTGGTTACCAGCCGTCAATCGCACCTGGTAGCGTGAAGCGCGCCTGGTACGGTGAACGTCTCGTTAGGGTGACCTGGTACGGTGAACCCGAAGGGGTCGAGGCGAGCGGCCAGCGGACCGGCACGAGCGCTCGTTAGCTTGACCTGATACCGCGAAGGGTGGCCTCAAGTTCGGTGTCATTCGCTTCGATCCAGTTTTCCAGCTTGACGATTAGATCGGCCCACACGTCATTGTACTCGTGACGGAAGGTCTCCATGCACAGTTCCATTGAGTTGAGGTGCCGGTCTCCATACAGCTCCATCCAGCGGTTCGAGAAGGTTATCTCATACTCGTCGTGTTCGATCTTCGAGTATCCCGTGCACAGGCCCTCGTAGCTCGGGTGGGCGCTCTCCGAGAGATCGGAGTACAGCGCCATCAGGCCGGGGTAGCGCTTGTCGCACTTCTCAAGCACCGTGACGATGTTGATGGAACGATGGCCGCGCTCATTGTTCCGCGAACCGAGCAGCAGAACGGCCGTTTTCTCACTGAACAGGTGGAAGTTCAGCCTGCCGACCAGAACCTGCTGCATGAGATGGTTGAGGTAGATCAGCGTGGCCAGCGACTCGAATGCGCTCCGCAACAGGATGCGCGCGCCCAGCCCATGCCCTTGCTGATGCAGCGCATATGATTGGGTTAGCAGGTCGTGCAGCCGCCAGAACACCGCCTCCCGAAGCATTAGGCTCCTGAACGGTGCCTTCCACTTGTACGCGACCACGTTACGGGACAGCAGGCCGCCGACCGGAATGCTCGGGAAGAGCGACTTCTTCCAGTTGGCGAGTTTCTGTTCGACTGCGTTCATAGCGCCTGATTACCGCAGCTCCAGCGGGCAGCAAATGTCGTCAATTTGACTTGGAACCGTTAACCGCTGGTACCGTTAACCGGCGCAGTGAGATTCAGGACCCGCCCGGACTGCGCTTTGCGCTGCCATGGCCGTGATGATCGCTCAGTAGCTTGTCCTCATCGCGGAGAACCTCGCCGCTTTCGACGTCGATAATCTTTTTGTGGTAACGCCATCTGGCCGGATCTGGGTCGGTTCGATCAACCTCCTGGCAAAGCTGGCTCATCCTTCCCGTGGCGCGATAAGTATTCTCCCAGAGCTTGCGCTCGTAGCGGTCCTGCCCGCTGGCGGTCCTGCCGAGGTCCCTTTCCTTGATGATTGGGGCCGCGTTATTGATATTCACTACTCCGGTGTCGAGGGAGACCGTCGTATCCCGCATCGCCGAGCAGCCGCACTCGGGACACGGCGATTGCTCGTCCGAAAGAGGAAATCCGCAGGCGCCACAGGACGTGAAGATATTTGTCATCCCACATCTCCTGCCATCCTAGCAGGCTGTGGAAATAGTGCTGGATCATCAAGTTTACCTAGTACCAGTAACGGTTCCTTTGTCAAAATACCGGCTCTGTGTAGTGTTGATTGATCTCTTCGCCACCGGAAGGTACTCTGGCAGTAGGCCCGTCCGTAAGGGTGATGGGGTTCTAGGCCCGGCCAATCTGCTTCCGTAGCCCACGGTCCGGCCAGCGCTGGGCCAGAGGCGCAGCTATACATGCCGCTTGGCGTACGCGTCGACCAAGGCACGGATCATGCGCTGGTAGGGCACGCCCTGCCGCTGCGCGTGCCGCTTGAAGAAGTCGACGCTGCTCCGGCTCAGCGCCAGCGTGACCTTGACCGTGTCCTCGCGCCGCAGGAGCTGGTCGGGCGGCGGCAGGAAGTCGCGGAGCGGCCGGTCGCCGATACCGTCCATCTCGCCCAGATCGTCTGTGTAGTCAGCCTCGGTGCCGCGCATAGAGCCAACCGCCTTTCCGCCAGAATCCCGCCCCGATCAGGCGGATCTGGCCATCACGCCAGGTGAACCGAACCGTCAGCACGCGGTCCCCGACCAGGCCGAGACAGAAGAAGCGCTGCTCGCTGCCGCCGTGAGCGGTGTCGGCGAAAATCAGCCGGTTCGGCTCGAGGAATGCCTGCTGTGCCTCGGCAAAGCCAACCCCGTGCTTGTCGCGGTTCGCAAGGTCCGTGGCATCGTCCCACTCGAAGCCCGCTTCCGGCATCAGCTAGCCATATAGCATGCCATATGAAAGTATGGAAGGTATCCGCGTGGCTCCGAGGCTACGCCTCCCTGAGCAACCTTGCCGCCACCGCCTCCAGCAGCACCTGCCGCGTCCTACCCGCGATCTCGTCCAGCGACGGCGTGCGCGCGAGCTTGTCCTCGGCCAGCCGCCGCAGCTGGTCCAGGCTCGGCATCTGCGGCAGGTGCAGCTCGCCCAGGAAGGCAGCCGCCTGATCGCGCGCGATCTGGGCCTTGGCCTGGAAGTCGGGCCAGCCGCGGGCGTGGGCCAGCGCGTCCCTGGCCTGGGCGGCCAGGCCGTCGGTCGGGAAGGTGGCGGCGAGCTGGCGGGCGACCTTGTCGATCACCTTGCGGCCGAGGCGCTGCTCGCCGCGCACGAGGCTGGCGGCGGGCTGGTTCAGGTCCCAGACCAGGCCGAGCCAGGACAGGGCCTTGAGTGTGTAGAAGGTCGGATCGTACTGCCACCAGCGGAAGCCCTGGCGGGCGGAGGACTGGCAGGCATGGTGGTTGTTGTGCCAGCCCTCGCCCAAGGTGACGATGGCGAGCCACCAATTGTTGCGGGAATCGTCGCCGGTGACGTAGCGCTGGCTGCCGTGCACATGGGCCAGCGAGTTGATGCAGAACGTGCCGTGCCAGACCGCGACCGTGCTCCAGAAGAAGCCGACGAACAGGCCGGGCCAGCCGGCCAGCAGCCAGCAGCCGACGCCCAGCAGGATCGCGATCAGATAAGGATGGCGGTTGAGCCAGACGAGCTCCGGGAACTTGGCGAGGTCGGCGACCTGCTCGTGGTCGGTCGCGTCGTGGCGCTGCGAGAAGATCCAGCCCAGATGCGCGTAGACGAAGCCGTGGCGGGCGGGGGAGTGGACGTCCTGCTCGGTGTCGGAGTGCAGATGGTGCCAGCGGTGCTTCGCCGCCCACCAGAGCACGCCGCGCTGGGCCGAACTCTGGGCGAGGCAGGCGAGCACGAACTGACCGGCACGGCTGGTCTTGAAGGCGCGGTGGGAAAAGTAGCGGTGGTAGCCGGCGCAGACGCCGAACATGCGCAGAAGATAGAGGGCGACCGCGATCGCGGAGGCCTCGACCGTGATCTCGCCCCAGAAGGCGCCCAGGCAGGCGAGGTGCGCCGCCACGAAGAAGCCTGCAGACGGGTAGACGACGTCGTCGTGCGGGTGCTCGGCACGCGCCGTCGGCTGGTGGTCTGGCATCCGCGGGATCGCTTCCGTACTGATGGTGGGAACAGAGCATATGGCCCGCGCCGGCCGCCCACTCAACGAAGATCGTCGCCGGATCGCGCAGGCGCGATCACCCGCCGCAGGATCGGCCACCGTGGCGCGCGGCTCTGGACCCGGATGCGGGCCTACCGGCGCGGGCCGCGCAGACCGACCCAGTGGCGGAGACGCGCCAGGGGGCTGGACGATTTGCGCGGCTTCTTGGTGGTCCGAGGAGCCGCGGCCGGTGCAGGCGGCGGTGCGGCTGCGGCAGGCGGTGGGGCTACCGGGCCGGCGGCAGCAGGCTCCTCGCGGCGCAGCCCGCTCAGATCACGCCGGCTCAGGACGAGATTGATATGGGTCGCGATCTCGAGCACCTCGTCGAATGACATGGCGGCAAAACCGGTGGTGTCGATCCGATAGGGGCGAAAGCCGGCTTCGCCCAGCAGCTCCATGAGCTGGCGGACATCGGTGCCGACCGAGGTCATCACGCCGCGGTGATATTCCATGATCAGGGTGACGTCGTGGCGCTCGGCGAGCAGCCGCCCCGCCCCGCGAATCACACCCTCCTCGCGGCCCTCGACATCGATCTTGATCACCACGGGGGCCGAAGCCGGGACCTCGTCGATGAAGCCGTCGAGCGTCACCACCTCGACCTCGGACACCGACTGGCCATAGTTCACGGCGCCGTCGAGCACGAGCGCGCCGACGCGGTGCTGGTCGACCTCGTAGGAGAAGGTCATCAGTCCGGGCCGGTCGTAGACGGCGACCTGACGTGCCTGCGCCACGCCCGAACCGCCATTCAGGACGATGTTCTCGCGCAGCATGGGAAACAGTTGCAGGTTCGGCTCAAAGGCCAGGACTTTTCCGGAGCGTTGAACCAGGGCCAGGGCGCGCGCGGTGAGGATGCCGACATTGGCGCCGACGTCGATGAACGTGGCGCCCGGCTGCAGCAGGAGCGAGAGCGCCAGCCAGACGTCGGGCTCGTACACCGCATCGCTGCTGACCAGGTTGATCATGCCGATATCGCGGGTATCGAACACGATGCGCATGGCGCCGATGGCCAGCAGGCCCTTGTGCCCGCCGAGATAGACATAGGGCTTCATGGCGTGCCTCCGATGGAAGCGGCTGGGTCCACACGCACAGCGAGCCGCAGGATCGGCCGCCGCGGCGAGCGGCGGGCGACCTCGACGAAGCCTAGATCGCGGAACGCGTCCGCGATGCCGATGAAGGCGCCGGTCGGGCGCAGGCCGGGTGGCGGGTCGAGCGGATAGGCCTCGACCAGGGCTGCACCCTGGCTGCCGGCAAAGGCGATCGCGGCCTCGATCAGGGGGCGCATCAGGCCTTGCCGGCGACGCCGCGGCGTCAGGTAGAAGCAGGTGATCGCGTAGGCAGGCAGGTCGTCGACCGGGCCGGTGACGCGGGAGCGCATGACCATGGGGTAGGCCTCGCGCGGCGCGACCGCGCACCAGCCGACCGGATCGGCACCGTCATAGGCGAGAATGCCGGGCGGCGGCCCGTGCTCCACCAGTTCGCGGAACATCACCTTGCGGCCCGCCCTGCCCGCCGCGTCCCATTCCGGCCGGCGCAGCTTGAGCCACATGCACCAGCAACCCGCGACCGCCCCGCGCTCGGGGCCGAACAGGTGCTCGAGGTCGGCCCAGCGATCCGACGTCAGGGGCAGGCATTCGATCATCCGCGCCAGCGGGTCCAGCGCTGGCTCTCGCAGAAGAACAGCACGCAGCCGTCGACCTCGAGCTCGTCCGCGACCCTTCAGGCGCAGCTTCGACTTGTAGGTCTTGCCGCCCTCGGGGTCGTAGATCGTGCCGCCGGCCCAGGCGTCGGGGCCGTCCGGCTCGAAGCCCTGCAGCAGCGGCAGGCCGACGATGGGGCGCCCGCGCAGGGCCGGATCGCTGTTGTTGACGTCGACCAGGGGGCGGCCGGCGGGCACGTCGGGCGGGCGGTAGGACCAAGTGATCGTGCCGCAGAGCTTCGCAGCGTCGGCGGCGCAGGGCGCGATCCGGACCCGCGCCTTCGAACCTTCCGTGGTCCACTCGCCAACCGGGGAGGCCAGGGCCGTCACCGGCAGCGTCAATGCGATCAGCAGTGCGAGAGATGGCTTCATGTGGGCTGGTCCAAAACGCTGATCAGGCGGCGCAGCGCGTCCTCGATCCGGTCGGTGGCGATGGCGAAGCACAGGCGGACATGGTCAGCGTTGCCGGCGCCGAACGTGTAGCCGGGGGCGATGCCGACCTTGACCTCGGCCAGCACGCGGCGCGCGAAGGCAAGGCTGTCGCTGACGCCCTCGAGGCGCGGGAAAGCGTAGAAGGCGCCTTCCGGGCGCAGCAGCCGGACGCGGGGATGCGCGCCCAGCAGATCCATGACCAGGTCGGCATTGATCCGGCAGCGGGCGTTGAACTCGGCGACGAACGCCTCGCCCTGCTCCAGCGCCGCGATGCCGCCATACTGGGCGAACACGGTCGCACCGGTATTGTTGCACTCGGCCAGCACCGCCATGGGCACGACGAGGCTCTGCGGGTGGACGATCCAGCCCAGGCGCCAGCCGGTCATCGCCCAGGCCTTGGAGAAGCCGTTGAGCACGAACACCGGCTCGTCCGGGCCGGCGAGCTGCAGGAAGGACGGCGCCGGGTCGGGTCCGACCAGCACGTTGCGGTGATAGACCTCGTCGGCGATCAGGCCCAGCCCGTGGCGGCGGCACAGGTCGAGCAGCGCCTCCTGGCTCGCGCGGCCCATGACCCAGCCGGTCGGGTTGGAGGGGCTGTTGACGTAGATGGCCTTGGTGCGGGGCGTGACCGCGCGCGCGACCGCGTCGAGGTCGAGATGCCAGCGGCCCTCGCTCTCGGCGAGGCGCACGTCGACATGTGCCGCACCCAGCGTGGTGCAGGCCTGGCGCACGTTGGGCCAGTAGGGGCCGATCAGGATCACCTCGTCGCCGCGGCCGGCCAGGCACTGCAGCGCGGTGACCACGCTGAGCATGGTCGAGCCGACGACGCTGATCCGGTCGGGGTGCAGCTCGAGGCCGTAGAGCCGGTGGTGATAGCGTTGGAGCGATTCGCGCAAGGGGAGGATGCCGCGCGGATAGCTGTAGAAGGTGCGGCCGTCGTCGAGAGCCTGCCTGGCGGCGTCGCGGATGAAGGCAGGGGTGACGAGATCGCTCTCGCCGAACCACAAGGGGATGACTTCCGGGTCGTGCATCGCCGACGCGGCGACCTGTGAGATCCCGGTCAGCTCCAGCGCCGCGATCTCGCCGCGTATCGGTCCCATCCTGCCCCCGACCTGCGATGCGCAGAGGGCGATCTATGCCTGCTCGGCCCGTAGGCAGCAAGCCGGATGGCCCGTACCGGCAAGCCGTCCGGGCCGGGGTTGGTCCGCAAATTGCATACAAGGGGATGCAAAAACGAGCCGCACGGGCTCGCCCAGGCCGGATCGGGCGCGACCTTGGACCAAGCGATTCCCGACCAAGCGATCATGGGCCGGTTCCCGGTCCAGCGGCTGCTCGACGAGCTGCATGCGCGCTACAGCGATCTTACCGACGGCAGCCTCGCGAGCTACATCCCCGAGCTCGCCGCCGTCGACCCGCACCGGTTCGCGATCTCGCTCGTGACCGCCGACGGCTTCGGCTACGACGCGGGCGACCGCGAGGCCCGCTTCACCATCCAGTCGGTCTCCAAGGCGATCGTCTATGGCCTGGCCCTCGAGGACTGGGGGCATGACGAGGTGCTGCGGCGGATCGGCGTCGAGCCGTCGGGCGACCCGTTCAACTCGATCACCTTCGACGAGAGCAACAACCGGCCGTTCAACCCGATGGTCAATGCCGGCGCCATCGCCGCCGCGGCGCTGATCAAGGGCCGCGACAAGGCCGAGCGGCGCGCGCGGATGCTGGCCACCTTCGAGCGCTTCGTGGGCCATCCGGTGGACATCGACGTGCGGGTCTACCGCTCGGAGATCGAGACCGGGCATCGCAACCGTGCCATCGCCTATCTCGAGCTCAATGCCGGGATGATCGACGGCAATGTCGAGGAGCATCTCGACCTCTATTTCATGCAATGCTCGATCCTGGTCACGGCGCGCGACCTCGCGGTGATGGCGGCCACGCTCGCCAATGGCGGCATCAACCCGGTGACCGGCCAGCGCGCGCTGCGCGCCGACCATGTCCGCGACGTGCTCAGCGTGATGACCACCTGCGGCATGTACGACTTCGCCGGCGGCTGGCAGTTCACCGTCGGCCTGCCCGCAAAGAGCGGGGTCGGCGGCGGGATCATGGCGGTGCAGCCCGGCCAGCTCGGCATCGGCGTGTTCTCGCCGCTGCTGGACGCGAGCGGCAACAGCGTGCGCGGCGTGCATGTCTGCCGCGACCTGTCGCAGCAGCTGTGCCTGCACATGCTGGCGCACCGCGGCAACGCGCGCACGGTGGTCCGCCGCAGCTACCGGGTGGCGGAGGTCCGCTCCAGGCGCCAGCGCCGCGCGCAGGAGACCGCGCTGCTCGACCGCGAGGGCCACCGCATCGTCATCTACGAGCTGCAGGGCGACCTGTCCTTCCCCAGCCTGGAGAGCCTGACCCGGCGCGTGATCCAGGATCTCGACAGCGCCGAGTGCTTCATCCTCGACGCGCGGCGGATGCTGTGGCTGGACGCGGTCGCGGGCGAGCTGCTGGGCCGGCTCGCCGAGCGGCTGCGGGCGCACGGCCGGCGGCTGGTGATCTGCGAGCTGCCCCGGGCGGTCGCCGGCCAGATGCTCGAGGAAGTCGTGGGCGCCGAGGTCACCGCCGATCTCGACACCACGATCGAGGCCGCCGAGGATGCGCTGCTGCAGCGCCTGGCCGGCGCGGAGGCGGCGAGCGAGCGGGAGCTGGCCCTGGCCGAGATCGACATCCTGGCCCATCTCGCGCCGGCCGAGCTCGATCTCCTCCGCGCGCATCTCGTGGCCGGGCGCTATGGCGCGGACGACGTGATCGTGACCGAGGGCGAGCCTGCCGACCGGCTCTATCTGATCGCGCGCGGCCGGGCCGAGATCAGCGTCGCGGTCGGCGCCGGCCGCCGGCGGCTCGGCACGATCGAGGCCGGCAACGTGTTCGGCGAGCTCGCCCTGTTCTCCGGCGGCCGCCGCACCGCGAGCGTGATCGCGCTGGGCGAGGTGCGCTGCTGGGTCCTGTCGCGGGAGGCGCTCGACCGCCTCGGGCAGACGAGCCCGCAGCTCCAGATCGAGCTGCTGACCCTGGTCGGCCAGGTGCTGGCCGAGCGGCTGCGGCGGGCGAACGCGGAGATCCGGGCATTGTCCCAGTAGCCGAATTCGCCCGCCCGGATCCCTTACCGAGCCGAAGCTGCGCCGGCTATTGAGTGGCCTCGACCGGTTGCGCCTCGCAGGTCGGATAATGCCCGCAGACGGAAAAGTCGGCGAAGCGTCGCGGCGTGAACTGATCGCCCATGGCCACGAGGGCGTCGTTGAGTTCCAGCAGTTGGCCGACGCCCAGCTCGAGCACATGCTCGTCCGGCTGGTAGATCGTGCCCACCGGATAGTCGACGAACGGCGTGCGTGTCTGCTCGATATGCGTGCCAAGGATGTGCGTGACGGTGCGGCCCTTGACGAAGTCCACCAGCCGCTGGTTGCTGGCCTTGAACACGTTCGGGTCGCCATTGACGTAGACGCGGCCCGGATACAGCGAGTCGCCGGTCAGCAGCACGCCGGTCTGCCGGTCGTACACGGCGATGCTGTTCACGTCGTGGCCCGGGATCGAGATGATGTCGAGCACCCGGCCGCCCAGATCGTACGGCACGACCTCGTCCGGCCATTGCGTGATGCCGAAGAACGGCTTCATCACTTCGACGTCGGACTTGACCAGGATCGTATCGGGCCGCGCGGCAAAATCCGGATCGCCTGCGGTGTGGTCGCCGTGTGAGTGCAGATGCGCCACGACGAGCGGGATCGATGCGCGGTCGTGCGCCGCCAGCCACTGCCGGATGACCGCGTCCACCGTCCCCACCACGTCGACCGGGGCCGTTCGCGGCTTGGCGGGGCCAGCGCCCGTGTCGAGCAGAAATGCCTTGTCCGTGCCGAACAGCAAGTAAATGAACGGCTTCTCGTCATGGCTGCAGCCGGACTGGCGCAGAATGTAGAAGTCAGGGTTGTATTCATGGACTTGGAAGTCCGGCACCTCGCTGCACTTGGCTGAAACGTCCCAACTGCGCGGCAAGCTGCCTTCACGGAACTTGACGCTATCTGGTGCTGCGACCGCGGCAGCACTGGCCAGCGCCAGCGCCGGCAGCAACGCCAGCCAAGCGCGCAATTGCGACCCGATCCGGGCCAATTTGATGGTCATCATCGTCACTCCCGGGGTCCGCAGCGAGCAGATCGACCTGACCGGGAACCGGGCGGACCCATGACCCGGCTCCTGGTCACGAGGTCTCCCGGGCTTTTGTCCCGCCGTGCACCCGCGCGGATGTCTCCCGCCCGAGCGGTGGCTCTCGGACCAGCCACCCGTCGAAACAGGTGCGGAACCCTAGCCGCCCAACTCTAAATTCGATTGGGCAGCAACGTTCATGCCAACACCCTGCTTGCTGGGCCGGTCAGCCCTGCTGGATCGCCGAGACCAGCCAGCGGCCACCGCGCGGGCGGATGAAGGTCCAGATCTCGGTGGCCTCGGTCGGCCGGTCGGGATCGCCGTCGACGACGCGGCCGCTGCGGTCCGTGGTCCAGTCGCGCAGGCCGAAGCGCATCGCCACGGTGGCGTAGTCCTGCCCGGCCTCGCGCCAGGATTCGGCAGTGTCGCCCTGCAGCAGCCGGACGTCGGCGATGTGATTGACGATGCCGCGCTCGGCGTTCTCGCGCAGCTCCTCGGCCAGCACGTCGACAACCTCCGGCGTGGCCAGCGAGCGCAGCGCATTCAGGTCCTGGGCGCCGTAGGCCGTCTGCAATTCGTTCAGCGTGCGCTCGAACTGATCGAGGTCGGGCTGGCCGATGCCCAGAGCGTCGCGGCCGGGTGACGCGCTGCCACCGCCGCCGGCGTTGGCTGGACGCGCCGTGTCGCGCCGCAACGGGGCGCCGGGTGCCGGGCCGCCAGGTGCCGCGCCCATACCTGCGCCGGCATAGGCCGGCTGGTTGCGACGCTGCCACCAAGCGAACGCCATGCGCGCGACAATTACCACCAGCGCGACCTGCAGCAGCAGACCCAGGATCGAGCCGAGACCGCCGAGACCGCCGAACACGCCATAGCCGAGCAACATGCCCAGCAGGCCCGCACCGACGAGACCGCCAAAAAAGCCGCCACGGGTCGAGAAGAAGCCGGGCCGCGCCGCCTGCGCCACCCCTGGACGCGGTGCGGACTGTGCCGTCGCCGGCCCGGGCTGCGGCGTCGTCGAGCGCTGGATCGGCGCTGCCGGGGTCGGTGCGGTACGGGTGGCCGGCGGGGCCTGGAAGGTGCGGGCCCCGCGGCTGCCGAAGCCGAACCCGCCACGTCCGGCGCGGGCTTCGGCATGGCCGGCGGCGAGCACGACCGCCGCCACCGCCACGATCAGGGCGCGGGTGAAGGTCGAACGCGAAGAGATCATGTCAGGCTCCGAGCAGCTGCCCTTGGTGGCATTGGGTTATATGTAGTGGATGGTCGTTCATTGTGAACGGGGGTGCGACGGTTGCTTGCGACTCGACGAACTCGATGTAATATAGTCTGATCATTTGACTAGACTAGAGGACCTGGAATGGTCGAGGTCGGCACGTATGAGGCGAAGGCGCGATTGTCGGAGCTGATCGACAAGGCGGAGGCCGGTGAGATCGTGATCATCACCCGGCACGGGCGCCCGGTTGCGCGGATCGTCGCCGAGCCCGAAGTCCGCCGCGCGCGTATCCGTGCGACGCTAGAGCGGATGCTCGACAATCGGAGCCGCCGGCCCAAGCTCCCCGTCGACGAGATCCTGGAGATGCGCGACGAAGGACGCCGTTTTTGATGAATTTCGTCCTCGACGCCTCGGTGGCGGCGGCCTGGTTCTTCCCCGACGAGAATGACGCCGCGGCGAACGCAGCGGCCGCTCGAACTCGCCGACGCGGCGGCGCTGGTTCCCGCCCTGTTCTGGTTCGAGATCCGCAACTTCCTGCTCGTCGGCGAAAGGCGCGGGCGTGTCCTCCCGCTGGATAGCGCTGGATTCCTGACCGATCTCGACGGCCTGCCGATAGAGGTAGATCGCACGCCATCCAGCAGCGATCTCCTGAGTCTCGCCCGTGCGCACGCTCTATCTGCCTATGATGCCAGCTATCTCGAGCTGGCGCGTCGCCACGCGATGCCGCTCGCTACCTTGGATCGTCGTCTCGCCGCTGCAGCGGTCAAAGAAGGGCTCGATCTCGTTCAGTGAAGCCGAGCGGTGCCGCGATCGGACCTTGGCGGCTACGGCGCCGCCAGCACCTGCGTGGCGAAGCCGCGCTCGGTAAACAGCGCGAGGCGGTCACGCCAGGCCTGCGCCATCAAGCTGGCTTGGCGCTGCGCGCGCTCGCGCCGTCGAGCAGCTCTACCAACCTGCACACGAGATCTTCGGTCGCGAACGGTTTGGGGACCAGCGCGTATCGGTCGGGCATGTCGTTGGGTGGCACGGTGTCCGCGGTATAGCCGGTCGTCAGGATCAGGCTGAGGTGCGGCCAGTCGCGCTTGACGAGCCGGGCGATGTCGATGCCGCTTACGCCTCCCGGCATGGCGACGTCGGTGACCACCGCGTCGAGCGTTCCGCCTTCCCGCTCCAGCACGCTGAGCGCCTCCACCCCGTCCTCGGCCGCGATGACCCGAAAGCCGGCCTCCTCGATCGCCTCGACTGTGACCATCCGCACCAGGACGTCATCCTCGACCACCAGAACCACGGCTCCCGGTGCTCCCATAGGCATGCGGACCGGCGGTGGGGCAGGACGACTGCCGCTGGCGGCGACACGCCAAGTGGGCGGCCGGGTGCTGACCGGCAGCAAGAGCGACACGCTGGTGCCACGCTCGGGTCCGCTGCTGATCCGTGCCGTCCCGCCACTCTGCCGGGCGAAGCCGTACACGCTGCTAAGGCCAAGCCCGGTACCCTTGCCGATGCTCTTGGTGGTGAAGAACGGCTCGAACGCGCGTTCCTGCACGTGCGGCGGCATACCCTCACCCTGGTCGTGCACGCCAAGAACGATCGCGTCAGCCGCGCCCGGGCCTTGCTCCTGCCGAGCAACCGAGATCCGAATCGGGCCGCCGGCCGGCATCGCATCGCGCGCGTTGGTGAGCAGGTTCAGCAGGGCAAGCTCCAGGTCCGCAATGTCGACCAGCGCCGGGCACGGCTCCGGACCGATCTCCAGCGTGATGGCGTAGCTGCCGTGGAGCGACTTCTCGAGCAGCGGCAGCATGGCCTGAACCGCCTCGCGCAGGTCGACCACCTCGGCCCGCGCGGGCTCGGCACGCGTGAACGTAAGGAGTTGGCGCGCGACGCGCTCACCGCGCCGGACGGCAAGATCGATGCCCTCGACGGCCGGGCGGAGGGGATCGGCCACGCCCTGGCGCAGATGCCGCAATTGCCCGGAGATGGCCGTGAGCAGGTTGTTGAAGTCGTGCGCCACGCCGCCAGCGAGGAGGCCCACCGCCTGCATCTTCTGCGCGTGGCGCAGGACCTCTTCGCGTTCCTGGCGCTCCGCCAGCATCGCTTCCACGCGCTGCTCCAACTGGGCATTGAACGTTTTGAGCTGCTCCTCGCTCGCGTGCAGGGCGACGTTCATCGAGTCACGCTCGGATTGCCGGCGCGCCACCTCGTCCACCATGCCGTCGAAGGCAGCACCCAGTGCGCCGAACTCGGCCGGCGCGTTGGCGAGACCGGTACGGGTGGCGTAATCGCCCGCGCGCCAGCGATCCGCCGCGGCCAATAGGCGAGCGACGGGGCGCCGGAAGAACCGCTCGGCCATGATCCCGGCGGCGAGCAGAGCCAGCACCAGCCCGGCGACTATCAGGCTCACGCCGCGCCAAGTCGCCCGGTTGACCGCCGCGAACGATTCTTCCGACGATAGCCCGGCGCTGACATAATAGTTGCGCCCCGTCGAGGGCGGCACGTAGCCGAGCACGCGCCGGGTGCCATCCTGGCTGGTGAGCTCGATCGCACCCGGCTGCGTGGCGTGGACGAGGGGCTGGAACTGGTCGGGGATGCGCGTGCCGACGAACTGATCCGCCATGGGATCGCGGGCCAGGATGACGCCATTGCGGTCGGCGACGGTCACCGATCCACCCTTGGCGAGCCCCCGCTCCTTCAGCTTGCCGGTCAGCCAGCGCAGATCCATGGCCGCCGCGACGACGCCGATGACGGTGCCGGCGGTGTCCTGCAGCGGGATCGCCAGCGGCAGTACCGGCCGCATCGCGACGCGACCGTCGGTATACTCGCCAATGACGAAATTCCGGGTGGCGATCGCCTCCTGAAAGTAGGAGCGATCGGAGAACCGGAGGTCCCGGCGGGGCGGTTCCTGGCGACAGGCGACCTGTCCCTGCAGGTCGACCACGGCGATCGAGGCGAGGTAGGGCACCCTCGGCTGGAGCGTCGCGAGGTAGGCGACGCAGGCCGGCGTATCAAGCGCCCGCACCGACGGCACTTCCGCGACCGCGGTGAGCAGGCTGCGTACGCCACCGAAGATCTGGTCGAGCTCGGACCTCGCCAGCTCCGCCTGGCGCACCGCGAGCTCGCGCACCTCCTGCTCCCGGCTCCGCCGCAGGTCGAACTCGTTGTACGCCTGGATCGCGACCGCCGGCAGCAGGGCGATCGTGACCAGAATGAAGAGGCGTTGCCGCAGCGTCATCCGGTGGTCTTCATCGCTTCTCCGGCGCTGGGCGCGACGGCAGGTACGCTCAGCCGCGTTCGCGTGACCACGAGCTTACCACGATTGCCGCCGAGCGGCAGCGATTCGGGATGATGCCATGCCCGGGATGACGAGCGGCGCCTGCTAGCGGACGGACGCCAGGACCTGGGTGCCGAAGCCGTGCTCGGTGAACAGCTCGAGCAGGATCGCATGGGGCACGCGGCCGTCCAGGATGACGGCGGCCTCGACGCCGCGCTCCACGGCCGCGAGGCAGGTCTCGAGCTTGGGGATCATGCCGCCGGAGACGGTGCCGTCCGCGATCAGCCGGCGCGCCTCGTCCGCGGGCAGGCTGGGCAGGAAGCGCTTCTCGCTGTCCAGCACGCCGCGCACGTCGGTGAGCATGAGCAGCTTGCGGGCGCGGAGCGCGCCGCCGATGGCGCCGGCGGCGGTGTCGGCGTTGATGTTGTAGGTCTGGCCGTCATCGCCGACGCCGATCGGGGCAATGACGGGAATGATGTCGGTGTTCCTGAACACGTCGAGCAGCTCGGTGTTGATCCGCGAAGGCTCGCCAACGAAACCCAGATCGACCACCCGCTCGATATTGCTGTCGGGATCGCGCTTGCTGCGGGTGAGCTTGGTGGCCTCGATCAGCCGACCGTCCTTGCCGCTGATGCCGACCGCCTTGCCACCGGCCGACTGGATCGCGGTCACGATCTCCTTGTTGATCTTCCCGGCCAGGACCATTTCGACCACCTCGACGGTGGCGGCGTCGGTGACGCGCAGCCCGTCGACGAAGGCCGACTGGATCTTGAGCCGCTCGAGCATGGCCTTGATCTGCGGCCCGCCGCCATGGACCACGACCGGGTTGATGCCGACCTGCTTGAGCAGGACGACATCGCGGGCGAAGTCGCGCGCCACGTTCTCGTCGCCCATGGCGTGGCCGCCATATTTGATCACCATGACCGCACCCTGGTAGCGGCGCATGTAGGGCAGCGCCTCGATCAGGGTGCCGGCGATCCCATGCGTGTCGGGCCGGTCGCCGGTGACGGTCATCGCGGGGCCTCGATCTGGGGACGGGCGAGCTTGGCCAGGGCGGAGCGCAGCAACTCGACGCCGTCCTGGCTGCGCGAGCTGGTCGGGATCGGATGCGGCATGGCGCCCACCGTCTTCGCGAGCCGGGTCTCCAGTGCGGCGGTCAGCGCCTCGAGCTCGGCGCGCTTGACCAGGTCCGTCTTGGTGAGCACGACCTGAAACGGGACCGCCGCCTTGCCCAGCATCTCGATCACCTCGTCGTCGACCTTCTTGGTGCCGTGCCTGGCGTCGATCAGCAGGCAGATCCGCAACAGGCTAGGGCGGCCGCGCAGATAGGCGAACACCATGCGCGTCCAGCGCTGCACCATGTCCTTGGGCGCCTTGGCGTAGCCGTAGCCGGGCAGGTCGACGAGCACGAGGCGACCGGACAGGTCGAACAGGTTGATCTGCTGCGTGCGGCCGGGCGTGTTGCTGGTCCGCGCGAGGCTGCCCTGGCCGGTGAGCGCGTTGATCAGGCTCGACTTGCCGACGTTCGAGCGGCCGGCCATCGCGACCTCGGGCAGATCCGCCGGCGGCAGCTGGTCGAGCTTGGCCACGCCCATGACGAAGGTGGCCGGGCGCGCGAACAGCTTGCGGCCGACTTCGAGGCTGTCCGGATCGTCGAAGCGATCCGGGTCCGGATCGGTAATGTCCATGCTATCGCTCCGCCGGGCCCGAGCCTCGAGCCAGCCCCCTGCTACTCTGTCGGGCGGCTCCTGCCAACAACCGCGCGAATTGCGGTCTCGACGGCCTGAGGTTATCGACACTCCCACCTCGGGCTGACACGCATCGCCACCCTCAGCCCAGCAATTTGTCCAGCGTGATCGGCAGGTCGCGGACCCGCTTGCCGGTGGCGTTGTAGACGGCGTTGGCCACTGCCGCACCGACGCCCGTGATGCCGATCTCGCCGATGCCGCGGACACCGAACGGGCTGCGCGGATCGGGGATGTCGGTCCAGATGACGTCGATCTCGGGCACGTCCATGTGTACCGGCACATGATACTCGGCGAGCGAGGGATTCATGATCCGGCCGGTGCGTTCGTCGAACAGCGTCTCCTCGGTGAGTGCCAGGCCCAGCCCCATGACGATGCCGCCGCGGAACTGGCTGGCCGCGGTCTTGGCGTTGAGGATGCGGCCGGTGTCGAACGAGCCCAGGAAGCGGGTCACCCTGGTCTCGCCGGTTACCGCGCTGACGCGGACCTCGCAGAACTGCGCCCCGTAGGAGTGCATGGAGTATTCGCCCTGCTCCGTCGGCGGCGGGGCGGCCGCCTCGCACGCGACCTCCGTCCGGCCCGCGCGGGTCAGAATGGAGGCATAGGTCTCGTGCCGCTCCGGCTCGGCGCGGGAGCGCAGCGCGCCGTCGCGCGTCTCGATCTCGTCCGGCCCGAGGCCCGCGACGGGCGAGTCGTTGCCGGCGAGCTTGAGCAGCTCGCGGACCAGCTCGTCGTGCGCCGCGGCGACCGCGGCCACGATGGCAGCGGTCTGCGAGGAGCCGCCGGCGAGCGTGCCGGTGGGCAGGTCGGTGTGGCCGTGCTCGAAGCGCACACGGTTCAGCGGCAGCCCCAGCCGCTCGGCGGCGTGCTGTGCCTGGACCGTGGCCGTGCCCATGCCCATCTCGTGGCTGCCCATCTGCACCACCGCGTACCCGTCCGCGGTGAGCCGGATGCGCGCGGCCCCACCGGGCATGCGGTAATAGGGGTAGGTGGCGGTGGCCACGCCCATGCCCACCAGCCACTCGCCCTCGCGCCGCGTGCCCGGCGTCGGATCGCGCCGGTCCCAGCCGAAACGCTCGGCGCCGTCCCGATAGGCCTTGACGAGGTGGCGCGCGGAGAATGCCCGCCCCGAGGTCGGGTCCTTCTCGGGCTCGATCCGGCTGCGGAGTTCGATCGGGTCCAGGGACATCGCGGCCGCCAGCTCGTCCAGCGCCGATTCGAGCGCGAAGGTGCCGATCGACTCGCCCGGTGCCCGCATCGGGCCGTTGGCCATCATGTCGAGGCGCAGCACCTCCTGCCCGATCTTCATCGCGTCCGCGGCATAGAGATGGCGGGCGGGGAAGGTGAACTGCTCGGGCCACTCGTTGAGCGGGCTGTTGGCCGCGACGCCGGTGTGGATCAGCGCCGCGAGGCCGGAGCCATCCTCGCGCGCCGCCAGCGCCACCCGCTGCTCGGTATTGGTGCGCCCGGCGGTGGCCCGGAACACCCCCTCGCGTGACAGCGCCAGACGGACCGGCCGCCGTGCCAGCTTCGCCGCCGCGATCGCGAGGATCTGGTGGTCCCAGAGCAGCTTGTTGCCGAAGCCGCCGCCGACGAAGGGCGAGCTCACATGAACCCGACCGCGCTCGAGTCCGAACAGGTCGGCGAGCGTCGCCTGGGTGAAGTGCAGCAGCTGCGTCCCGTCATGCACGGTCAGGCGGTCCTCGCCCTCCCACTCGACGGTCACCGCATTCAGCTCGATGGCGCAATGGTTGTGACGCGGGGTCCGATAGGTCTCGTCCACCCGGTGGCCGGCCGACCTCAGGGCCGCCTCCGCGTCGCCGACGGTGATGGCGGCCGGTTCGCCCAGGATATTTTCCGGCGGCTTGGCCCCGGCCTTGGCCGCCTGGAAGTCGAGGCTGGCCGGCTCGGCGGCATAGACCACCTCGATCAGCGTCGCCGCGTGGTCGGCCTGGTCCTGCGTCTCGGCGAGGACGACGGCGATCGACTGGCCGTTCCAATGCACCCTGTCGTCCTGCATCACCGCGCGTTCGGCCATGGCCGCCCCGCCTTGGTCGCGGTGCTTGGTCATCGTCAGCGGCGCCTTCATCCGCGGCGCATTCTCGTGCGTCATCACCAGCACGACGCCGGGCGAGGCCGCCGCCGCTGCGGTATCGATGGCGACGATCCGGCCCCTGGCGATGGTGCTCGGCACCAGCGCCGCATAGACCAGCCCCTGCAGTGGAACCTCCGCTGCGAAGCGCGCGGCACCCCGCACCTTCAGCGGCCCGTCGACGCGCGATACCTGCTCGCCCACCCTGCCGTGCCGCTGGTGCGTCGCCTCCTGGATCGCGTTCACGAAGCATCTCCTTCGGCGAGCCCCGCCAGGACAACCGTGATCGTCCGCTTGGCGAGTTCGATCTTGAACGAGTTGTCACGGAGGCCGGCGGCGTCCTTGAGCTCGGCCTCGGCAGCGGCGCGGAACGCTTCCGGCGTGGCGGGACCGCCGCGCAGCGCCGCCTCGACGGCCCAGGCGCGCCAGGGCTTGTGCGCCACGCCGCCGAGCGCCAGCCGCACGTCGCGCACGGTGCCGTCCGGTGCCTTGTCCAATGCTGCCGCCACCGAGACCAGCGCGAAGGCGTAGCTCGCGCGGTCGCGCACCTTCCGATAGGTCGACCTCGCCGCAAACGGGAGCGGCGGCAGCTCGACCGCGGTGATCAGCTCGCCGGGCCGGAGTTCGGTCTCGCGGTCGGGCCGGTCACTCGGGAGCCGGTGCAGATCGACCAGCTTCAGCGTGCGCGTCCCATCCGGTCCCTCCAGGTGCACGAGCGCGTCCAGCGCAGCGAGCGCCACGCACATGTCCGACGGGTGCGTCGCGACGCACGCGGGCGAGGCCCCCAGGATGGCGTGGTAGCGGTTGAAGCCCTCCAGTGCGTCGCAGCCGGCACCGGGGTCACGCTTGTTGCAGCGCGCGGCGTCGTCGAAGAAGTAGGTGCAGCGCGTGCGCTGCAGGATGTTGCCGCCGACGCTGGCCATGTTGCGGATCTGCGCCGAAGCGCCGGCAAGGATGGCCCGGGCCAGCATGGGATAGCGGGCGCGCACCGCCCGGTGGCTGGCCACGGCCGTGTTCTTGACGCCGGCACCGATCACCAGCCCGCCGTCGGGGCGTTCCTCGATGGTGGTGGACAGCGCGCTGACATCGACCAGTGCCGCCGGGCGCTCTACGGTCTCGCGCATCAGGTCGACCAGGTTGGTGCCGCCCGCGAGGAATTTTGCGCCGGGGCCGATCAGCCGAACTGCGGCCGCCGTGTCGGTCGCGCGCTCGTACTGGAACGGCGTCATCGCGTACCCTCCGCGCCGACGGTGGCACGGATCGCCGCGACGATGCCGTTGTAGGCACCGCAGCGACAGAGATTCCCACTCATTCGCTCGCGCACCTCGTCGTGGTCGAACTCGGCGCGTTCGGCCGTGAGGTCGGCCGTAAGCACGCTGGGCACGCCGCGCTCCCACTCCCCCGCCATCCCCACGGCCGAGCAGATCTGCCCTGGCGTGCAGTAGCCGCACTGCAAGCCGTCATGCTCGACGAACGCCGCCTGCAGCGGGTGCAGAGCATCCGCCGTCCCCAGGCCTTCGATGGTCGTTATCTCGCGCCCCTGGTACTGCACCGCGAGGGCAAGGCAGGAGAGGATACGTTCGCCGTCCACCAGCACCGTGCAGGCACCGCAGGCGCCCTGATTGCAGCCCTTCTTGGTGCCGGCCAGATGAAGATGGTCGCGCAGCAGATCGAGCAACGAAGTGCGAAGATCGACCTCCACCGCGGCCGGTCGACCGTTGATCGAAAACTCCATGCCGGGCTCCCTCGCTCGCGCATCACGGCAACCGTGCCGGACGATCGGGAGGAGAACGCTCACGCCGTCAAAAAGCTCCGCACCAAGAGCTCCGGCGACGAGCCGGAGCCTGAACGGCTCAGCTCGCCTTCACGCCCATCCGCTTCATGATCGCCCACTGCTGGGCGATCGAGAGCGAGTTGTTCCAGCTCCAGTAGATCACCAGCCCGGCCGGAAAGGTCGTGAACAGGAAGATGAACATCAGCGGCAGGAACTGCATGACCTTGGCCTGGATCGGGTCGGTCGGCTGCGGGTTGAGCTTGGTCTGCAGGAACATGGTCAGGCCCATGATCAGCGGCCAGACGCCGATCATCAGCGCGTGCGGTGGCGTGAACGGCAAGAGGCCGAACAGGTTGAAGATGGTGGTCGGGTCGGGCGCCGAAAGATCGTGGATCCAGCCGAAGAACGGCGCGTGGCGCATCTCGATGGTGACGAACAGCACCTTGTAGAGCGAGAAGAACACTGGGATCTGCAGCAGGATCGGCAGGCAGCCCGAGACCGGGTTGACCTTCTGCTTCTTGTAAAGACCCATCAGCTCCTGGTTCATGCGAACCTTGTCGTCGCCGTACTTCTCGCGCAGCTTGACCATTTCCGGCTGCAGCTGCTTCATCTTCGCCATCGCCCGGTAGGACCGGTCGGCGAGCGGGAAGAACAGCGCCTTGACCAGGAGGGTCAGGATCAGAATCGCGATGCCGTAATTGCCGACGACCTGATGGATGTAGTGCAAGGTGTAGAAGATCGGCTTGGTCAAAAAGTAGAACCAGCCGAAGTCGACCGCGCGATCGAACAGCGGGATGCCCAGCTGGTCGCGGTACTGGTCGAGGAGCGTGACCACCTTGGCGCCTGCGAACAGCCGGTCGTCGACCTCGATGGTGGCGCCCGGCGCCACGGTCATCGCATCACCGCGATAGTCGACCTGGTAGCGGTCGCCCTCGACCTGATGGCGGAAGCCGGCCTTGAGCGTGAGGTCCTGCGGCGGCACCAGCGAGGCCAGCCAGTATTTGTCGGTGATCCCGAGCCAGCCGCCGGTGCTGGCGAAGTCGATCGGGCCGTCCTTGACGACCGCCGTGTATTTGTACTCCTGCAGGTGCCCGTCGAGCACGCCGATCGGCCCTTCGTGCAGGATGTAGTAGCCTTGCGTGTGCGGCGTGCCCCAGCGGCTGATCAGGCCGTAGGGATAGAGCGTCACCGGCTTGTCGGTCTTGTTGGTGACGGTACGCTTGACCGTGAACATGTAGCGCGGGTCGACCTCGACCTTCTTGGCGAAGGTCAGCCCCTGGCCATTGTCCCAGCTCAGCGTGACGGGATTCTTGTCGGTCAGCTCGCCGCCCTCGGCGGTCCAGAGCGTCTCGGCGCCGGGAATCACGGTCGCCGCGTCGCCAGCCACCCAGCCATACTCGGCGAAATAGGGGGCCGGCGCGCCGGGCGGGCTGAGCAGTTCGATCTCGGGCGAGTTCGGGTCGATCGTCTCCCGGTAGCTCGCCAGGGTCACGTCGTCGATCCGACCGCCCTTGAGGGCGATCGAGCCGTGCACGCTGCCATTGTCGATCCGCACGCGCGGCGAGAGCGCCAACGCCTCGGCGCGGGTCATCGCCGCCGCAGGCGCGCCGCCGGCCGCGACCACGCCCGGGACCTGTCCAGCGGCGTCCGGTGTCCCAGTCGCCGCCGTCTGCGCGCTCTCCGCGGCCTGGCGCAGCTGCGCCTCGCGATGCTTGGGCATCTCGTAGAAAAACTGAAAACCCAGGATGATCCCGACCGAAAGGACGATCGCGATGATCAGGTTGCGCTGGTCGCTCATGACGGCGAGAAACTCCTGAAGGCGACCGCGGTCAGCGGCCGCCGGTATCCGGCGGCACCGGATCGTAGCCGTGCCCGCCCCACGGATGGCAGCGGCCGACCCGGCGCAGCGCCACCCAAGCGCCGCGCACGGCACCGTGCCGGCGGAGCGCCTCGATAGCGTACTCCGAGCAGGATGGGCAGTAGCGGCAATTCGTGCCGAGCACCGGCGAGATCAGCCACCGGTAGGCGGTCACCAGACCGACCAACGCCGACGCCGGCGCGGTCATCCCCGCCCACGCTCGAGACGCCGACCGATCTGCTCGAAGGCGCCGGCAAGGTCCTGCCGCAGCTGCACGAACGGGCAGGTCAGCGCCGCGGGGCGCGCAACGACGACATAGTCGGCACCGGGTCGCGCCGGCCCGGGCAGCGTCAGACGCAGCGCCTCGCGCAGGCGGCGGCGGGCGCGATTGCGCACCACGGCACCGCCGATCTTGCGGGTGACGGTAAGACCGAGGCCGATCGCGGCGGTGCGCTCCGGCCGGGGCAGGCCCTGCAGCGCGAACGGCGTCGCGCGACTGCCGCACACCGCGGGCCGCGGCGACGAACTCACTGCGCTGACGCAGACGCACCACCGCTACCTCGCCCGGTCCGGCGGGATCGCTCAAGCCGAGAGGCGCTTGCGCCCACGGGACCGGCGCGCGGCCAGAATCCTGCGACCACCGGTGGTCGCCATGCGGGCGCGAAAGCCGTGCCGGCGTTTGCGTACGAGCTTGCTCGGCTGATACGTGCGCTTCACAACGAGACCTTTGATGTCGGGGGACGGCAAACAGAGAGGGGCCTATACGCAGGTCATGCCATAGTGTCAATTCACGCGCCCTCTCACCGGCTCGTGAGCCGGCTTGCGCTCCCGATTCCGGCGGCGTGCCTATAGTGCAACCCCGCCCCCCGCAGCGATTGCGCCGACCATGATCCGACTGCTCGCCCTGCTGCTGCTCGGCGCCTCCCTGGCTACGGCTTCACCCGCGGCCGCGGCGCCCAAGGCCGAGCTGTGGGCGCGCTGGCAACAGCACGATCGATCGTCGGTGGCCGTCGTCGATCATGCCGCCTGGGCCAGACTGCTGACCCGCTATGTCCGGCCCGGCAAGGACGGCGTGAACCGCTTCGCCTATGCCGAGGTAACGCCGGACGATCGCGCCGCGCTGGCTGCGGTACCTCGCGCTCCTTGCCGCCGTGCCGGTCTCGAAGCTGAACCGGCCGGAGCAGCTCGCCTACTGGCTCAATCTCTACAATGCCCTCACGGTCTCGGTCGTGCTCGACCACTATCCGGTCAAGTCGATCCGCGACATCGACGTCTCCCCCGGTCTGTTCAGCGACGGCCCCTGGCGTCTCGATCTGGTGACCGTCGAGGGCGAACAGCTGTCGCTGGACGACATCGAACACCGGATCGTGCGGCCGATCTGGCGCGATCCACGCGTGCATTACGGCCTGAACTGCGCCGCCATCGGCTGCCCCAACCTTCAGCCTCGGCCATTCGTCGGGCGCGATCTCGATCACGCCCTGGACATGGCCGCGATGGACTATGTCAACGATCCGCGCGGCATGCAGATCGAGGACGGCAGGCTGCATGTTTCCAGCCTCTATGTCTGGTTCATCGAGGATTTCGGCGGCGACGATGCCGGAGTGATCCGTCATCTGATGGCCTATGCCGAGCCTGGGGTGGCGATGCAGCTGCAAAAGCTGGACGCTATCGACAGCCACAGCTACGACTGGCGCCTCAACGACGCTGGCTAGGCCGATCGCCGACGGCCGGCCTCCGCTATAGTGAGGATTGCGTCGAGCCGCTCGCTCGGGCCACGGCGCCTCGGAAAAACGGCCGCGATGCGCCGAACCGTCTTGAGCCGCAGCCTGTCGGCGAAGATCCTGCTGTTGACGATCGCCTGCGTGTTTCTGGGCGAGGTTCTGATCTACGTCCCCTCGATCGCACGCTTCCGGCAGAACTATCTCCAGGAGCGGATCTCGGCCGCGCATCTGGCGATGCTCAATCTCACGCCCGATCTGGCGCAGCGGCTCGACATGGACATGGTCGACACCATCCTGGCACACGCCGGCGTACTCGCCGTCACGGTACATGGCGCGGCCGGCGGGACCTTGATGCTGGGCGAGATCACAGCTGTCGACCGGGTCCACGACCTGCGTGACGACAGCTGGATCACGCTCGTGCACGATGCCTTGGAATCGCTGGCCTATCGCGGCGAGCGGCTGCTGCGCGTGATCGGCCCATCGCCCCAGGAGACGGGCACGATCGTCGACATCATCGTGCCCGAGGCGCCGATGTGGAGCGCGATGGTCGACTACTCGGTCCGCATCCTGACCCTTTCGGTCGTGCTGTCGGTGCTGGTGGCGGCGATGCTGTTCGTCGGTCTGCAGCGAATGATCGTCCAGCCGCTGCGCCGGATCACCGCGGAGCTGGCGACGTTCCGCGAGCACCCGGAGGACAGCACCACCGATGGCCCGCAGGCCGATCGCGCCGACGAGATCGGCGTCGTCGAGCAGGAGCTGGCGACCATGCGCCACGGCCTGCGTCAGGCCCTGGCCGAGAAGACGCGCCTCGCGGCACTGGGCGCCGCGATGAGCCGCATCAGCCATGATCTCAAGAACATCCTGGCGACGGCGGTGCTGATCTCCGACCGCCTGGAAAGCAGTGCCGATCCCTCGGTGCGCCGCGTCGCCCCACGCCTGATCGATACGCTCGACCGCGCGGTCCGGCTGTGCGGCGAGACACTGAGCTACGCCCGCAGCGGCCCTCCTGCCCCACAACCGCGGCGGACCGCGCTCGCGGAGCTCGTTCAAAATGTACGCGACGCCTCGCAACCCCTTGGTACGAAAGTCACTTGGCGCGTCGATCTGCCGTCGCGACTGGCGGTCCTGGTCGACCCCGACCAGCTGTTCCGGGTGTTGCTCAACCTGGTTCAGAATGCACTGGAGGCCATGGGCGAGCGCGGCGGCGAGCTGCGAATCGCGGCCAAGCTCGGGGCCGAGCTGCTCGAGATCGAGGTTGCGGACACCGGGCCCGGCATCCCCGATCAGGTCCGCGCCCGCCTGTTCGAGCCGTTCGCCGGATCGTCGAAAACGGCAGGCAACGGCCTCGGCCTCGCCATCTGCCGCGAGCTGATGCGGGCGCATGGCGGCGATATCGAATTGGCGGGAACCTCCGAGCGCGGCACCGTCTTCCGCCTACGGCTGCCGGCCCGCCTGTGCTCGCGTGCGCCCGCTGCCAGGAGAGCCAGAATGCCGCTGGAGAAGATCGCCCGGATCGTGCTGCTGCCATTCCTGCTCGCGCAAGCCGGCTGCGACCTCAAGGGGCCGGCCCTCGCCGGTTACCCGGGGCTGCAGTTCCAGGTGATCAGCTACTACGACAACAATGCCCTGGAGCAGAACGCTACCTGCACCCAGCCGCGGATGCGCTCGGTGACCGGGACCCAGGTGGTCGGTGAGACGCCGCAGCAGGTGGTGATGAAGATAAGCTACTACTGGTTCGACGAAGGTCAGCTCGAGTACGATCGCGGCGGCCTGCCCCTGGCCGGGGTGGCGTTCCAGCGCTGCAACGGCTTCGCCGAGCGGACCTTCACCTTCGTGAAGATGACCGACGGCAGCCTGAACGTCCGCAGCATGAGCGGGCCGCAGCGGCGGCCGTCCTAGCCCTACCCTTCCCGGAACGCCTCCTTGAGGCGGAAGATGCGGTCGGTCAGGTAGGACAGGATGGTGCGCTCGCCGACCTTGAGCTCGACGTCGACCGCCATGCCCGGGACCACGTCGAGGTCGCCCGGCCCGCGCCCGAAATGGCTGCGGGCGGTGACCACGGTGACGTCGTACACGCGCTCGCCGGTGCGCGGATCGACCGCGGCATCGGCCGCCACCTTCTGCAGCACGCCTTCGAGCGCGCCGTAGCGCAGATAGTCGAACGCTCGCACCTTGACCGTGGCCGGCATGCCCGGGCGCAGGCGGCCGATATCCTGGTTCGCGACCCTGGCCTCGACCACCAGCCCCTCGCTCTGCGGCACCAGCTTCATCAGCGTCTCGTGCGCCGCCACCGCCTGCCCGGCGGCAGTCACGACGATCTCCTGCACGATGCCGGGGGTCGGCGCCGTGACGACCAGCCCGTCCAGGATCGCGTCCTGCGCGCGCAGCTGCTCGGCCAGGCGGTCGCGATCGGCCGTGGCGGTGGCGAGTTCGGCCAGCACCTCGGAGCGGCGCTCGGTGCCCAGGCCTTCCAGCCGGCTGCGGCCCTCGGCCAGGGCCGACTTCGCGGTGTCGAGGGTTGCTTCGGCCTTGGCCAGCTCGCCGACATCGTCACTGAACTGGCGCTCGACCTGCACCACCTTGAGCGCGGGATACAGTCCGCGGTCGGCCAGCGCCTTGACCGCCTCGCGCTGCTGCTTGAGCAGGGCCAGGCTGTTGCGCAGCCGCCCGACCTCGGCCGCGGCCGTGCGCAGCTCGCCGCTGCGGGTCTGCTCCGCCATCCGCAACGCCTCCTGGCGGCTGCGGAAGCTGGCGTCGCGCGCCTGGAGCAGCGTGCGCTGGGCCGCCACCAGATCCGGCCGTGCCGTGTCGAGCGCGGCCTCGACCACCATCGGCTGGCCCGCAGCCTCGGCCGCCAGCCGCGCCACCTCGATCGTGCGCACCTGCAGCCGGCCCGCGAGCTCAGCCCGCTCGCTGCGCGCAACCTCGCCGTCGAGCGTCACCAGAACGGCGCCGCCCGCGACATGGTCGCCCTCGCGGACGTGGATCTGGGCCACCCTGCCGCCGCGCGGATGGTTGACGATCTTCACCCGCCCGGCCGGCTCGACCGCACCAGCGGCATGCACCACCTCCTCGACCTGCGCCCAGGCGAGCCAGCCGATCAGGGCCGCGAACAGCGCCGCCACGGTGGCGACCAGCGCCCCGGCCAGGACGGGCGCCCGCCCGTCGAGCAGCTCTCGCGCCCGGTCCGCGTCGTCCTCGTCCGCCGCGTGGGCCAGCATGGCTATCCCACCGCCTGCAGGCTGGCACGGGCCGCAGCGGGTCGCGTCAGCGGCAGCACCTCGCCTGGCGGGCCGGCCGCGATGGTGCGGCCATGCTCGAGCAGGATCACGCGGTCGCAGGCGGCAAGCACCGCCGGGCGATGGGTCACCAGCACGACGGTGCGGCCGCTGCCGGCGCGACGGATGTTCGCCAGCAGATGCGCCTCGGCCGCCGGGTCCAGAGCGCTGGTGGCCTCGTCGAGCACGAGCATGCGCGGGTTGCGCACGATGGCGCGAGCCACCGCGATCAGCTGCCGCTGGCCCAGCGACAGGCCGGAGCCGCGCTCGCCCAATACCGTGTCGTAGCCGTCGGGCAGGCGGCGGATGAACCCGTCGGCTCCGGCGAACCGGGCCGCGGCGACAATGCGCGCCAGCGAACGGTCCACCGCGCCCATGCCGATGTTCTCGGCGACACTGCCCGAGAACAGCTGCACTTCCTGCGGCACGACGCCGATCTGGCCGCGATAGCTGACCGGCGACAGCGAGGCCAGGTCTGAGTCGTCGAGCAGCACGCGGCCGGCCTCCGGCGTCTCGAGGCCGAGCAGGATACGCACCAGCGTGCTCTTGCCTGAGCCGGGCGCGCCGGCGATCCCCAGCATCGTGCCGGGCGAGACCGTGAAGCTCACGTCGGCCAGCGCCGGCCGCTTGGCCCCTGGGTAGCGGAAAGTCACGCCGTCGACCACGAGGCGGCCCTGCACCTGGAACTCGGCACCGGCCAGCCGGCCGCTGGCCTCGCCGCGCTCGGCCAGCAACTCGTCGAGGCGCCCGACGGCCTCGCGCGCCTGCTGGAGCTGGGTCCAGGCACCGGCGATCTGGCGCATCGGCGCCAGCGCCCGGGCCGAAAGGATCGAGGCCGCGACCATCACGCCCACGGTCATGTCTCCGGCGACGATCATACGGGCGCCGAGATAGACCAGCACCAGCGCGGTCGCGTGCTGCAACGCCTGGGCGAGGCTGGCGGCGAGGTGGCCGATCCGGCCGGACTGCAGCCCGGTCCAGGCGCTCCGGACCAGATGCCGCTCGTAGCGCCGCTTCATGTCCGGCTCGAGCGCCAGCGACTTGACCGTCAGCGCCTGCGTCACCGCCTCGCCCAGGGCCGTGGCCTTGGCGCTGGAAGCACGCGCATGGGCGCGCTGATGCGCCGACTGGCCGCGCTGCCCCAGGATCGAGAACGCGGCAAAGACCGGCATCGCCGCGGCGGTGACCATGGCCAGCGTCGGGTTGAGGTAGAACAGCACGGCCACGAACAGCCCGACGAAGGCGAGGTCGACCAGCAGCAGTGGGAGATGCCCGGTCAGGAACTGGCGCAGCTGGTCGACCTGCCGCAGCCGTTCGAGCACGACCGCACCCGGCGTCGCCTCGAAGAAGCGATAGGGCAGATGCAGGATGTGGTGCAGCACGTCGCTGCCGATCGCGGCCTCGAGCCTGGCGCCGGTATGGGCCGTGATGTAGCCGCGCAGCGCGCGCAGCAGCAGCTCGAACGCGACCAGCGTGACCATTCCCAGCGCCAGCACGTCGAGAGTCTGCAGGGCGGCGTGGTTGATGACCTTGTTGTAGACGGTCATCATGAACAGCGGCGTCGCCAGGGCCAGCAGGTTGATCACCACCGAGGCCAGGGCGATCTGCCAGAGCACGCCGCGTACGCGGCGCAGCAGCGTCGAGCGCCAGAAGCCGCGGCCACGACCCATCGCCGGCACGAGCCGCACGAGGCGGTCGCCGAAACCGGCCGCGACCTTGATGGTGACCGCCGTGGCACCGCCATGGACCGGCTCGACCAGAACGACCTGATCCTGGGTGCGGGCGCGCACCAGCCAGGCCTTGCCCGGCTCGCGGCCGAGCAGCAGGAACGGCGTCGGCAGACGGCCAAGCGAGCCGGCGGTCAGGCGCACCGTCTGCACAGCAAGGCCGAGCCGATCCGCCATCTGGCCGAGACAGGCGAGGTCGGTGCCGCCGACGGGTGCAGTCGCGGCAGCGCGCAGCTCCGCCTCGGTCACCGGCCGCTCGAGCTGACGGCACAGGCGCACGAAGGCGAGCAAGAGGCCGTCCTGGCCGGGCGGGTCCGGCGGGACGGTGTCGGGGCGAGCGATCGTCGCGGCAGCCATCCGGGACTCCAGCCACGGGGTCGCCGACCGACGAGTAGGACCGCTGTCTGTCTAGTTTATATTAGCAAAGAATACAACAACTTCGGGTTGATAATCTCAGTCGAGCGCATAGGTGAGGAACTTCAGATAGGCCGTCTCCGGCAGGGCCGGGTGGATCGGATGGTCGGGTCCGGCGGCGGCCACGCGGATCAAGCGGCCGCCGCGTCCCGCCTCGCGAATGCCGGCCCAGGTCTCGGTGGCGAACTGCTCCGCGCTCACGTGATGCGAGCAGCAGCCGAGACACAGGAAACCGGGCTCGCTCACCAGCGCAGCGCTCATCCGGGCGAGCTTGCGGTAGCCCTTCAGCCCGGCGCCGAGATCCTTCCTGCTCTTCACGAAGGCCGGCGGATCCGCGATCACCACGCCGAAGCGGCGCTTCTCCTGGGAGGCCGCATCCAGATACGCGAAGGCCTCGGCGCGCACGAAACTGGCCAGGTCCGCACGGCCCTGGCGCTCGGCACTGGTCGCCGCCAGCTCCAGGGCGGGCGCCGAGCTGTCGACCGCCGTCACGGCCGTGGCACCGTGGGCAGCGGCGGTCAGCGCGAATCCACCGCAATAGCTGTAGACATCGAGCACGGCCTCGCCGCGCGCGAGCTGGGCCGCGAACAGGCGATTGACGCGTTGGTCGTAGAACCAGCCGGTCTTCTGCCCGCCGGCCGGGTCGGCCACGAACGTCAGGCCGTTCTCGACCAGCTCGACCGGCCCGCCAAGCTCGCCCTTGAGCGCCTTGACCTCGCTTTCCAGCCCTTCGAGCTGGCGGGAGGAGGAATCGTTGCGGGCGATGATCGTGCTCGGCTTGAGGACCTCGTCCAGCGCCTCGACGATCAGGCCCTCGAGCGCCTGCATCCCGGCCGTGTTGACCTGGACGACCAGCGTGTCGCCGAAACGATCGACCACCAGCCCCGGCAGGCCGTCGGCCTCGGCGTGGATCAGGCGGTAGTGCGGCGTATCGAACAGGCGCTCGCGCAACTGCAGCGCACGGGCGAGGCGCCGCGAGACGAAGCTGCGGCCGATCTCCGCGTCCTTGTTGCGGGTGAGCATGCGCGCCGCGATCAGGGAATGCGGGTTGAATTGCGCCACACCCAGCATCTTGCCGCTGGGCGCCATCACCCGAACCAGGCTGCCCGGTGCGATTGCCTTGGCGTCCCCGTCCATCCGCAGCTCGTTGGAGAACAGCCAGGGCGAGCCGGTACGCATGCGGCGATCCTGACCGGGCAGGATCTTGACGGTCGGATAGGTCATCATTTGGTCCAGGTGGCGCGGGGCCGCGGAAGATCGGCGCTTGGCACGGTATTGGCAAGGCCGGACCGGCAATAGGCGCGCCAGCCGATGTGGTTTGAGTGGCCGATGGCCGCACGGTGGGCGGCGGGGATTGGATCGCGGCGACGGGCAACCCAGTTCAAACCTGGGTGGGCTATCGGATCTGGAACCTGTGGTGTGGAGATGGCCCATGGCGGCGGATGCGCTGACATTCGAGGAGATCGAGCACGAGCTCAAGACGCCGCTCGCGTCGATGCGGTCGTCCTCCGAAATCCTGCGTGACTACCCTGACCTGACAGAACATGAACGGCGCCGGTTCATCGAGGTCATCGTCGACGAGAGCGAACGCCTCGGCCGGACGGTGGACCGCCTGCTCGGCTCGGCGGCGCTTCAGGCCGGGTTGCCGTTGTCGCGCTGATCCTTCCTGCCGGCTACCCTCTTAGCCGGATGCCGATGGCAGCGCCGCGCTCAGCCCCTGCCCGACGCGCACCGGCTCGATCCGCCGGGCGAGCCCGGTGCGGTCGTCGGTCTCGAGATAGACGGCGCACAGCATGGCGGGGCCGGCCGCGGGCGTCAGCCGCTGGCCGGGCAGGTCGGAGCGCCAGCGCTGCAGCGAGCCCGCCTTGTCCATGCCGATCACGCTGTCGTAATCGCCGGTCATGCCGAGATCGGTGATGTAGCCGGTACCGCCGGGAAGAATCCGCGCGTCGGCCGTGGGCACGTGGGTATGGGTGCCTGCGACCAGCGACACCCGCCCATCCAGATGGTGCCCGAGCGCCAGCTTCTCGCTGGTGGCCTCGGCGTGGACGTCGACGACGATCGCGTGCGCGGTGCCGCCCAGCGCGTGCTTCTTGAGCTCGGCGTCGAGGGCCCGGAACGGGTCATCGGTCAGGCTCATGAACAGCCGGCCCAGCACCTGCAGCACGACGACACGCTGGCCGCGCGCGGTCTTGACCTCGGCAATGCCGCGCCCGGGGGTGCCGGGGGCGAGGTTGAGCGGACGGACGATGCGGGGCTCGCGGTCGATGTGGCCGATCAGCTCGCGCTGGTCCCAGACATGGTTGCCCATGGTGATGACGTCGGCACCGGCGGTCAGGAACTCGTTGGCGATGACCGCGGTCAGGCCGTAGCCGCCGGCGGCGTTCTCGCCGTTGACGATGGCCAGATCGAGCTCGAGCGCGGCGCGCAGGCGCGGCAGCTCAGCCAGCAGGATCGTCCGGCCGGCGCGGCCGACCACGTCGCCGATATAGAGAATGCGCACGTCGTTGCGGACTCCGGCTCGTGTCAGGTGATGGTGCGGCAGCCGGCCTCGGTCACCACCAGCTGCAGCGGCACGTCGCTCGCATCCGCGGGCACCGCCGGGACTTCCTGGCAGGCGAAGCAGTACCCGACCCGCAGGGGCGCGGTCTCGGCCAGCTCCGCGAACGTCATGTCGTAGAAGGCGGCGCCGTAGCCGAGACGGCGCCCCTGGCCGTCATACGCCAGCAGCGGCGCCAGCACGATCCTCGGCAGCACCGGCGGCAGGTCGGGCGCCGGCTCCTGCACGTTGTATGGCCCAGCGACCAGGGGCGCATCGGGGCTCCACTCGTGGAACGTGAGCGGCCGCCTCCTGCCCTGCATCCTGGGGAGCAGCGGGCGCGCACCCAGCCAGTGCAGGGCGTGCAGCAGGGGCAGCGTGTCGATCTCGTCGGCCAGCGGCCAGAACAGCGCGACCTCGGGCCGCTCCCGCCAAGGCAGTGCCGCGAGCGCGGACCATGCCGCCGTTCGGCTCGCCGCGGCATGCGCGTCCGCCGGGATCGCCAGCCGGCGCGCACGCATCTCCGGCCGGAGCCGGCGCTTGCTCTCCGCTACGGTGGCATCGGCTGAGGTCATGGAGCGCCCGGGAGGAAAGTGACGGTGCCGCCAAAGCCGTTACGTCGTGTACGTCCCTGGGACCTGCTACGCAGGTGGGAGCCATGTGACGTGACCACGATCACGCCAGGGACAGCCCCCGTTGGAACGAACTAGGCCCGGGGCGATGTTTACGACGGGGCACGAACCCAGCAGCAGCCGTCGGATCGTAACTAGGCCTTCTCGAGCGCCGCGGCAAGCTGCTCCAGCCGGGCCGCGACGCGATCGAGCGCCTGCGCCGACTCGTCCTCGGCCCGCTGCTCGTGATCGCCGGCCTTGGCCTTGAGGCGCTTGATCTCCTCGTAGGCGTCGGACAGCTCGTCGGCGACCAGGAGGCTGGTCAGCAGCAGCACCTTGGCGTCCGGCAGCTGGCCGTGCTGCTGCAAGAGCTTGCTGGCACAGCTGTCGATATACGCCGCGAGCCGGCGCAGCCGCGGCTCCTCGCCGTCGCCGCACTGCACCTGGTGCCGGCGGCCGTTGAAGGTGACGTCGACCATCGCCATGGTGCAGCTCTATCCTTCGGCCAGCTCGTCGAGCTGGGTGATCGCCCCGTCGAGCCGGCCCTCGACCTGCCCGACGATAGCCGAGAGCCGCGCGTCGCGCTCGTCGACCGCGGCCAGCCGCCGCCGCAGCGTGTCACACTCTTCCCGCAGCAACTCGCAGTCCCGCTCGAGCGCGGCACGCTCCAGTTGCGCGCCGGCACCGTCCGCATTACCCCGCAACGCGGCCTCGATTCGGCTCAGCGCCGACAGCGCGCGTTCCTCGGCGGTGCTCACAGCGGCTCTCTCGGGCACATCGTCCCGCCCACGGCTCAGGTTGCGGGATCGAGTTGACACAGACCTTCAAACCCGTCAACCAACCGGCCCGCGCCTTCTGCCGCTGCGCCCGATTTGACGGTTGATTTTTGGCGCTGCTGGTTCAGGTTGCGCTCGAATTTCCATCTGCCTTGTCCAGACTGCCAGCCATGACCAGCCAAGCCGACCTCGCCAATGCCATCCGCGCCCTTGCCATGGACGCCGTCGAGAAGGCCAAGTCCGGGCACCCCGGGATGCCCATGGGCATGGCCGACGTGGCCACCGTGCTGTGGACGCGGTTTCTCAAGTTCGATCCGCAACATCCTGAATGGCCGGACCGCGACCGCTTCGTCCTGTCGGCGGGCCACGGCTCGATGCTGCTGTATGCGCTGCTCTACCTGACCGGCTTTCCGGACATGACGCTGGAGGAGCTGCAGCGCTTCCGGCAGCTCGGTGCCCGCACCGCCGGCCACCCGGAGCACGGCCATGCGTTCGGCATCGAGACCACCACCGGGCCGCTCGGCCAGGGCCTCGGCAACTCGGTCGGCATGGCATTCGCCGAGCGCCATCTCGCCGCTCGATACGGATCGGAACTGGTCGACCACTATACCTACGTCATCGTGGGCGACGGTTGCCTGATGGAAGGCATCAGCCACGAGGCAGCCTCGCTCGCCGGCCATCTCAAGCTGGGCCGGCTGATCGTCCTGTTCGACGACAACGGAATCTCGATCGACGGCCCGACCTCGCTAGCAGTCTCCGACGACCAGCTGATGCGCTTTACGGCCTATGGCTGGCACACGGCAGCCGTCGACGGACATGATCCCGAGGCGGTCGCGCGGGCGATCGAGGCCGCACGCGCCGAAACCGACCGGCCATCGCTGATTGCCTGCAAGACGGTGATCGGCAAAGGCGCACCCACCAAGGCCGGCAAGGAGACCGCCCACGGAGCGCCGCTGGGTGCCAGCGAAATCGCCGGCGCGCGCGCGGCCCTCAACTGGCCCTATCCGCCCTTCGAGATCCCGGCGGAGATCGCCGCGTCGTGGCGCGCCGCGGGCGAGCGGGGGCAGTCAGCCTACGCGGCCTGGAAGGAGCGCCACGCGGCCGTGGCCGAGGACATCCGGCTGCAGTTCGACAGCGGGCAGGCCGGGGAGCTGCCGGCGACGTTCGGTGACACGGTGAACGCCTACAAGCGCCAGCTCTCGGCCGAGAAGCCGGCCTGGGCCAGCCGGAAGTCGAGCCAGCAGGTATTGGGCGTGCTGACCGAGGCGGTGGAGATCATGGTCGGCGGGTCCGCCGACCTGACCCATTCCAACCTGACCAACACGCCATCGACCAAGCCGGTGCGTCCGGGCGACTATGGCGGCCGCTACGTCAGCTTCGGCGTGCGCGAGCACGCCATGATCGCAGCCATGAACGGCATGGCGGTGCATGGCGGCATCATCCCCTACGGCGGCACGTTCCTGGTGTTCGCCGACTACTGCCGCCCGGCGCTCAGGCTGGCGGCGCTGATGCAGCAGCGCGTGATCTTCGTCGCCACGCACGATTCGATCGGCCTCGGCGAGGACGGCCCGACGCACCAGCCGGTCGAGACCTTGGCGAGCCTGCGCGCGATCCCGAACATGCTGGTGTTCCGGCCGGCCGACGCGGTCGAGACCCTCGAATGCTGGGAGCTGGCGCTGCGGCAGGCCGACGGCCCATCGACGCTGGCGCTGACGCGGCAGGAGTTGCCGACCCTGCGCGTGGAGCACACGGACGAGAATCTCTGCGCCCGTGGCGCCTATCTGCTGACACCCGGCGACGAGCCGCGGCAGGTGACGATCCTCGCCACCGGCTCCGAGGTGCATATCGCGTTGGCCGCGCGCGAGTTGCTGGCGGGCGAGGGTATCGTGGCCGCGGTGGCGTCCATGCCGAGCTGGGAGCTGTTCGAGCGCCAGGACGCGGCCTATCGGGCGTCCGTGCTGGGAACGGCGCCGCGGGTGGCCGTCGAGGCCGCCTCGCCGTTCGGCTGGACCCGCTACGTGGCCAGCGAGGCCGACGTGGTCGGCATGACCACGTTCGGCGCGAGCGGCCCGATCAAGGCGCTGTACGAGCATTTCGGCCTGACCGCCGAGAACGTGGCGCACAAGGCCCGTGCGCTGCTGTAGATCTGTTGCGAACTCCGGGGGAGAATGAGCCGTGACCGCGAAAGTAGCCATCAACGGTTTTGGCCGGATCGGCCGCAACGTGCTGCGTGCGCTCGCCGAGCAGGGGCGCGACGACATCCAGGTGGTGGCGATCAACGATCTGGCACCGCCAGCCACCAACGCACACCTGTTCCGCTACGACAGCGTCCACGGCAGGTTCTCGGGCGACGCCAAGCTCGAAGGCGACATGCTCCACATCCGCACTGCCGCCGGCACGTCGCTGCCGCCGATCAAGGTGCTGGCCGAGCGCGACCTCGCGAAGCTGCCGTGGGGCGAACTCGGCGTCGACATCGTGCTCGAATGCACCGGCATCTTCACCAGCAAGCAGACCGCATCCGGCCATCTCGGCGCCGGTGCCAAGAAGGTGCTGGTCTCGGCCCCGGCGGACGGCGCCGACCTCACCGTCGTGTTTGGCGTCAACCAGGACCAGCTCCGTGCTGACCATACGGTGGTCAGCAATGCGTCCTGCACCACCAACTGCCTGGCCCCGGTCGCCAAGGTGCTGAACGACCTGGTCGGGATCGAGCGTGGTCACATGACCACCATCCATTCCTTCACCAACGACCAGAACCTGCTCGACGTGTTCCACAAGGACCTCTACCGGGCCCGCGCCGCCACCTGCTCGATGATCCCGACCTCGACCGGTGCCGCCAAGGCCGTCGGCCTCGTGCTGCCGGAGCTGAAGGGCAAGCTCGACGGTGTCGCGATCCGGGTGCCGACCATGAACGTCAGCATGGTCGACCTGACCTTCGTGCCCAAGCGCGACACCGATGCCGCCGAGATCATCGCAGCACTCAAGGCCGCGGCAGCCTCCGGCCCGCTCAAGGGTATCCTCGAGGTCACCGAAGAGCCGCTGGTCTCGATCGACTTCAACCACAATCCGGCGAGCTCCACCGTCGACCTCAAGGGCGTCAAGGTGCTCGAGGGCAAGCTGGTCCGCGTGGCCTCGTGGTACGACAATGAGTGGGGCTTCTCCAATCGGATGATCGACACCGCGGCGCTGATGGCCACGCTCTAGTCGCGCCGTCGAGCACCGTGGTGGTCGGAACCTCACCGCAGGTGACCTGACCACCGGAAGTCCAGGGCGATGGGCGTGACGGAGTTCGCAGCAATCGTCGGTCGCTATGGTCCAGCCGTGTTCTTCAGCGCGGTGGCGCTGTTCTACACGGTCAGGATCATCGCGCTTCGGCACCGCCTTGGTCATTCGCCCGTCACCTTCGGAACGCCGGGAAGCCGGCATCATCGGCTCAGCGTGACGTTTCGCGCATTTCGCGTCCTGATCTGGGCCGTGGCCGTTGCGCGCGCTGTCCGGCCGCAATTCGATGCCGTGCTCGTCCCGCTGCCGGGCCTGTACGCGCCCGCCGTGATGGTCGCCGGCAACCTGCTGATGGTGATGGCATTTCTGCGGGTCGCTCGGCTGAACTTCCAGATGGGCCGCGACTGGCGCTCGGGCATCGCGCAACCCGGCGAGGCGGGACCTCTCGTCACCGGCGGCGCCTTCGCGCATTGCCGGCATCCGACATTGGTAGCGGTCATGGCCGGCCAGCTTGGCCTGTTCCTGGCGATCCCTACCCTGTTCACCACCGTATGCCTCGTCGTCGGCGTAAACACGCTGCTACGGCAATCGGTGCTGGAGGAGGTAAACCTCGCTCAGCGTCACGGCGACCGCTGGGCGGCCTATGTGGCCGCCACGCGCAAATGGCCGTGGAGCGGACGTTTGGCGCGCCGGTGCCGCAAGGCACACGCGTGAAGTAATCGCGCCGCGCCACACGACGGTCACACGGCTCCAGCCTCCTTGTCATCGAACGGCTTTACCCAGCGGCATGAGCTGCCGGGTGAGGGCCGCGCTTCGGCAGCCATCACCTCACCGCGCGGCGGGAGTGGGCCAGTGTCGATAGCGTCCGCGATCCAGCCTCCGCGCCTCTCGCAGATGTCGTCCGCCCGGGTCGGCGACGTCGACACCTTCATCGTCTCCGACCTGCATCTGGGCCTGCCGGCCGCGCGGCCGCGCGACCTGCTGGAGGTGCTCGAGGGATGGCGGTTCAAGCGCCTGATCCTGCTGGGCGACGTGCTCCACGACTGGAGCTTCCGCCATCTCTGCGCCGACACCTGGCGCCTGCTCGCCCACATCCGCCGCCTGAGCCACCGGCGCGAGGCCGAGGTGGTCTGGGTGCTGGGCAACCACGACCGCCATCTGGCGCACCTCGTCGCCAGGGTGATCGGGATCGAGACCACCGAGTCGTTCCGCTGGAGCTATGACGGCCGCTCGTTCGTGGCCCTCCATGGTGACCGGTTCGATGCGTTCATCTCCCGCTATGCCAGAGTCTCCGAGTTCCTGTCGGGGGTCTACGCCTTCATCCAGCGGTGGCTGTCCCGGCACGGCGAATGGCCGAAACGGCTCGACCGCGCCCATGTCGGGTTCAGCAGGCTCAGCGAGCAGGTCGCCGACGGAGCGCTCGGCTACGCCAGCAGCAATGCCGTCGACGTCATCGTCTGCGGCCACACGCACAAACCGGGACGCAAGGTATTCGACGTCACCGGGCCGGGTGGCGACGCGATCGAGTACCTCAATACCGGCTGCTGGGTCGAGCGGCCGGCAAGTTTCGTCACGGTCGGCGCCGCCGGCGTGGCGCTGAATCACTGTCCCTGACGCCTGCCCACCGGAGGAGATCCAATTGGCCAACGCTCTCGTGCGCGACGCCGCGCTGCAGGCAGGTCCGGCGACCAGTCGCGGGATCCTCGAGCGCGTGTTCGCACGCCTCTTCGAGGGTCTGGTCTACGCGCAGATCTGGGAGGACCCCGACGTCGACCTCGCAGCACTGGAGATCGGCCCGTCGAGCCGGATCGTGACGATCGCGTCCGGCGGCTGCAACGCCATGAGCTACCTCTTGGCGGACCCGATGCAGATCCAGGCGGTCGATCTCAACCCGGCGCACGTGGCATTGCTCAAGCTGAAGCTGACCGCGGCTCGGCAACTGCCGGACTACGACAGCTTCAAACATCTGTTCGCCGGTCCCGCCGACGCCGACAACCTCGCCCTGTACCGTCGCTACGTCGCCCCGTATCTCGAGCCGGCGGTGCGCGATTACTGGGCCGGCCGCGATCTCGCCGGCCGCCGCCGCATTGGCATGTTCGGCCGCAACCTCTACCAGCACGGCCTCCTTGGCCGCACGATCCAGTTCGGCCACGCCGTCTGCCGGCTGCACGGCAAGCGGCCGCGGCGCATGCTCGAAGCCCTGACCATCGCGGATCAGCGCCGTCTGTTCGACACCGAGCTGGCTCCGGTGCTCGATAGCCGTCTGGTGCGGCATCTGGCGGACCTCCCCGCGACCTATTTCGGACTGGGCATCCCGCCGGCGCAGTTCGACGCGCTGAAAGCCGACGCCGGTGGCAACCTCGCGGCACTGTTGCGCGCTCGCGTGGAGCGGCTCGCCTGCGGCTTCCCGATCCACGACAACTGGTTCGCCTGGCAGGCCTTCTCCGGCCGCTATCCCGCCGACGGGCGCACGCTGCCGCCCTACCTGCGCCCAGAGAACTTCAAGCTGATCCGCGCCCGCACGGACCGCATCGAGATCGACCAGATCAACCTCACCGACCATCTGGCACGCCAGGACGCGCGCACGGTCGATGCCTTTGTCCTGCTCGACGCGCAGGACTGGATGAGCCGGGCGCAGATGTCGGCCTTGTGGAGCCAGATCAACCGCACCGCCCGGCAGGGTGCGCGGGTGATTTTCCGCACCGCCGCCGAGGACTCGATCCTGCCGCAGATGCTGCCACCTGAGCTGCTGGCACCCTGGGAGTACGAGGAGGAGCGGTCGGCGGAACTGCACGCGCAAGATCGCTCGGCGATCTATGGTGGCTTTCACCTCTATCGGCAGATCGGCTGATGGCTACCGTCACCGGTGACATCCGGCAGCGTATGGACCGCATGTACCGGCCGCAGCGGCACATCTACGACCTTACCCGCCGCTATTATCTGTTGGGGCGCGACCGGTTGATCGCGGAGCTGGGCGCCCAGCCTGGCCAGTCGATCCTCGACATCGGCTGCGGCACCGGCCGGAATCTGGCGCTGATCGGCCAGCGCTATCCGGCCATACGCCTGTTTGGCCTGGATGCGGCTCAGCCGATGCTGGAGATCGCAGCCAGAAAGCTGGAACGGGCCGCGGTGCGGGCGAGGCTGGCCCGCGGGGTGGCCGAGGAACTCGACCCGCAGGCGCTGTTCGGGCATGCGGGCGGCTTCGACCACATCACCATCTCCTATTGCCTGTCGATGGTCGACGGGCCGGAGCTGGCGGTGCGTGCCGCTGTCTCGCATCTGGCGCCGGGCGGCACGCTACACATCGTCGATTTCGGCGACATGGCCGGATTGCCCGGCTGGTTTCGTGGCGCAATGGCAGCGTGGCTCGCCAAGTTCCATGTGCGCTATCGGCCGGAAGTGGCGGCGACGCTCGCTGCCTTGGCAACCACCGGTGCAGGCACGATTGATACCCTCGAGGTCGCCCGGCGCTACGCTCTCCTTTTGCGCTTCGCGAAGGCCAGAACCTCCGGTGACTAGGAAGCGGGGTCGATCCCGAACACGGTGACGCTGTCGCTCGTCTCGTGGGACACCACCAGCAGCGGCTTGCCGCTCGGACTGCTGCTCGCCGGGATGAACAGGACCCCCTCGACACTGAGGTCGCCGGCGGCGGCGCAGGCACTGGATTTCGACTTCCCTTTCTCGCAGACCGCGGCCGGATCGACGGCGAAATTCCGATTGTTGATGTACTGCTCGAAGTGCGGATGCCGCGGATCCGTGATGTCGTACACCATCACGCCGCCGATCCGCTCGAAGCCCACGAAGACGTAGATTCGACTGCCGATCTTCCCGACTGCCAGCGCCTCTGGCTCCGGGCCGCGACCTTGGCTGGTCCGGTCGAACCTGTTGCTGTCATCGGGGACATTGAAGAAGGCCGGAACCGCGGCGGCGATGATCCGCTCGAAAGCGTCTCCGGTGTCGGCGAGAAGTTCGCCGCGAGCGGTCCAGATCGCGAGCGAGCGCCCGCCATAGGCATACAGGCGCCTGAACAGGTGGTTGGCGCTCCTGCCGTCCAGGCCGCTGACCTGGAGCCGGCCAAGGTTTTCGGGCCGCTGCAGCACGGCCCAGTTCGGGAACACCGCGGGGTCGAGCCTGAGATCCATGACCCGGGCGACCTCGGTGTAGCCGCTGAAGTCGCGCGGGTCGCCCTCGTTCGCGGTCACGAGATAGGTGCCCGTGAGCGTCGTGAAGGCGGCGAGGTAGTCGGGCTGATACCAGGAATGCACTTTCCACGGCTTTATCCGAATCCGCCCATCAAGGTCGCTTGCGTCGAGGCCGTGGCCGGGCAACGAGTTGTCCTTGAGCCCGAGCGGAACGATATCGACCACGCGCTCGTTGACGAGATCGATGATCGCAATTGCGTTGTTGCGCTCGAGTGTCGCCCAGGCCGTCCTGGAGTCCGGTGACACGGTTATCGATTCGGGCTCGAGATCTTGCGCCACGGAAGCGTGGGGACCGTAGATGCGCACGCCCCTGCGGATCAACTCGGCGCGCCGTCCGTTGAACGCGCTGAAGTCGATTCGCTTCGTGTCCAGATGAGAGCAGGGAAAGTTGTCGCACCAATCGATGATGGTGATCGTTCCCTCCGGGTCGTCACCATAGTCATCGCTTGCTTCGCCTCTTCCGGGGACGAGCAACTTTTTACCATCCGGCGTAAAGACCAGCATCGTCGGTTGCGGGCCGACCGTGGCTGGCGAGGCCTCCGGTCTCCCGTCGCGATTGACGAAGGTGACCAATCCCGGGCTCGACTTGGTCGGCCCCGAAAAGGCCGTGGCAAGCACACCGCTGCGAAAGGCCACGGCCTCTGCCAAGAGAACGGCCGGCCCGGCGATTATGGTCTTGTCCCGGTGCAGATAGGTTGGCTGATCCAGATCTAGGACTTCAATCCTGCTGCGCGTCTTGTCGATATAATACAACCGTCGTTTGGTTGCGTCGTATGCCGGGGGGACCTCGACGCTGTCACGCGCGAAGTACCCGCCATCGTAGGTGCTGAGGCGAGACAGCCGGATGGTGGCCCCAGGCCCGCGATAATCCACGGGCGTGAAGGCAGCAGCTCCAAGGGTATGCAAGCTGATTGGAATGCAGATCGAAGCGGCAATCAGATAGCGCGAAGCGATGACGCCAAGGGCGCCGCAGGGGTCTGGCTTCGTCATGCGCGTTCTCCGTAGCTCGACCCGAATACAATTCGAGCAACACGACTCAAACAGACATTAAGGCCATTTTGCCGCGCGGGTGCAAGGAGGTTTCGCGCTTCTTGGTGGGCGGATCGATGGACAGCCCTCGCGACACCATGCTAGCTGCAACAGGCCGGGGATCGACCTGGCCAAGAGGAGGAGCGCCACAGATGACGTCGTTCCGCACGCTCGACGGCCTCGACGTGAAGGGCAAGCGCGTCCTGGTGCGGGTCGACTTCAACGTGCCGATGCAGAATGGCGAGGTCACCGACGCGACCCGAATCGAGCGCGCGGCGCAGACGTTGGAGGAACTGGTCGGCAAGGGTGCGCGGGTGATCGTGCTGTCGCATTTCGGCCGCCCCAAGGGTCGGCCGGAGAGCTCGATGAGCCTGGCGCCGATTGTCAAACCGCTGTCGCAGGCGCTGGGCGGCATCGACGTCAGGTTCGCGCCGGACTGCGTGGGCGAACTCGCCCATGCCGTCGTCGACGCGATCCCCGACGGCGGCATCGCGCTGCTGGAGAATCTGCGCTTCCACGCCGGCGAGGAGAAGGGCGACCCGGCCTTCGCCGATCAGCTGGCGACGTTGGGCGAGATCTACGTCAACGACTCGTTCTCGGTCTCGCATCGCGCCCATGCCTCGGTCACGGGCCTCGCCGAGCGGCTGCCTTCGTATGCCGGCCGGCTGATGCAGGCCGAGCTGGAGGCGCTGGAGGCGGCCCTGGGCGGCTCCCAGCGGCCGACCGCGGCGCTGATCGGCGGCGCCAAGGTGTCGAGCAAGCTCGACGTGCTGGGCCACGTGCTGGACCGGGTCGACGTGCTGATCATCGGCGGCGGCATGGCCAACACCTTCCTGAACGCGCAAGGCGTGGGCGTCGGCAAGTCGCTGTGCGAGCACGATCTCGCCGAGGCTGCGCGCGCGATCATGGCCAAGGCCACGGGCCAGAACGTGACCGTCATGCTGCCGACCGACGTGGTGGTCGCCAAGCAGTTCCAGGCCGGTGCAGCGACACGGACCATCCCGGTCGCCGAAGTGGCGGCGGACGACATGATCCTCGACATCGGGCCGGACAGCGCCAAGGCGATCGCTGACCGCCTCGCCGGTTGCAAGACCTTGCTCTGGAACGGCCCGATGGGTGCCTTCGAGATCGAGCCGTTCGACCAGGGCACCAATGCGGTGGCCCGGGCCGCGGCCAAGCTGACCCAGGCCGGGCGCCTGACCACGGTCGCCGGCGGCGGCGACACGGTGGCGGCCTTGGCGCACGCCGGCGTGCTCGAGCAGTTCAGCTACGTCTCGACCGCCGGCGGTGCGTTCCTGGAATGGCTCGAGGGCAAGGATCTGCCGGGCGTGGCGGCTTTGCGTGCGCGCTGATCCGGCGCATCCCGCTCAGTTACTGAACTTCAGATTGCCGCCACGGCCGAGGCCACCCTTAACCGTCTGCTGGCTGTAGTTCTTCATCGCCACGACGAGCTTGTTGTACGCATCCACAAAGGCGGCGACCGTGGCCTTGCCTTCGGGGGTCTTGGTATAGACCTGCAGGCCGCCCAGGCCCGAGCCACTCAACCAGCCGCTGGCGAAAGCCGAGGCATCGGTGGCTGAGGCGCTGCCCTCCGCAGCCGCGATTTGAGCCCCTTCGCGGATACCGAACAGCGACAGGTTCACCTCGGTCTGCTTTTCGTTCAGGAGCGCTCGCGCGGCCAGGGCGCCATACTGGCCGAGATAATTCGTTAGCCCGCTCGCAAGCCCGCCGCCGACGCCGCCCGCGTCTTCGCCCGCGAACAGAATCGCGGGCTCCAGAAAGTAATCGGCGGCAATCGCCTGTCCTTTTTGGTAGTTGCTGCCGGCGCGATACTCACCGGAGTCTCGCGTTTTGTTACGAATTGCGTCGAACCGCTGGCTTAAGCGCTCGTTGCCGACGGCGGTGATGACAAAGCAATTCGATTGCTGGACGACCGTTCGAATCATCGGCTCAAGCGTGGTGATCTGCGTGCGCCGATAGAAATCGCCCCACCAGTTCTGCTCGCGGCCGTCGTCGACGGCCAGCGTGCCCAAGGTCTCGCTGCAATGCTCGAGTGAGCTGTCGGCGCCGACACTGGTGCCGCCGGCGGCCGAACCGGTCACCGCCGTCCCGCCGCCGCCTTGGGTCACCGAGCCGCCGGCTTCCAGGCAAGATGTCAGTAGAACGGGCGCAACAAATATCCACCTACTCGCGAATTGCCTTTTCATGCATCAAATCCCCCGCTGAACTGCCAACATGATCGTCACCGCAACTTGTTGCACAACAAATCCGACGCGACGACACACAATGGGCAGGTTAGCCTTGAATGCGTGCGTCGCCCGTCCTAGGCTCGTTTCATTAATTATCGATAGCTGCTGGCCGTAAGGAATCTGATAATGGCAAAAATTCCGGCTGTCCATCTTCATCTGTACCCGACGTTCTCCGTGGTGTTGTTGCCTCTGGCCCTGCTCGCATGTGCTCCCACGCGGCCGGAGACGGTACAGATCTGCCGCGGCGCCGACTGCTCGAACGAGAGCGTGCACGCCGAGACATTTCACCCTGGTGCGGCGGCGACGCAATCTGCCGGCGTGACGGACGATGGCTACCGTGGCGAAGACCTAGATTCCCTCGAGAACGGTGCCGCCAACGGCGATGTGAGCGCAGCCTACAAGCTCGGGCTGGTCTATCAGCTCGGCCTCGCCGGCACGGCGAAGGACCCCGCTCGCGCCGCGGCCTTGTTCCGCCAGGCCGCCGATGCCGGGCATGGCAGCGCCCGCTACCGGCTGGCACAGCTTTACTTCGAAGGCGAAGGCGTTTCGCGCGACCCGCAGCGTGGGCTGCAGCTTCTCCTGGCTGCAGCCGAGCAGGGCAATGCGGACGCGGCCCAGAACGTCGCGGCGCTCTACGAGGAGGGGCGCTACCTGCAACGTGATCGGCGCGAGGCGGCGCGATGGTTTGAGATCGCTGCGAATGGCGGCGTGACGTCCGCCCAGACCAATCTCGGCATGAAGTATCTGAGTGGTGACGGCGTCCCGCAAAATGGTTTCGACGGCATTAACTGGCTTCGCCGGGCCGCGGAGAGCGGCGACGTCAAGGCACAGGTCACCCTCGGGCGCCTCTACCTCTCCGGCTACGACACCGTGGGCCAGGACATCGGAGAAGCGGATCGCTGGATCACGGCGGCGGCCGGCCAGGGGGATGCGGAGGCCAAGAAGCTGAAGGCGGAGGTCCAGGAAGCCAAGGACAGCCGAGGCGACTACGACGACCGCTACTGGCTCGGCTACCCGTTTGACTGGCCCTACTACTATCAATATGCGTATGTCGGCATTTATTGGCGGCCGTGGCCCTATTTCCATGGATAGCTTCCGACGGCTGTGGACCGCAACGGGAGAACCCCATTGAACGAGACCGTGGTCGCTCGCATTCACAGCCTTGCCGAGGCACGGATCGCGTTGGCGCGGGCGGATGGCGACCTCTTGCTGATCAGCGCCCCTGATATGGCTGCGTTTGCCGGCGTCGGCTTCTGGCACGCTGTCGAACAGGCGCTGCAGCATACGGTGGTGATCGATTGCGGCACCGACGCCGGGCTCGCCATGGCGGCGCTGCGCCAGGGCTCGCGCGACCTGCTGTTCGTCGGGCCGGCGACAATCGCTGCCAAGCTCGCGAGCATGGCCGAACAGCTGGGTGGCCGCGTGCGCCGCGAGATCGGCTAGTGCTTGAGGCCGGGACCAGCGGCACGTAACCTCCACAGGTTGATCGGAAAAGGGAGGTCGGGCGTGGCCGGCGGCGATGCGTTGCATCTGGGGATCGACGTCGGCACGTCCGGCGTGCGCGGCATGGCGATCGACGCTGTCGGCGCGGTGATTGCGTCGGCCTCTGCCCCGCTGCCCGCGCCTGTGGAGATTGCCGGGGGCCTCCGCCAGGATCCGGAGCTGTGGTGGGCAGCCGTGACGGAGGTGATCCGGTCGGTGGCTGCCAGCGTCGGCGGCAATCGCATCCGGTCGCTGGCCGTGGACGGCACCTCCGGCACGCTGCTGCTGACCGATGCGCGTGGCCTGCCGCTGGCGCCGGCGGGGATGTACAACGATGCCAGCGCCGGGCATCTGGCCGGGCGGATTGCCGCCGCCGCCCCGCCCGAAAGCGGCGCGCATGGCGCGACCTCGCCGCTGGCCCGGCTGCTGGTGCTGCAGGACGAACATCCCGAGGCCCGGCACGCCCTCCATCAAGCGGACTGGATCGCCGCCCGCCTCACCGGCCGGCTGGGCTGGAGCGACGAGAACAATGGGCTGAAGCTCGGCTACGACCCGGTCGCACGCGCATGGCCGCTCTGGCTCGACACGCTGGGCGCGCGGCGCGACCTGCTCCCCGAGGTCGTGGCACCGGGGACGCCGTTCGGCCCGCTGCTGGCGGAGCTGGCCACGAGCCTGGGCCTCGGGCCGGGCTGCATGGTCGTCGCCGGAACGACCGACGGGTGCGCCTCGTTCCTGGCCACCGGGGCGGATGCGACCGGCGATGGGGTCACCGTGCTCGGCACCACGCTGACCCTCAAGCTGCTCTCGGACGCGCCCGTGTTCGCGCCGGAGCACGGTGTCTACAGCCATCGCCTGGGCGAACGCTGGCTGGTGGGCGGCGCTTCCAACAGCGGCGGCAAGGCCCTGCTCCGCTTCTTCACCGCCGGGCGGATGGCCGAACTGACGCCGCGGCTCCAGCCGGATCAGCCGATCGGGCTGCACTGGCACCCCCTGCCCGGCCGCGGCGAGCGGTTCCCGGTCGCGGACCCGACGCTGGAGTTCGCGCCGGAGCCACGACCGGCCGACGACGTGCAATTGTTCCAGGCGCTGTTAGAGGGAATCGCCGAGGTCGAGGCACGGGCCTATGCGCTCCTCGCCCGGCTCGGTGGCCCGCCGCTGCGTTCGGTCCGCACGGTCGGCGGCGGCGCTGCCAATACGGCCTGGACGGCGATCCGCCAGCAACTGCTGCAGGTCCCGATGCTCACGCCGTCGAGCCTGGAGCCGGCCTACGGCACGGCGCTGCTCGCGCGCCAGGGAGCGACTGCGGCATGAAACCGAAGACACTGGCCGAGCTCGCTGCATTTTCCGCCCGGATCGGTCGCGATCCCGAGCAGGTGCAGGCGGCGGGCGGCAACACCTCGCTCAAGGAGGCCGGCCTGCTCTGGGTCAAGGCGTCGGGCCTATGGCTGGCCGACGCCCTGGAGCGCGACCTGTTCGTACCGGTGCGGCTCGAAGCGGTGCTGCAGGATATCGACGCCGGTGCTGCCGACCCGGTCGGCGACGCGGTGGTCGGCGAACTCAACCCCGAAGGACTGCGACCGTCGATCGAGACGACGCTGCATGCCCTTCTGCCGCATCGCTTCGTCGTTCACACCCATTCGGTGCGCACCATCGCGCTGGCCATCCGCACGGACGGCGAGGCTCGAGTGGCAGAGCTGCTGGCTGGCTTGCGCTGGGCCTGGGTGCCGTACCGCAAGCCGGGGTTGCCGCTGACGCGCGCCGTCGCCGAACAGCTGGCCCGCGGCGCTGTCGACGTGCTCGTCCTGGGCAATCACGGCCTGGTCGTCGGTGGCGCCACGCTGACCGAGGCCGAGGCGCTGCTGGCCGAGGTCGAGCGGCGTCTGGACGCGCCGGTGCAGCCTACGACCGAACGCCCTCCTGGCGGGGCCGGCGCGGCGCTGCATTTGCGCGAGCCGGCACATGCGCGAACCCACGCGCTGGCGATGAATCCGAACCGCGTGGCCTGGGCTACGGCAGGCTCGCTCTATCCGGACCACGTGATCTTCCTGGGGCCGGCGGCTGCCATCCTCGCCGATGGCGCAGAAACCAAAGTCGCGCCGGCCGGCGGCAGCAAGCTGATCCTGGCACCGGGCAGGGGTGCGTTTCTCGCGGCTGCCGCCTCGGTCAGCGCCGACGAACTCGCCTTATGCCTGGCCCTGGTGCTCGAGCGGGTGCCACCCGATGCCACGCTGCGCTACCTCTCGACGGACGACGAAGCGGAGCTGCTCGACTGGGACGCGGAGAAATATCGCCAGAACCTCGCGCGCGGCTGAGCCGGCCAGCGGCCGACCAGCGCTGCGGCACAGCCACCCTTTCGATCCGCGGCCGGCGGCTGTACTGTCCGCGCCAACCCGAGCATCGCAGACGGAGCGACCATGCGACTGACGCCCAAGGTCAAGGAAATCCTGTCCTGGTACGAGAGCGACAATCCCGGTGTGCGGGCGAATCTTGCCCGGCTGCTGATGCACGGCCGGCTTGCCGGCTCCGGCAAGCTGGTGATCCTGCCGGTCGACCAGGGTTTCGAGCACGGGCCGGCGCGCAGCTTCGCGCCGAACCCCGCCGCCTATGACCCGCGCTATTTGTTCGAGCTTGCGATCGAGGCCGGCCTCTCCGCCTACGCGGCGCCGCTGGGGCCACTCGAGATCGGGGCCGCGACCTTCGCCGGCGAGGTGCCGCTGATCCTGAAGCTGAACAGCGCCAACAGCCTGTCCGGCGGCAATGTCAGCGACCAGGCGCTGACCGCCAGCGTCGACGACGCGCTGCGGCTCGGCTGCGTCGGCGTCGGCTTCACCATCTACCCCGGCTCGGATGCCTGCTACGGCATGCAGGAGGAGCTCAAGGACATCATCCGCGAAGCCAAGTCCAAGGGCCTGGTCCCGGTGGTCTGGTCGTACCCGCGCGGCGGCAAGATCAGCAAGGACGGCGAGACCGCGCTCGACATCGTGGCCTATGCCGCGCACATGGCCGCCCTGATGGGCGCGACGATCATCAAGGTGAAGCCGCCCAAGGCGGGCGTCGACCTCGCCGCCGCGAAGGAGGCCTACGACAAGGCCGAGGTGCCGATGGACACCTTGGCGGAGCGGGTGGCGCACGTGATGCAGGCTTCGTTCGGCGGCCGGCGGGTCGTGGTGTTCTCGGGCGGCGAAGCCAAGGGGATCGACGGCGTGCTGGCGGAGATCAAGCAGATCCGCGACGGCGGCGGCCATGGCTCGATCATCGGCCGCAACAGCTTCCAGCGACCCAAGGCGCAGGCGCTGGAGCTGCTGGACCAAGTGGTCAAGATCTACCTCGATCAGGCGTGAGCCGGAAGCGCGACCGGCGACCGGGGAGCGAGGCCGCCGACGACGGCCCGTGGCTCGAGCCCGGCGCGTCCGCACCGCGACTGCTGCTGTTCGCCCCGAACAGCGCGGATCTGGATGCAGTCCTGGCGACCGGCGGCGTCGCCGCGGTGATCGTCGATCCGCGTGCCGATGAGCTGGCGGTGGTGCAGGGCGGGTGCCGTCGCCACGGCGTGGCGCTCGTCCTGCACGGCGAGCCGGTCGACGCCAGCCCGACCGACGGCGTCCATCTCGACGACCCGCAGCGGGTGGCGGCCGTGCGCAAGTTGGTCGGCCGCGACCGCTTGATCGGCGCTGGCTGTGGTCGGTCGCGCCATGCCGCCATGGTTGCGGGCGAGGCCGGCGCGGACTATGTGCTGTTCGGTTCCCCGACCGACCCTGCTCCTGACGACGAGCTGCGCCAGCTGGTTGCGTGGTGGAGTGAGCTGTTCGTGCTGCCCTGTGCCGCCGCAGGCGATCTGACCCTGGCCGATGCCATGGGCCTGATCGAGGCCGGCGCTGATCTGGTCGCGGTTCGCGCCGGCGGCGGTCGGGAAATTGAACTGGCCCGAGCCCTGATGGCTCCCTGAACAACTTTCCGAGGTCACCTTCCCCATGGCCCGCTCCGCCAGTCTCGAGATCATGATCCGTGCCGCCACCAAGGCCGCCCGCTCGCTCGCCCGCGACTTCGGCGAGGTCGAGCAGTTGCAGGTATCGATCAAAGGCCCCGGCGACTTCGTCTCGGCCGCGGACCGCCGCGCCGAGAACGTGATCAAGGAGGAGCTCAAGCGCGGCCGCCCCGACTACGGGCTGATCATGGAGGAGAGCGGTGTCGAGGCCGGCAAGTCGCCGCACAATCGCTGGATCGTCGACCCGCTCGATGGCACCACCAACTTCCTGCACGGCCTGCCGCATTGGGCGATCTCGATCGCGCTCGAGCAGCACGGCGAGATTACGTCCGGCATTGTGTTCGACCCATTGCGCAACGAGCTGTTCAGCGCCGAGCGGGGCCAGGGCGCCTATGTCAACGACCGTCGGCTGCGTGTGTCCAAACGCAGCGACATGCGCATGGCACTGATTGCCTGCGGCCTGCCGATCCAGAACTGGAAGGGCCGCGAGCTCGGCTTCACCCGCCAGATGGAGATGGTTGCCGACGAATGCGGCGGCCTGCGGCGGCTCGGCGTCGCCTCGCTCGACATGGCCTACGTCGCTGCCGGTCGCCAGGACGGCTACTGGGAGCACGGCACCAAGATCTGGGACATCGCGGCCGGCGTGCTGCTGGTGCGCGAGGCCGGCGGCCGCGTCGGCCGGCTCGAAGGCGACGAGGAGCTGTTCCAGGACGGCACCGTGATCGCCGGCAACCCGGACATCTACGACAAGCTGCGCGCTACGCTCGAAGCGGCGACGCCGGTCGCCTAGTCGCCAAAGGAGCGCCAGTAAATGCCCGAACCCATCGCCAATGGCCGCCTGTCCCTGGTCCGGCTGGCGGGAGCGGCGTTGATGGCACTTGGCCTGGCTGCCGGCGGCTGGTTTGTCGGCGCGGGGTTCGTCGAGTCGCGGCTCGGGCCACGGGTGGTGACCGTGAAGGGGCTCGCCGAGCGGGACGTGAAGGCCGATCTCGCGATCTGGCCGTTGCGCTTCGTCGCCACCGGCAACGAGCTCGGCGCGGTGAGAGCCAAGATCGTGGCGGACGAGGCCGCCGTACGGGCGTTCGTGAACGGGGCCGGCCTGCAATCCGCGAGCGTCGAGGTCACCGGCTTCGAGGTCACCGATGCGCTGGCGCAGGTCTATCGCAGCGGGCCGGTGGAAAGCCGGTTCGTGGTCGCCGAGACGCTGGTCGTGCGCACCGCCGACATCGACGGCATCGCGAAGCTGGCGCAGCGCGTGGGCGAGCTGATCGCGTCGGGCGTCGTCCTGTCCAGCGAGGGCCAAGCGGCCTCGGGCCCGGTCTATCTGTTCACCGGCCTGAATGCGGCCAAGCCCGAGATGGTTGCCGCGGCCACGCGCAATGCCCGCGAAAGCGCGTTGCAGTTCGCGCAGGATTCCGGCAGCCGGCTCGGCGGCATCCGTAGCGCCAGCCAGGGCGTGTTCCAGATCCTCGCCCGCGACGAGGCACCGGGATTGATGGAAGCCTATCAAATCAACAAGCGGCTGCGGGTCGTCTCGACGGTCGATTATTTCCTCGCGGACTGACGGGTCAGCGCTTCGCCTGCTGGCCCAACGCGACCACGTTGCCCGTGTCCAGATCTTGGGCGAACAGGACGAAGCCATCGGCGTGTGCTGACAGGGCCGGCAACGGCACCGCGCGGGCGGCGCCGTCCCACGGTCCGAGATCGTCGAGGCTGCGAACAATTTTATGGTAGGCGACCGTCTCGCCACTGTTCTCCCCCCGCCCGATCGCCACGTCGGCCCGGTTGGTGACGGTCGCCAGCAGCAGGTGGGCCGGGTGGCCGAGCGACAGGGCCGGTAGCATGGCGCGCGCGCCGTCGAATGTGATCGGCGCGGCGGGCGCACGCTCGCGCGCGAGATCGACGGCGGCCTGAACGCGTGACCGGTCCGACCCGACAGCGTCCAGCTGCCCCGCGATCACCATCTGCGGGGTATAAAGGCCGCTGGCACCAAGCCAGCCTGTGTAGGCACGCTGCCGGTCGGTCCAGGCCGACGCACCGAACGTGTCCGGCCAGCCCAGCCGGTCCCAGTAGGTGACGTGATAGGCCAGCGCCACCACATCGCTGCGCTCCGCCAGCTCACCCAACAGCTTGTCCGCTGGCGGGCAGGAGCTGCAGCCCTGCGAGGTGAACAGCTCGACCAGAACCGGGGCCGGCTCGGCGGCAACCGCATGACCGCCCAGCAGCCACAAGGTCGCGAACAGGATGGATGTGCGCATCGGCGAAGCGTGCGCGCCGCAGCACCGGCCCGCCAATCACGAGATCGCGGACAGACCGTGAGCGGCGGCGCGGGCGAGCACACCCGGCAACGCGTCCAACACGCGGCCGTGGCCATTGGGCGCGCTCGGGGTCAGCTCGCGGACCGCCTGCTGAATGCGCGCGGTGCTGAGGAAGCAGGTCGAGAGATGCAGCTCGCCCGGCAGCATGCACAGCCGGGCGGCCGGCAGATGCGCCGTGTACCAGTGCGCGTGCGCCGGCGGCACGACGTGATCCTCAGCGCCGTGCAGCAGCTCGACCTCGGCCACGACGTCGGCGATCGCGAAGTCCCAAGGCTGGGCCACCAGCCGGGCATCGGCCAGCGCACCACGCAGGCCGCGCCGGTTGCCGACGCGGAACGACTGCAGCAGGCGCGCCTGCAGCACCTCCAGCGACAGGCCCTGCCGCTCGAGCGCTGCCCGCTCGCTGCCGACTACCATCGCCATCAGCCGCCGGTCGAGGCGCGTGGTGCGCGCGAGGTTGAGCAGGCGGTGCACCAGCCGGCCGGTGCGGCTGCGGCGGCGGCCGATCATCGACAGCACCAGCGCAGTGCCGCCGGCGGTCTCCAACACCTCCGGTCCGGCGATGCCCCCGGCCAGGATCACGCGCTTGACGCGGGCGCCGAGCGCCGCCGCCACCGCCAGCGCATAGGGCGCGCCGGTGGAGACGCCGACCACCATGCAATCGCCGACGCCCAGCTGCACCAGCGCCTCGGCGACATCCGCACCCCAGCCGCGCAGGGACGGCAGCCGCTGCAGGTCGGAGCGCCCGTAGCCCGGGCGGTCGAAGGCGATGATGTTGGTGCCCTGCTGCCCGCCGGCGGCCGACTCGAGCCGGCTGCCCATGAATCCGTGGCAGTAGATGACCGGCAGCTGCGAACGGCTGCCGAATTCGGCGACCCCGAGACGCCGCCCATCATGCAGGCGCAGAATGAGGTCGGCATCCGGCCGGATCAGCGAGGTACGTAGCAGGTCCCGGCGCCGCCGCGACGCGACCACGCGCCGCTCGACGCGTGGAGCGGTATTCTGCCGGTCGGCCGGCTCATGGGTCATCGTCGCTCCGTCTACTCCGCGTCGCATTTATAGCCAGTAACGCGTCTGACAACACCCGATTGCGCCTCTTGCCAATCGATTGCCCCGGCCTCAGCTCTTGGACAGGTGCGAGCGAGTCGACCACAGCGGAGATGGTGTGTTGGATCAGAAGGAACGGCAGGTCATCGACGAGCTGTTCGGCAAGCTGCAGCAGCTGGATCGTCAGTCGCCCCAGCGCGATGCGGAAGCCGAGGAGCATATCCGCAAGCAGGTCGCGAGCCTGCCCGCCTCGCCCTACTACATGGCACAGGCGATCCTGGTGCAGGAGCAGGCGCTGGGGACGCTGCAGAGCCGGGTGCAGGAGCTCGAGCAGGCCGCGGCCGCGGCGCCCACGGGCGGCGGCGGCTTTTTGGGCGGGCTGTTCGGCGCCCCGCAGCCGGCGCCCCGGCGCCCGGCGGCACCCGGCCCGCAGGGTCCGATCCCGCAGCAATATCTGCAACCGGGCCAGGGTGCGCCGGGCTCGCCATGGGGTCGCCCGGCGGGTGGCGGGTTCCTGGCGGGTGCGATGCAGACGGCGCTGGGGGTGGCCGGCGGCATGATGATCGCCAACGCGATCACCAGCGCCTTCGAGAGCGAGACCGCTCACGCGGCGGAGCCGGTCCAGGACGACGCGCCCGTGGACGATCCGCAGATGGACCATGGTGCGGCGGACGATGCGTCGTTCGACGATTTCGGCGGCGACACCGGCGGCTTCGGCGACACTGGCGGCTTCGACGACACGATCTGAGCCCGGGCGAGACGGCAGACAGCCTGCCGGTCCTCACTTATAGTTCGCGCGGCGAGATACCCGCGCGAGAGGGACCCGGGCGACATGGACGAAGCCGGCAAGCTGCTGATCGGCAAGGGCGACCAGCCGCAATATCTCTACCTGCCGCTCGCCAACCGGCATGGCCTCGTCGCCGGTGCCACGGGCACGGGTAAGACGATCACGCTGCAGGTGCTGGCCGAGGGCCTGAGCCGCGCCGGCGTGCCGGTGTTCTGCGCCGACGTGAAGGGCGATCTCTCGGGGATCAGCCGGGCGGGCGAGGTCGAAGCCCAAGCTGCAGCAGCGCGCCGCCGAGCTCGGCGAGACCGACTTCGCGTTCCAGGCAGCACCGGTGATCTTCTGGGACGTATTCGGCCAGCAGGGCCATCCCGTGCGCGCCACGGTCGCCGAGATGGGGCCGCTGCTGCTGGCACGGATGCTGGAGCTCAACGACGTCCAGGAGGGCGTGCTCAACATCGCCTTCAAGCTCGCCGACGACGACGGCATGCTGCTGCTCGACTTCAAGGACCTGACCGCGATCCTGCAGTTCGTGGCCGAGAGCGCCGACCAGCTGACCACCGCCTACGGCAATGTCAGCAAGGCCACGATCGGCACCATCCAGCGCCGCCTGCTGACGCTCGAGCAGCAGGGTGCGGAGAATTTCTTCGGCGAGCCGGCGCTGGAGCTCGCCGACCTGATGCTGACCACGCCGGATGGACGTGGCGCGGTCAACGTGCTGATGGCCGACAAGCTGATCCATTCGCCACGGCTCTACGCGACCTTCCTGCTGTGGCTGATGTCCGAGCTGTTCGAGGAGCTGCCGGAGGCGGGTGATCTCGACAAGCCGAAGCTCGCGTTCTTCTTCGACGAGGCGCACCTCCTGTTCAACGACGCGCCCAAGGCGCTGATCGAGAAGGTCGAGCAGGTGGTGCGGCTGATCCGCTCCAAGGGGGTCGGCGTCTATTTCGTGACCCAGAACCCGGCCGACGTTCCACCCGTGGTGCTGAGCCAGCTCGGCAACCGGGTGCAGCACGCATTGCGCGCCTACACGCCCGCCGAGCAGAAAGGCATCCGCGCCGCCGCCGAGGCGTTCCGCGCCAACCCGGCCTTCAAGACCGCCGAGGTGATCACCGAGCTCGGCGTCGGCGAGGCGCTGGTCTCGACTCTCGAGCCCGGCGGCGTGCCGAGTATCGTCGAGCGGATCAAGGTCTGCCCGCCGCGCTCGCGGATGGGCACGGTGACGCCGGAAGAGCGCCACGAGACGATCGCCGCGAGCCCGCTCGCCGGCAAGTACGACCAGCGGGTCGAGCGCGAGTCGGCCTACGAGATCCTGCAGGCGCGCGCTTCCACGGTGGCCGCCGACCCGAACCCCGGCAACCCGTGGGGTGCGACGCCGGCGGCGCCCAGCACCCCGAACGACCCCTGGGGTGCTGCGACGGCCGCCGTCGCCGCATCGCGCCGGATCGGTGGCGCCACGATGGCGCAGCAGCCAGCGCCGACGCGCCGTCGTGCCGCCGCACCCGCCCAGGCCGAGGCACCCGCCGCCGGTGGCGGCCTCGGCGGCCTGTTGACGGATATCCTCGGGGGCGGTGGCGGCAGGCGGCAGACCCCGGCGGAGGCGATGGTCAAATCGGCCATGCGCAGCGTCGGCTCCAATGTCGGCCGCCAGGTCGGCAACGCGATCGTGCGCGGCGTGCTGGGGTCGATCCTTAAGCGGTAGTCGCCACCACTACGATTGACGCGGGCTCGACGTCACGCCGCGAGACCCTGGTCGAGCCTCGGCTTTGGAATCAGCAGCAATACGAAGATGCCCGCGAGGACGATGACCCCAATGCCGAAGAAGCAGTCGGCATATGCCATCGTATAGGCCTCGCGTCGCACCAGGCCGGCCAGTTGAGCCATAGCCTGCTGCTCCGCGAACTCGTTGCCGAGCGGGCTGTGGAGGACACGAGCCGTCACGAGATCCAACCAATGCCGGCCGGTCTCGCCGTTGCGGGTGACACGCTCGGCAATGATCGAGAAATGAAAATGCTCGCGATGGGTCGCGACGGTCGAGATCATCGAGGTGCCGAACGAGCCACCCAGATTGCGCATCATGTTGAACAGCGACGAGGCGCCGGCCTTGTCCGCCGGTGCCGTCCGCACGGTCGCCAGGGAAGTCAACGGCACGATCATGAACGGCTGGCCGAGTGCGCGGACGAGCTGCGGCAGGCGGAGCTGCGGCCCGGCAGTCAGGAAACTGAGATAGCCGTTCATCAGACATGAGGCAGCAAAAAGCGCGAAGCCGAAGGCGATCAGCACGCGCCAGTCAACAAAGCGCATGATCCAGGGCACGAACGGAATGACCAGCAGCTGCGGTAGGCCGGCCCACATCACGACCTGGCCGATCTGCAGCGAGTTGTAGTCCTGCACCTGGGTCAGATAGAGCGGCATCAGATAGACGGTGCCGTAGAGCCCGACCCCGAGTGCGAGCGCCAGCACGGCGGATGGTCCAAGGTTGCGATCGGCGAGCAAGCGTAGATCGATCACCGGCCGCTTCGCGGTCAGCTCCCGCACCACGAAGAGCGGCAGCGCAACCGCCGCGACCACCGTCGCGTACACAATCCAATCGGTCGAAAACCAGTCCTTGCGCTGACCCTCCTCAAGCACGGCGACGAGAGAGGATAGGCCCGCCGCCATCAGGGCGATGCCGATCCAGTCACCCTTCGGCAGCTCCTTCAGATGCATTGGCTCAGGATCCAGCGCGTACCAGATCATCCCGATCAACGCGGCGCCCGGAACCAGGTTGACGTAGAAGACCCATTGCCAGCCGAACTCGTCGGTCAGCCAGCCGCCGATGGTCGGACCGAAGGCCGGGCCGAACGTGGCCGAAAAGCCGAACATGGCCATGCCGACCGAGCGCTGCGCATCGGGCAGCCGCGTCAGGATGATGGTGAGCGCCACCGGGATCAGGGCACCCCCGGTGAAGCCCTGGCCCGCCCGGTAGGCGACCAGCTGTGCCAGCGTGGTGGCCGTCCCGCACAGCATCGAGAACACGATGAAGAGGACGCAGGTCGCGAGCAGGTAGCGCTTGGTCGAGAATATCCGGCATAGCCAGCCGCTCAACGGAATCGCGATGATCTCGGCCACCAGATAGCCGGTGGAGATCCAGCTGCCCTCGTCGAGGGACGCGGCCACACCGCCTTGGATGTCGCGGATCGACGAGTTGGTGATTTGAATATCGAGCACGGCCATGAAAGCACCGAGCACGGCACCGGTCACCGCGATCCAATCCCGGAAACTCGCCTTCTGGCGATCCTCGCGGCCGCCGGTCATTGACGCTGGCGAGCCAAGGTGACGACCGGGCCGGGCGGTGTCGTGCGGATGTCGACCGATGCTTCGACCGACAGGCCGGGCCGCAGCTGCTCCAGCATGGGGTCGTCGGGATCGAGCCGGATCTTCACCGGCACCCGCTGCACGATCTTGGTGAAGTTGCCGGTCGCATTCTCGGGCGGCAGCAGTGCGAACTGCGAGCCAGTGCCGGGAGCGAGGCTATCCACCCGGCCTTTGAAAGTATGGTCGGGGAACGTATCGACCGTGATTTCCACCGCCTGCCCGCGCGCCATCTGGCCGAGGCTGGTTTCCTTGTAGTTCGCGACCACGTAAAGCTCACGCCCGAGCGGCACGATACTCAGCAGCCGGGCGCCTGGCTGGACATACTCGCCGAGTTCGACCGCGCGGTCACCCACGGCGCCTGCGACCGGTGCCGAGATCACCGTGTATTCGAGATTGAGCTTGGCCTGAGCGAGCTGTGCTTGCGCCGCCTGCAGGCTCGCATCTGCGGCGAGGCGCTGTGCCCGCAGCACGTCGAGCTGGCGACGCGTGCCGGCCAAACTCGCGGTCACCTCGGCTAGTTCCGCCTGCTGCTGGACGAGGTCGGAGCTGGTCTGCTGCGCGCGCTGGACAGTCCCGTTGCCGGTCGCTTCCAGCTTCTGGTAGCGCTGCTGCTCGTCCCGCGCGAACTGCAGTCCTGCCTGGGCGGCAGTGACCTGCGCCTGCGCCTGGTCGATCTTCGCCAGTTGCAGGGCGATCTGGGCTTCCTGATTGGCGATCTCGGCCTGAGCCTGCGCGACGGCCGCCCCCCGTTGCGCGAGCGCGGCGCGATAGTCGCGATCGTCGATCCGCACCAGGACCTGCCCAACCGCCACGGCTTGGTTGTCGGTCACCTCGAGCGACGCGACGTAGCCGGCGACCTTAGGGCTGACGGTCACGTCGTCAGCCTGCACGTACGCGTCGTTGGTGCCCTCCAGATAGCGCAGCGTGGTCAGGTAGTACCAACCGAACCCGACCAATCCGACCACCAGCAAAGCCACCACGGTGCCGCCGATCAGCCACCGCCAACGCCGCCGCGGTGCTCGTTCGGCATTGCCGGAGCCGGTGACCGCTAACGCCGTCCGTTCGGATTCGTCGGCCGCGCTGACAACATCCGCGTGGCTTGGCGTCGCTGGCAAGGAGCGCTGAGTGTCGTCCATCGATGTTCCACGCTTGCCGCATTCGAATCTTGCAACGCCGCGGTTGGGTGCGACGTTCCTCCGTGATCTGACGCAGGGACGCGTGGCGGGTGTGTGCTAAGGGTCGGCGCGGAGAGAGATTTTGGAAATTCGAACCCGGCAGTCGCGCGTTCGGACAGGCGGAACGTCTGGTGCCCGAACTGGGCAGGCTTGCTCGCAACTTCGCTGCCCTGTTTCAGCCATGGAGCTGAGGAGAGATCGAGCGTGACCAGCCTTTCGTTCCCCAAGGAGAAGGTCCAGATCCTGCTCCTCGAGGGTATCCACGAGAACGCGATCGCGGACCTGACCGCGGATGGCTACACGAACCTGGTCCGGCTGCCCGGGGCTTTGGACGAGGACGAGCTGGCCGCCCGGATCGGCGACGTCCACCTGCTGGGCATCCGCTCGCGCACCAAGGTCACGCCACGGGTGCTGGACGCCGCCAAGCGTCTGATGGCCGTCGGCTGCTTCTGCATCGGCACCGACCAGGTGGCCTTGGCCGATGCGCGCCGGCGCGCGATCCCCGTCTTCAACGCCCCGTTCTCCAACACCCGCAGCGTCGCCGAGCTGGTGCTGGGCCAGATCATCATGCTGATGCGCGGCATCTTCCCGAAATCGGTCGCCGCGCATCGCGGCGAATGGATCAAGTCCGCGGCCAATAGCTGGGAGGTGCGCGGCAAGACGCTGGGCATCGTCGGCTACGGCAATATCGGCGCCCAGCTCAGCGTATTGGCCGAATCGCTGGGCATGCACGTGATCTACCACGACACCACCCCCAAGCTGCCGCTGGGTCGGGCCGAGGCCTGCGGCACCCTCGACGCGCTGCTGGCCAGGGCCGACGTGATCTCGCTGCACGTGCCCGACACCAAGTCCACGCAGTGGATGCTGGGCGAGCGGCAGATCCGCGCCATGCGCCCGGGCTCGTTCGTCATCAACGCCTCCCGCGGCCGCGTGGTCGACGTCGAAGCGCTGGCGGCTGCGATCCGCGACGGCCATCTCCTGGGTGCCGCCGCCGACGTGTTCCCGGCCGAGCCGGCCAGCACGCGCGAGGAGTTCCTCTCGCCCCTGCGCGGCCTGCCCAACGTGATCCTGACGCCGCATATCGGCGGCTCGACCGCGGAGGCGCAGGAACGGATCGGTCACGAGGTCGCCCGCAAGCTGATCGAATATTCCGACATCGGCACCACCTTTGGCGCCGTCAACTTCCCTCAGGCCCAGCTTCCCGCCCGGCCCCTCGGCACACGCTACATCCACGTCCACCGCAACACGCCGGGCATGCTGGTCCATGTCATCGAGGTATTTTCCAGGCGCGGCCTGAATATCGGCGCGCAATATCTGCAGACCGACGGCGAGCTCGGCTATGTCGTCGTCGACATCGACGGCGGCGCCGACGAGGCGCTGGAAATCCAGTCCGAGCTGCGGGCGATCGAGGGCACTATCCGCGCGCGGTTCCTCTACGAGCGGCATTAGCCGCGACTGCGCGCGCTCGAACACCTGTTCGCGCCATTGACAAAGGTGCAGTGGTCGCAAGATGGTGTGTCGAGACACGCCCCGCGCCGCGAGCGGGCGGCAACGACAGGGAGGACAAGGAATGATCGATCGGAGGCAGCTTTCCGGCGCAGTGGCGGCGCTGGCGTTGATGGCGGGGGGTGCCACGCACGCCTTGGCGTGGAGCCTCGAGGAGGCGGCGGCACCGTACAAGGGCACCAAGATCAAGGCGCTGTTCCTGGATCGGCCGGGCTATGCGGCGGCGATCAAGATCCTGCCCGAGTTCGAGAAGCGCACCGGCATCGACGTCGAGTGGGAGACCCTGCCCTACGAGAACAGCCGTGAGCGGCAGGTGCTGGACTTCACCGGCGGGACCAAGGAATTCGACGTCGCCCTGATCGACGTGGTCTGGATCGGCGAGTTCGCCGAGTCGGGCTGGGCGGTCGACATGGACCGCTACATCAAGGACCCCAAGCTCGCCGACCCCAACCTGAACCTGCCGGGTTTCTTCCCGATCCTCCTGGAGAGCTTCGGCACCTGGGACAAGAAGATCTACGGCCTGCCGTTCGACAACTACTCCGGCCTGCTGTTCTACAATTCGTGCCAGCTCAAGGAAGCCGGCTTCGACAAGCCGCCGGCGACCTGGGACGAGCTGCTGACGGTCTACGCGCCCAAGCTCACCAACGCCGACGCCGGCCGCTATGCGTTCGCGCTCCAGTCCCGCCGGGGCGAGACCCAGTCGGCCGATAGCTTCATGCGCGTGCTGTGGCCATTCGGCGGCTCGCTGCTCAACGCCGAGTTCAAGTCGAACCTGCTGTCGCCCGAGAGCCAGGCCGGGCTCAAGTTCCGCCAGGACTTGATGGCCTACATGCCCAAAGGCATCGTCGACTATGACCACAGCGAGGCCGTGAACGCGCTGGCGCAGGGCAACGCCGCGATGATCACGGAGTGGTCGGCCTTCTACGGCACGCTCACCGACCCGGCCTCGGCCAAGATCGGCGATTGCCTGGCCGTGGCGCCGGAGCCCAAGGGGCCCGCTGGCCTGAAACCGGCGCTGGGCGGATTCTCGCTTGGCGTCGCCGACACCGGCGACGAGGCCAAGATGGCTGCCACGTGGCTGTTCATCCAGTGGCTGACCGGAGAGGAGCAGGCGCAGAACTACGTGCTGGCCGGCGGCGTCTCGGGACGGACCAAGGTGTACGAGAACCCGGACATCAAGGCCAAGTTCAAGTTCGTCGAGCCGATGGTCGCGAGCTGGCAGGACGGCGTGCCGGACTTCCGGCCACGTTTCCCCGACTGGCCGGCAATCTCCGAGATCGTCGCCGAGTGGGGCACCAAGACCATGCTGGGCGAAGTCACCACCGAGCAGGGGGCAAAGGAGATCGGCACCCGCATGGAGGCGATCCTGGCCAAGTCTGGCTATTATGACGGCCAGAAGAAGCTGCTGAAATAGTCGTGACGATGGGGTCGGTGCCTGGGCATCGACCCCGCTCTCGCAAGGGAAACCCCGCTTGAGCCGCTCTGAGCGCTGGGCCCCTGCCCTGTTCCTCGCGCCCGCCGTGATCACGCTGCTGGCTGTCGGCTTCTACCCGACGATCGTGGCGCTGGTGACCTCGTTCCGCACCTACCTGGTCAGCAAGCCGCAGATCCCCAAGGATTTCGTCGGCTTCGCCAACTATCTCACCGTCCTGACCGATCCGACCTTCTGGCAGGCTCTCGGCCGCACCTTCGGCTTCCTGCTGCTGGTGCTGCCGATCGAGGTGGCGCTGGGGCTGGGCATCGCGTTGCTGCTGCACAAGCCGGGCCTGGGCATCCTTGCGCTCTTGCTGCGGGTCACCCTGGTGATCCCGCTCGCCACCACCTTCGCCGTGGTGGGCCTGATCGGCCGCCTGATGTTCAACGATCAGTTTGGCGTCGTGAACTACGCGCTGGAATCGATCGGGTTCGCGCAGGTCGAGTGGCTGGGCCAGCAGACCACCGCGTTCCTCGCCGTGGCGATCATGGATGTCTGGCAGTGGACGCCGTTCGTCGCACTGGTGCTGCTCGCCGGCCTCGCCATGGTCCCGCCCGAGATCGAGGAGGCAGCGCGCCTGGACGCCGGCACGCAGTGGGACGTGCTACGGCATGTGCAGCTGCCGTTCCTGCTGCCCGGGCTCACCGCGGTGCTGATCCTGCGCACCGCCGACATCCTCAAGCTGTTCGACGTGGTGTTCGTGATGACCCGCGGCGGCCCGGGCTCGGCGACCGAGCTGATCGCCGTCTACATCCAGCGGGTCGGCTTTCGCGTGTTCGACCAGGGGATCGCCTCCGCGCAGGCGATCCTGCTGCTGATCATCACCATCCTGCTGTCCCGGCTCTACATCCGCGTCGTGTACCGGGAGATCGGCGGATGAGGCCCAGCCGCGCCGCCGTCGCCCTGCGGGCGGCCCTGATGATCCTGGCCATTTTGGCCGCCATCTTCCCGTTCTACTGGATGGTGCTGACCTCGCTGAAGACCACGGCCGAGACGCTGGCCAACCCGCCGACCTTCTGGGTCCACGAGCTGACGTTCGAGCATTATCGAGTGGCGCTGTTCGAGAAGGGCGTCGGCCAGAGCCTGATCAACTCGCTGATCGTCGCCTGCTCGACCACGGCGCTGGCGCTGGGCCTTGGCACGCCTGCGGCCTATGCCTTGGCCCGGTTCGACTTTCGGCTCAAGAACGATCTCTGGTTCTGGTTCATCACCCACCGGATGCTGTCGCCGATCTGCGTGGCGCTGCCGGTGTTCCTGATCGCGCGCAACCTCAACCTGATCGACACCCACCTCGTGCTGATCCTGCTCTATCTCACCTTCAACCTGCCGATCGTGGTCTGGATCTGCTCCGACCAGTTCCGCTCGCTGCCCCGCGAGCTGGACGAGGCGGCGATGCTGGACGGGCTCGGCCGGTTCCAGATCTTCCTGCGCATCGCCCTGCCCTTGGCGGCTCCGGGCATCGTCGTGTCGGCGATCCTCTCGTTCATCTTCTCGTGGAACGAACTGCTGTTCGCCCTGATCCTGACCCGCTCCGACACCCGCACCGCGCCGGTCGCCGCCACCACCTTCATGAGCGGCTACGAGCTGCCCTGGGGCGAGATCATGGCGACGGGCACGCTGATCGTGCTGCCGGTGATCCTGTTCTCGATCGCCGTGTCGCGCCATCTCGTGCGCGGGCTGACCATGGGGGCCGTGAAGTAGATCCGGCCACGGGTCGCGGCCGCAGGGCCTTGGGCGACCTCCGCAAGCTATGTCCGCCGCCGAGGAGGCATCCGAGCCATGCAGGGCGCTCCCCGCACAACTCACTCGCGACCGGGCCGGTCGCCGTGTCGCTGCTCCAGATCTTCGGCGCCTTCCTGCTGATCGGCGCCACCAGCGTCGGTGGCGGGGTCGTCGCCTATCTGCGCAACAGTCTGGTCGACAAGAACCGCTGGCTCGACGACGCGACCTTCGTGCGCATGCTCGCGATCAGCCAGAGCCTGCCTGGCCTCAACGCGACCAACATCGCGATTCTCGCCGGTGACCGGCTGCGCGGTGCCGCCGGCGCGATAACGGCGACCGTCGCCGTCTGCCTGCCGGGCGGGCTGTTGATGTTCGTGGTCGGCATGGCCTATGGCCAGCATGCCGGCAAACCGGTGGTTGCGGCGATGCTGCACACGATCGGCGCCGCGGCCGTGGGCCTGGTGCTGGGGGTCGCCGTCCAGCTGGGCCGTAAATCCCTGAGCCGCATCGACGATCTCGTGTTCGTGGCGCTGGCGGCCGCAGGCGTTGCGGCGCTGCATCTCTCCGTGCCCGTCGTCCTGATCGGCGTGGGGCTGCTCGCGATCCTTTGGTACCGGCCGCGCCGCAACGACAGCGGAGCCTCATCGTGAGCCAGTTGCCGGCGCTGATCCGGGTCTTCGCCTACCTGTCCTTGCTCACGGTCGGCGGCGGCATGGCGGCCTTCCCCGAGCTCAAGCATCTCACCGTCGACGTGCACCACTGGCTGAGCCTGGACGCGCTCGTTCACCTCTACAGCCTGGGCCAGACCGCACCCGGGCCCAACATGATGATGATCACCGCGATCGGCGAGCGCGTCGCCGGGCCGGTCGGCGCCATCGTCGTCGTGGTGGCGTTCTTCCTGCCCACCGGCATCCTGACCTTTGGCATCGGTCGGCTGTGGACCCGCCTCGAGGGCTGGCCCTGGCGCGAATCGATTCAGCAGGGCCTCGCCCCTGTCGCGATCGGCCTGCTGCTCGCCGGCTGCTTCTCCCTGGCAAAGGGGGCAGTGACCGACTGGCCGGCCGCCGCCATCGCCGCCGCCGTGTTCGCGTTCATGATGTTGACGCGGATCAATCCGGCCCTGCTGGTCCTCGCCAGCGCCGGGATCGGGCTGGTGATGTTCGCGGCCGGCTGACGCAACCTGATGGCACCACGGGCGTTGTGCCGGCACCAAGCGCGGGAAACGTAGATGACGCTCGACCAGGGGCTCGCCTTCGGCATCGTTGCCGTGATGATGGGCCTCTTCGTCTGGGGGCGTCTGCGCTACGACCTCGTCGCGATGCTGGCGCTGCTCGCCTCCATCGCCGTGGGCATCGTGCCCGCCGACCAAGCGTTCACCGGCTTCGGCGACGATATCGTCATCATTGTCGCGAGCGCGCTACTGGTCAGCGCAGCGGTCGCCAAATCCGGTATCGCCGAGCGCTTGATCTCGCCGCTGGCGCCGCATCTCGTCACCGTGCAGCGGCAGATCCTGGTGCTGGTCGGCGTGGTCACGCTGCTGTCCGCCTTCGTCAAGAATGTCGGCGCGCTCGCCATCATGATGCCGATCGCGTTCCAGCTGGCGCGCCGCACCGGCACCTCACCGTCGAGCCTCCTGATGCCGATGGCCTTCGGCTCGCTGTTGGGCGGCACGATGACCCTGGTCGGGACTTCGCCCAACGTGATCGTGGGCCGGATGCGCGCCGAGCTGTTGGGCCACCCGTTCACGATGTTCGACTTCCTGCCGGTCGGCGCGGGCATCGCCGCGATCGGGCTCGCCTTTCTGGTGTTCGGCTACCGGCTGCTGCCGGCCGGCCGCAAAGGCGGCGCGTCGATCGAGGCGGCGTTCAATATCGACGCGTACACCACCGAGGCGACGGTAACCGAGGATTCGCCCCTGGTCGGCAAGCCCGTCGCCGAGCTCGAGGCGTTGAGCGATGGCGAGGTCGCGGTCAATGCGGTGATCCGTGAGCGATTCCGCCACTATGCGCCGCCTTCGTACTCGACGCTGCAAGCAGGTGACCTGCTGATCCTGCAGGCGGAGCCGCCGGCATTGGAGCGCCTGATCTCGCGCGCGAAGCTCGAGCTCGAAACCAGGGACGTCACGCCGGAGGCAACCGCGACCGACGAGGTCGGCGTGATGGAAGCGGTGGTGACCGGCGATTCGTCGTTGATCGGCCGAACGGCTGGCGAGCTCGGCCTGCGCGCGCGCCATCAGGTCAATCTGGTCGCGGTCAGCCGCAGTGGCGAGCAGCTGACGCAGCGGCTTCATTCGGTCCGCTTCCGACCCGGCGACGTCATCGCCCTTCAGGGCGATCTCAACGTCTTGCCCGACACGCTGGGTGAGCTGCGCCTGCTGCCGCTGGCCGCGCGCGGCATGTCGCTCGGCCGCGGCCGCAACGCCTATCTGCCTTTGGCGGTGCTCGCCGCCGCGATGGCCCTCGTCGCGTTCCAGCTGGTGCCGGTCGCGATCGCCTTCTTCGGCGCGGCCGTGCTGATGCTGCTGCTCCGCGTACTGAGCCTGCGCGAAGCCTACGAGAAGGTCGAGTGGCCGATCCTGATCCTGCTGGGTGCCTTGATCCCGGTCAGCGAGGCGGTCCGCAGCACTGGCGGCACCGATCTGATCGCCGGCTGGCTCGCCGTCGCGGCCGGCGCCCTGCCGCCGATGGGTGCATTGGCGCTGATCCTGGTGGTCGCCATGGCTGTGACTCCGTTCCTGAACAACGCCGCCACCGTCTTGATGATGGCGCCGATCGCCGCCGGCCTCGCCACCAACCTCAAGCTCAACCCTGACCCATTCCTGATGGCCGTGGCGCTAGGCGCCGCCTGCGACTTCCTCACGCCCATCGGCCACCAGTGCAACACGCTGGTCATGGGGCCGGGTGGGTATCGTTTCGGCGACTACTGGCGGCTGGGGCTACCGCTGTCGGTGATCGTCATCATTGTCGGCGTGCCGCTGATTGCGCTGGTCTGGCCATTGGTCTCGCGCTAGGTGCCACGGTGTGTCGACCCCAGGCGGAAGGTTAATTGGAGGGCACAATCCGATTGTGGTGTGGCAAATGAAATCCAACGTAACCCACACGGGCAACAGCATAGGACCATGGCGAGCGGTCCTGATCTCGCTCATCTTGCTGATCAGTTCGACTGTAGTCGGCCTCGCCGACGAAACTGACCCAAATCCCCTGGAGCCCGTCGACACATCCAGCCCGCGCGCGACGTTCCTCGCGTTCAACCATTATGCCGAGAAAGCCTACCGCGCCTGGCGTATGCGCGAGGGCATCGCCGCGACGGGAGCACAAGTACGCAGGACCTTGCGAACCCTGGACTTGGCTCACATTGGCAAAGCTCTGCTGGAAGAGGTGGGGATCGCTGATGCCCTCTACCTCTACGAGACACTGAACCGTATCAACCTGCCGCCATTCGAGGCGATACCCGATGCCGCCATGGTCGAGGCGAAGGGTCTGACACGGTGGACCGTTCCGGGGACAGAGATCACGATCGCCAAGGTCACCGACGGCGAGCGGGCCGGCGAGTTTCTGTTCACCTCCGATAGCGTGGCGCGCGCCCCACAGTTCTACGACCTGGTCAAGGACCGGCCGGTGCTGCATGGGCCGGACCCGGAAAGTGTGATCGAGACTTGGCGGGCAGCACCAGGTCTTGCCATGCCAGATGCTCTAGCGGCGTGGGTTTGGCGCCTACCGCGCTGGGCGTTCACTCCAATCGCCGCACAACCGGTGTGGAAGTGGCTTGCTGTCGGGCTCAGCCTTCTCGCCGGCGTCGCCATGGCCAGAGGGGGCTGGGCAATCGGGCGAAAGCTCGACAAGACCTGCCGACGGGCCGGCGTGGAGTGGCGAATCGGCCAACCTGTGGCGGCGCTGGTCGCGCTGCTGGCTGTCGTGGGCCTGGGTTGGTTCATTCAGAGCGTGGTGGTATTCCGCGAGCGACCGGGGATTGCCACGGCCATCGCGCTCACCGCAGTGCGCTACGCCTTGCTCGCGTGGCTGGTCGCAATCGTGATCGGCTGGATCGGCGGGGCTGTTGTACGGGGCTTCGCCGCCGGCAAGAGCAGTCTCGACGCAGCGCTGATCCGCCTCTGTTTCCGCATGCTGAGCATCGTTGGCGTGTTGCTGGTCATCTTGGATGCGGCGAGCGAGTTCGGATTGAGCGTAACGCCGATCATCGCTGGCCTCGGCGTTGGCGGCCTGGCCGTGGCGCTCGCGATTCGACCTACTCTCGAGAACCTCGTCGGTGGCTTCGTCCTGTTTGCCGACAAGCCGGTCCGGGTCGGCGAGTTCTGTGCCTTCAGCGACAAGTTGGGAACCGTCGAGGAGATCGGTCTGCGTTCGACCCGCCTCCGCGGACTGGACCGGACCGTGATCACGGTCCCGAATGCCGAATTCTCCCAGATGCAGATCGTGAACTTCACCCGTCGCGACATGAACCTGTTCCAGTGCAAGATCGGGCTGCGCTACGAGACGACACCGGATCAGCTGCGCTACGTCGCGGCGAAGATCAGGAAGCTCTTGATCCAGCACAGCAAGGTCCTGCCCGACCCCGCCCGTGTACGGCTGGGCGAGTTCGGCGATTCGGCCTACGTCTTGGACGTGTTCGCGTTCATCGAGTCCGCGGACTGGAACGAGTTTCTGGCGGTCAAGGAAGACCTCAACTTCAAGATCGCCGAGATCGTCCGCGATTCTGGGACCGGCTTCGCGTTCCCGTCGCAGACGGTCTATTTCACCCGCGACGGCGGCATCGACACCGCGCGCGGGGCGACGACCGAAGCGGAAGTGCAGCAGTGGCGTGACGAGAAGCGGCTGCCGTTCCCTGAGTACGACTTCGCCGAGAAGGCCGAGATGTCCGGCACGATGCCGTTTCCCCCAGTGGGGTCGCCCGATCACGAACCGATGGTGCCGTCCGAGGCCATCAAGCCGTCCCTCGGCGAGGGTCTTAGTCATGCGTCGCGGTGGCCGTCATTCCTGCGCCGGCGCCGGCCGACCATCACAAGGCCCGAGAGCTGACGGCCCGGTCGGGCTACCCTCGTATCCCGGTCGATCCCACCCGCGGGCGTCGGCGGTGTCAGCACGCCGACCTCGGGCACACCGGCGACCACCGGTGGCCGAGCTCACCGAGGCGCTTCTACGCCGACACCGTCTGGGCGCAGGGAGGCGGGCGAAAATCCCCCGCGGCGAGCGGCGCGACTTGGTCGGCATAACGGTGTTCCTGTGCGCGGATGCGGCACGGTATGTCACCGGCCAGTTCCTCTACGTGGACGCTGGTTGCCTCGCCTCCATCTGAGTCTGCGCCAAGTTGCTGCATTGCGGCGGGACCGCTAGGCTCATCGGTGCGCTTTCGTTGAAACACGTCGGAGCTGCCCCGCCCATGACCTCGACCGCCCCGCTCGATACCGACGATTTCAGCCGGATCGTCCACGCCACCGATTTCTCCTCTGCAAGCGAGGCCGCGTTCGCGCACGGCCTGCGCTTGGCGCTGGCCGTGCGGGGACATTTCTACCTCGTCCATGCCGAGAACCTGGATGCCGGCGAGGATGGCGACTGGGCGGCGTTCCCTGGGGTGCGGAGTACGCTGGTGCGCTGGGGGCTGCTGCCGGTCGATGCCGAGCCCACGGCCGTGGCCGACCGGCTCGGCCTGCGGATCACCAAGGCCGACATCCCGGACGCCCGGCCCACCGACGGCGTGCTGCGGGTCGTCGACAACAACAACTGCAACCTCCTGGTGCTGGCGACCCATGCCAGGGAGGGGCTCGCCCGCATGCTGCAGGGCTCGATCGCCGAGACCCTGGCGCGCAAGGCGCAGATTCCGACCCTGTTCCTGCCGGTGGGTGCCCGCGGCTTCGTCGACGCCGCCACCGGCACGCCGCGCCTGCGCAACATCCTCCAGCCGATCGCGGCCGGCGCCACGCCGGGCGAGGCCGCCTCCCTGGCCCTGCGCGTGGCCGACGCGCTCGGCTGCGGCGAGGCCGTGCTCCATGGGTTGCATGTGGGACCGGCCGACGAGGCGCCGACCCTGACCGTATTGCCGCAGCACGAGCCGCGCGTGCGCCGTCTGCACGCGGAGGGTGCGATCGTCGCCACCATCGTCGAGCAGGCCACCGCCACCGACGCCGACCTGATCGTGATGGCGACCCGCGGCCATGACGGCCTGCTCGACCGGCTGATGGGCAGCACCACCGAGCAGGTGCTGCGCCTCGCCCACCGCCCGCTGCTGGCGGTGCCGGTGCTCTAGGAGGCGCGCTCGATCACGCCGAGCGTGTGGCGCGCGATCATCAGTTCCTCGTCGGTCGGGATGACGTAGGCCTTGAGCCGGCTCGCGGCGGTCGACAGCAGCGGGCCATGGCCCGCATTGGCGGCCTCGTCCCACTCGACTCCGAGCCAGCCCAGGCCCGCCAGCACCCGTGCGCGGATCCCCGGGCTGCGCTCGCCGATCCCGGCGGTGAACACGATGCCGTCGATGCCGCCGATGGCGGCGGCCAAAGCACCCGTCTCGCGCACGATCCGGTAGACGAAATAGTCGACCGCGCGCGCGGCACCGGCCGTGTCGCTGGCCAGGAGATCGCGCATGTCGTTGCTGACGCCGGACAGGCCCTTGAGCCCGCCCTCGTGGTAGAGGAAGCGTTCGACCTTGGCAGCGTCGAAGCCCTTGGCCTGCAGCAGATAGAGGATCACGCCGGGGTCGAGCTGGCCGGTGCGGGTGCCCATCGGCAGGCCGTCGACCGCCGTGAAGCCCATCGTGCTGTCCTGGCTGCGGCCGTCCCGGAGCGCGCACATCGAGGCACCCGAGCCCAGGTGGCAGACCACCACCCGGCCCGCCGCCAGCGCCGGGTCCAGCTCGCGCAGCCGGCCCGCGATATACTCGTAGGACAGGCCGTGGAAGCCGTAGCGGCGCACGCCCTCCTGGTACCAGCTGTCGGCGATCGCGTAGCGGTCCGCGACTTCGGGATGGCCGCGATGAAAGGCCGTGTCGAAGCAGGCGACCTGCGGGATCCCGGGATAGCGCCGGCGGATCTCGCGAATAGGCGCCAGATTGGCCGGTTGATGCAGCGGCGCGAGCGGGACCAGGAGGTCCAGCGCCGCGACCACGGCATCGTCGACCAGGATCGGCGCGCTGTAGCTCGGGCCGCCATGCACGACCCGGTGGCCGACCGCCAGCGGCAGGACCCCGCCGAGCTGGCCGACCAGCCAGTCGCCGAGCCGGCCCAAGGCGGACGCGGGATCGCCGACCTGCGCCGGCTCGTAGCGCTCGTCGATCAGGGTCCGTCCGTCGCCGTCGCGCGCGATCAGGTGCGGCTGGGTGCCGATCCCTTCCATCTGCCCCTTGAACGCCAGCTCCAGCCGCTGCGCGCCGCCGACGTGGAACAGCTGGAACTTGATGCTCGACGAGCCGGCATTGACGACGAGCAGCGTGCCCCCCGTCACGTCGCCGTCTGCCGGTTGTGCGCATAGAGCGCCGCCACCGCGCAGGACGCCATGCGGGTGCGGACATTGTCGGCCCGGCTGGTCAGGATGATCGGGACCTTGGCGCCCAGCACGATCCCGGCGGCGTCGGCATCGGCCAGGAACGACAGGTTCTTGGCCAGCATGTTCCCGGCCTCGAGATCGGGCACGACCAGGATCTGCGCCTGCCCGGCCACCGGCGAGACGATCCCCTTGATCCGTGCCGCCTCGAGGCTGATCGCATTGTCCAGCGCCAAGGGCCCGTCGAGCACGCCGCCCTTGATCTGGCCGCGATCGGCCATCTTGCACAAGGCCGCGGCGTCGAGCGTGCTCGGCATTTTCGGGCTCACCGTCTCGACCGCCGCCAGGATCGCCACGCGCGGCTCGCCCAGGCCCAGCCCGATATGCAGGTCGATCGCGTTCTGCACGATGTCGACCTTGGTCGTGAGGTCCGGAACGATGTTGATCGCGGCGTCGGTGATGAACAGCGGGAACGGGTAGGTGGGCACGTCCATCAGGAACACGTGGCTGATCCGCCGCGCCGTGCGCAGCCCGGTCTCCTTGGCGACGACCTCGCCCATCAGCTCGTCGGTGTGCAGGCTGCCCTTCATCAGCAGCTGCGCCTTGCCGCTGCGCACCAGCTCGACCGCCTTGGCGGCGGCGGCATGGCTGTGCGGCACGTCGACGATCTCGTAGCCCCCGATGTCCAGGCCCTGCTCCTCGGCAATGCTCCGGATCTTCGCCGCCGGGCCGACCAGGATCGGCACGATGATGCCTTCCAGGGCCGCATCGACCGCCCCCCGAAGCGAGCTCTCGTCGCAAGGGTGGGCAACCGCGCAGGCGACGGGCGGGATCTCCTGGTTGCGCGCGATCAGCGCCTCGTAATGATCGTGGTCCTGGTAGTGCAGCCGCGCCAGCGCGACCGCCGGGGCCTTGCGCTTCTCGGCCGGCGCCACCACGGTCGCGGTCCCGGTCAGCACCGCCACGCCGTCCTGGTTGATGCAGTCGCAGTCGAACGTGACCAGCCGGCCCTCTGCGTGCTTCTCCCGCGCCGTGACCGTGACCCGGATATGGTCGCCCGCATGGACCGGCGCCGCGAAGCGCAGATCCTGCGCCACATAGACCGTGCCCCACCCGGGCAGGCGGTTCCCGAGCAGGCTGGAGATCAGCCCCGCGGTCAGCATGCCGTGCGCCACCACCCCCGGCATCTTGGCCTGCCGCGCGAACGCCTCGTCGAGATGGGTCGGGTTGGCGTCGCCCGACACGGCGGCATACAGCTCGATGTCGCGCCGGGTCACGGTGCGCTCGAGCGAGGCGCTCTCGCCGGGCTGGATCTCGTCGAAGGTGCGGTTCTCGACCAGCGTCGGCTCGTCCATGCGACTCCCCTCCGTCAAGCGGACGCAGACCTATCGCAGCGTGGCGTCACCAGCCAGTGACCATCCGTCTCAGGCGCCGGGGAGCCCTTCCTGCTCCATTGCCCGCCGCACCGCCGGCCGCGCGGTCATGCGGGTGAAATGCGCCGCGCAGTTGGGCGGCAGGTCCACTCCCAGCCGGCCGGCCCAGAATTCCACATAGAACAGGGCGGCATCGGCGATCGAGAAATCGCCCAGCAGATACTCCTTGCCCGCCAACGCCTCGTCCATCAGGCGCAGCCCCTTCTCCGCGACCTCCCGGCCCTGCGCCTTGACCTGGTCGTGGTCGGCCTCGTTGGGGGTGAACTTCATCGGCCGGAACAGTCGGGCGAAGCCCTGGCCGTGCACGGTGCCGACCACATAGTCCAGCGCTTCCAGGGCGCGCGCCTGACCCTCGGCGTCGCCCGGCACCAGGTGTGCCTGAGGGTTCGCCAGCGCCAGCCACCAGGCGATCGCCGGAAACTCGGTGAGCACGGTCCCGTCGTCGCGCACCAGCGTCGGCACCTTGCCCTTGCGGTTGACCGCCTGGAATTCCGGCTGGTGCTGCTCGCCGTCCGGGAAATTGAGCTGCCGCAGCTCGTACGGCCGGCCGATCTCCTCCAGCAGCACGTGGATGCCGAGCGAGCAGGCACCGGGCGAATAGTAGAGCTTCATCGTACTTCCTTGCGAATCGGGCCGCCAAGCCACGTTTGCACAAGGTCCTACATCCGTCTCAGCCGGACCGCCAGAGGAAGGCTCCTGCATCCGATCGCTGGGCCAGGGCCGGACGACCGCCCTTCGGCACATCGGTCCGCATTGCCTCGCATCGCCCGCGTACCTATGGTTTCGGCCAGGGGAACGAGGGGAGGCGAACCATGCGGCGACCGCTCGGCGCACTTGCGTTGCTGGCACTGCTCGCCTGCGCCACCCCGGCCCCGGCGACGCCGGTCGACACCGGCTCGCTCTGCGTCACCGCCCTGCACGAGGAGGCGACCGAAGCCGGCCCGCTGCCGTCGCGGCTCACCAGCCTGCTGTCGCCGAAGGGCCAGCGCCTGCTCGCCCACTGCAGCAACTGCACCAGCTACCCGGCCATCGCCGCGAGCTTCACCACCCAGGTCACCCAGGCCTTCTGCGGCGTCGCCAGCAGCGTCACCGTGCTCAACGCCAGCGCCGTCGCCAAGCCGCTGACCGACCCCTACAAGCCCTACCCCTACTTCACCCAGTGCAACATCTTCAACGCCAAGGCGCGCTCGCGGCTCGACCTCGACACGGTCTCGAACGAGGGCCTGACCCTGGCCCAGGCGACCTTCCTGCTCAACGCGCAAGCTGGCGTGCACGCGACCTGCTTCCATGCCGGCAAGGCGGGCGGCAGCGGCGCTGGGGTGGGGGCCAACAGCGTACCGGACTGCAAGATAGCAGGCTCGGCCGCCGTGTTCCGCCGCGCGGCCAAGCGCACGCTGGCCCAGAAGCAGCACTACCTCCTGGTCAATTTCTCACGCGCCACGCTCAGCGACGACAACGAGGGCGGCGGCCACTTCTCGCCGCTCGCCGCCTACAACGGCAGCGCCGACGACCTGCTGCTGATGGACGTGGCACGGTACAAGTTCCCGCCGTTCTGGGTCGATGCCGACCTGCTGTGGCAGGCGATGGCGACGACGGATACGAGTTCGGGGCGGCATCGGGGGTTCATCGTGGTGGGCGTGGGAGCATTTCCACAATGACGCTAGCACCGACTAAATTGAAGCAGCTTGACTTGGCCAGTGCGTTAGTGTGAACAAGCAGCACGCTGGGGCACGAAATCGTTAATGCGGAGGAATACCATGCCTACGGTATCTGAAATTTCTTTGCAACAGGCTCGTCTAATTATTGAAATCGAAGAAGCACACTTTAGCGATGTCAAGGCGATAGATATTAGGCCAGCCAAACTAACTCAATCTGTATCAGCATTCGCAAACGCGTCCGGAGGTGATATATATCTCGGCATTGACGAGCAGAAGAATGGTGACGACAAGTTACGATCTTGGCGTGGCTTTGCAGATATTGAGGCAGCGAATGCGCATCTGCAGACTGTTGAAGCGTTGAAGCCCGTCGGCAATTTTTTTCAGGCAAACTTTTTGCGATGTGCACAACTTCCTGGTCTGATCCTAAAGCTTGAGGTTGCCAAAACTACAGACATCATCTACGCCTCGGACAATCACCCTTATCTACGGAAAGGGGCAGGAAAAATCAGGATTGATACACCAGATGGCCTACAACGACTTAAATTAGACAAGGGTATCATCAGCTTTGAGGACGAAGTTGTCAATTCTAATCCAGATGATATATCGAATTCTCGAACTATCATTGCATTTTTACTAAATGTCATTCCTACTGGAGAACCAGACGAATGGCTTAGAAAACAAGGCCTTCTCGTTAACGGAAAGCCGACAGTTGCAGGCACACTTTTGTTTCATGACGAACCACAAGCCGCTCTGCCGAAACGCTCTGGCATAAAGATCATCCACTATAAGACCAAAGCATCCGAGGGTTCGCGTGAGACTTTGGCAGGCATTCCAATAACAATTGAAGGGTGTATCTACGATCTTATAAATGCAGCAGTCAGTCGGACGAAATCGATTATTGAACAAATTAAAATTCATACCGAACGTGGATTTGAGGCCATAACATATCCTCATGAGACGCTCCACGAGATTATCACAAATGCCGTATTGCATAGAGATTATAGTATACCTTCTGATATTATTATTAGCATATTTGACAATCGAATTGGAATTCAGAGCCCTGGAAAACTTGCAGGACACGTAACTACTGAGAATATTCTTCGCGAGCAAGCGGCAAGAAACGGACGAATTGTCAGACTAATTAATAAATTTCCAGATCCTCCAAATAAAGATGTGGGAGAGGGTCTAAAAACAGCCTTCAATGCAATGAAGGCTCTCAAACTTAAGAACCCTGAGATTATTGAGAAAATCCTCCGTTATAGTTCATATTCGACATGCGCGACTTGCATCACCTCATGCCGCGGTCATGGAATACCTAAAAAACCATTCAGAAATTACAAACAGTATAGGGCGTGAAATAACAGGCATAATGTCAGAGAATACGATGAAGGAAGTGTTCTATACTTTAAAAGATTCAAAATCGATTGAACCAGTGCCCGGTAAACGAGGGAGAATTTCTGCTTGGAGGCTTTACACACATCCTCCAACCGAATAGTGAATATAACCAAAATACAAGGATGATCGACATAGAAAAGGGATTTCTGTTTGCCAATGATCTGAGCGAGCGCGACAACGGTCCTGTCAAAATCACAGCAACGACTGCGCATGCTCCAGCACCAGATCGCACACCTGATCCGTCACCTTCGCCTTGATCCCCTCTCCGCCCAGCCCGAAGCTCTGCCCGCCGCCCGTGTCCAGCTTGCCCTTGCTGCCAGCCAGGAAGCTGCTGTCCTCCTTGGCCTTGCCCGACCCGGTCAGCTTGCCGAGGACCGAGCTGCCCGTCGCCGCGTCGCCGCCGCCCAGATACTTGTTCTTGATGCAGTACTCCAGCACGCCGGAGAGGTTGCTCGGGCTCGCCTGCTCCACCGACGGCAGCCCCCCGCCGCCCGTCGCGGCGCCCAACGCCCCCGACAGATCCTTGAGCGATTGCGCCGAGGCAGGTGCCGTCGCGACCTGCAGCAAGGCGAGCGCGCCGAGGGCGGCCATGCCCAAGCCCCGACCAAAGGCCGCGCCGTCTCTGCCGATCCGGACCGTCATGACCATCTCGCTCCCCCGTCGCTGACCGGCGTGCCGAGCACGCCACCGCACGTTACGCACCCGCAGGCGAGATAGCTTTCCCGGCCCAGATTGACAGGAGCCAGCCGTCGCGCCGGAGACTACTTCTTCGCCGGCAACGAGGCGAACTCGGCGGCGTTGGCGCAGAACTCGGCCGGGTCGTCCTTGCCCCCGTCCAGATAGCTGCGGCAGCGCCCGACCTCGCCGCAGGCGGCGCAGCGCGTCTGCGCGGCCAGCCATTCCAGCGGGTCCTCGCGCAGCCGGGCCGCGGAGGAGCCGCGGCGCTCCAGCATCCGGCCCATGTCCGCCGCGACCCGCTCGGCGGTCCGGGTATCGCTGCAGAAGGCATAGAGACGATCGGCGACGCTGTCGGTCATGGGAGACTCCAGGCGATGGTCCTGGAGGCACCCTAGGGGCGACGCGCGCCGGCTGCCTTGATCTGCATCAAACGCGACGCGCTCGATCGGTCTCGCGGAAGGTCGAGGCGCTCTAGGATCATGGTCCTTGACGTCGATCGGCCATAGCGCGATAAGCTGGTGGGTCGACTATCGGTTCGGAGTTCGCTCATGCCTGATGCCACCACCGCCGCCGGGCAGGAAATGTCCGGCACCAGCCCGCCCTGCACGTCTTCCGGCCTGCCCGGCGAGGACACCCAGGAGCTGGGCCTGCTGCGGCAGGCCGTCGCCGCCGACTGGCGCCCGCGCGACGCCTACGAGCGGCACTGGGCGGCCGAGCTGGTCGCCGCGATGTGGCGCCAGCAGCGTCTGCGCCGGCTCGAGTTCGCGGCCCTCGACGCGGCCGAGCAGGAAAGCCCGCCGTCGGAAGCCAGCCTGAAGCGCCTGCTCGGCTTCGCCCGCTATGGCGCCCGGATCGACGGCGACCTCGGCCGCGCGCTCAAGGCGCTGCGCTCCCTGAAGAACCGCACCGAGGCCGATCTCGCCGAACATGCCGCGTGCACGGGCGAACCCGAGCCGGCGACGGTGCCGTCACCCGCCGCGCGCACGCGCGAACCCGAGCCGTGGCGCGAGGCCGCGACCAGGCCGCCCGTGTCGGCGCCGGTCGCTTCGCGCGCCACCAACCGCCACGAGCGTCGTCGGCAGGAGGCGCTGGAGCGCAAAGCGCTCCGCGACGCGGCTTAGGCGGCAACTCCAGGCAGCCGCGCTCTGCCTCGACCTGATTGCGCGACGCAGCCCGCCACCTGCGGCCGCGAGCTGGCTGCCGCGCGGCTACGGCTTGTCGTTGCGGCCCTCGCTGAAGCCGAAGGTGATATAGTGCCGGGTCGCGGCTGCCAGATCGGTGCCGAACGCCCGCCGCAGGTCGGCGTAGTTGGCGAGGTACTGGCGGGCGTTGAAGCTATCGGGGACGCGGCCCTCGGCCTTGCCGAACATCTGGTAGTGACGCTCACCGGCGGCCCGGTCGGCGCCGAAGGCGCGGATCAGGTCGGGGTAGGAGGCGATGTACTCGAGCCCGTCGAAGGCCGGCAGAACCGGCGCATTGCCGGCGGCGGCGACCGCGACGATGCGCGCGATCGACGGCACGCCCTGCGCGTCGAGCACGAACAGCAAGTACCTGCCCGGCGTCGCGCGGTTGAGGCTACCGGGTGCGCTCACCAGCAGCTGGCCGCCATTGTTGCTGAACGACAGCTCCAGGAAGCGCTGCTCCATGTTGAAGCTGTGGGTCACCGAGCCGGTCTTGATCAGGGTCACGCGGCTGACGCCCTGCTGGCTCGCGACCCCCATGGCGAAGTTCGTGCCGATGGTCAGGATGTCGGGTGCTTGGGTGATGCGCGGCCGCGGCGCGAACTGGCCGGCAGCCGTGAACAGATAGGGCGGGTAGTAGATCTCCGCATTGGCGTTGTTGATCGGTGCCGCCACATTGGCGCCGGTGCCGCCGACCAGGATCGAGGCGTCAGGCAGGAGCATGCCGATCGAATGATAGGTTCGCGCGTGCTTGGCGTTGGCCTTCAGGGTCCGGGCGCCGACGGTCCAGGTGTCGGGCCGGTTGGGATCCCAGATCAGGGCGCGGTAATTGACGCCGATCAGCTTGTTGTTGCCGGAGGTGCCGCCGGTCACCACCACCCGCCCGTCCGGAACCACCGTGGCATTGGCCCAGTGCAGCCCCACGGGCATCGGTGCGATCTGTGTCACGACCGGGGCGCCGCTGTTGATGTCGATCACCGTGGCGGCGCGCTTGCCGGGCCCGCCCGACGAGGACAGAATGGAGCCGCCGCCGACGCGCAGGATCCTGCCGGGGGCGAACATCACCTCGCTCGAGGTCACGCCGCTCGGCCCGCCCGCCGGCAGGGTGCCGGCCGGCGTCAGCGAGCCCGCGCCCTTGGGGTTCACATAATACATGGCACGGTCGGAGATCCCGAAGATCCGCCCGTCCGGCGCCACCCAGTTGCGCGGATACCACCAGTAAATATCGGCGGTGTCGACGCCACTCAGCAGGCGGTAGTAGCCGCTTTGGCCGCGAACCTCGGGGCGATTCGAGCCGACCCCGGCGCCGGGCGGGCCCTTGCCGCCTTGAATGTAGATGTCGCCGTTCGGCAGCGTGGTCGCGGTGGCGTACCAGCGCGCCTGGTGCATGTTCGCGCCGCGGACCAGCGTATCGCCAGCGGCGGCGCTGAACACGGTCGACTGCCGGTTGCCGAAATTGGTCGTCGCCGACCCGTTCCAGACGTCGCCACCGAGCAGGGCCACGTCACCGCTCTGCGGCAGGATGATCTGCGCGCTGCAGAACAGGTCGGTCCCGGTCTTGTTGGGCAGCGTCCAATGCGCCGCCGCCTCGTTCCCCGGCAGGAGAGTCCCTTGCTCGGGCTCCAGATATCGTAGACGAACCTGCCGGTCTGGCTGCCGTCGCGATTGCTGCCGTAGGTCAGGACCCGGCCGTCTGGAATCAGAATCGCATGCAACGGGATCAGCGGCCAGTCGGCCATTTCCGACCAGGCACCGACGCCGTTGCCGGCAAGGGCTGGCCGCGGCATGGCCAGCGGCAAGATCGCGGTGAGCGCAGCCAGGCACAACGGCGCGCTGCACCGCCATGCGGCGCCACGGAGGGCAATGCCCGACCTTAAAAAACGACTCAACAAGAGGAGACCCCGCATACTACATGATTCCGGCTTTTCGGTAGGAGCAACGGAACAGAGGCAGCACGAGGCCATCGCAGGTCGATCGACTCCGCTCATCACCCAGAAGGTGACGCTGCCCGCAGCCCTTGTATCATTGGATAGGCTTGCTGCCTGGAGACGGACCTTGAGTCAATCGATCGGCTGCAACACTCGGCACCCGGCATGCTGCGAGAGGCGGTGCGCCCAGGCGCTAAAACCTCGCAACACAGGCGCAATCCGCGGCCTTTCCCCTGTGCGCCGGCGGGCTCGCGCACGGGGACGTGAGGCGGCTGCCGAGGCAATTGGTAGCGGAGGAGGGATTTGAACCCCCGACCAAGGGATTATGATTCCCCTGCTCTACCACTGAGCTACTCCGCCACGCGGCCCATTGTGCCTGCGCTGCCAGGCGCAAACCGGCCTTGACCAGGGTCATTCGGGGCTGGCGTGATCTAGGGGCGGGTGTCTGGGCTGTCAAGCACTCAGCCGGGTGCCCTGGTCCTGCCAGAGCAGCGGCGCGCGGACGATCCAGCCGCCGGCAAGCAGGCGGGTGCCGGCCCAGCAGACGCAAGCCTGGCCGGGGGCGATGCCGGGCTGCGGGCTATCGAGGGTGACGACCGCGCGGCCGTCGGCCAGGGCCTCGAGGCGGGCGGTGGCGGGTGGGGCATTGTAGCGGTGCTGGACGGCGACCGGGATAGCGTCGCCCAGGGCCGGGGGCGTGCCCAGCCAGTTGACCTGGGCGAGCTCGATCACCGCACCCAGGCTCGCCTGCTTGGGCCCGACCACGACGCGGCGCGTGGCGGGCTCGATGCCGACAACGTAGAGGCGCTCGCCGTCGGCGACGGCGAGGCCACGGCGCTGGCCGACGGTGAACTGCGCCATGCCGCTATGGGGGCCGAGCACGCGGCCGTCGATGTGGACGATCTGGCCGGGCGCGAACGCGTCGGGGCGGAGGCGGGCCACGACGTCGCTGTAATGGCCGTTGGGCACGAAGCAGATGTCCTGGCTGTCGGGCTTGTCAGCGACCGTCAGGCCCAGGCGATGCGCATGGGCGCGGGTCGCAGCCTTGTCGAGGCCGCCGAGCGGGAAGCGGAGAAACTCCAGCTGGACCGGGGTCGTGGCGAACAGGAAGTAGCTTTGGTCCTTGGCGGGGTCGGCGGCGCGGTGCAGTTCCGGCCCCTGCCCGCCTTCGCACCCGGCGCGCGTAGTGGCCGGTCGCCAGGGCGTCGGCGCCGAGATCGCGCGCGATCTCGAGCAGATCACGGAACTTGATCCGCTCGTTGCAGCGCACGCAGGGGATCGGCGTGCGGCCCTCGGCATAATCCTTGGCGAAATCGTCGATCACGGCGGCGCGGAAGCGAGCCTCGAAGTCGAGCACGTAGTGGGCGATGCCGAGGCGCTCGGCCACGGCCCGGGCGTCGCGGACGTCGCGGCCGGCGCAGCAGGAGCCTTTGCGGGCAGTCGCCGCGCCCTGATCGTAGAGCTGCAGCGTGATGCCGACGACCTCGTATCCGGCCTCGGCCAGCAGCGCCGCGGTGACCGAGCTGTCGACGCCGCCGGACATGGCGACGACGACGCGGCAGTCGGCGGGAGGGCGGCCGAGACCCAGGTCGAGGGTCATGGCCAGCCCAGCAGCGTGGTGCGCGGGACACGCACGACCAAGCCGTCGAGTGCCGCGGTCACGCGTAGCTGGCAGCCCAGGCGCGAGGTCGGGCGTAGCTCGGCGGCGAGGTCCAGCATGTCCTCCTCCTCGGCCGAGGGATCGGGCAGCCGGTCGAAGAACGCCTCGTCGACCACGACGTGGCAGGTGGCGCAGGCCATCGAGCCCCCGCAGGCACCCTCGATCGCGAGGTCATGGATGCGGGCGACGTCGAGCAGCGTCAGACCGGCTGCGACATCGTACGCGCGTGCGCTGCCGTCGGGCAGGACGAAGGTCACGGACGGCACGGGCTGCCTCAGACCGAGAAGCTCTCGCCGCAGCCGCAGCGCGCCTTCTCGTTAGGGTTGCGAAACACGAACTGCGCGCCGAGCTTGTCCTCAACGAAGTCGAGCTCCGTGCCCAGCACGTACATCACGGCCATCGGGTCGATCACCAGCTTGATGCCGTCGAGGTCGACCACCTCGGCACCAGGCGCGATCTCGCGCGCGAAGTCGAGCTGGTAGCTGAAGCCCGAACAACCCGAAGGCTTGACGCCCAGCTTCAGACCCAGCGCGCCATCGCCCTGGCTCGCCAGCAACTCGCGCACTCGCCCAGCCGCCGCGGGCGTCAGCGAGATCGCAGAACGTGCCATCGCCATCGTCACCCTTCCGGCCCAAGCGGGCCGCTGCAATTCGATACCTCCACTATGTCGGCATGGCCGGCTAGAAGACAAGGCCAACGGCTCAGCCGATACCGGGGAGCCCCGAGCCGCTGGCGCGCGTGTCGAGCAGTCCCGATCGGGCGCGCTGCACCAACAGTTCCAGCGGCTCCTCACGGCCGAGCGAGGTCGCGATGCCGATGCTGGCCGCGAGGCCACCCGCTGAGCGGCCTGGCGCCGCGGCCGCGACAGCGGCGCACAGACGGCGGGCGAAGCGCGTGGCGCCGGCGAGTCCGGTGACCGGCAGCAGCAGCAACAGCTCGCCGGCCTGCCAGCGGCCCAGAATGTCGGTCGGCCGCACGGACAGCTGGGCGATGGCCACGATCTCCTTGAGCAGGCTCTCGCGCGGGCCTGAGTCGAGTGCGCCCGGCAGCCGCCGGTCGGCCTCCAGCAGCAGGATCGACAGGCGCTGGCCGTAGCGCGCACGGCGGGCGATCTCCTCCCGGGCGCGATGGACGAGATACGCACGATTGAAGCAGCCCAAGCTCATGTCGATGATCGCAAGATCGAACAGGAGCTGCTCGCGAGCGCGCCGCTGAAATTCAGCGCGTCGTTGCCCGGACACCGCCGCCTCGTCGCCCCGCGCGACGGGCTGCACCGGCTCTCCGCGGTCGTCGGAATGCGCCATCCATCCCCTTCGGCAACCGTGTCGCCGTCAGGTCTAGCACCGCTCGGTCGATGAGCGGTTAAGGGGTGCTTGCGCATGCACCTCCAGGTACGGCCGCAAAGCCTCCGCGCGGTCGGGGCGGGCGTAGAGGAAGCCTTGGCCCTGGTCGCACCCGAGGGCGGCGAGCAACGCATGCTGCGCCTCGGTCTCCACCCCCTCGGCCATCACGCGCTTGCCCAGGCTGTGCCCGAGCCCGATCGTCGCGCGCACGATGGCCTCGCAATCCGCGTCGCGGTCGATCTCGTCGATCAGCACAAAGTCGATCTTGAGCTGCTGGACGGGCAACCTGCGTAGGTTCAGCAGCGACGAGTTGCCCAAACCGAAATTTTCGATCGTCAGACTGACGCCGATCCCGGCCAGCCCATCGAGTACCGTGGCCAGGTCCTCGAGCCGAGGATCGGTCAGCACCGTCTCGGTCAGCTCGAGGCACAACTGGGCTGCGGGCAGACCGTGCGCGCGCAATACCGACGCAACATGCGCGGCGTAGTCGGGCCGACGCAGATGGACAGCGGAAATGTTGACCGCGACCCGCAGCTCCAGGCCGGCGTCACGCCATGTGCGCGCCTGGGCGCATGCCCGATCCAGGGCCCAGTCGCCGAGCGGGCGGATCAGACCGGTAGCCTCGGCGACCGGTATGAACTCGCTGGGCGCGACCAGCCCGCGCCCAGGTCGCCGCCAGCACAGCAGCGCCCCGACGCCGACCACCCGTCGCGAGACGAGATCGACCTGCGGCTGGTAGATCAAATGCAGCTCGTCGCGCTCCAAGGCCAGCCGCAGCTCCTCGGCCAACTGCCGGCGCGCCTCCATCGCGGCGTCAAGCCCGGGTTCGAAAAAGCAGAAGCGGCCACGGCCCTGCTCCTTGGCCCGGTAGAGCGCCAGATCCGCCTGCCGCAACAGGGCGTCGATGGTGGTGCCGTCCTGCGGGCAGCTGGCGATGCCGATGCTCACCCCGGCTCGAATCTCTTGGCGATCGATGCGGAACGGCGCCGCCATTGCCTCGACGATCCGGCTGGCGACCAGCGTCATCGCCTCGGGTTCACCTATATGCGCTTGCAGCAGCACGAACTCGTCGCCGCCGAGCCGCGCCAGCGTGTCGACCTCGCGGATCACGCGGCGCATCCGCTTCGCGACCTGGCGCAGCAGGTCGTCGCCGGCGGCATGGCCGAACTCGTCGTTGACCGCCTTGAACCGGTCGAGATCGAGCAGCATCAAGCCGAAACTGGTGGCACCACGTTTCGCCGCCGCCACCGCCTGACCCAGCCGTTCCATCAGCAGGGCGCGATTGGGCAGTCCGGTGAGGGAATCGTACTGCGCCAGGTGATGCAGCGCCTCGGCTCGCTTGCGCTCCGAAAGATCGACGAGGACCAGCTGAATCGCCGGGCCGCCGCGCTCGAGAACCGCGACCGCGCTGGCCTCGGCTGCCACCCGCTCACCATCGAGCCGGATCAAGGTCACCTCGCGCGCCGCCATCCCATCGGCGCCACCGACGAGCGATGCCAGCCTGGCGCGCAGCTCCGCCGCCTCCCCTGCCGGGAAGAGATCGAGCAAGTTGCGTCCCTGGACGTCTTCTGGACGGCTGCCGCGCAGCAAGCGGACGGCGCGCGGGTTCGCGTAGACGCAGCGTTCGCCGGCATAAATCAATATCGCGACCGGAGCCGCCTCGATTAACGTGCGATAACGCTCCCGGCTCTCGGTGAGGGCGATCTCGATATTTTTCTGATCGGTGATGTCCAGGATGTAGCTGTCGAGACTGGTGCGCCCCAGCGCGTCGTCGCGGGCGACCCAAGCCACCTCCCGCATCCAGCGCAGCTCGCCGGTGACGGGGTGGTTGATTCGGTACTCCAACGTATAGCCTTCGTGATGCGCCTTCCGCCGACGCTCGGCCGCAAGGTACGCCGCGCGATCGTCGGGATGTATCGCATTGTACCAGGTATCGAGGCACGGCCGCCCATGCTCGTCGATCGTGCCAGCGAGCCGGTGCGCATCCGCGCCGAAAATGGCCGGCCCGGTGTCGTCATAGCCGTGCGCGCTATCACCCTCACCGCCATGCGAGAAGATGATGTCGCGCATGTTGGTGATCAGCGAGCGGAAGCGGGCTTCGCTGGCTCGCAGCTGGCGCTCGCTCGAGGCGAGTTCGGCGGCCGTGCCGCGCAGATCGGTGACGTCGTGCGAAATGCCGATCAGCCCATCGATCGCGCCGGACGCATCGCGCCTCGGTAGAAACGTGACCTCATGCAGGCGGCCATGCACCTCGATCGAACGATTGGTCTCCACGCCGCCCAATGCCATGCGAACGGCTCGAGCCAACTCCGGCAGCTCGGCATAGAGCTCGAAGATGGACTGGCCCAGGACGCGGCCGGGCCGGCTGCCCATCAGCGCGAGGCCGCCACCTTCGCAACGCGTGTAACAACCCTGGCGATCCAGCTCGAACAGGATGATCGGCAGGCGGTCCGCGAGCTCGGCCAGCGGAATGCGCTCCGGTATTCCGCCGGTGTGGCCGCCACGGTGCCGCGGTGACCCTTGCTCAGACAGCCTGGATTGCACGCGCGGTGCCGAGGCGCCGCCAAGCCACGTGGTGAGGTTGCGACGGTGGGGCCGGGCGAGCCGCACGACGTTTCCAGTCTGCTGAATGATACTCTAAGGTAGAATTAGTGCCATCGAACTATGCCGATGACGTGCACCTGTCAAGCCACCTTGACTTGCGCTGGCCATTGCCCGCGCCTGCTCCGGCGATACGCGATCAAATCACCCCAAACCGTCAGGAACCGCTCGATATCGGCCGCCGTGCTCGACCAGCCAAGGCTCACGCGGATGGCGCAGCGAGCGAGATCGGGCGGCAGACCCATCGCCGCCAGGACATGCGACGGGCCAACCTTGCCTGACGAGCACGCGGCTCCACTACTCACGGCAACACCCGCGAGATCGAGCGCCATGAGCTGGGTTTCGGCGGGGAGGCCGGGGGTGAGCAGGCAGGTCACATTGGGCAGCCGCTCGACGGCCGCGCCGACGACCCGTACCTGCGGATCAAGCGCGAGTGCCCCCGCCTCGAGCCGATCGCGCCAGTAGTCCAGCTGAAGCCAATCCGCGGCGTAATCGAGAGCCGTGCCGAAGCCGACAATGCCCGGCAGGTTTTCCGTGCCGGCGCGCATGCGCCGCTCCTGGCCGCCGCCACGCTGCAGCGGTTGCGGCTCCAGGCCCTCGCGCAGAATCAGCGCACCGACGCCGGGGGGCCCGCCCAGCTTGTGCGCCGACACGGTGAGTAGGTCGGCATCGAGGCCAGCCAGGGTGAATGGCAGCTTATCGAACGCCTGGACCGCATCGCAATGCAGCAGCGCGCCATGCTGGCGCGTCAACCGGGCGATCTCGGCGATAGGTTGGACCACCCCGGTCTCGTTGTTGGCCAGCATCACCGCGACCAAGGCCGGGCGATAGTGAGACAACATCCCGCTCAAAGCGGCGAGATCGACCCGCCCATCCGCATCCGCCGGAATGCGTGGCGCATCCGGCACTGCCTCGAGGATGCTGGCATGCTCGACAGCGGAAACCAGCACCGTGCCGCCGATGCCCGATAGCGCCAGATGATTGGCCTCGGTCCCACCGCTGGTGAAGACGACCCGGTCGGACGCGACCGCAAGCCGATCGGCTAGCCGCCCTCGGGCGCGCTCGACCATGGCGCGCGCACGACGGCCGGGACCATGGACCGAAGACGGATTGCCCGGCTCCGCCATAGCCTCGGCCATGGCGAGCACCACCTCCGGTCGCACCGGCGTCGTGGCCGCATGGTCGAGGTAGGCGATCTCTGACTTCAGGCGACGGCGGCCGCCGGGCGACGTCACGGGCGGCAGGCGATCGCCCGCACCGGCTCGCGCACGGCCTCGTCCTCGGGGTCGCCCAGCCGCAGCTCAAGTTCGCGGACCCGGTCGGCCAGACGCTCGAGGCTGCGGGTCACGGGGTCGAGCGCCACGCTACCGGGAGTGGTGCCGTACGGAGAGAAACAGAACGCCTCGTCGGGCACCGGCTGCGGGCCGGCCGGCCGCGCCGGGATGCCGACCATGGTGACGCCCGGCGGCACCTCCTTCACCACCACGGCATTGGAGCCGATCCGCGCGCCGTCACCGACCGTGAACGGCCCCAGAATCGCAGCGCCGGCGCCGACCACCACGCCGTTGCCCAATGTCGGGTGACGCTTGCCGGGGTCGAGGCTGACCCCACCCAATGTCACGCTCTGGTAGAGCGTGACGTCGTCGCCGATCTCGGCCGTCTCGCCGATCACCACGCCCATGCCATGGTCGATGAAGAAGCGTCGCCCGATGGTGGCACCGGGGTGTATCTCGATGCCCGTGAACAGGCGAGCGAGCTGCGAGACAAACCGGGCAGCGAGCTTCCAGTCCCGGACCCAAAGCCCGTGCGCCACGCGATGGAATCCCACAGCATGGATGCCGGGATAGCACAGCGCCACTTCCAGCCGCGACCTCGCAGCCGGATCGCGCTGAAAGACAGCTTCGACATCCTCGCGGAGACTCTTGAACATCGGCCCTGGCCTGTTATATGCCACGTCCGCTCTTGTGCATCCCGTTCGCCCGCCACGCCCAAAGCGTGAGCGGGTATGCGCGGGCGCACCTTCGCGGCGGAAAGCTCTTCCTGACCACTATATAGGGTACAGGTCGGGTCAACGTCCAGACCGGGCAGCGGCAGGAAGATGCCGATGCCGTCGGCGGCGACACCATAAAGGCGCTAGACCACGCGCTGGAGAACGGAATGCCCGAGGTGATCTTCAATGGGTCGGATGGGCGGCTGGAAGGCCGTTACGTCCATGGTGAGGGCCCAACGCCACCGTTGGCGATCATCCTGCACCCGCATCCGCTGCATGGCGGGACGATGAACAATCGCATCGTCTACAGCCTGTTCCACATGTTCGCGCGACGCGGCTTCTCGGTATTGCGGTTCAACTTCCGCGGCGTCGGCCGCTCCCAGGGCGTGTTCGACCACGGCCAGGGCGAGCTTCGCGACACGGCGGCGGCGCTGGACTGGATGCAGAGTCACAACCCCAACAGCACCGGCTGCTGGGTCGCGGGCTTCTCGTTCGGCGCCTGGATCGCCATGCAGCTGCTGATGCGGCGGCCCGAGATCGTCGGCTTCATGTGTGCCAGCCTACCCGCCAACATGTATGATTTCACCTTCCTGGCCCCATGCCCGGCCTCGGGCCTGATCGCGCACGGTGACCGGGACACGGTGAGCCCGCCCGAGGCGGTGGTGAAGCTGGTCAACAAGCTGTCGCAGCAGCGCGGCATCACGATCGATTACAGCTGCCTCGAAGGTGCGGATCACTACTTCACCGACCACCATGCCGAGCTTGAGGAGCTGTGCGAGGCCTATCTCAACAAGCGCCTGAAGCCGGCCGAGCGCCCGATGGCGCTGGCCCGCTGACGCGAGTTCGGTGACCAGTCTACGCTCCGAATTCCTCCGCACGCTGGAGGAGCGGGGCTTCATTCATCAGTGCACGGATCTCGCCGGCCTCGATCTGCTCGCGGCCGGCGGCGCCGTCACCGCCTATGTCGGCTACGATTGCACCGCCGACAGCCTGCATGTCGGCAATCTGGTCAGCATCATGATGCTGCGCCACCTGCAGAAGACCGGGCACCAGCCGATCGCGCTGGTCGGCGGCGGTACGACCAAGGTGGGTGACCCGTCAGGCAAGGATGCCAGCCGGCAGCTGTTGACCGACGCGCAGATCGACGCGAACAAACGCGGCATCGAGCGGTCGCTCGGCAAATTCCTCGACTTCGGCCCTGGGGGCGCCCGGCTGGTCGACAACGCGGTGTGGCTGGATCAGCTGGAATACATCCCGTTCCTGCGCGACTTCGGCACGCACTTCACCATCAACCGCATGCTCACCTTTGATTCGGTGAAGCTGCGGCTGGAGCGCGAGCAGCCGCTGACGCTGCTCGAGTTCAACTACATGGTGATGCAGGCCTACGACTTCCTCGAGCTGTCGCGGCGTCATGGTCTGCGGCTGCAGATGGGCGGCTCGGACCAGTGGGGCAACATCGTCAATGGGGTCGAGCTCGGCCGCCGGATCGACGGCACCCATTTGTTCGGCCTGACCACGCCGCTGATCACCACCGCCGCCGGCCAGAAGATGGGCAAGACCGCGGCCGGGGCAGTCTGGCTGGATGGCAGCAAGCGCACGCCGTTCGAGTATTGGCAGTTTTGGCGCAACACCGAGGATGCCGATGTAGGCCGGTTCCTGCGACTGTTCACTGAGCTGCCGCTGGACGAGACGGCGCGGCTCGAGCAGCTGGCGGGCGTGGAGCTCAACGAGGCCAAGAAGGTGTTGGCGTTCGAGGCGACCAGCCTGTGCCATGGCGTCGAGGCCGCCGAGCAAGCGGCCACCGCCGCCCGCGCCGTGTTCGAAGGGGGCAGCGAGGCCATGGAGGGCCTGCCGGTGGTCGGCTGCGACGTGGCCCGGCTCCAGCGTGGCATGCCGGTGATCGAACTGCTGGTCCTGGCCGGCCTCGCCGCCTCGAACGGCGAGGCGCGCCGGCTGGTGCGCGGCGGCGGCGCCCGGCTCAACGACGAGCGGATCGACGACGAGACCACCCTGGTCGGCCAGGGCGAGGTACGCGACGGCCAGATCAAACTCTCCGCCGGCCGCAAGCGCCACGTGCTGGTGCGCCCGGCCTGACCGCTCAGCGCTGGTCGACGCTGCCGCCGCTCGCGGGTTCGTCCGCAGTCATCGCGCTGAACAGGTCGCGGATCATGCCTGGCACCAGGACGGCCAGCGGGTTGACGCTGACGGACGGCTGTCCGATCGGACCGGTGACGCTGAAGGTGGCGGCCAACGCGGCATCGGAGCCGCTGCCCGACAGGATCTGGCCGACGATCGGGATGCGGCCGAGGATCCGGTTCACCGTGTAGGCCGGGGCCACGGTGCCGTTGATGTTCAGGCGGTCCGCGGCGAGGTCGATCGTGCCATCGGCACGGGCGCCGATGTTGCTGCCCACCAGCCGTGCCTGCTCCAGCGTGAGCGTCTGACCTTGCAGCCTGAACGGCGCGACCAGCCGATCGACCGGCACGCCGCTGCCGCTCAGCGCATTGCCCAGGCCGGTGAACGAGGCCAGGGAGATGATCCGGGCAATCGTCGGCGCACCCCACAGCGTGAAGTTACGGATCTTCAGCTCACCGTCGCCATTGATCGCACCCGGCGTCTGCCGGAGATCGGCCGTAAGCCGGAAGTTGCCGCCGCGGATGCCGTTGTCGGACGTCGTGAGGCCACGGATCAGCCAGCCGGCGTCGCTGCCGCGCAGACTGAAGGCGGTCTGCCGCTTGACCGTGCTGACATCAAGATTGACCGTGCTGTCCTCGATATTGCCGCGCAGGTCGGCAGCGTACCAGATGCCGCCGCGATGCTCGATCGAGCCGGTAAGTCGCGAGAACGGCGCGTCGCCCAGGCGGAGCTGCTGTGCGCTGATCCGCAAATTGAGGTCCGGCACGGTCTTATCGTCGCCGCCGCCCGAGCCGCCTGCCTGTAACAGCGGTCTAACGTCCAGCCGCCCGATATCGACGCCGCCGCGCCAGCCACCCTCATTCGCGAACAGGTCGGCAGTAAGGTCGCCCAGAGGCGAGGTCAGGCGCCGCAGCACGACGTGCTCGACCTGCGTGGGCTCCAGGCCGAGCTCGACATCGCCTTCGGCCGACCAGCCAGCCACCTCGACCCGACCCTGCTCGACCCTCAGACTGCGCCGGTCGGGTTGCACCAGACGCGCGGAGACGGTGCCCGGCTGCCCCGCCTGCTTGGTCAGCACGAGCGCCGGCAGGTGGAGCGTGGCGCGGCGCAGGTCGAGGGCGACTTCAGCCGTCCGCAACGGGCTGCGGGCCTCGACCAGGCTGGCGTCGAAGCCGACGGCGCCGCCGATCTGCTCCGGCCAGTCAATGGCCAGCGCCCGGGCGCCAGCCGCGTCCAGCGAGCCCGACGCCTTGAGGGTCCTGCTGACGCCCTTGACCGGGGTCAGGTTCTCGCGCCAGTCGACCTGGAACGGTACGCCATTCACGCGCACCTCGCCCTTGGCGCCGATGCCGGCCGGATCCGCGACCAGTGGCAGGTTGGCGGCCGCCAGACTGTAGCCCGGCTGTGCGTCCCGCAGCTCGAGGTCGGTGAACTGGGTTGCCGCCTTGTACTTGATCTGGTTGGGCGGGATCTTGTCGAGCAGCGGCAAGCTCAGCTCGAGCTTGGTGGTCTGTTGGCCGGAGGCCGCGTCGGCGGACAGTCCGGTGGCCTTGTGCAGCCCGACCGGCTCGGCATCGAGCAGCCGCATCGCCGCGGGCACCGTCGAACGCAGGTCGGCCTGCACCTGAAGCCGCGTCGTCGCGTCGCCGATCAGGTTGCTCAGCGACACGGAGCCGCCGGTGAGGTCGACCTCGCCGGTCCGGCCGGCACTGAGCTTGAAGCCCAGGCTGTTGCCGGCGAGGCTGGCACTGCCGTTCAGGCCGGTGGCCGGCGGAAACGTGTCGAGATAGCGGACCTGGACGCCGCTGAAAGTGAACGCGGCGCCGAGGTCGGGCTGATCGGGGTGCGTGTTGCCGTCTCGGATCTGCAATGTGGCGTTGCCGATCCTGCCGACCGGGACGTTGGCCACGATCCAGGCGCGGGCATCGCCGGCGACCGCACCCGGCCAGAGCGCCAGAATGTCCGCGACGTCGAGCTCCTGCGCGGCGACCTTGATGTCGGCCACGAGGTCACCCGCCGAATCCCCGACCGTCCCAGAGACGCCCAACGCGTACCCGTCCGCGACGAGCCGGAGCTGGTCGATCTTCGCCTGCCGTGCATGAACGTCGAACTCACCCTGGAGTTCGGCGCTGTTGATGGCGAGCGGGGCCAGCTGCAGTGCCGGCGCCTCGATCGTGCCCGCGGCCGCAGACAGGTTCACCGTAGCGGCGCCGATCTGGGAGGTCGCCAAATCGACGGTGAGATGCACCGTGCCCGAAACTGGCATAGCCAGACCCGCAAGCGGCACACTGGGTGCGAAGGCGCTGAAATCCTTTGCCTGGAGCCCATGCAGCTCGATCGTGAGCTGCTGCTGCCCCGGCCGTGCGCCCGCTTCAGATGTCGCCTCGACACGACCGCTGCCGAGCTGGCCGGAAAGCGATGCCCGCCAGGCATCGCCCACCCGCTGGAGGTCGAACACCGGATTGGCGGCGGTGGCGCGGTCGCCGGATCGCGTGTCGACGAATTCAAGTGACGGGGCGGTAACCCGCACCTGCCGGAGTGCCGCCAGCCGAGGATCGCCGCTCCCCGAGCCATCCCCGAGCAATGCCCCGACGCCGGCGCCACCCGTTGCCTCTCCGACGCCCAATGCGGCGAGCTGGCCGGCGAAGCTCAGAACCAGCTTGCCGTCCTCGTCGCGGGTCAGCTCGATCTGCGGCAGCTCGACCTGAGCCTCGACCAAGTCGATGCGCCACCCGACCAGGAGCGGCCAGAACTCCTACCGTGCCGCGCAGGAGCGGCGCGCTCGCGACGAACTCGCCGGCTGGCGTGCGCACCTCCACGTCGTGGGTCTCCAAGGCCACGGTGCCTTGGTCCCTCAGCCAGACCAGGCTCGGCTGGGTGAACGTGATGGCGTAGGGCGAGCCGCGCGCGATCAGCGCCTCGATCATCGGCTGCAGCGGGGTCAGCGAGATCGGGCCGCGGTCGAGGCGCCACAGCAAGGCCCCGATTGCGCCGGCGAGCAACAGGCAGACGACGAGAACGATCTTGAGCAGGCGACGCATCGGCGAGGAATTCCAGGCGGTTCGCGCGGCCTCGGCCGCCCCTCCGCGCAACATCGACCAGCGATGGCGCCGCAGCAAGCGCGCCGGCAATGAAGCTTGACCATGGCGGGCGGGCTAACCGATGTTCCCGCCTCGCTCGTCGCGCTCAGGACCCAGAATTGGTGACACCGATCTGCCTCTCACCACCCCGCGTCGCAGATCCGCTTCCGGCCGAGCGTGGGCTGAAGCGGTGGCGGCAGCTGGCGGAGACCACCACCGACCCAGCGCTCGCCGACTTCGTCCGCGGCACGCTGGCAAGCGGCAGCGAGCGCGAGCTGGTCAGCGGTGTGTTTGCCGGCAGCCCGTTCCTGACCGACTGCCTGCTCGCCGAGCCCGGCGTGCTGCGCCAGCTGCTGGAGCAGGGCCCGGCGCCTGCCTACGCAGCCTTGGTCGGCGAGCTGGCCGAGCTGCCGGTAGGCGAGCGGACCCGACTGATGGCGGCCCTCCGCCGCGCCCGGCGCCGGCACGCACTGCTGATCGGTCTCTGCGACCTGATGGGCCTATGGCCGGTCGAGCAGGTGACGGCGGCTCTGACGACACTCGCCGACCGGGCCACCCAGCTATGTCTGCAACATCTCCTGCTCGAGGCGGCGAAACGCGGCGAGGTCGCACTCGCCGACGCGGGTCGGGCGGCCGCCGAGAGCGGCGTCTTCGTGCTCGGCATGGGCAAGCACGGCGCGGCCGAGCTCAATTATTCGAGCGACATCGACCTGATCGTGCTGTTCGACGAGGGCCGCCTACCCTACCGCGGCCCCGAGGGGCCAATGGCGTTCTGCGTCAGGCTCGCCCGGGGGCTGGTCTATCTGCTCGAGACCAAGACCAAGGACGGCCACGTCTTTCGCACCGATCTGCGCCTGCGGCCGCACCCGCCCGGCCACCCGCTGGCGCTGTCCAGCGACGCCGCCGAGCTCTACTACGAGCGCCACGGTCAGAACTGGGAGCGGGCGGCGCTGATCAAGGCGCGGGTGGTCGCGGGCGACGAGGTGGCCGGCGCCGCGTTCCTCAAAGACCTGGTGCCTTTCATCTGGCGCCGCCATTTGGATTACGCGGCGATCCGCGACATCCATTCGATCAAGAGGCAGATCAACGCTTATCGCGGCTTCGGCACCATCCGTGTGCGCGGCCACGACCTCAAGGTCGGCCGCGGCGGCATTCGCGAAATCGAGTTCTTCGCCCAGACCCAGCAATTGATCCTGGGCGGTCGGGTACCGGAACTGCGGCTGCCGCAGACCTGCGCGACTCTGGCAGCCCTGGCCGAGCGGCGCTGGGTCGACGAGCAAGCGGCTGCCGAGCTGACCGGGGCCTACCGGCTGCTGCGCTGCCTGGAGCACCGGTTGCAGATGGTGGCCGACCGACAGACGCAGACGCTGCCGGACCACGAGCCCGATTTCGAACGTTTCGCGGCGTTCGCGGGGTTCGCGGACCTGGCCGGGCTGGAGACCGCGGTGCTGGCGACCCTGCTGACGGTCGAGCGCCACTATGCGGCGCTGTTCGAGCGCGAGCCGGACCTGGGTTCCGGCGGCAGCCTCGTTTTTACCGGCATCGGCGACGATCCGGCCACCCTGCAGACGCTGACGACAATGGGCTTCAAGGAGGCCTCCGCAATCTCAGCGCGCATCCGCGCGTGGCACCACGGGCATATCCGCGCTACGCGCAGCACCCGGGCGCGCGAGCTGCTGACCGAGCTGATGCCGGCGCTGCTGGACGTGCTCCGCGAACAGATCGATCGCGATCGGGCGTTTCAGCTGTTCGACGAGTTCGTCACCGGGCTACCGGCCGGCGTGCAGCTATTCTCTCTGCTGCGCGCCAACCCGAACCTGCTCCGCCTGCTGGCGGACCTGATGGGCACGGCACCACGTCTGGCGCGCTACCTGAGCGGCCATGTCGACCTGTTCGACGCGATGCTCGCCCCAGATTTCTTCGAGCGTCTCCCGGATCGCGTGATGCTCGAAGCCGAGCTGCGGTCGCGGCTGACCGACGCCCGGGACCTGCAGGACAGGCTCGAGATCTGCCGGCGGTGGGCGCACGGGCGGCAGTTCCAGGCTGGCCTGCAGGTGCTGCTGGGCATCACCGACGCCGGAGCCGCCGCCGCCGTGCTGGCTGCCATCGCCGAGGTGGTGATCGGCAGCCTGCTGCCCGGCGGCCGAAGACTGGCTGGTATCCCAGCACGGAACCGTGCCAGGAGGGGCATTCGTCGTGCTGGGGCTGGGCAAGCTCGGCGCCCACGAGCTGACGGTCGGCTCCGATCTCGACCTCGTGTTCGTCTATGACGCGGCCGAGAACGCCAAGTCGGACGGCGCGCGACCGCTCGCCGCCGCGACCTACTACGCACGACTCGGTCAGCGGCTGGTCAGCGCGCTCACCGCGAAGACCGCCGAAGGGCAGCTCTACGAGATCGACATGCGGCTGCGCCCCTCCGGCAATGCCGGGCCGGTCGCGACCACGCTGCACCACTTCGCCCGCTACCATGCCGACAGCGCGCAGACCTGGGAGCAGCAGGCATTGACCCGCGCGCGGGTCGTGGCCGGCGACGCCGCGCTGGCGAAGCGGGTGGAGAGATCCGTCTGGACCAATCTCGCCCGGCCGCGCGAGGACTGACGAGCTCGCCCAGGCGATCCGGGCGATGCGCGAGCGGATCTTCAAGGAGCACGGCAGCGCCGATCCCTGGCACCTCAAGCAGGCCCGGGGCGCCATGATCGAGATCGAGTTCGCGGTGCAGTACGTGAAGCTGCGCCACGCGCACACGTGCCGGCGCCTGCGCGCCACCGCGATGCGCGAGTTGTTCGCGGCGATGCGAGACGAAGGCCTGCTGCCGGTCGATCAGGTGCAGGAGCTGGCCCTCGCCTACGCGCTGCATCAGTCGCTCCAGGCCGTGCTTCGCCTGTCGCTGAGCGACCGGTTCGACCCCAAGGTGGCGCCGCCGCGTCTGCTCGAGGCGCTGGTCCGCGCAGCTGCGTTGGCGCTCGACGGCGAGCCGCCACCAGCCGATTTCAGCGCGCTCCAGCGACGGCTCGTTGAAAGCCAGCGCGCGGTGGGCCAAATCTTCGACGAACTATGTCCACCACTCGCCGGCCAGGCGACCGCGGAACCAGGGGAACGTCCATGAGCAGCCCGAACGAAGGCGATCCGGCACCGGCATTCGAGCTGCCGGCCGATGGCGGCGGCAAGCTGAGCTCCGCAGCACTCGCGGGACAGCCCTACGTGATCTACTTCTACCCGAAGGACGACACGCCCGGCTGCACCAAGGAGGCCATCGGCTTCTCCTGTGTCTACGACCAGTTCAAGGCGCTGGGAGTCGAGGTGATCGGCGTCTCGAAGGATAGCGGGGCCAGCCACGACCGGTTCAAGAAGAAGTACGAGCTGATGTTCCCGCTGGCGTCCGACGAGACGGGCGGGCTGGTCGAGTCCTACGGCGCCTGGGTCGAGAAGAGCATGTACGGCAAGAAGTACATGGGCATCGACCGCTCGACGTTCCTGGTCGACGGCGACGGGCGGATCGCCAAGGCGTGGCGCGGCGTCAAGGTTCCGGGCCACGTCGAGGAGGTGCTGGCAGCGGCGAAGGAAATGGGCAAGGGGGACTGACGCCGTTGAGCCCGCGCACCATCGATCTGTCGGACCGGCTTCACGACTACCTGCTCGAGGTCGGCCTGCGCGAGCATCCGGCACTGCAGGGGCTACGGGAGGCCACCGACGCGCTGTCCGATGGCGGCATGCGCAGCTCGACCGAGCAGGCACAGCTGCTGGCCTTCCTGATCGAGCTGACGGGCGCGCGGCGGGTTCTGGAGATCGGTTGCTTCACGGGCTACGGCACGCTGGCCATGGCACTGGCGTTGCCGCCGGACGGCACGGTGGTGACGCTCGACATCAACGCCGACTGGGCCGAGATCGGCCGCGCCCAATGGCGGGCAGCGGGCGTCGCCGACCGGATCGAGCTGCGGCTGGGTCTGGCTCTGGAAAGCCTGGACCGGCTGCTCGCCGAGGGCGCTGCCGGCAGCTTCGACCTCGTCTATGTCGACGCCGACAAGAAGCTCTACGACAGCTATTACGAGCGCGCGCTGGCGCTGACGCGCCCGGGTGGCGTGGTGGCGCTGGACAACGTGCTCTGGCGCGGCGAAGTGGCCAACCCCGACAACCACGATCATCAGACGCTAGCCCTGCGCGCGCTCAACGCGAAGATCCACGGCGACGACCGGGTGAGCCCGGTGCTGCTGCCGATCGGGGACGGGCTGATGCTGGCTCGGCGGCGCTGACGCGTCAGTTCGCGGCGGTGCGCTCGTCCTGGACCAGCTGGGCGAGCTTGCCCAGATCGACCGCGCCGGGGATCAGCGTCTTGCCGACGACGAAGCTCGGCGTGCCGTTGATGCCGAGCTTCTCGGCCAGCGCGTGGTTCTCGTCGAGCCGGGTCTTGACCCAATCCTGCTCCATCTCGGCGGCGAGCTGGTCCTTGTCGTAGCCGCTCGCGACAGCCGCCGTGAAGATCGCGTCCCGCGACAGCTCCTTGGAACGCATCAGCGCGAGGTGAAAGTCGTAATACTTGCTGTCGTCGAGCTTCGCCGCCGCCAGCGCCGCCTTGGCGGCAACCACCAAATCGGGCCCGAGCACAGGCAGCTCCTTGAACACGAAGCGGAGATTCTTGTCGGTGCCGACCAGCTGCTGCAGCCCGGTAGTCATGCTGCGACAGTAGCCGCAATGGTAGTCGAAGAACTCGACCAGCGTGACGTCGCCATCGGCGTTGCCGGCAATCGGGTCGGCCTCGTGATGGAAGATCTGGTCCGCATCCTCGGTGATCGCGGCCTGCTGCCGGGTCGCCTCCTCGGCCTGCTGGCGCTTCTGCAACTCCTGGATCGCCTGATAGATCACCTCCGGCTCGCGCATGAGGTAGTCCTTGACGATCTTCTCGATCTGATCGACCGGCAGCTTGTCCTGCGCCGCGGCACCGAGCGAGGGCGCCAGGAGGATGCCGCCCATTGCTAGGGCAGCGGCAAGAATGGATCTCGGCATCACGGCATGGCTCCGGACAAGGGTCGATTGCCCGGCCGCTGTAAGCCAGATTGGCGGCCGATGCCAATCACAAGCCGTCATCCCCGCCGCCGTTGCGGTGGTTCCTCGATGTCTTCGACGGCACGCGACAGGTCCTGCAGCTGCAACCATTCCGGGTCGTTGGCGTCGATGTGCTCCTCGGCGCGCCGCAGATAGAACTCGGCGTCCTTGCGGTTGCCCAGCAGCACGGCCTGCTCGGTCAGCGCCAACGAGGACAGCCCCTCATTACCCAGCTTCCCCTCGGCAATGCCCAGGAACCGCCATGCGCCCGCATTGAGCGGCTCGATCCGAACCACCTCCCGCAGCAGCGCGCCCGCCTCCTTCACATCGGCGTCCGAGCCACTCTCGATCAGGGAGCGCGCCAAACCCAGCCGCAGAAGAGCCGAATCCGGCCGGTAGCGCACCGCCTCGCGATAGGGCGGCTCCGATTCGGCGATGCGACCATTCTCGAACAGGATCTGACCCTTGAGCTCGTAGAAGTAGGGATCCTTCGGCGCGGTGGCGATCAGCCCATCGACCAGCGCCAGTGCCTTGGGAATGTCGGGCTGGCGGTAATATGCAATCGCACGTGCGTAGCGGTCGGGCACGCTGTCGCTCGTCCGCTGCCGCAGGACCTGGTTCGGGTCCGACAGGAAGCCGTCCAGCTTCGCCACGCTGCGCTCGTAGGCGGCCTGCAGGGCAGGACTCGGGTGCTCGTCGCGGTAGGGAGAGCTCGCCACCTGCTCCTCGAGGAACGTGATCCGGTCTCGGGTCAGCGGATGGGTGCGCAGGAACTCGTTGCCGTCCGAGCTGATGCGCAGGTTCTGGGTTTCCAGCACGTGGAAAAAGTCGAGCAGCCCCTGCGGCGACATGTGCAGGGCGCGCAGGTAGGTGACGCCGGCCTGGTCGGCCGCCTGCTCCTGCCCGCGGCTGAACTTGAGCAGGTCACGCTGACCCACGGTGAGGCCACCGGCCATGATCGCGGTGCCGAGCTGCGGCGCGCCGGCAACGGCCGCCGCGGCGCCGAGCAGGACGCCGGCGAGGCTGCTCAGCCCGGCGTTCGCCTGCGCCTGCTGCGACCGGCTGAGATGGCCGCCGGCGATATGGCCGGTCTCATGCGCGATCACGCCGGCCAGCTCGTCCGGGTCGGTGGTGCGGATGATCAGGCCGGTGTTCAGGAACAGGTTCTGGCCGCCGGCCACGAACGCGTTCAGCTTGTCGTCGCGCAGGATGTAGATGTCGATCAATTCGGGGTCGAGCCGTGCCGCCGTGAAGATCGGATTGGCGATCTGACGGATCGTGGCCTCGATCTCGGCGTCGCGGATCACCGTCGCCGCCGAGGCCGGCAACGCGGCCAGGGCCAGCAATGCAGCCACCGCCAGGCGCTCGCAGCCCTTCAAGATCCCGCGTGCTTTGCGCATCCCTCGCGTCCGTTAGTTGACCACCGACGCATGCACCGTACCAAGCTTGAGCTGCGGTCGCCACGTCCGCGAAACAATAACGGGGAACGCCTTCCATGAGCGATCGACAGCGTTTTGGTCCGTCGCAGCGCAGTGCCATCGATCCATTCATCGTGATGGAGATGATGGCGGCCGCCAATGCCCGGGCCGCGACCGGCGCCGAGGTGCTGCATCTCGAGGTGGGCGAGCCCTGCGGCGGCGCAACGGCCGGCGCCATCGCTGCAGCCACGACGGCCATGGCGCGCAGCAGCTGCGGCTACACCGAGGCATTCGGCCTGCCGGCGCTGCGGCACCGGATCGGCCTTTATTACCGCGACACTTATGGTGTGTCGGTCGATTCGGATCACGTCGCAATGACGGTGGGCGCCTCCGGCGCATTCATCCTGGCCTTCCTCGCCGCCTTCGAGGTCGGCGACCGGGTCATCGTCACCGAGCCGGGCTACCCGGCCTATCGCAACATCCTGCACGCACTGGGCATCGAGGTCGTGGCGGTTCCGACCGACGCCCGGACGCGCTTCCAGCCGACGCCCGAGCTGCTCGACCGGGTCGAAGGTCCGATCCACGGGCTAATTCTGGCCAGCCCGTCCAATCCCGCCGGTACCATGCTCGCGCGCGCCGATCTGCAGCGTCTGGCCGCCTACTGCGCGGGCCGCGGGATCCGGATCGTGTCCGACGAGATCTATCACGGCATCACCTACGACGAGCCGGCTGAGACTATCCTCGCGTTCTGCCGCGATGCGATCGTGGTCAACAGCTTCTCCAAATATTTCTGCATGACCGGCTGGCGCCTCGGCTGGCTGGTGCTGCCGAGCGATCTCGTCCCAGCCGTGACCAGGCTGGGCCAGAACCTGTTCATCGCGGCTCCGACCGTAGCCCAGCATGCCGCTCTCGGCGCCATGGGCGATCTGGCGGAGCTGGATCGGCGCATCGAGCGCTATCGCCGCAACCGGGCGCACCTGCTGGCAGCCCTGCCCAAGGTCGGCCTGACGCGGATGGCGCCAGCGGACGGCGCGTTCTACCTCTATCTCGACGTGGCTGCGTTCACCGACAATTCGGTCGAGCTCTGCCGGCGGCTGCTGCACGACACCGGCGTGGCGCTCACGCCGGGGGTCGATTTCGATCCGGCGCGCGGGCATCATTTTGTGCGGATGTCGTTTGCCGGCGCCGAGGCCGACGTGGCGGAGGCCTGCGACAGGGTGTGCGCGTGGTTCAGCGCGGCGCGGGCATCGAAGCCAGGGCTGAAACTTCCGCAACTCGCCGCAGCCGGGGCCTGAACCCCGGCTGCGGGCTGCTGCCCGAAAGCGTCAGCGGACCCAGCGGCTCCACCAGCCCTGGCGCTGCGGCTGTTCGGGGTCGTTCTCGACCGTGTCCGCAGCCACCTCTTGGTCGCCGGCATCGACCGGCGCATCCAGGGCATGATCGGCACCGTTCGGGGCGGCGGCCAGGGCCGGCTCCGGATCGGCCTCGATCATCGCGGCCGGTGCCGCCGGCTCGTCCGGCGTGGGTTCGTCCGGCGTGGGCTGTTCCTCGCGGGCCACCACCTTTTTTGCCCTACGAGCGCGCGGCGGCGCCACGGCTGGCGCCGCGGGCGCTTCGGTGCTGTCGTCGGCGATCTGTCCCGCGGCGGCCTTCGGCACGCGCGGCTTGCGTACGCGGCGAGGCTTGGCCGGCTTCACCTCACTGTCGACAAGCTCGGCGGACAACTCCACGGCAGGCAACTCTTCGGGCCCTGTGGGCGGCTCGACTGGCGGCTCAAGTGGCTGCTCGACGGGCTGCTCGTCTGCCGCAACCGTATCAGCCTGCGGTTCCAGTTCCGGCTCGCGCACCTCGTCGACCGGGTGCTCCGCGGCTGACGGGAACTCCACGCTCTCCTCCGGCATTGGCGATCCCTGCTTCGTCCCCCGCGGCAGTCTCGAGCGCCATCGTCGCCTCGGGGGCCGGGCCGGTCTCGCTCGGGCGACGACGACGGCGGCGCCGCTTGCGCTTGCGGCGCGTATTGGCCTCCTCGCCCTCCTCCGCGGCGGCCGCAGCGGGCGGCGCGCCACGATCCTGAGGCACGGCCTTGGGCGGACGTGCCGGTCGCGCCGGACGCTCGGCCCGAACCTCGTCCGGTTCCTCCTCCTCGGCGACGACCTCGAGCGGCTCCTCCACCACCGGCTCCGCCGGCGCGTCGATGTGTGTACGCGCGCGGTCCGGATCCCGCTTCTCGGTCACCTCCAGACGCATCGCCGGCGGCACCATCTCGGTGTCGGCCAGGATCAGGACGCGCATCTCGTATCGCTGCTCGAGCCGCGACAGCGCCTCGCGCTTCTGGTTCAGGACGTAGAGCGCGACATCGGCGGGCAGCGCTACCCGCAGGCTCGCGGCGTCGCCGCGAATGCCGGCCTCCTGGATCGAGCGCAGAGCCTGCAAGGCACAGCTCTCGGTCGAGCGCACCACGCCAAGCCCGGCACAGTGCGGGCAGACCTGACTCGACAGCTCTTGCAGGCTCGACCGCAGTCGCTGCCGCGACAGCTCCATCAGGCCGAACTGGCTGATCTTGCCCATCTGGATACGGGCGCGATCGGCCTTCAACGCATCGCGCAGCCGCTTCTCGACCGCCCGCTGGTGGCGGCCCTCGGCCATGTCGATGAAATCGATCACGATCAGCCCGGCGAGATCGCGCAGGCGCAACTGGCGGGCGACCTCATCGGCAGCCTCCAGGTTGGTCTTGACCGCGGTCTCGTCGATGTGCCGCTCGCGCGTGGAGCGGCCGGAGTTGACGTCGATCGCGGTCAGCGCCTCGGTGGTGTGGATCACGATCGAGCCGCCCGCCGGTAGCTGCACGGTCGGGCTGTGCATCGCGTCCAGCTGGTCCTCGACCTTGTAGGCGAAGAACAGCGGCGTCTCGTCCTTGTAGGGCTTCACCAGCCGCGCGCGGCTGGGCATCAGCATGGTCATCAGGCGCTTGGCCGACCGGTAGCCCTCATCGCCCTCGACCAGCACCTCTTCGATGTCGCGCGTGTAGAGATCGCGCATCGCCCGCTTGATGAGGTCACCCTCCTCATAGATCATCTTGGGCGCGATGCTCTTGAGCGTGGTCTCGCGGATCTCGTTCCACAGCCGGAGCAGATATTCGTAATCGCGCTTGATCTCGGCCTTGCTGCGCTCCTGCCCGGCGGTGCGGATGATCAGGCCCATGCCCTGCGGCACCTCGAGCTCTTGGGCGATCTCCTTCAGCTTGCGGCGGTCGTCGAGCTGCACGATCTTGCGGCTGATGCCGCCGCCGCGCGGCGTGTTGGGCATCAGCACGCAGTAGCGGCCGGCCAGCGACAGATAGGTGGTGAGCGCCGCGCCCTTGTTGCCGCGCTCCTCCTTGACGACCTGCACCAGCATGATCTGCCGGCGCTTGACCACTTCCTGGATCTTGTAGCTGCGCAGCAGCCGGGCGCGCCGGCGCGCCTGGTCGGCCATCACGTCGGCGGTTTCCTCGTCCGCGTCGGTGGTGATCGTCTCGGCCGGCTGGACGTCGCCGGCACCCTCGCCGTCGGACTCGGTCGCGTTCGGCTTGGTCGCCGCCTCGCGCTCGAGATCCTCGAGGATGGCGCGGTCCGCCTGCGGGACCTGGAAATAGTCGGGATGGATCTCGCTGAACGCGAGGAAGCCATGGCGGTTGCCGCCATACTCGACGAAGGCGGCCTGCAGCGAGGGCTCGACCCGGGTTATCTTGGCGAGGTAGACATTACCCTTGAGCTGCAGCTTGGTCGAGGTCTCGAAGTCGAAGTCGGCGAGGTAACGATCATCGAGCACGACCGCCCGGGTTTCCTCCGGGTGGGTCGCGTCGATCAGCATGCGTTTGACCATGGATCAGAATCTCCGGTAGCCGCCACGCCAGCCGCGACAAAGGCATCCGGCGGTGACGGCTCGATTTGGGGATGACCCGAAGCGTGCGACGCGACACGATGCAGCGAGCGAACGCCTTCGAGCCGAAGGCAAACAAACGAGTACTATGCCCGCCGCCGCGCCCCGTTGCCGCGCCGCAAAACTCGCGACTTGTCACCGGCTGTGCATGCGGCCCGCGGGCCAGAACCCTGAGGTTCAGAGGATCACCGGCCGGCGGCGACGCGCCAGCGCGCGCCAACCCATTGAGCACGCTCGCTTCTCGCCGAACCCGGATCATCACGCGCAGGACTATAATACCTGTCCGAACGGTCTACAATCGAGTAATCAGCAGGCCAACATGAGCTGGGCCAGTCAACGATTCGGCAGTAAGCCGGGCCGGTATCCCGGATCGCCGCAACCCTCGGTTGTCGCGTGCGCACGGGCATGTTTGCTCGTGGCAGTCATTGCGCAGCTCTGGCTGCTGACGACGCCGTCACTGGCGCAGTGGCGCCCGGACGCCGCGGCCGTCGGAATGCGCTTTGGCGAGAGCGGGCCGCGTACCAGGGTGGTCCTGGACCTCGACCGCTCGATCAAATTCGACGCGCATGTGCAGACCGCTCCCGATCGCCTGGTCGTCGATCTGGGTGACGTGCAGTGGCAGCCCGGGTCGCCCATCGGTCAGCTACGCGGTCTGGCACGGGCGCACCATTTCGACACCGCGATACCGGGGCGGGCGCGGCTCGAGGTCGACATGGCGCGACCGTTCCGCATCGTCGGCGCCATCCTGCTGCCGCCATCCAAGGACAGCATCCACTATCGACTCGTCGTCGACATGGTCGCTGATACCACTACTCCCCGCGTGGCCGCCACCCAGCCAGCCCCGGCGACGGCGCCGCCATCGGCGAAGGTGCCGCCGTTGCCACCCTCGCGGCCGATGCAGCTTGCGGGTGTGCCGGCTGGGGTTGCCACCCGGAGCGCAGCCTCACCTGCCGCCGGCCCGCTGCCGGTCGTGGTGCTGGATCCCGGGCACGGCGGCGCCGACCCCGGCGCGATCGGAGTCGACGGCAGCTACGAGAAGGATCTCGTGCTCGAGATGGCCAAGGAGTTGCGGGGCCTGATCGAGCGTAGCGGCCGGTATCGCGTCGCCCTCACTCGTGACCGGGACGAATTCATCCCGCTGCGCGACCGCATCGCCAAGGGCCGGGAGCTGGGTGGGCAGATCTTCATCTCGATCCACGCCGACAGCCTGCGCGTGGACGCGCAACGCGGCGCCTCGATCTACACCATCTCCGAGAAGGCTTCCGACACGGAGGCGGCGCAGCTGGCGAGCCAGGAGAACAAGGCGGACATCCTCACCGGCGCGGATCTCTCGCAGCATGACGCCGTCGTCGCCACGATCCTGATCGACCTCGCGCAGCGTGATACCAACAACAAGTCGATCGCATTCGCCGACATTATGGCAGATGAGCTGGCACAGGTGACCCAGCTGGTGCATAAGCACCGGCGGTTCGCGGGGTTTGCGGTGCTCAAATCGCCAGATATCCCCTCCGTCCTGCTGGAGCTCGGCTATTTGTCGAACCCCGACGACGCGCGTAACCTTGCGCAGCCCGACTATCGGGCCAAGTTAGGCCAGGCGATCGTGCGGTCCTTGGACCGCTATTTCGCGGCGTCGCGGTCCTGAGCCAGGCAACTTCTTTCGGGCGGAATGCGGACCCGGTCGAGGACGAGACATTGAGACGGCTCTTGCGCATCCTCTCCGCCCTCACCCTGGGCGCCATCCTGCTCGCCGTGCTGGGCGGCGCGGGGCTGCTCTTCCTCGCGCACAATTACGGCGCCGACCTGCCCGACTACAAGCAGCTGGCCACCTATGAGCCGCCGACGGCGACGCGGATCCACGCCGCCGACGGCCGCCTGCTCGCCGAGTATGCGCGGCAGAACCGGGTCTTCGTTCCGGCCGAGGCGATCCCGGAGCGGGTCAAGCACGCGTTCATCGCCGCCGAGGACAAGAATTTCTATCAGCACCCGGGTATTGACCTGATCGGCATCGGCCGCGCCATCAAGAGCAACCTGGAGAACCTGCACAGCAATCGCCGGCCCGAGGGGGCCTCGACCATCACGCAGCAGGTTGCGAAGAACTTCTTGCTGAGCAACGAAGTCTCGATGACCCGCAAGCTGAAAGAGATGATCCTGGCGCTGCGGATGGAACGGGCGTTCTCCAAGGATCGAATCCTCGAGCTTTACCTCAACGAGATTTTCCTGGGCAACCGATCTTATGGCGTCGCGACGGCGGCCCTAAAGTATTTCAACAAATCTCTAGACCAGCTGACGGTAGCCGAGACAGCAATGCTGGCCGGCCTGCCGAAAGCGCCGTCCAGCTACGATCCGCTCCAGAATCCGGACGCCGCTCTGCAGCGCCGCAACTACGTGCTCGGGCGCATGCAGGAGGACGGCTACATCAGCGCCGCGGAGGCCGAGGCCGCGCGGGCAGAGCCGATCGTGCTGCGCGCGCAGTCGGCGACCGAGACGGCCGAGGCCGACTTCTTCATCGAGGAGGTGCGCCGCGAGCTCGTGGCCAAGCTCGGCGAGCAGGGGCTGTACGAGGGTGGCCTGTCCGTGCGCGTGACGGCCTCGCCGACCTTACAGGCGGCCGCTGACCGCGCCCTGCGGCACGGACTGTCCGGCTATGACCGCCGCCACGGCGGCTGGCGCGGCTCGTGGGGCCGGATCGAGCTCGCCAAGGACGATCAGGGCTGGCAGGCCGAGCTCGGCACCCAGGACCCGGGCTTCGAGCTCGGCGACTGGGTCCGCGGCGTGGTGCTTGCCGCGCGCGGCAAGCACGTCGAGATCGGTCTGGAGAACGGCGATCGGATCCCCCTCTCCGCCAGCGACGTCAGCTGGACCGAGCGTCAGCCGCTCACGGCGGGCGATCTCGTCGTCATGGAGGCCATGGGCGAGGCAGACGCGCGCCATTGGGTGCTGCGGCAACGACCGGCGGTCGAGGGCGCCGTGGTCGCGCTCGATCCGCACAGCGGCCGCATCCTCGCGATGAGCGGCGGGTTCAGCTACCGCCAGAGCAAGTTCAACCGGGCCACCCAGGCGAAACGCCAGCCGGGCTCCGCATTCAAGCCGTTCGTCTATCTGGCGGGGCTGGAATCCGGAATGACGCCGGTCAGCAAGGTGCTGGACGCGCCGATCACGCTGGACCAGGGCCCCGGACTGCCGAAGTGGCGCCCGGAGAACTTCACCGATGATTTCTTGGGTCCGATCACGCTGCGAGTGGGTCTCGAGAAGTCGCGCAACCTGATCTCAGTTCGGGTGGCCGAGCAGATCGGGATGGCCAAGATCATCGAGGTCGCGAACCGCTTCGGCATCGGCGCTGGCATGCAGCCCAATCTCGCGGCATCGCTGGGCTCCACCGAGGTCACGCCGATCCAACTCGCCGCGGCTTACGCGATGCTGGTCAACGGCGGCAAGAAGATCGAGCCCGTGCTGGTCGAGCGCGTCCAGGACCGGCACGGCAAGACGATCGTGCGCGGCGACCCGCGCGGCTGCGAGGGTTGCAGCGGACTGACCTGGGACGGCTCGCCGCCGCCGCCGATACCGGACACGCGCGCGCAGGTGGTCGATCCGCGCAATGCGTTCCAGATGGTCTCGATGCTCGAGGGCGTGGTGCAGCGCGGCACAGCCAAGGCCGCGCTGACGATCGGGAAGCCGCTGGCGGGCAAGACCGGCACCACCAACGAGAGCAAGGACAGCTGGTTCGTCGGCTTCTCGCCCGACCTCGTCGTGGCGGTGTTCGTCGGCTTCGACCAGCCCCAGCCGATGGGCAAGAAGGAGACCGGTGCCACACTGGCCCTGCCGATCTGGATCGAAGTCATGCAGGCGGCGCTGGCGGACCAGCCGGCGACGCCGTTCCGCACGCCGCCCGGGCTCAGTCTCGTGCGGATCGACGCGGCCACCGGGCAGCTCTCCCGCTCGGCCGGCGACTCCGTGATCGCCGAGGCCTTCCTCCCGGGCACCGAACCAGGTCAGGACCGTTCGGCCGAGGGCGATCCGGATGCCACGGCCGCGGCCGACCCGTTCGCCCGACCGCGCCCCAGCCGGCAGTTCGTGCCGGCGGATTCCGGCGGCATCTACTAGCCGCGGTCCAAACGACTATCGTCTTCATCTGCACCGAAGGTACTGCCATGCGCGCCGAAATCATCAATCTTGCCAGCCTGATCAAGGACGGGCTCGAACTTCAGCGGAGGCATCTTTGACTGGGATCAAGCCCTGCCGCGGCTGGACGAGCTGATTGCACTCTCTGAGGACCCCAAGCTCTGGGACCGGCCGGAGAAGGCGCAGGAGATCATGGGCGAGCGCAATCGGCTCGCGGCCGCGATCGAGCGCCAGCGGAAACTTGAACAGGGGCTGACCGATGCCGTGGGCCTCGCCGAGCTCGCCGAGGAGGAGGGGGACGAGGACACCATCGACGAGGCCCATCGCGACCTCGTCCGCATGAAGGAGCAGCTCGACCGGCTGCAGCTGGAATCGATGCTGTCCGGCGAGGCCGACGCCAACGACGCGTTCCTGCAGGTGGCAGCGGGTGCGGGCGGCACGGAGAGCCAGGACTGGGCCGAGATGCTGTTGCGCATGTACCTGCGCTGGGCCGAGCAGCATGGCTACAAGACCGAATGGATCGAGGAGAGCGAGGGCGAGGAGGCCGGGATCAAGTCGGCGACGGTCAAGATCCTGGGCGAGAACGCCTACGGCTGGCTGAAAACCGAGGCCGGCGTGCACCGGCTCGTGCGGATCTCGCCCTTCGACAGCAATGCGCGCCGCCACACCAGCTTCGCCTCGGTCACCGTCTCGCCGGTGATCGATGATCGGATCGAGATCGAGATCCTCGACAAGGATCTGAAGGTCGACACCTACCGCGCCTCGGGTGCGGGCGGGCAGCACGTCAACCGGACCAATTCCGCCGTGCGCCTGACCCATCTGCCGACCGGCATCGTGGCTGCCTGCCAGAACGACCGCTCGCAGCACCGCAACCGGGCGCAGGCCATGGATATGCTGCGCGCCAAGCTCTACGAGCTGGAGATCTCCAAGCGCCGCGCCGCCTCGGACGCGATCGAGGCGCAGAAGCTGGACACCACTTTCGGCTCACAGATCCGGAATTACGTCCTGCACCCCTACAAGATGGTCAAGGACCTGCGCACCGGCACCGAGAGCGGCAACCCGCAGGGCGTGCTGGACGGCGATCTCGACAAGTTCCTGGAGGCCGCACTGGCCCAAGGTGCAGGCGATCGCCGGCCGGAGGCGAGTTGAGCGCCATGCAGTTCGAAGGCACCGAGCGCTACATCGCCACCGACGAGCTGCAGCTGGCCGTCCGCGCCGCGGTGGCGCTGGAAAAGCCGCTCCTGGTCAAGGGCGAGCCCGGTACCGGCAAGACCATGCTGGCGGAGGAGGTGGCCGGCGCGCTCGCGATGCCGCTGCATCGCTGGCATATCAAGTCGACTACCAAGGCGCAGCAGGGGCTCTACGAGTACGATGCGGTCTCGCGGCTGCGCGACAGCCAGCTGGGCGACCCGCGCGTGCAGGACATCCGGCACTACATCCGCAAGGGGGTGCTATGGCAGGCCTTCGCGAGCGAGCGCCGGTCGGTAGTGCTGATCGACGAGATCGACAAGGCCGACATCGAGTTCCCCAACGACCTGCTGCTCGAACTCGATCGCATGGAGTTCCAGGTCTACGAGACCGGCGAGACGGTGACCGCCCGCCACCGCCCGGTGATCATGATCACCTCGAACAACGAGAAGGAGCTGCCGGACGCGTTCCTGCGCCGCTGCTTTTTCCACTATATCCGCTTCCCGGATCGGGAGACGATGCAGCGGATCGTCGATGTGCACCACCCGGGCCTGCGCAACGATCTGGTGCGGGAGGCCCTGGAAGCGTTCTTCGAGCTGCGCGAGCTGCCCGGCCTGAAGAAGAAGCCGTCGACCTCCGAGCTGCTCGACTGGCTCAAGCTGCTGATGGCCGAGGATATCGGCCCCGAGGTGCTGCGTGAGAAGCGGCTCAAGAAGGCGATCCCGCCGCTGTTCGGGGCGCTGCTCAAGAACGAGCAGGACACGCAGCTGTTCGAGCGGCTGGCGTTCATCGCCCAGCGCCAGGGGCGCTGACCGGCCGATCCGGCGTCAGGATGCGCCGGCGGCGTCATCGCCCGGCCGGGGTGGGAACAGATCGGCGATCCGCTCGGCGAGGCAGAGATAGCTGGTGTCGGTCATGTGCAACCCATCCGGCCCCAGGATCGACGCGGCATCGAGCTGGCCGGAATCGAGCCAGTAGCGCATCAGCTCGTGGCGCGAGAGCAGCGGCACGCCTGCCGTCTGCGCTACCTCCACCAGCACCGCGCGCACGCGCTCGACCGCGCTCTCGCGGTCGGCCTGCGGCAGCGGCTGCGGGTCGAGCAGGGCGATGTCCGCGCCGGTCGCGCGCACCCGTTCGATCCCCTCCAGGAGCTCCCCGCGCACGGTCAGGGGTGGCACCGCCAGGAGCGCGTCGTTGGTGCCGACCTGCCAGATCACCAGATCGGGCTGCACCGCCAGCACGTCGCGGTCCAGCCGGGCGAGGTTCGCTGCCACGGTCTCGCCGCCGATGCCGCGATTGACCACCCGGACCGAGGCAGCGGGAAATCGGCGCTCAAGCAGATTCTGGAGCTGCGCCGGATAGCTGTGGTCAGGGGACGAGGCGCCGATGCCCGCCGTGCTGGAGGAGCCCAGCGCGACGATGGTGAGCGCCTGATCGCCCTGCAGCGGCGGCTTCGCCCGGGCCAGCGCGGCGAAGCCGCCCCAGACACTGGGGGGCGCGGCGCATGGCGACCCCAGCACTGGACCGTGAGACAACGCGAGTGCCGTGGCGACGAGAGCGGCTGGCCAGATATGATCGAGCGACATACAGCGGACCTCCGAGTGGAAACGGCTCAGGTTCGTCCTTGTCGGCACGGGTCTCCCTGGATTGACCGATAACGCGTCTGCAACTCTCTATCAACCCCTGATTGATTGGACCGTCTCTGGTTCACGTCAATATCCGGGTGGTGGTGTCGGCGCCACAGCGTTGCTTGCCACGAGCCGGCCGGCGCGCGACAACCGTCGTCGGTCGCCTGGAGGCGCCCCCGAGATGATGGTCGACTACTTCCTCAAGCTGCGCGCCCACGGCCTGCCCGTCACGCTGCGCGAACTGCTCGACCTGCTGAACGCGCTCGAAGCTCGGGTGATTCATGGCTCGATCGACGACTTCTACGGGCTGAGCCGCCTGTGCCTGGTCAAGGACGAGACGCACTACGACCGGTTCGACCTCGCCTTTCGCGACTTCTTCGACGGTGTGCGGGGGTTGGCCGAGGTGGTGGGCGAGATACCCTACGAGTGGCTACGCAAGGAGGTCGAGCGGCTGCTGTCGGAGGAGGACAAGGCGCGGATCAAGGGGCTCGGCTTCGAGGAGCTGATGCGCACGCTGGCGCAGCGGCTGGCCGAGCAGGAGAAGCGGCACCAGGGCGGCAGCAAGATGATCGGCACCGCCGGTACCTCGCCCTTCGGCGCCTACGGCTACAACCCGGAAGGCGTGCGGATTGGGCAGGCGGAGAGCCGGCACCGGCGCGCGGTCAAGGTCTGGGACGAGCGGCAGTTCCGCAACCTTGCCGACGATGTCGAGGTCGGCACCCGCAACCTCAAGCTGGCGCTGCGCAAGCTGCGGCGCTTCGCCCGCGCGGGCGCCGCCGAGGAGCTCGATCTCGACGAGACGATCCGGGGCACCGCGCGCAATGCCGGGCTGCTCGACCTGCGGATGCGGCCGGAGCGGCACAACGCGGTCAAGGTGCTGATGTTCCTGGATGTCGGCGGCTCGATGGACGATCACGTCAAGCTGGTCGAGGAGCTGTTCTCGGCAGCGCGCAGCGAGTTCAAGCATCTCGAGTTCTTCTACTTCCACAACTGTCTGTACGAGTGGGTCTGGCGCGACAACCGTCGCCGCCACGCCGAGCGCATCCCGACGATCGAGCTGCTGCACACCTTCGGCGCCGACTACAAGGTGCTGTTCGTCGGCGACGCCACGATGAGCCCGTACGAGCTTGCCTATGTCGGCGGCGCCAGCGAGCACCACAATGAGGAGCCGGGCGCGAAGTGGCTGGCGCGGGTGCGCGAGACCTGGCGCAAGGCGGTCTGGCTCAACCCGCAGCCGCAGGACTGGTGGGACGCCCACCAGTCGATCCAGATCGTGCAGCGGCTGTTCGAGGGCCGGATGTTCCCGCTGACGCTGGCCGGCCTCGACGCGGCGATCAGGGAACTGCGCTGAGCGGCAGCCGTCAGGCGCCGTTCAGGATCTGGGTGCGGCGGGTCTGGTATTCCTGGGGCGTGATGAAACCACCCGCCGCCAGTGCATCGAGCTGCTTCAGGCGTGCCTCGATCGACGCCGTGCTGCTGATCGGCGGATAGGTCGGCACATAGGCCGGCTCGGGCGCGTAATACACCGGCGCCGGGGTCTCGTAGATCTTCTCGGTGCGCGGCTTCTGGTCGGCGACCAGGGTTCCCAGCGCGTAGCCGCCGAGCGCACCGCCGACCAGCGGTGCCGCCCAGTCATTGTGATGCGCCTGCGCGGCACTGCCGGCCAACAGCAGGGCCGCGGCCAACGAGCTCGCGGCGATCATCCGGCCCAAGTTCAGGCCCATGCGAAGGACTCCCAGAGTGACGTGCCGTGGCGGACCGGCCGCCGTGGCACTGCCATGCCGCGTGATGCACTTGCGGGTCAAGTTAGCATGCGGCAAAGGAGGGAGCCAGATGCGGCACGCGGGGGAGCACGGATGGTCAGGACGGTTTGGGTAGCGGGAGTCGTGTTCCTCGGTTGCGTGTCGTTGGGGACTGCGGCGCATGCCGCCACGTTCTCGGATGCCTATCTCGAGGGGCGCTGGACCACCGGCGCCACCGACAATTGCAAGAAGACCGAGCACGAACAGACCGTGTTCCGCAAGGATGGCACGTTCGCGACCGAGCACAGCGGCAAGGCCTTGGCGGTCGGCTTCTGGCGCATCGACGATGATCGGCTGGAGATGAACATCCTGACCACGGAAGCGTCCCTTCCGCAGGACGTGCAGGACGCGCTGCCCGGCGACTACCACGCGCTTCTGGTCAAGGGCCTGGTGTTCGACGTGAGCGACAACGCGTTCCGGCTCGTGCAGGGGATCGCGGGCGACATCCAAGGACTCGACATGGTGCGGTGCCCCGCCTCCTAATCTATTTTAGTAGAAATGATTAACAGACACTAAACCATGAGTTAACAGCAAGCATTTTGCTCTCACTTTTTCGAAGTGCGGTCAGCTCGCCTTCCCCATTGGCGAACCGTCATCTAACATTCGTCTATGAGAGCAAATGCCTCTATTTGTCTGGCAGCCGTGGTGGCGTTGCTGGCCGCTTCGATCCCATCGGCCATCACGACCGCGCGCAGCGCCAAGCCGGCGAAGGCGGAGCAGATCATTGCCGGCCAAGCCTCGGTGATCGACGGCGATACGCTGGAGGTGCACGGACTGCGCATCCGGCTGGCGGCGATCGACGCTCCCGAATCGCGCCAGAGCTGCCGGCGCGCGGACAAGTCGTGGCCCTGCGGCCGCCGCGCCGCTTTTGCGCTGGCAGACCGGATTGGCATGCGGCCGGTGACGTGCCGCTGGCACCACCGCGACCGCTACCGGCGCGCGGTCGCCATTTGCGAGGTCGGCGGCGTCGACCTCGGTGGCTGGATGGTCGAGCAGGGCCATGCGCTGGCTTACCGCAGGTATGGCACGAGCTATATTCGACAGGAGGACGCCGCCCGCGCGGCGCGGCGCGGGATGTGGTCCGGGTCGTTCGTGCCGCCCTGGGCGTTGCGGGCCGGCCACGCCGGAGAGGTTTCGGCGCGTACCTACGCCGGCAGCTGAGGCAGGTAACCGCAATCGCGGTGCCGTGCGCTTGCCCCAGGCTTGGCCGCAAGCTAATGAATTCCATATTGCATTGCAGCGCAGTGACGTCGCGGGGACAGCTCCATGTTGGCCAAAGCTAGCCCCTGGCAGGGCCGGAAATATTTCCTCGACAAGATGAGCCTGAGCGACCTCGTGGTCGCCTACTTCACGCACTATTCGATCCAGGTCTACCTCCTGCTGGCGGCGATGGCGCTGGCACTGGGTGCGAGGCTCGCTCCGAGCTGGCGCGAGCCGATGCTGGCGATCGCGGCCGTGATCGTGCTCTACCCGCTGGTCGAGTACGCCCTGCACCGCTGGGTCCTGCACAGCCGGCTGCTCTACAAGAGAGCGTGGACCGCGCGGACCTGGAAGCGGATCCACTACGACCATCACCAGAATCCGCACGATCTCGCGGTGCTGTTCGGGGCGCTCTACACCACCTTGCCAGCGATCCTGCTCTTGACCGTGCCACTCGGCTGGGCGATCGGCGGCCCGTCCGGCGCCTGCACCGCCCTCGCGACAGGTCTCATTGTCTTCGCCGGTTACGAGTTCTGTCATTGCGTCCAGCATCTGCCGTTCACGCCGCGCAGCCGCTGGCTGCGCGCGATCAAGAAGAACCACCTCGCCCACCATTTCCACAACGAGCAGGGCAATTTCGGCATCACCGGCACGGCGTGGGACCGGGTGTTCGGCACGGTCTACCAGAGCCCACGCGAGGTGCCGCGCAGCCCCAGCACTCACAATCTCGGCTACGACGACGCCGAGCGCGAGCGCTTCCCCTGGGTCGGCGAGCTATCGGCCAGCGACGATGAGTATGCCGTCTTGCGCACCAAGCGGCCGGTGTAGCCCCGCACGTTGGGCCGGTTCGCGGCTGGTGGCATCAAGCGCGATCCCGCGGTCGCCACCTATTGCGCGGCGACAGGGTGGTGAGGGCGGGATTCTACCGTGGATCGAGGTCCGCGGGGCCGTGCCCCAGGAGCTGTGCGATCTCGGCCGCGACCGTGTCGAGCGGCCGATCGGCGTGCACCCGATGCCAGCGTACGGCCGCCTGATCGAGCGTTCGCCATTGCCGGCGCACGACCGGCACGTCGGCGTCGGAGGCGTCGCCTTGGCGTGCGTCGACACGGGTCTCCAGGATCGGCAGCGGCGCCTCGAGCCAGAAGCCGGCGAACGGAATGCCGCGCGCCGTCGCTACGCCCTCGATCACCGCCCGCTGCTCGGGCGCGCCGTAGACGGCGTCCGCGATCACCGACCAGCCGGCGTCGAGGGTGAAGGCGGCGCGCTCGGCCAGGATGGCGAACACACGGCCGGAGACCTCGGCCGTATAGGCCTCGGGCGGCAGGCGGTCGCTGGCGGGGCGGTCGAACAGCTCCTTGCGGATGACGTCGCTGCGCAGCACGACCGCACCCGGTGCGGGGCCGCGCAGGCCAGGGGCGAGGCGGCGGGCGACGCTGGTCTTACCGGTGCCCGAGGCGCCGCCGACGGCAACGAGGCGGGGTGGCGCCGGCGCCAGCAGGAATTGACCCAGCCCCAAGTGACGCAGTGCCTCGTCGGCGGCGCCCGTGCCGCCGTGCAGCACCGAGAAGGCGATGACCTTGGCGCGGATCACGGCGCGCAGCGACAGGAACAACGGCAGCAGGGCGAGGCCGGCATGGTCGGTCGTGCGCTCCAGCCACCCGTTGAGCAGGCGGTTGGCCTCGACGGCGTGGTCGCGCTGGAGCAGATCCATGACCAGGAAGGCGAGGTCGTAGAGCACGTCGATGCAGGCGAGATCATCGTCGAACTCGATGCAGTCGAACGGTACCGGCCGGCCGTCGAGCAGGACCAGATTGCCCAGGTGCAGGTCGCCGTGGCAGTGGCGGACGCGGCCGGCGGCGCGGCGCTGCTCCATCAGCTTTGCAGTGCGGGTCAGCCAGGTCTCGGTGGCGGCCGCGAGGGCCTGCACTGCCTGGGATGCGAACACGCGGGGCGTCGCCGCTGTCAGGTCCAGCATGTTGCCGCGCGCGACCTCGCGCATGGCGGCGATTCCACCCTTGTCGGCGCGCGGTGTGGCGGCAGCGTGCAGGTCCGCCACGACTTCGGCCAGCCGGTCGACCAGCTCGGGTGCCAGCGGTCCCTCGTCCGCAATGCGATCGAGCTCGGCCGCGGCGGGGAAGCGGGTCATCTCCAACAGCCATTCGACCGGTTGGCCGGTGCCATCCAGGGCCAACCTGCCGTCGGGCTCGCGTGTCACTGGCAGGACGCGTCGGTAGAGCATCGGCGCAGTGCGCCGGTTGAGCTCGAGCTCGTGGCGCAGCGCATGCTCGCGTTGCTCCAAGCTGGTGAAGTCGAGGAAGCTGTAGCGGACCGGGCGCTTGAGCTTGAAGGCGCGCTCACCGGCCAAAAGGACGATCGCGGCGTGGGTCTCGATCCGCTCGCAGCCAGCGCCCAAGGCGCCACCTTCGAGGAAGGCCAGAGTCTCGGCTTGGTCCGTCGCCGGCATCGCTTCTCCGATGGCTTGCTCCTGCGGCGGCACCGCTTTAGGAACGGGCTTCCCCAGGCTCCTGGTCGCAAGGCGCAGCATGGACGTTCGCAATGGCTTCGTCGATCTGGTCGGCAACACCCCGCTGGTACGCCTCAAGCGAGTGTCCGAGGCGACCGGCTGCGAGATCCTGGGCAAGTGCGAGTTCCTTAATCCCGGCGGCAGCGTCAAGGACCGCGCGGCGCTGGCGATCATCACCGACGCCGAGGAAAAGGGCCTGCTGCGACCGGGGGGCGTGATCGTCGAGGGGACGGCGGGCAATACCGGGATCGGTTTGGCGCTGGTCGGGAACACGCGCGGCTACCGCACCGTGATCGTGATTCCCGAGACGCAGAGCCAGGAGAAGATGGACATGCTGCGGCTGGTAGGTGCTGATCTGCGCCCGGTGCCGGCCGTGCCCTACAAGGACCCGAACAATTACGTGAAGCAATCCGGCCGGCTCGCCGAGGAGCTGGCGCGCACCGAGCCCAACGGGGCGATCTGGGCCAACCAGTTCGACAATGTCGCGAATCGAATGGGCCACTATCGCACCACCGGCCCGGAGATCTGGACGCAGACCGATGGCAAGCTGGATGCCTTCACCTGCGCCGTGGGCACCGGCGGGACACTGGCCGGAATCGGGCTCTACCTGAAGGAGCGCAACTCCGACGTGCGCATCGTGCTGGCCGACCCGATGGGGGCGGCGCTCTACAACTGGTACATGCACGGCGAGCTGAAGGCCGAGGGGTCGTCGATCAGCGAGGGCATCGGCCAGGGCCGGATCACGGCCAATCTCGAGGGCGCGCCGATCGACGAGGCGGTGCAGATCACCGACGCGGAGGCCCTGCCCTACATCTTCGACCTGATTCTCGACGAAGGGCTGGTGCTCGGCAGCTCGTCGGCGATCAACATTGCGGGTGCCGTGCGCGTCGCCCGGGAGATGGGGCCGGGCCATACCATCGTGACGATCCTGTGCGACTACGGCACCCGCTACCAGAGCAAGCTGTTCAACCCGGAATTCCTGCGCGAAAAGAACCTGCCGGTCCCATCCTGGCTGGCCTGAGTCCCCTCACCTCACGCGAGCAACCACGACCATGCCCGACGCCCTCGTCAGCACCGACTGGCTGCACACGCATCTCGACGCGCCCGATGTGCGAGTCGTGGACGCGACCTGGTTCATGCCGTCGACCGGCCGTGACGCCCACGCCGAGTATGAGGCTTGCCACCTGCCGCGCGCAGTGTTCTTCGACATCGACGAGATCGGCGAGGCCAAGGACCTGCACCCGCACATGGTGCCGGGTGCGGCCAAGTTCAGCGCCAAGGTGCGGCAGCTCGGCCTCGGCGACGGGGTGCGGATCGTCGTCTACGACAACAACCGGTTCATCGCCTCGGCGCGCGTGTGGTGGCTGCTGCGCTTCATGGGCCATGCCGAGGTGACGGTGCTGGATGGCGGCCTCGCCAAATGGCAGGCCGAGGGCCGCCCGGTCACGGACACGCCGAGCCGGCCGATGTCGCGCCACTTCACGGCCCGCCAGAACAACCTGCTGCATCGCGAACTCGACCAGATCCGGGCCAATCTGACCACCCGCCGCGAGCAGGTGGTCGACGCGCGTACAACTGGCCGGTTCCGCGCGACGGAGCCGGAGCCGCGCGCCGGCCTGCGCGGCGGCCATATTCCGGGATCGAAGAATCTGCCTTATGGCGAGCTGATCGCGACCGACGGCACGTTGAAGCCAGTGAGCGAGCTGCGGCGGGCGTTCGCCGCCGCCGGTGTCGACCTTTCCCGCCCCCTGGTGACCAGCTGCGGTTCCGGCGTGTCGGCCGCGGTGCTCAACCTCGGACTGTTCGAGCTTGGCGTCCGCGACGCCGCGGTCTATGGCGGGTCCTGGTCCGAATGGGGTGCGCAGCGCGACACGCCAGTCGCGAACTGAGACCGCCACTCAGGGCGATGGGTGCGTATAGCAGCGGTTGAGCGGCGGGACGCTGCCGTCGAGGAGCCGGGTCAGCGCGTGCGCCGTGCCCGTGGGCGCGCCGACATAGATCGTCGCGCCGGTCTTGGTGTTGGCGACCTTGCTGCTGCAATTCCTGAAGAAATCCTGCTGGCACGGATAGGGGCCGGCGATCTGGTAGCCGACCTTGGCCGTGGCCGGATCGGCGACGGTGATTGGGCAGGAACAGATGATCTGGTTCGGCCCGATCGGCTTGCTCGAACCCGGGAAGTCCTGGCCTCGGGTGCTGCGAAAGCAGATGCCGCCGTCGCACTGGGCGTAGGCACCGGACGAGGTCGCAGGTGGGCAGTTGTAGAGCGCTTGATCGCCGCGCGGTGCCTTGACCGATGGCGGGAGACTGTAGGTGCTCACCATGAAGCCATTACCCACGCCCTCCGCGTTGACCGAGCAGACGTCCTTGCCCCGGCCGTAATGGAACGGCAGGCTGATACTGTCGCCATTCTTGACGTCGCAGGTACAATAGGCGAGGCCGTTGAAGACAAAACAGCTGGCGACCGCGCACAGCGCGTAAGTCTGGTCGTGACAGATCTTGAAGACCCCGCGCGAGGTGGTGTTTGTCGGGGTGACGGACATCGAACCGATCGTGGCAGTTCGCGCCGACGCCGGCCCGGCGCATGGCGGTGCCAGCAGAGCGAGTCCCAGACAGACCCAAAAGGAAGCGCGCCAGCCCAATATGCGAAGCCGCATTGCCACTCTCCCCGACGGCGGGCCAGCTCGTCGATTGCTCAGTTGGTTCGGACGCAGCGGGGGAACGGCCACAACTTAGGGTGCTTGGTTTGTGGATCTTGGTCAACTAATGCTTTTGGAATTCGGCCTGGATCTCAAGCTCGACCTCATCGCCGACGGCAGGAACGAGGTTGGTGAGGCCGAACTCGGAACGGAGCAGTGTGCCGGTAGCAGCGAAGCCCAGCGTATAGTGACCGGTCAGCAGGTTGGTGGCGCCGCCGTTGAAGGTGACGTCGAGTGTCACCGGTCTGGTAACGCCGAGCAGCGTGAGATCGCCGGTGACGCTGCCGGTGGCGGGACCGGTGATCGCGATAGCGGTCGAGCGGAACACAGCCTGCGGATAGGTTGCGACATCGAACCAGCCCGACCCGCGCAGGGTGGAATCGAGGTCCGGCAGGCGGGTGTCGAGGCTCGCCGTCTCGACGGTAACGGTCAGGCTTGCCGCAGCGGGCGCGGCGGGATCGAAATCCAGCGTGGCGTCGGCGCGATCGAACCGGCCGACGAAATGCGAGAAGCCGAGGTGACTGACCTTCCAGAGCACTGCGAAATGGCTTGGATCGAGGCGGTAGGTTCCGCCCTCGAGCCGGGCCGGTTCGATCGTCTGATTGTTCGACGGGATCAGGCGGCCGCACGCCACGAGCGCCGCGGTGCCGAGCAGGGCCAGCCATGCGCGCCGCCTCATGTCCGCTGCTCGCCGATGAGCGGCAGCCAGGCCGCCGAGTCGATCGGTGCCAAGCCCTGCAGCCGGGGATCGTCGGCCACCTCGATGGCGCGCCCATAGGGCCGGAAGCCGGCACGCCGGTAGAAGCCGAGCGCAGCCGGGTGATCGAGGCTGCAGGTGTGGACCCAGAAGCGGCGCGGCCGATGCGCGAAGGCGAGCTCGATCGCGCGCGCCATCAGCCACCGCCCGGCCCCCTGCCCGACCGTTGCCGGTGTGAGGCCGAAATAGGCGAGCTCGATATCGGGCGCCTCCCGACGGTCCAACTCCAGCAGGCCCTGGTCATGGCCATCCACGGCCAGCGCGTAAACCTCGACCAGCGGGTCGGCGATCGTCGCCTGGACCTCGTCGTCCGGCATCACCAGGCGGCTGAACCAGAGCCACTCGGTGCCGATGCGGCGGTACAGGTCGCGATACCAGGCAAGCTCGGGGCGCTCGACGCGGCGCAGGCTCACGCCGGGCCGCTCAGGCGTGGTCTCACCCCCTGGCGGCACCCTCATCTCCAGATAGGTGACGACCGACGCGATCTTCCCCGCCGGCAGATCGTAATAGCCGTTCTGGTCGAGCTGCACGCGCAATTCCTCATGGCCAAAAGCGGCCGGTGGTGTGGCATGGTCCTGCCGGGTCGGCAACGGAGACCCGAGGAACGGCAAGTCGGAGACGGGGCATGGACAAGCGTCGGTTGGGCCAGGGCGGGCTCGAGGTTTCGGCCATGGGCCTGGGCTGCATGGGGATGTCGGACTTCTACGGCGCCCGCGACGAGGCCGAGGCAATCGCGACCATACATCGCGCAGTCGAGCTCGGGGTCACCATGCTCGACACGGCCGACATGTATGGCGTCGGCCGCAACGAGGAGCTGGTCGGCCGCGCCATCCGCGACCGGCGCGAGCGGGTGGTGCTCGCGACCAAGTTCGGCAATGTTCGCGCCGCCGACGGCACGCCGATGGGCATCAACGGGCGGCCCGACTATGTGCGCTCGGCCTGCGAGGCGAGCCTGCGCCGCCTCGGCGTCGAGATGATCGACCTCTATTACCAGCACCGGGTCGACCCCGAGACGCCGATCGAGGATACGGTGGGGGCGATGGCCGAGCTGGTGCGCGCAGGCAAGGTGCGCCATCTGGGCCTGTCCGAAGCGGCGCCAGCGACCATCCGGCGCGCCCATGCGGTGCACCCGATCGCTGCGCTGCAGACCGAATACTCGCTCTGGAGCCGCGACCCCGAAATCGAGATCCTGCCGACCGTGCGCGAACTCGGCATCGGATTCGTCCCCTACAGCCCACTTGGCCGGGGCTTCCTCACCGGGCAGATCAAGTCGCCGGAGGACCTGGAAGAGGGCGACTGGCGCCGCCAGACCCCGCGCTTCCAGGGCGCCAACTTTCAGCAGAATCTCGACCTAGTAGCCAGGATCGAGACAATCGCGCGTCGCAAGGGCTGCGCGGCCGGTCAGCTTGCCCTGGCCTGGGTGCTGGCGCAGGGGCAGGACATCGTGCCGATCCCGGGAACCAAGCGGCGCAGCTATCTGGAGGAGAATGTCGGCGCGCTCGAAGTCGACCTGACGCTCGCTGATTTGGCGGAGATCGACTCGGTGATGCCGGCCGGGGCCGCAGCAGGCGAGCGCTATGCCGAGGTAGGGATGCGAACGCTCAATCGCTGAGGCTCAGATCTCGGTTCGTCCCGGTCCGGTGCGGTTGCGCTCGTAGCGATGCCGGACGGACGGCAAATCGGGCAGCCAAGCTTCGCGACGGCAAACCCACGTCTCGTAGGTCGGGGCGAAGGCATCCACGACATCGAAGGCCCCAAGGCACAGCTCGATCTCGTCCGAGCCTTCCGCATGGCCGAACAGCGGCGAGCCGCAACGTGGGCAGAAGTGGTCCCGCAGGCGCTCGGAGGTGGCGTAGACGGCAGGCGGGTCACCACTGAACGTGACCTGTTCTGTTGGGAATATGGCGAAGGCACCAAATGGCGCACCATGCCGCTTGCGGCAGTCGAGGCAGTGGCACAGTCCGACCCGGTAGGGCTGCCTCTGGGTCACGAACCGGATGGCGCCACAGGCACAGCCGCCGGTTGCGTTGGAACTTGGGCTCATAAGGCCGATCTCCCCTCGCTCGCACCGGAGAGCGTAACTCATGGCTGAACGGCTGAGTTCCTGAGCAAAGGCGCGAAGTCGACCTATTCTCCGATTTCGAGCACCAGCCCGTCATGTGCCGGCAAAACGCCATTCGGAAGGCGGGCGAGCCAGTCGTTGTAGTCAACCTCGTGATTCATGTGAGTCAGGAAGGCCTGTGCTGGGGCCACGCGGTCGATCCATCCGAGTGTCAGCTCGAGGTGGGCGTGGCTCGGGTGCGGCCGGTCGCGCAGCGCGTCGACGATCCAGTATTCGACCCCGCGCAGGCAGGCGAACGCGTGCTCGTCCAAACCATCCGTGTCCGTCGAGTAGGCGAAGCGACCGACGCGCAGGCCCCAGCTCGTGCCCCGACCGTGCTTCTGCGCAAACGGGATGATCTCGACCTCGCCGATGCGGAACGGCCCGTCGACCACGTGGGGCGCGATCTCGGGCCGCCAGTAGCCGAAGCCGGCGCGGCCGCCCGCGAACACGTAGGGGAAGCGCTCGCGAATGCGGTCGAAGACGTCTGCCGCCGCATAGGTCGGGATCGGCGCCATGATGAGGTTGTTGATGGCGCGCAAATCGTCGATGCCATGGACATGGTCGGCATGGGCGTGGGTGTAGATCAGCGCGTCGATGGCGCCGATGCCGGCGTTCAGGCACTGCTCGCGCAGGTCGGGGCCGGTGTCGACCAGGATACGCTGACCCTTGGCCTCGATCAGGATCGAGCAGCGCAGGCGGCGGTTGCGCGGGTCGGGCGACATGCAGACGGCGCAATCGCAGCCGATCTGCGGCACGCCCGACGAGGTGCCGCAGCCCAGCACCGTCACGCGCATGCGGCGGGCACCTTGGCGAACAGACGCAGGAAGTTATCAGTAGTGGCGCTTGCGATCTCGGCTAGCGGCAGATCCCGCACTTCGGCCAACACCTTGGCGACGTGCTGCCGTATAGGCCGGCTCGTTGGTCCGGCCGCGGAACGGGACAGGCGCCAGATAGGGCGCGTCGGTCTCCAGCAGCAGCCGGTCCAGCGGCATGTCGCGCAGGGTCGCGCGCAGCTCCTCGGACTTCTTGAACGTGACGATGCCGCCGATGCCGAGATAGAGGCCGATGGCGACGGCACGTTCGGCCAGCCGGCGGCTCGAGCTGTAGCAGTGGATGACGCCGGTGAACGGCCCCTCCTCCATCTCGGCCTCGAGCAGGGCCATGGTGTCGTCGTCGGCGTCACGGGTGTGGACGATCAGCGGCAGGCCGGTGGCGCGCGCCGCACGGACGTGGGTACGAAAGCTCGTAAGCTGGCGGTCGCGCGGGGCGTGATCGTAGAAATAGTCGAGGCCGCTCTCGCCGATCGCGACCACCTTCGGGTGGCTCGCCTGCTCGACCAGCGGGCCGGGCTCGTCCAGCCCTTCCGTGCCGGCCTCGTGCGGATGGATGCCCACCGCGCAGAAGACCTCGGGTCGACGTTCGGCCAGCGCGGTGCCGACCGGCCAGCCGCCGCGTTTGGCCGCGATGTGCACCATGAGATCGACCCCGGCGCTGTGTGCACGGGCGATCACGCCGGCCTCGTCCTCGGCCAGACCCGGGTAGTCGAGGTGGCAATGACTGTCGACGATCATGCCGCCTCGGGTTCGACGTGTCGCGGGAACACGCCGACCGGTGCCGGCAGCGCGGTCCCGGCGCGCAAGGAAGCGCCCTCGGCGCCGAGCGTGGCGAAGCCGCGCTCCGTCTCGGGCACCGCGAGCAGATCCAGCAGGCTGTTCGAGGACTGCGGCAGGAACGGCTGGGTCAGCACGGCCAGATGCCGCAACGTCTCGGCCAGAACCCAGAGCACGGTCGCCATGCGAGCAGGGTCGGTCTTGCGCAGCGTCCACGGCGCCTGGGCGTCGACATAGCGGTTGGCATCGCCGCAGACTTCCCAGATCAGCTCCAGCGCGCGGTTCGCAGCGATCTCGGCCATGCAGGCGCGCACCCGCGGCAGCAGCGCATGGGTGGCGTCGAGGAGCGCCTGATCGGCATCGGTCAACGGGCCGGGCTCGGGCACGCGGCCGGCGCAGTTCTTCGCGATCATCGACAGCACGCGCTGGGCGAGGTTGCCGTAATCGTTGGCAAGGTCGCTGTTGATGCGGCGGACCATGGCGGCGTGGCTGAAGTCACCGTCGCTGCCGAAGCTGATCTCGCGCAGCAGAAAGTAGCGCGTCTGGTCGAGGCCATACTTCGCGATCAGGTCGAACGGGCTGACCACGTTGCCGATCGACTTCGACATCTTCTGGCCCTCGACGGTCCACCAGCCGTGCGCGAACACCTGCTTCGGCGGCTCAAGGCCGGCGCTCATCAGGAAGGCCGGCCAGTAGACGGCGTGGAAGCGCAGGATGTCCTTGCCGACGACGTGGAAATCGGCGGGCCAGAAGGTGCGGTAGAGCTCGCCATCCGTGTCCGGGTAGCCCAGCGCCGTGATGTAGTTGGCCAGCGCGTCGAGCCAGACATAGACCACGTGCTCGGGATCGTTCGGCACCGGGATGCCCCAGGCGAAGGTGGTGCGCGAGACCGACAGGTCCTGCAGGCCACCCTTCACGAAGCTCTTGACCTCGTTCATGCGCGTCGCCGGCAGGACGAAGCTCGGGTTCGTTTCGTAGAATGCGAGCAGCCGGTCCTGCCAGGCCGAGAGCTTGAAGAAGTAGGACGGTTCCTCGACCCACTCGACCGGGGCACCGGTGGGCGCCTTGCCGTCGACCAGCTCGGTCTCGGTGTAGAACGCCTCGTCGCGCACCGAGTACCAGCCGGCATAGGAGCCGAGATAGATGTCGCCGCTGTCGATCAGCCGCTGCCAGAGCGCGGCGACGCCGGCCTTGTGGCGCGGCTCGGTGGTGCGGATGAAGTCGTCGTGGCTGAAGTTCATGGCCGCGGCCAGGTCGCGAAAGCGCTGCGAGACCTGGTCGGTGAACGCCTGCGGGTCGACCCCGGCGTCGGCCGCCGCCTTCTCGACCTTCTGGCCGTGCTCGTCCGTGCCGGTCAGCAAGCGAACCTCGCGGCCGTCGAGCCGCATGAACCGGGCCAGCGCGTCGCAGGCCAGCGTGGTGTAGGCGTGGCCGATATGCGGCGAGTCGTTGACGTAGTAGATGGGCGTCGTGACGTAGAAGGCGCCGGACGCGGCCATGCCGGTCTCCAGATGAGGTCAGGCGATCGAGAGCTCGGCCTCGGGATCGGCCCCGCAGACGGCCTGCACGATCTGCAGCAGGGTCTGCAGCGGGTCGAGATTCACGGCGTCGACCCGCCCCGCCAGGGCGGTGAGCTTGTCCCACATGGCCACCCAGTGATCAAGCCCACGGCCGGCGGCGAGGGCGGCCAGCAGGTCCGCCTCACCAGGGACGAGCTCGACATCCGGCAGCCGCCCGGCCTGCAGGGCGGCGACCCGGCGCAGCACGGCGCCGATCAGGTCGGCGGTGGCACGAAAGCCCTGGCCGTCCGAGGGCGGCACGAGCTTGGTCGCGAGCGTCAAGCGTGCCGCGGGACTGGCGCGGGCGGCGACGAGCTTGCCGAGCAGATCGGCATAGCGTTCGAGCCAACCGGTGGCCTCCAGCCCGAGCGCCCGGCCGATCGAGCCTTGCGCGGCCGCTGCCAGGGCCGCCCGACGCTCGGCGGAGAGTTCGGGCGCCAGCCGTGCGAGGCCGGCAAGCACCGCATCGGGCGGCAACGGCGCCAGCCGAAGCTGGGCGCAGCGCGAGAGGATCGTGCGCGGCAGCAGACCGGGCCGCTGGCAGACCAGGATGATCACCACGCTCGCCGGCGGCTCCTCCAGCAGCTTGAGGAGCGCATTGGCGCCGGACACGTTCAGCTCGTCGACCGGGTCGACCAGCAAGACCTTGCGTCCGCCGCGGGCCGCCGTGGCGTGCATCGCCTCCTCGGCCAGGCGCACCTGATCGACCCGGATGTCCTTGAACAGCTTGCCGGTCTTCGAATTGCTCACCCGCTCCAGGACCTGCAGATCGGGATGCGCCTTGTTGGCCACCATCCGGAACACCGGATGCGCCGGATCGACGGCGGCCTGCGCATGGTCGTCGCCGGCCAGGAGACGGCGAGCGCAGCGATAAGCGAGCGTCGCCTTGCCGACTCCGCGCGGCCCCCCGATCAGCCATGCATGCGGCATCCGGCCAGCAGTCAGCGCGCGCACGAAGATCGTTTCCGCGCGATCATGGCCGAAGAGCTCGGGACTGGCCCCGGGCGACGTCGGCCCGCTCATGGCGATTCCAGGGCGAAACGGTCGGCCACGATGCGCCACACGGCCGCCGCCACCGTTTCCACGTCCGCGGACGCGTCGACGACAGCGAACCGATCCGGTTCCTGCTTCGCGATCAGCCGGAAGCCGGCGCGCACTCGCTCGTGGTAGGCAGTACCCTTGGCCTCGAAGCGGGCCATGGCACCCCGCTCGGCGCAGCGGGCCATGCCGGCGGCGACCGGCAAATCGAGCACCAGGGTGAGGTCGGGCCGATGTCCTGCCAGCAGTGGCGCCTGCAGGGAATCGACCAGCGCCAGCCCCAGCTCGCCGGCATGACCCTGGTAGACCCGGCTCGAGTCGGCAAACCGGTCGCACAGCACCCAGGCGCCGCGCGCTAGGGCAGGCAGGATCGCGCGGTGGAGATGGTCGTCACGGGCGGCAAGGAAGAGATAGAGCTCGCTCAGCGCGCGCCAGCGCTCCGGCGGGCCGTGCACGATCAGCTCGCGGATCGCCTCTGCGCCTTCGGTGCCGCCGGGCTCCCGGGTGACCACGAGCTCGATGCCGCAGGTCTGCAGGTGCTCACCGAGGCGGCGCAGCTGCGTGCTTTTGCCGGCCCCCTCTCCGCCTTCCAGCGTGATGAACCTGCCGCGCGCCATCCGCTGCGGCTTCAGGAGGCCTGACTGCCGAAGATCAGGTAGCCGAGCGTGCCGGTGGCCCGCCCCAGCATTCCAGCCCGCGGCACCTCGCTCGCCGCCACCAGCGGCACGCTCAGCGGCGCCATCCCGGGTGCGGTGATCTCGGCGTGGCCCAGCTCCTGCCCGGCCACGACCGGCGCGCTCACCGGACTGTCATAGGCGAGCTTGACGACCAGACCCTTGCGCGCCTCGCGCGACAGGGTGATGGCGATAGCGTCCTTCGTGACCAGCGGCACCTTCGGCACGGTTCCGAGCCACACGTCCGCCTCCGCGACGGGCTGGCCCAGCTGGAACAGGGCGTATTCCTGAAACTCCCGGAAGCCATATTCCAGCAGACGCTCACCCTCCGCCTTGCGATGGGAAGCGGAATCGACACCACCCAGCACCGCGATCACGCGCCTGTCGTCGCGCTTGGCGGTGGCGACGAGCCCGTAGCCGGCACCGTCGGTGAAGCCCGTCTTCATGCCGTCGACGCCGGGTACGCGCGCCTGCAGCAGCGGATTGCGGTTGGGCTGCTTGATGCCGGCATACTCGAACTCGCGTTCGCCATAATATTTGAAGTACTCGGGAAAGTCCGCGATGATGCGGCGGGCAAGGATGGCAAGATCACGCACGGTCATCAGGTGCTCGGGCGCATCCAGTCCGGTCGCATTCGCGAACGTGCTGTTGGTAAGGCCGATCTCGCGACCTTTCTCGGTCATCTCACGCGCAAACTCCTCTTCGGAGCCGGCGATAGATTCGGCCATCGCCACGCAGGCATCGTTGCCCGACTGGATGATGATGCCGCGGATCAGGTCTTCGACCTTCACCCGGTCACCAACCTTCACGAACATCTGCGAGCCGCCCATCTTCCAGGCGCGCTCGCTGATCGTGATCTCGTCGTCGAGCTTGAGGCGGCCGCTCTTCAGTTGGTCGAAGATCATGTAAGCGGTCATGAGCTTGCTCATCGAGGCCGGCGGGCGCCGCTCGTCGGCGTTCTTCTCGAACAGGACCGCCCCGGTGCGGTTGTCGATGATGATCGCCGCCGCCGCCGTGGTCTCGAACGCCTGGACGGGACCGGCCAGCCAGCAGCCGACCAGCAGCAGGGTCAGGAACAGTCGCATCGCGCACCTCGTCTGGTCTGCCCGATCGCCGGGCTCAGCAGCTCGCCTGGACAATATCGCCCGCGCGGCGGGCGGGAACCGCGAACGCATCGTGATAACCCAGCGCCGCCACCCGATCCAGCAGGCGGCTCGCGGCTTCCGGGTTGGCGACCGGCCCGAGGCGGACTCGCGCCACGGCCTTGTCACCTGCGAATGCGGGTTCGACCTGCACTCGCTCGAGACCTTCGACCGCCGCCATCGCCGCCAACACCTGGGAGGTCTCGCTGAACGCGCCGATCTGCACGAACTGGGCGCCAACTCGGCAGGCGGCGGAAGGGTCATGGCGAATCGGAGCCACGACCGGCGTGGTCGCGGCGACGGTGATGATACCGGGCGTCGGACCTAGTCGCCGCGACGCGACCGGCGGCGCCGAAGCAACGGCGATTGCAGCTGGCGGGGCCGTCCTGCGCTTGCCCGCCGTCGGCGCCGGCGGGGTGCCGCGCGCGTCGGCGAGACCGAGAAACTCCACCCGGACCGGCGCCAGTCCCCGCCCCTCATAGCCGAGCTTGCGCGCGGCCGCCTGAGAGAGGTCGATCAGCCGATCGCCGACGAAGGGGCCGCGATCATTGACCCGGACCTCGATGCTGCGGCCATTGTCCAAGTTGGTCACGCGCGCGATGCTCGGCAGCGGCAGGGTGGGATGCGCCGCGGTGATCTGCTCCTTGTCGAACACTTCACCATTGGCCGTGGCGAGGCCATGGAAGTCCGCGCCATACCAGGAAGCCGTGCCGGTCCGGACGTAGCTCGGGTCATATTCGGGCCGGTACCAGCGACCCTTGATCTGGTAGGGCTTGCCCACCTTGTAGTTGCCGACCACCGCGCCGGGAGCATCGACCGAAGGCGGCCCTCCGCCGCCTGTGGTGCCGCAACCCGCGAGCGACAGCGCGAGGCAGAACACCATGCTGGATCGACCGACGAACTGCGCAATGTTCATGTCCGGCTCATAACATGGATGAGGAACCTCTTCCATCCCTCAACGAATCCGAAAGAAGCCCGACCGAGACCCCGAAGTAGGTCGAGCGGTTCCAGGCCATCAGGGCACGGAAATTCCCGTAAACGAGAAAACTCGCTCCATCGCCCTGGCCCAGGAGGAGCAACGAGGCCGGGATCCGCACTTCGGGCAGGCGGTCGCCATCGGGCAGGCGGACACCGCGCTCCTGCCAGGTCGCCAGCGAGGCCTTGTGCTCAAGCCCGGCGCGGGCGGCATCGAGACCGGGCGGCACACTCACTTCGCGGCCCCAGATGTAACGGCTGTCCCAGCCAGATTTGGCCAGATAATTGGCCATCGAGGCGAGGACGTCGGGCAGCGCACCCCAGATGTCGCGGTGGCCGTCGCGGTCGAAATCGACGGCGTAGCCGAGATAGGTCGACGGCATGAACTGGTTCTGGCCCATGGCGCCGGCCCAGGAGCCCTGCATCCGTTCGGCGTCGATGTAGCCGCGATTGGCGATCTCCAGCGCGCTCAGCAACTCCCGGCGGAAGAACTTCGCACGCCGGCCGTCATAGGCCAGGGTGGCCAACGCCGCGAACACCGAATAGCTACCCTGGCGCTCGCCGTAGTTGGATTCGATGCCCCAGAGAGCCACCATGATCTCGGCCGGCACGCCATACTTGGCCTCGATCCGGCGGAGCAGCTCGCCGTGCTCGGCCAGGAGCTCGCGGCCGCGGTCGATCCTGGCCGCGTTGACGACGCGCTGACGGTATTCCTCGAAGGTCATCCGGCCTTCGGGCTGGCGACGATCCGCTTCGAGCACGGACGGGATCGGGCGCACTCCGGCGAACGCGGCATCCAACGTCCGCGCGTCGATGCCTTTGGCGAGTGCCTCGCGGCGCAGGTCGGCAAGCCAGGCCTCGAAGGACTGCGCGGCCGCCCAGGCCGGCTTCGCGGCGAGCCAGACCAACGAGCCGACGACACCCAGCCCCGTCCGTCGCCTCATGCCCCGCATGCGCAGACCGTCCCGCGTCAGGTTGATCGCAATCGCAGGAATAGGCGCGATGGCTCGCAACCGGAAGAGGAAAACAACGCACTGCAGCGTGGTCAGTAGATCAGCGTGATGAACCGGACGTCCGCAGACATTTCGGGCGTGGCCGCTGGCGGTGGTGCGGACTCGCCCGCATCCGCCGGCATGCTAGGCGCCGCGCTCTCGGCCGCGACGGCAAACGGCGCGCTCAGCCTCGCGCAACCCGCCGTCAACGCGATTTGGCCTGTGGCGCCGAGGCTCGCGGTGCACGGAGCCGTCACTTGGACCGACACCTGGAGTGTGCCTCGAGTCTGCGCGGCGCGGGCGTGGTGCAGGCCGGCACCGAGTATCGCCATGGCGGTCAGCCCGCCCAACCCGACCACAACGGTACGGCAGCGTCGCATGGTTTCCTCCGCTCGGGTTCTCGGGTCCCGTTCGATTCGCGGAGACTATCGCATGCATCCAGACGCCGAAGTCGCGCCCAAGCCCAAGGGCGCATCCACCTATGCTCGCCAGGTCTAGAAAGTGAGGGTGACCTGGAGAGTGTCCTCGTACTCGCCGGCTTCGATCCGCGCCTGCGCGGGCACGATACCGTAAATCGTGAGCCGCTTCGGCGCCGCGCCGTCGGACGCAGCCCGGACAGGGTTGCCCAGAGCCTCGCCATCGCCCCAGGGAATCGAGTGGCCGGGGTCCGCGAACAGGTAGTAGTCGAGCCGTCCGCCGTCCCGACCCTCCATACGCCGACCATCGCCGGAGCCGCGCCCCGTCGAGATACCGGCTGCGAACGTGGCCGTCTCGTCGCAGCGGACGACCACCTCGCCCGTGCCACGGCTCTGGCGCTGCGGGTCGATCACGCCGAATGCCACGGGCTCGACCTCGACGCTACAGGCGGCATGCGCCGGACCCGCCCAGCCGGCAATCAGCGCGAAGCCCAGGGCAAGGCGGCGCGTCAGCGGCATGCGACCACGCCGAGATCGGGCAGCAGCTCGCCGTCGGGTGCGGTCGGCAGCTCACAGCTGAAGCGATCCGGGCCGTCCTCGGCATCGACCCGGGTCGGGGCGCGCAGCGGGCCGGTCACCTGTGAAAAGCCGTCGCGCGCAACCCAGGCGGTGACCGCGCCATCCGCGCTGCGCAGCTTCAGGCCGACCGGCAGCGGCTTGCCGTCACCGTCCTGCAAGGTCGCCGTGGACTGCTCGCTGTGGCGCAGCGGCAGGCCGATGGTCACGCCGCTGCGCTCGAACGGCACCGCCTCGACCTCGGCGGCATCGATCTCGGCGTCAAGCGGCAGGTCGTCGACCTCGACCCGCACGCGGTTGCTCTCGTAGGGCCGCAGGCCGGGCAGGAGCAGCCGCCCGTCGGCGTCCGTGCGTCCGGCCTCGCGATTGTCCAGATAGACGCGCACATCGGGGAAGCCCGGCAGGTTGACGAGGCCGAAGGCGCGACCGATCCGGCGGGACAATGCCACATCGCCGTCGATCAGCGCCACGCTGCCATTTACCCCGGCGCGCAGTGCGTCGTCGCCGTCGAAGCGCTCGAGCGCAAGGTCGACGCTGCCCAGCTCGGACTGATAGCCGAGCCGCGCCTGGGCGCTGCTGTCGCGGCTGCCGGTCTCGGCGGCGAGCCGGTAGTCCAGCCCGAGATCGCTGGCCCCGCGCGTCTGGCGGAACACACCCCGGGCGGCATAGTCGCCGCTGCGCTTGAGGACCTCGGCGGAGACCGAGCGGCGCGACCCCAGCGGCAGCGTATAGACGGCGGTCAGCGCCAGCTCCTGATCGGGCTCGACCAGCTGCGCCGCGCGCAGGCTGAGCGCGCCGGGGCCGAGCTGGACGCTGTAGGTCGCGGACAGGGTGGTGGCATTCTCGGTGTCGCGACCGTCGCGATGCAGCAGCAGCGTGCCGAAATGGCCCCAATCGCCGAAGTCGAGACCGAGGCTGAGCTGATCGATCCGCGCCGCGTCCTCGTCGCCACCCGCCTGGCGAAAGCCGTCGCTGGTATATCGGGTACGGGCGCCGAAATTGAAGCGGCGGCCGTCATACTCGTAGGCGAGTTCACCCAGGACGCCCGGCCCGTCGCCGCTGCGGCCGGCCCCAATCCCGCTGCTCACCACCCCGTACCGGCCGAGAAGATAGGAGCCACCCGTGATCAGGCTCTGCTGGTCGTACTGCAGCTCGCCGTTGGCCTCGACCGTGAGCTGGTTGGAGACGCCGTAGCGGTGCGTGCCGCTGGCCAGGGCCGCTCCATAGTCGAAGCTCTCACTGCCGTAGTCGCGGCGCACGCTGCCGAACTGGTAGCCGAAGTCGTGCAAACCCTGCTTCAGCAGCCGCGAGCTGACATAGTAGGGCTGGGTCACCAGCTGCTCGCGCCCGAGCAGGTCGGTCACCCGCAGCTGGATCTCGCCGGCGCCGGTGACCGCGGGCAGGCTCTCCAGCGTGAACGGCCCCGGCGGTACCGAGCGCGCCTCGCGCTGGATGTTATCGATGAACACGTCGACCACCGAATCCTGCCGCGCCAGACCACCGATCGTCGGCAGGGGAAAGGTGATGAAGGCGGGATCGGTCGCGAAGTTGGTCGCGTACTGCACACCCGCGAACCGCACCGGCGGGGCGAAGGCGCCCCCTTCGGCGATACTGTCGCCCAGCCGCATGGTGATCCGTGATTCCGGCACGTCGCGGCTGAGCGTCGTGTCGAGGCGGGTGATGCTCGGACTCTCGGTCAGGTCGCGCAGTTGCGCGCTCGACACCAGGCTGGCACCGGCGTGGAATGTGCCGAGCTCGAGCAGCCCGGTCAGGCCCTGATCGACCCCATCGCCGGTCTGGTAGAGCAGGTCATAGTCGAGAAAGGCGCCGGTCCCGGCCACCGGCTTCGGTGTTTCGGTCGCGGCGGCCGCGGAACTGAAGCTCGTGAACGCCTCGGGCGGGATCTCCAGCGCGAGTGCCAATCCCTCGGCATCGAGCTCGAAGGTGGCGCCAGCGATGGCGGACAACGGATAATAGGGCTCGCCGCGAAAGGTGACGATGCGTGCCGTGTCGAGCTTGAGCCGCCAAGCTTCGACCAGCGCCAGCTGCGCCGCGAGGCCGACCTGTGGCGCCTCGACGAACAGGCCGCCCTGGCTTACCACCTGGCCATTCAGCTCGACCGAAAGCAGCCATTCGTGCCAAGCCTCGTGCTCTTGCAGCGGGGGCAGAATCGGGTCACGCCGCGCCGGTAACAAGGTCGGCAACAGCTCCTTCGCCGGCGCCGAGCTGACGCTGGGCAGCAGCGCCGGCATCGCCGGTGCCGGTGGCACTTGCGGCTGACGCGGCGCGGCTGGGCCAGCTTGGGTCAGCGGCCAGCTCGGTGCGCCTGCCTTCGGCAGGACCGGCACGTCGATCTCCTCGACCGCCGGCCCGGCCGCAGGCGCCAAGACTTGCGGCGCTGCCGGCCGCGCCAGCGGCAAGGTCAGCACGTCGGGTCGCGGCCGGACCGACGCTCGCTCGAGCAGTTGCCGACCCAGCGCTACCGCGGTGGTACTGGGGGTGGGGCCGGCAGGCCGCGGCGATGCCGGGCCCTCGTCGCTCGCGACCCGATGGCCCGACCAGGCGACAACCAGGGCCGAGGCCGCGAGCAGGCTAACCCTGCGGCAGGACGAGGGATGCCTCGATCGGGCCAAGGTCGGTCTCAGCCTCAAGCTTAAGGGTGCTCTGCGCGCTCGCGCGATCGGACAACGGCCACGCCTGCTCCTGGCCTGCCAGCAGGTAGACGGCGGCATCGATGGTCTGCACGGGCTCCGGCCCGGCCGGGGAGCGGATCGTGAGCCGCTTGATGTGCAGGTGGGCAGAGCCCTCGTTGACCAGCCGCAGGACATGCCGGCCATTGTCCAGCCCCATGGACCAGACTGGCCGCGGCGCCGCATCGGCTGGCGTCACGAACACCGGCAGGCTCAACCGAAGAGCGAACCGCACCCCGATACCGGCAGCACCACCACCCGGCACCTCCGTGATCAGCAGGCGATAAGCCTGCTCGGTCGAGGCGGGCGGCGCGCCGCGCAATGCCACGCGGATGATCTGCTTCGCGTTGCCGGCTAGCGCGAACACGGGTGGCACCGCGATCAGCTCGCGCGTCGGCTCGAGATCGGCCGTGGCAGGCGTGCGCGGCCAGGCGAAGGTCTGGACCTGCACCATCACGGCCTCGGTGCTGTCGTTGCGCAAGGTAACGACGGCCGAACGTTCCGCCGGCCCGAGCTCGACCCGCGTCGGTGCGACGCTCAGCGAGGCGCCATGCGCAGGCAGGGTCCAGGCGAGGAGCACCAGGACCGAAAGGGCGCGCGCCGCCGAAAGGGGCATCGCCGGTTCGCTCAGAAGGTCAGCGTGATGTTGACGACATCCGTGTAGGTGCCGTCGGCGACGATCTGGCTCGCAGGGATGCGCCCATAGACCGAGGTGGCGCCGCTCTGGGTTCCAATCAGCACCACGCCTTGGGCGTCCGCACCCGTCCCCCAGACTGCGTTGCGGGCGGCATTGCGATAGATCTGATAGTTGAGCCGGCCGCTGCCGGAGCTCATCTGGCGCGCGTTGATGTTGCCGCTGCCACCGCCATCGAGCGCGAAACTCAGGTTGCCGCTGCAGTTCACGTAGTTGATCGTGCCGGTGACATCGAGGTTGGTGGCTTGCCCGGAGGTGTACGGACCGAAGGCGAGCGTTCCGCCGCTCAGGGAGCAGGCGCTGAGTACGGTGGCCGTGACCATCAACTGATCGGTGTCGGTGCCGGCGCGCAGCGGTGGCGACACCGCCAGCAGGATCATCACCAACAGACAACGGCGAGAAAGCGTGCGTCGCAACATATCAACCCCAACAGGTCAGGTTCGAGGGGCATGGTTAATTCAACCATAAAGCAAATTTGTGTCTCGGTAAATCACCTATAAAGGGAGGTCGCCTGACGCCGAGGGTGCATGGCGCCCAATCTCGTCGAGCAGGGCGGCAGCATTGATCGGCTTGGTGACGTAGCCGTTCATGCCCGCGGCGAGACAGGCTTCACGGTCGCCGCGCATCGCATTGGCGGTGATCGCGACGATCGGCGTGGCCGCCAACCTGTGGTCGGGCAGCGCCCTGATCCGCGCCGCGGCCTCCAGGCCGTTCATCACCGGCATCTGCACGTCCATCAGCACGAGCTGGTAGGGATGCTGGCAAAGTGCGGCCACCGCCTGCAGTCCATCCGACACGGTGGCGATCTTGTGCCCGGCACGCTGCAGGATGATCGAGGCCAGACGACAATTGACTGGATTGTCGTCGGCCAACAGCAGATCGAGCCCCGGCGCCTTGCGCTCCGAGATGCTGTGCGCGGTGACCAGGGCGCGCTCTGCGCCGGGTGCCGCTGGCACTTAGCTCGCGCAGGCATTCGAGCAGGGTGTCCGCCGCAACCGGCTTGCGCAGATAGGCGGCAAAACCGGCTGCCTGGGCGGCTGCAGCATCACCGCGCATGCCCGATCCCACCACGAGCACCAGCCGCGCATGGCGCAGCCGCGGCTCGGCCCGGATCGCGGCTGCGATCTGCTCGGCCGACGGAGTGGTCAGGCTGCGGTCGACCAGCACGAGCTCGAACGCGGCGCCACGGTCCGCCGCCTCGGCCAGCAGGCCCAGCGCCTGACGCCCGTTGCTGGCACAACGCACGGTCAGGCCCCAGCCGCCGGCGATCTGACCCATGGTCTCGCGGGTCCGCGTCACCGGGTCGACGATCAAGAGCCTGCTGCCGGCAATGGACGCGACCCCCGACCGATGCTGCGCTGGCGGCTCGAGGGCGAGTTCGACGCGAAAGATGGATCCGCGCCCGGGCCGGCTGGCCACCGAGATCGAGCCGCCCATCGCCACCGTCAGTCGCTGCGCGATCATCAGCCCGAGACCGCTGCCGCCGAACAGCCGCGCGGTATCCGGCTCGGCCTGGGCGAACGAACCGAACAGGCGCTGCAGCGCCGCCGGAGGGATGCCGAGACCGGTATCCTCCACCTCGATCGTCAGCCCAAGACGGCCGGGCGGCGATCGGCCGGCGGCGACCCGCAGCAGGATGTGGCCGGCCGCGGTGAACTTGAGCGCGTTGCCGATCAGGTTGAGCAGCACCTGGCGCAGCCGGCCGGGATCGACTCGGATCTGCCGCGGGGCGTCGCGCTGCAGCTCGCAGCGGAACTCGATCTGTCGGGCGCTGGCGCGCGGCTCAACCTGCAGGCGCAACCGATCGAGGAAAGAGGCCAGATCGACGTCGACCGGTGCCAGGGCCAGCTGGCCCGCGTCGACCCGGCTCAGGTCGAGCACGTCGTTGATGACCGTCAGCAGCGCCTCGGCGGATTCGATTGCGCTGTCGACGTAGACGGTTTGCTCCGCATCGAGCGGGGTATCGCGCAGCAGCCGGGCCATGCCCACGACGCCGTTCATCGGCTCGCGGAGCTCGTGGCTCATCATGGCGAGAAAACCGGCACGAGCGCTGCTCGCTGCCTCGGCCCGCCGACGCCGGACGCGCAGCCGCGCCACCTCGCGCCGCAGCCGACGGACGGCGCACCCCGCCGGATTTCGATCCTGCGTCACGCCCTCGCTCCCGATCGTCAGGAAGGCCGGACGGACGAAATAGGTCCCAGCACGAGCTAGCGTGACTGGCGGAGAATTAGCAACTCAAAAGTGAAAATGTCATTTCTTATGCAACTTTCGCTCAATTCACGGCAGGTGCCCAGGTGCGAGTGCCGGTCCGCATCGGGGCGATCAGCTCGCCGACGACTGCTGCCGCACCAGCAGCAAGTCGAGTTCGGGCTGGTGGTAGAGCTTCAGCCCGTTGTCGAAGCGCAGGTAGCGGAAGCCGGAGACATCCTCACCCGCGGCCGTGACGTTGCGACCAGCTCGCCCCTCCTCGACGATCACCACGTCGGTGCTCAACTCGAGCGACAACGCCCGCAGCCCGGAATTGTTGAACAGCACCACCTCTCCGTTGGAGTCACCCATCAGGTCAGCAAGTGCCAACATCAGGGGTGGTTCCTGGTCGCCGTCACGGTCGAGCGGCACGAACGTCGTGGGCAGACGGTCTTCGCCGACGACCGGCTCGTTCGCCCGTGTTCCAGAAGCTGTGGCCATTTTCATACCGTCCGCTGTCGACCAAGGCCGGCAACCCGATTGTCGAGCAACCAGGATACCGCACCGAAACGGCGCAGGCGACCGCCTCGCCGGTATCCTTGGTATCGAGGTAACCTTAAGAACCGATGAAGACAAGACAGCCAGAATAGCGACGGGAAACGAACCGACGAAAGCCGGCATTAACCATACCGGGCTATGAAGCGGGCGCGCGCCGCAGCATAGGCGGCAGGTGTCGGAACGGCAGCAGCGACGGGTCGGCGGTATTGGCACCCGGCGCCACGACGATCAATACGGCTTCGGCCAAGGCCTCGAAATCGGCGCGGAAATGCACGGAGCTCTTGAGCGCCAGGATGCGGCGCGACGCCGGATCGACACCCAGATGATGCAGGATGGCCCGATCCGCCACCTGCATCCGGCGCGACGACACCGCGACCTCGACGCCGGGCACCGCGCATGAGCGCAGCAGCGCCATGGGGCCGAGATCCATCCGGTTGCCGCCATACATGGGTCCGGTCGCGATGAAGCGGCCCTCCCCGAGCCGGACGACAGCGAAATCACCACGCACCGGATGCACGCCCGTCGGCCCATGCCTGCCACCGAGCGCGAGGTCGTGCAGGATGGCACCTTCGCCGGCGGCATGCGCCGCTGCCGCCGCTTCCGGGTCGCACAGCAGCGCCAACAGCGCCCCGTCCGCCCGCGCTGCGATCAGCGCCTCGAGGAGGCCGGTGGTGTCCGCACTGCCGCCGCCACCAGGATTGTCCTGAGTATCGGCGAGGATCACGGTCCGGTCGCTGGCCATGGCTTGCGACACCGCCTCAGCGGCCGTCCAGAGCCGGCCGGCGAATTGGTGCTCGGCTTCATTAAAGCTTGCGGCGAGCTGCCTCGCGACGTCCTCTGCGGTCGCCATCTCGGCCGCATAGGCCAGCACCGAGGGACCACAGACCGGGGTGTCGGCCGCCGGGAAGCCCATGCAGATCGAGGCCGAGAGCGCCCCTTCGGATTCGGCCGCCGCCAAGTGCGCATAGATCGCCCGCCCGGGCTCGATCGTCGTGCATTGCCAGGGCAGCGGGATGAGGAAGTCAATCCTGCGCCACGCCTTGGCCAATGGCCGGCCGGCCATCCGCCGCTCCAGCAGTGGCAGACATCGGGCGCCCGTCACCGCGATGTCGATGTGCGGGTAGGTGCGGTAGGCCACCAGCGCGTCGCTGTGGTCGACCATCGCCTGGGAGACGTTGGCGTGGAGGTCCAGCGCCGCCACGATCGGCAGGGTGGGTGCGATCTGGCGCAGCCGCCGCAGCAGCTCGCCCTCGCCGTCGGGCAGGTGCTCGGTGACCATGGCGCCGTGCAGATCGAGGAACAGACCGTCCAGCGGCCCGGCCGCGGCCAGGTCCTCCAGCATCATCGCGGCCAGCCGCTCGAACGCATCGCGCGTGACCGGACCCGACGGGCACGCATTGGCCCAGACCAGCGGCACCAGCTCGTGGCCGGCGGCCAGCGCCGCATCGATGAAGCCGGTGATCGCCAGGTTGATCCCGGCGCTGCCGGGCAGCATCGCCGGCCCGCGCAGCAGCGGCGGCCAGCCGTCGGCCTCGACGAACCGCTCGAACGTCGCCGGCTGCGGCGCGAAGCTGTTGGTCTCGTGATGCAGCCCCCCGATCGCGATCCTGGCCATGGCTAGTGGCCCACCCGGTCGATCATCCAGGCCGGGTGCGCGAATGCGGCCGCGTGCACTTCCGGTGTGTAGTAGCGCAACCCGGCGGGAACGGCCCGCGCCCGCAGTTTCGCGGGGCTGGAACGATGCGCCGCGGGATCGTCGCTCGCAAAGCCGAGTGCCATGGCGCCGCCGATATAAGTCGGGACCACCGGCAGGAAGTAGTCGACCAGCGCGAAGCCAGCACCATGCTGCGCCGTCTGGGTGTCGACCAGCTCCTCCGGCCGGATCGATGGATTGCCGCACTGGCTGGTCATGATCCCGCCGGGATTCAGCAGGCGCCTGACGTCGCGGTAGAACGGCTCGGTGAACAGCACGGCGCCGGGTCCCTGTGGATCGGTCGAGTTGACGATCACGACGTCGAAGCGCTCAGCACTCTCGGCGGCGAATTTCGCCCCGTCGGTGATCAGCACCCGCGCCTTGGGATGGTCGAACGCACCGTCGCTGAGCGAGGGCAGCCAGCGCCGGCTGAGCTCGATCACGCCGGCGTCGATCTCCACCTGGGTCACCCGTTCGACCCCCGGATGCTTCAGCGCCTCGCGCAGGCAGCCGCCGTCACCGCCGCCGATGATCAGCACCTCGCGCACTTTCCCGTGCGCCAGCAAGTGGCACGTGGACGATCATCTCATGGTAGCAGAACTCGTCACCGGTGGTGGTCTGGACCACTCCGTCGAGCGCCAGCACACGGCCCCAGTCGAAGCTCTCGAAGATCACCAGATCCTGCAGCCCGGTCTGCTCGCGGTACAGCAGCTCCTTGACGCGGATCGCCTGACGCCAGTTCGCGTGCAGCCGCTCCTCGAACCACTCCATGCGCCCGCGCCTCCGGCATCGATTGCCCCCGCGAAAGGGCGGTGGCAATGTCCGCCACCTTCGTAACCGGGAGGCCAGACAAGATGCAACTCGCCGCGGCGATGAGCCGGCTCGGCACCGAGAGCGCCTTCGAGGTGCTGGCGCGCGCGACGCGCCTGCAGCAGGAGGGGCGGTCGATCATCAATCTCGGGATCGGCCAGCCCGACTTCCCGACCCCGCCGCACATCGTCGAGGCGGCGGTCAAGGCGCTGCGCGACGGCCATCACGGCTACACGCCGGCCAACGGCATCCTGCCGCTGCGCGAGGCGGTGGCCGCCGACATGGCCCGGCACCGCGGGGTCGACGTGCATCCGGACCGGATCGTGATCGTGCCCGGCGGCAAGGTCACCATGTTCTTCGCGATCGCGATGTTCGGCGAGCCCGGGGCCGAGATCATGTACCCGGACCCGGGCTTCCCGATCTATCGCTCGCTGATCGAGTGGACGGGCGCCGCGGCGGTGCCGATCGCCCTGCATGAGCATCGCAGCTTCGCCTTCTCGGCCGACGAGGTGCTGGGCCAGATCACGCCGCGCACGCGGCTGATCATCGTCAACAGCCCGGCGAACCCGACCGGCGGCGTGGTGCCCAAGGCCGAGCTGGACCGGCTGGCGGCCGGGCTCGCAGAGTTCCCGAACGTCGCCATCATGTCGGACGAGATCTACGCCCGCATGTGCTACGACGGCGTGCCGCACGCGTCGCTGACCACCTATCCGGAACTCGAGGACCGGCTGATCCTGCTCGACGGCTGGTCGAAGACCTACGCCATGACCGGCTGGCGCATGGGCTGGGGCGTGTGGCCGAAATCCCTGGTCGAGCACGCGACCCGGCTCGCGATCAACACCCATTCCTGCGTCAACGCCTCAGCCCAGTGGGCCGGCATCGCGGCGCTGGCCGGGCCGCAGGACGCCGTCGCCCACATGGTCGAGACCTTCGATGCAAGGCGCCGAATCATCGTCGACGCACTGAACGCGATCCCGGGCTTCCGCTGCGTGACGCCAGGGGGCGCCTTCTATGCCTTCCCCAACATCGAGGGCACCGGCAAGAGCTCGCGTCAGCTGCAGGAAGAATTGTTGAACGAGGTCGGGGTCGCGATCATCAGCGGTACCAGCTTCGGCCGGTACGGCGAGGGTTTCGTCCGCTTCTCCTACGCGGCATCGAGCGAAGCCATCGAGGAGGCCTGCCAGCGAATTCGGGGGTATCTGGCGCGCTGACGGCAGTGATGGTGGACGACGCGCTGACGCGGCTCGAGGCACGGATCGCCGGTTTGGGTCTGGCCCTGCGCGGCGGGTTTCATCCCGAGGCCGATGACGGGGTACCGATGCTGGCCGACGGCAGCCCGCCGGCCACGCTCGTCATGGTCGGCAATGTCGGCCCCGCTTTCTGGGAGCGATTGCGGGCCGCGCCGGAAGCGAGCGGCCCAAACCCGATCGACCGATGGACGGCCCGCGTGCTTGCCGGTCTGGGCGACGCGGTCCTGTTCCCGTTCGGCGGACCACCGTATCACCCGTTCCAGCGTTGGGCGCGACGGGCGGACCCGCTGCTCGCAGCTTCGCCGCTGGGTCTGCTGATCCACCCCGAGTTCGGACTCTGGCACGCGCTGCGCGGCGCGCTGCTGTTTCGCGAAAGACTGGCATTGCCTGCGGTCAAACCAGTCCCGAGCCCCTGCGAGACCTGCGCTGGCCAGCCGTGCCTCACCACCTGCCCCGTCGATGCGTTCAGCTCACGGGGCTACGACGTGAGGACTTGCCGGACCTATCTCGGCACGCTGTCGGGGCAGCCCTGCATGATCCAGGGCTGCCAGGCACGCCTCGCCTGCCCGGTCGGCCGCGCCTACGCCTATCGCGGCGGGCTGGCTCAGCACCACATGCGGGCCTTCGCGCGGGGCTGACTACTCGGCCGCCTGCAACATCGGCGCGGCATCGCGGAAAGCGGCGAGCAGTTCGGCCTCCCTTGTCTTCACCCGGTTAAGATTGGCCTCCTTGACGTGGCCGAAGCCGCGGATCTGCTGGGGAAGCTGAGCCAGCTCGACCGCCAGCCCATGATTGTCGGAATCGAGCTTGCGCATGAGTTCGTCGAGCAGCGTTTCGTAGTCACGCAACAGCTGCCGCTCCATGCGGCGCTCGGCGGAGCGGCCGAACGGGTCGAGGGCGGTGCCGCGCAGCCGCTTGAGGCGGGCCAGGAGGCGAAATGCGCGCAACATCCATGGACCGTAGCGGCGCTTCTTGAGGTGGCCGGTCGTGGGGTCACGGTCGGCCAGGAGAGGCGGGGCCAGATGGACTTCCAGGCTGTCCCAGCGCTCGAATTCGGCGCCGAGCTGCTGCAGGAACGAGCCGTCGGTCCAGAGGCGGGCGACCTCGTATTCGTCCTTGATCGCCATCAGCTTGAACAGGTTGCGCGCGACCGCCAGCGCGAGATCGTCGCGGCCGGGCACGCGTTCGGCCTCGATCGTGCGCATCCGTGCCACGATCTCGCGGTAGCGGCGGGCGTAAGCCTCGTCCTGATAGGCCGCGAGGAAGGTCGCGCGGTGCTCGACGATGTCGTCGAGCGTGCGCGGCTGCTGGCTTTTGTTGGTCAGGCCCGCCACCGCCTCGACCGCCGCCAGATCGTGCGCGGCGCGGCGACCCCAGAGGAAGGCCTGCCGGTTGAACGCGACCTGGACATCGTTGACCTCGATCGCGCGTTCGATCCCCTCGCGGGTGAGCGGGATCAGGCCCCGCTGCCAAGCGTAGCCGACCAGGAACAGGTTGGCGCCGATGGCGTCACCGACCAGGCGGGTCGCGAGCCGGCCGGCGTCGATGAAGGTCACCGGGCCGGCAGCGTTCATGATCGCCTGCTGCATCCGCTCCGCCGGGAAGGCCAGATCCGGGGCGCGGGTGAAGTCGCCGGTGGTGGCCGCGTCGCGGTTGACGATGGCGGCGGTGACGCCCTTGCGCATGGTCGGGATCGCTTGCGGGCCGGCGGTCACGACGATGTCGCAGCCGAGGACGAGGCGCGCGCCGCCCGTCGACACCCGTGGCGCGCCAATTTCATCCTGTGTCGGTGCGATCTTGAGGTGGGTCAGGACGGCGCCGCCCTTCTGCGCCATGCCGACCATGTCCAGTGCGGCGACGCCCTTGCCGTCCAGATGCGCCGCCATGCCTAGCAACGCCGCGATCGTGATCACGCCGGTACCGCCGACCCCGGTGACGACGATGCCGTACGCGCCGTCGAGCACGGGCAGCACGGGCTCCGGCAGGACCGGGAACGGCACGTCGCCGGCCACCGTGAGCTTGCGCAGGCGGCCACCCTTGACCGTCACGAAGCTCGGGCAGAAGCCCTTCAGGCAGGTGAAGTCCTTGTTGCACGCCGACTGGTCGATCCGCCGTTTGCGGCCGAGCTCGGTCTCCTGCGGCTGGACGGCGACGCAGTTGCTGGCGACGCCGCAATCGCCGCAGCCCTCGCAGACCAGCTCGTTGATGACCACCCGCTCGTCGGGGTCGGCGAAGGTGCCACGCTTGCGGCGGCGGCGCTTCTCGGCGGCGCAGGTCTGATCGTAGACCAGGGCCGAGACGCCCGGCACCTCGCGCAGCCGGCGCTGCACGGTGTCGAGCTCGTCGCGGTGCGAGACACGCACGCCGGGGGCGAACCCGCTGCCCAGCGGATACTTGTCCGGCTCGTCCGTGACGACGGCGATCTCGCGCACGCCTTCGGATTCCAAGAGACGGGTGATCGCCGGCACGTCGAGATTGCCGGTCTCCATCTTCTGGCCGCCAGTCATCGCGACCGCGTCGTTGTAGAGGATCTTGAAGGTGAGGTTGGCGCCGGACGCGACCGCTGCGCGCACCGCCAGCGAGCCCGAGTGGTAGAACGTGCCGTCGCCGACGTTCTGGAACATATGCGGCCGCGTGCTGAACGGCGCCTCGCCCAGCCATGACGCACCCTCGCCACCCATCTGCGTGAAGCGACTCGTGTCGCGGTCCATCCACTGGACCATGAAGTGGCAGCCGATGCCGGCCAGCGCCTTGGAGCCCTCGGGGACATGGGTCGAGCTGCTGTGCGGGCAGCCCGGGCAAAAATAGGGCAGGCGCAACATGGCCGGGGAGAAGCCGGCAGCGGCGCGCTCAGCCTGCTGCAACGACTGCAGCCGCTCGCGCAGACGGGTATCCTCGCCGTGCGCCAGCAGCCGCTCGGCGATGGCGATGGCGATCTGGTTGGCGGAAAGGTGGCCATGGCTGGGCAGCAGAGGTGCGCCTGCGTCGTCCTGCTTGCCCTCGATCACCGGCCGCTGCGGCAGATGATAGAGCAGCTCCTTGGCCTGGCTCTCGATCAGGCCGCGCTTCTCCTCGACCACGAGCACCCGCTCGAGCCCACCCACCGCCTCGGCCAGCCCCACCGGCTCCAGCGGCCAAGTCATGCCGACCTTGTAGACCAGCAGCCCCAGTTCCCGGGCGCGCGCGTCGTCGATCTCGAGGTCGTCCAGGGCCGCGATCACGTCGAGCCAGGACTTGCCGGTGGTGACGACACCGAGGCGCGCACCCTCGCCGCCAAGCACCACCCGGTCGAGCCGATTTGCGCGGGCGAAGGCACGAGCGGCGTCGAGCTTGTGGGTGTGGACCCGCTGCTCCTGCGCCAGGGCCATTCGCTGACCCAGGCCATTGTCCGGCCAGCGCAGGTTCAGACCGTCGGGCGGCGGCGTGTAGTCATTCGGTAGCACAATTTCGGGGAGCGCCGGATCGACCGGGATCGAGGCCGTGCTCTCGACCGTGTCGTGCACGCATTTCAGCGATACCCAGCCGCCGGTGAAGCGCGACATCGCAATGCCGAGCAGGCCATATTCCAGGATCTCCTGCACGCCGGCCGGGTTGAGCACAGGCACCAGGCCGTCCACCATGGCGTATTCGCTCTGGTGCGCCGTGGTGCTGGACTCGCAGATATGGTCGTCGCCCAGCAGCAGCAGCACACCGCCGTGCCGCGAGGTGCCGAACAGATTGCCGTGGCGGATGGCGTCGCCGGATCTGTCGACGCCAGGGCCTTTCGCGTACCAGATCGCGAACACGCCATCGTAGCTACTCTCGCCGCCGAGGCCGACCTGCTGCGAGCCCGAGCAGGCGGTGGCCGCCAGGTCCTCGTTCACGCCGGGTTTGTGCACGATATGGTGCGCGTCGAGATGGGCCTTGGCCCGCTCGAGCTGCTGGTCGTAGACCCCCAGCGGCGAACCGCGATAGCCCGTGATGTAGCCTGCGGTGTTGAGCCCGGCGGCGAGGTCACGCTGCCGCTGTACCAGCGGCAGGCGGACCAGGGCCTGGATGCCGGTGACGAAGATCCGCCCCTTGCTGGCCGTGTATTTGTCGTCGAGGCCGACCTCGAGGCGCTGCATCAAATGGCTACCCCACCGTCTCAGTTGCCGCAGGCTAGCACGGTGCAGCCAGGGCGGCACTCACAGTGTCGAGCGGACCGCCTCGCTTGGGATCACGTGCGACGTGATCCGGGGCGGGCTACTTGCGCGTCGCCAGAGCCGCGCTGAGGCCGAGCCCGATGAACGAGGTACCGGCGAACCAGCGCTGAAAGCGCAAGAAACGCGTGTCGCGGCGGAGAAAGTCGCCGGCCGCCCCGGCCGTCAGCGCAAACATGCCATCGCTGATGATCCCGAGCCCCATGAAGGTGAGGCCGAGCGTGAGGATCTGCCAATGCAGCCCGCCCCGCGCCGGATCGACGAATTGCGGCAGGAAGGCGAGGAAGAAGATCGCCGTCTTCGGATTGAACAGGTTGACGACGAAGCCATCGCGGAATGCGCGGTACAGTGGCGCCGCCGGCAGCACCGGCGCCTCGATATCCAGATCCCTGGCCATGAACGTGCGGATGCCGATCCAGATCAGATAGGCTGCACCGAGATATTTGACGATCGCGAAGGCGAGCGCCGACGACACGATGAGCGCCGAGAGCCCGATCGCCGCCGCGGCGATGTGCACGATCGTGCCGAGGTGGATGCCGAGCACCGAGACCAGCCCCGCTGTCCTGCCCTGCTCGATCGAGCGGGCGACGATATAGAGCACCGCCGGCCCAGGCGTCAGCAGCAGCACGACCGAGGCCACGACGAACATACCCCACAAGGTCAGATCGGGCATGGCTTTGCGCTTTCGCCTATCGTCAACGGGCTAGATTGGAGTCACTCGGCCTGCCTCACAGGATCGAGCGGAGCAGCCCGCCATCAACGCGCAGCGCCGCACCGTTGGTGCCGGAGGCCAGCGGGCTCGCAACGTACGCTACCATCGAGGCGATCTCGGTCGTCGTCTCGAAGCGCCGCAGCAGGGAGCTCGGGCGCGCCGTCTGGAAGAACTCGCGCTCCATCTCGTCCAGCGATTTGCCTTGGGACGCGGCGAGGTCATTGATGAACTGCTCGACGCCTTCCGACCGGGTCGGCCCCGGCAGGACCGAGTTCACCGTGACGCCGGTGCCGACCGTGGTCTCGGCGAGACCGCGCGCGAGTGCCACCTGCATGGTCTTGCTGACGCCGTAGTGGATCATCTCGACGGGAATGTTCACCGCCAATTCCGACGCGATGAAGATGATCCGGCCCCAGTCCTGGGCCTTCATGCGCGGCAGGTAATGGCGCGACAGGCGCACGCCGCTCATGAAATTGACCTCGATCATCTTCTGCCATTCGGCGTCCGTGATCTCCTCGAACGGGCGCGGCTCGAAGATACCCAGATTGTTGACCAGGATCGCGACGTCGGGGAAGCGCTCGATGGCGAACTCGGCTCCCTGCGCCGTGCCGAGGTCGGCGGCGAAGGGCTCCAACGCCGCCGCCGGATGGGCAGCGGTGATGGTGGCGATCGCCTCGGCGACGCGCGCCTCGGAGCGGCCGTTGACGATCACCCTAGCGCCCTCGGCGGCCAGCGCCGTCGCGATGGCGAGGCCGATCCCGGCGGTCGAGCCGGTGACCAGCGCCAACTTGCCGTCGAGCTGCAGATCCATGGCGTTTCCCTGGTTTTGACGATCAGGCGGCGACGTCGATGACGACCTTGCCGATTGCGGCACCGCTCTCGAGATGGCGGTGCGCGTCACCCGCCTGATCCAACGTAAACCGCCGCGGGTCAAGCACCGGCTTGAGCTTGCCATGCGCGACCAGCGAGGCGGCCTCGCGCAAGATCGCGCCATGCCGAGCGCGGCCGATGCCGTGCAGCATATGGATCAGCATGAACACGACATGCAGGGTCAGCCCCTTCATGTGCATCGGGGTGAGGTCGATCGGCTTCTGGGTCACGATCGAGATCACCTGCCCGTTCAGTCCGGCGGCGGCAAAGGCCCGGTCCAGGTTGTCGTTGCCGACCGTATCGAACACGATGTCGAAGCCCTTGCCGCCAGTATGCTCGGCAACCCAGTCGGCAGGCTCGCTCCGGCGGTGATCGACGACCGCATCCGCCCCCAGGGACAGCGCAAGCGCGGCCTTCTCGTCGCTGGAAACGGTCGCCACGACGTGCGCGCCGGCGGCCTTGGCCAGTTGCACGGCAATATGGCCCACGCCGCCCGTGCCGGCGAAGACGAGCACGCTCTGGCCATGGGCGATATGTGCGCGGTCGAACAGCCCTTCCCACGCGGTAATCGTCACCAGCGGCAGGGCGGCGGCCTCGCGCCAGGACAGTTGCGGCGGCTTGGGGGCGAGCAGCGCCGGATCGGTGAGCAGATACTCCGCCAGCGCGCCGTTCATCCCGGTCACGCCTCCGGCGCAACCATAGACGTGGTCGCCGATTGCGAACGTGTCGACACCAGCGCCGACCGCCGCGATGGTGCCGGCCACATCCGCGCCGAGCACGGCCGGCAGGGCCGGTGCAACCCCACGCCCGGTGCGGCGGATCTTGGTATCGACCGGGTTCACGCTCGTGGCCATCACGCGCACCACGACCTCGCCCGGGCCCGGCGATGCGTCGGGACGTTCGCCCGCCTGCAGCACTTCGGGGTCGCCGAAGCTCTTGATCTCCATAACGCGCATTTGGACCCTCCTTGTCTCCGAGACCGCATCGCTAGCGGACAGAATTCAATGAGGGAAATTGATTGTTGCAATGCCATCGATAAGAAATCATGCTGGATCGATCATGCGTACCGACCTCGATCCCGACCTCCTACGCTGTTTCCTCGCGGTGACCGACACTGGTGGCTTCACCGCCGCCGGCGAGCGGATCGGCCTCTCGCAATCCGCGGTCAGCCTCAAGGTCAAGCGGCTCGAGGAGCAGCTCGACCGTCGCCTGTTCGAGCGTACCAGCCGTTCGTTGGCGCTGACCGAGGAGGGTGAGCTGTTGCAGGGCCTCGCCCGCCGCCTGCTGGCGATGCATGAGGAGGCCGTCCGGCGGCTGACGGCGCCACCGCTCGAAGGCCGGATGCGGCTGGGCATGTCGGAATATTTCGTGCCGCAGCACTTGGTCGGGTTGCTCGCGAGCTTCCGCCACGCCTATCCACGGGTTCGGCTGGAGGTGCATATCGGGCTATCCAACGACCTCCTGGCCATGCTGGAGGGGGGCAGCCTGGACCTCGTCTTCGCCAAGCGCGATCCCGGCGATGGACACGGGCGGGTGATCGCGAGCGAGCAACTGCTGTGGGTCACCGCCACCGAACTGCCGATCGTGGTCGGTGCCATGCCGCTGCTGACCATGCCGCCGCCCTGCTTCTACCGTGCGGCGGCGATCAGCGCTCTGGATCGAATCGGCCGGGACTGGGAGATCGTCTTCACGAGCTCGAGCATCATGGCCGTGCAGGCCGCGGTCATGGCCGGTCTCGGGGTCGCGGTATTGGGCCGTGCCGCCATCCTCGACGGCATGCGTGAAATCGGCGGCGAGGCCGGGCTGCCGGACCTGGGTCGCGTCGATATCGCGATCTGGGGCGAGGAACTGGCTCCGCCGGAATTGACGCGGCCCCTGATATCGCTGCTGACCGAGGCGCTCACGGCATCAGCTGCCCGCCATTGACCTCGATCGTCTGGCCGGTGACGTAGCCGCCCAACCGCGGCGAGGCGAGATAGAGGAAGGCACCCGCGCAATCCTCACCCGTGCCCAGGCGCTGCAGCGGTATCCTCTGGCGCGTCCCCTCCAGCTTGTCCGGCGACGAGTAGATCTCGTGGAACCGGGTCATGATCGTGCCCGGCGAGACCGCATTGACGCGGATCCCCTGTGGCGCCAGCTCGGTCGCGAGCGCACGCGTGAAAGTCGCGACGAACGCCTTGGCCGCGCTGTAGAGCGCCGAGCCGGCGCTGCCGCCGCTGCGGGCGGAGATCGAGGTCACGTTGATGATGTTGCCCTGGCTCGCCGCCAACGCCGGCAGGGCCGCGCGGCAGGCCATCACCACGGATCGGGCGTTGAGGTCGAACACGGCGTCGAGCGCGTCGTCGCACATCTCGGCCAGCGGAATGCGTCCGACCATGTGGCCAGCATTGTTCACGAGCACATCCAGGCCGCCAAGTTCGGCCACGGCCTCACCCACGACCCGCCGGACATCGGCCATCACGGCGAAATCGCCTTGCAGCAGCGTTGCCCCCTCGACACTGGCCGCCTCCAGCGGCTGCGTATGGTAGTGCAGGGCCAGCCGGCAGCCGACGTCCGCAAAGGCGCGCGCGGCGGCGGCGCCGATGCCGCGGCTGGCGCCGGTGACCAGCACCCGCCGGCCCGCGAGGCCGAGATCGATCGCCGCCATGAAGCCCCTCCCGTTTGGGCTGCATTGCCCGACAGCCGCTCCTGTCCTACCTAGCCCATGCAGCCGCGCAACCGTCGATGAAGGCCCGCCCCATGAGCACGCCCAGCTTCGTCGACGGGATCGGCGCCTTCGCCGACCGCTACCAGGGCTTCCTGCTCGACCAGTGGGGCGTGATCCACGATGGGCAACGGGCCCTGCCCGCGGCGCTGGCAGCACTCAACGAGCTCAAGCGGCGCAACAAGCGGCTGGTCGTGCTGTCCAATTCCGGGCGGCGCGCCGAGCTGAACCGGCGCCGTCTTGCCGAGATGGGATTCAACGTGGCGATGTTCGATGCGGTCGTGACCTCGGGCGAGGCTGCCTGGCAGGCGCTCGAGCGCCGCAACCTGCCGGGCTTCGCCGAACTCGGCCGGCACTGCCTGCTGTTCACCATCGGCGGCGACCTGGGCGTGGTCGCGGATCTCGGGCTGGAGCTGGTCGATACACCCGAGCAGGCGGATTTCCTGTTCCTTACCGGCACCGAGGTCCCGCCGCTGACGCTCGACGACTATCGCGCCATACTGGAGCGTGCGGCACGGCTCAGCCTGCCCATGGTGTGCTCCAACCCCGACCACGTGGCCCCATCCGGCACCGAGCTGGTCATCGCCCCCGGCACGGTCGCCGCGATCTACGAGGCCATCGGTGGCACGGTGCGCTACATCGGCAAGCCGCACGCCCCGATCTACGGCGCCTGCCTGGACGCGCTGGAGGGACTGGAGCTGGGCGAGATCGTGGCCGTCGGCGATTCGCTCGAGCACGACATCAAGGGCGCCAACAATATCGGCATCGCCAGCTGCTTCCTGACTGGCGGCATCCACGCCGATGAATTCCAAGCGGGCGCCACGCGCGCCGCCCAGGAGCGGCAACTTGCGAAGTTCCGTGAACGGCACGCGGCAACACCCGACTGGATCGTGCCACGTCTCGTCTGGTGGCTCGCGACTCGGCCGCAAGCCTCGCCTTCAGGAGCTAGAGGCAGACCTCGCGCTTGATCTCGCAGTGGTCAGTGACAGCCTCGCATAGACTGAGAACCTCGTCCGTGGTCTCGCCGTCCTCACCGCCCCAGAATACTTGGGTGCGGCCGAGCACTACGGCCGCACATTGACCAGTCGTATAAGTCTGAACGACCGTGCACCTGCGGTCAGCACATTGCTCGATCGCAGAGACCGCAGCCTGCTGCTCGCTCGGCGCTATGCCGAGCCCCCAATGCCTCGCCCCCTCGCCGCGAACCACGGCCATCACCGCGGCCTTGCCGCCAGGCGCCGGCTCGGTCGAGAGCGGTCGCTTCAGCTCCGATCGCATACCTCCGGCGCAGGCGGTCAGCAGCGCGGCCGACAGCGCCAAGCAGAGCAGCTCATGCCGTCGGCCAATGGCCGACCACCACTCGCGTGACAACCGCGTCAGTGCAGGCTCGAGGCGTTGCACCTGCTGGCGTTCACCGCGCATGAAGATCCTCCCTTCTGCGTGCACATAGCGAAAGCCGCGGCCTCCGCTTCGCTTGATGACAGTGACTTCGCCCAACCAAGCACTCGGCCGTCAGCGGCCACCGCCGCGCATTGGTTGCGCCGATAGAGGATCGCGATGCGACAGGAGCCATGAGCGGACTTGCAGGCCTTCAATGCCGCCGCGGCGGCCGTTCCGACGCTCTTCTCGTTCCAGGTGACGGCGGCATAGCCGTCGGGCGAGGCTGCCAACGGGATCGCGACCGCGCCGAAGGGAGCATTGTCCGGACGGGTCACATCATCCTCGCGCGCCGTGCCATGGCGGTAGGAATCGGCTGACTGGGCATAGAGCTCGGCCAGCCGATTTCGCGCCGCTTCGGTATGAGGGCCAGTAGGATAGATTTGGATGAATTGTTCCAATGCCACCTGGTCATCACTGGCGGCAAGCCGCGCCCATTCCTCCGCTTCGGTCATCGGCGCTGGGGAAGTGGGGGCGCTGACGCCCATGGTGGCAGGATCTGCAAATAGCCGGCTGTCCGCCGTACAAGCGGACAGGCTTAAGCCGAGAAGCCCTAGGAGCAGAATTCCGTTCCATCTCCGGCGCACGGCGATATATCTCGGTCAGAAGCGGTAGTTCACCAGCATACCGCCATACCACTGGTTCTCGTCGCCTTCCTCGGTCACCGGGCTGTCCTTGGCGTCGTTGAGCAGACGGCGATAGGCGGCAATGCCGGTGATGCCCCAGTGCTCGTTGATGGCATAGCCCAGCTTGAAGTTGGCGCCCGCGTCCTTGAAGCCGGCATCGGCGTCGTACTGGTCGAGGCCGCTGCGCTTGGCATCGCGCGAGTCGACGCCGAAATAGGCCTGCATGTAGTCGTCACTGGCGTAGGTGGTCTCGACGCCAATGGCGGTCGTCCAGGCGGCGCCGAGCGGCATCCGGTAGGTGGCCTGGAGGGTGCCCAAAAAGCCGTTGCCGTTGGCGACGTCCTGGCGACCGAGCGCCTCCAGGGCGATCCCGCGGCGCTCGCCGAGCTTAAAGTCGTAACCGAGCACGGCACCGAGCATCAGCGACGGGTCGACGTTCTGCATGTCGTCGACATGGTTGTTGTCGACGCTGCCGCGCTTGGGGAGATATTGCACCATCGGCCCGAGGCGGAAGCCCGAATCGGGGATCAGGTTGGAGGTGAAGATGTTGGCGAACAGCTGGGCGTAGGTGTCCGGGTGATAGAGATTCTGCGCCCGAATGTTCCAGAGCGGGATCGCCCGGTAGTCGCTGCTGCCCTGGTACTGCGGCACGAAGCCGGCGCCGAGGCCGATGCTCCACTGCGTTCCACTCGCCCGCGTGTCCGATTCGGCCTCGGCCGAGGTGACCGGCACATCCTGGGCCGAGGCACCGTGGGTGGCGACGGCCACGACGGTAGCGATGGCAGCGGCGAGGTAGCGCATGAGTATCACCGTCAAACAGTTGAGAGCGAGTAGACCTACCTACCACTGCCGCGCATTTCGCAGGTTGCCCGTGTGCAACAGTGCGGGGAGTCCAGGAAGTCTCGTCGGCGGCTGATGCAGCCGGAACACGATCTGGACCGGCGGCGGCCGCGGTGTCACGTTCGTCATCGATCGGGCGGTCAGGGGAATGGGCATGGAGCACGCGCCAGCGCGCCTCGGCGTGGTCAGGCTGGCCAGCCCGCTGCGCTGCGCTGCGCCGGCATCCCATTCCGCTACCTCTATGCAGTACCGGAGGATCCAGGCGTCGACTGCCAGCTGGCCGAACTCCGGCTCACCTCGGTCGAGATGTCGGCGATGCGCCCGGGACTGCGCACGCCCAGGACATCGACCATTTCCTTGACCAGTTGGCCGGTAAGCCGGCCTTATGCCCGTTCCATCGGCGACGTTTTCGCCGCGATCATGGCGCTGGGTCTCGAGCACGGCCTCGGCATCGCCAACTGCGATCACCACCCTGCCCTGCGTTCGCTCGCGGCACAGCGCGGCATCCGGGTGGTCGAGATCGCATGACACAGCTCGGGAGATAGCGATGACGCCTCGATCGTTCGGCTTCCTCGCCGTCCTGGCGCTCGCGGGCTGCGGCGGCGAGCCGCCGCTCGCGACGGTGAGCGACTTCGACGTGCAACGCTATCTCGGCACCTGGCACGAGATCGCGGCGATCCCCGCCTGGTTCCAGCGCAACTGCGACAGCGACACGACGGCCGTCTACGCGCCGGCACCCGAGCCGGGCGAGATCGCCGTGACCAACAGCTGCCGGACGGCCAGCGGCTCGCTCGAGACGGCGCGGGGGCGCGCCCGCTTCACCGCACCGCGGAACGAGGGCCGGCTCGAGGTCGCCTTCGTCGACGTGGGCGGCGTCTGGCTCTGGCCGATCGCCGGCGACTACGACGTGCTGGCGCTGGACCCAGACTATCGCTGGTCGCTGGTCGGCCATCCGTCGCGCGGCTATGCCTGGATCCTGGCGCGCGCGCCGCAGTTGGACGCCGGCACCCTGGTTATGTTGCGCGACCGGCTGGCTGCCGAGGGCTACGACCCCTGCCGGCTGATCGTGACCGCGAAGGACGATCCGCGCCGGGGCCAGAGCCTGTGCGCGGTGCCATGACGCGAGTTCGGGGAGGAACGACATGGATCAGCTGGTGATCGGGGTCGACGTGGGCACCGGCAGCGCGCGGGCGGGTGTGTTCGACGGTGCCGGCCACTGTCTCGGCCGCGGGGAGCACCGCACGCAGCTCCATCGGCCGCAGCCCGACCACGCCGAGCACAGTTCGGAAGACATCTGGCAGTGCGTCTGCCGGTCGGTGCGCACGGCGATCACGGCAGCGGGCGTCGATCCGGCCGCGATCAAGGGTATCGGCTTCGACGCAACGTGCTCGCTCGTGGTGCGCGACCGGACGGGCCGGCCGCTCTCGGTCTCGACCGGCGGCGACCCGCAATGGGACACCATCGTCTGGCTGGATCACCGCGCCGTCGCCGAGGCCGAGACCTGCACCGCCAGCGGCCACCGGGTGCTCGACCATGTCGGCGGGGTGATGTCGCCCGAGATGGAGATCCCCAAGCTGATGTGGCTGAAGCGGCATCTGCCGCAAGCCTGGGCGGGTGCCGGCCTGTTCCTCGATCTCGCCGACTATCTGACCTGGCGGGCCAGCGGCAGCACGGCCCGCTCCGAGTGCACCTTGACCTGTAAGTGGACCTATCTCGCCCATGAGACCGAGGCCTGGCAGCAGAACTTTCTCGACGCGATGGGCGTCGGCGACCTGATCGAGCAGGGTGGACTGCCGCGGCGCGCTTCCCCGATCGGCAGCGATCTCGGCCCGCTGACCGCAGCCGCCGCCCAGGAACTCGGCCTTACGACCAGCTGCCGGGTGGCCGCCGGCCTGATCGACGCCCATGCCGGGGCACTGGGCGTGCTCGGTGCGGCCGCGGCCGAAGGCCCGGCCGCATTGGACCGCCAGATCGCGATGATCGCCGGCACCTCGACCTGCCACATGGCGCTCTCGGCCGAGGCGCGGCCGGTGCCGGGCGTCTGGGGGCCGTATCTCGGGGCTGTGCTGCCGGGCCTCTGGCTCGAGGAAGCGGGCCAGTCGGCCTCGGGCGCCCTGCTCGACCACATCGTGGCGCTCCACGCGGCTTCGGCCTCGCTCGAGGGCAACCCGCACGCCGCGCTGGTGGGACGGATCGCCGAGCTGCGCGCGGCCGAGGGCGAGGCGTTCGCGCGCGGCCTGCATGTGCTGCCCGATTTCCACGGCAACCGCTCGCCCCTGGCCGATCCGCACGCGACCGGCGTGATCAGCGGCCTGACGCTGGACAGCTCGCCGGATGCACTGGCCAGGGTCTACTACCGCACCGCCGTCGCGATCGCGCTCGGCACCCGCCACATTCTGGACGCGCTCGACGCCAAAGGCTGGCGGATCGACACGCTGCACGTCGCCGGCGGCCACACCAAGAATCCCCTGCTGATGGAGCTCTACGCCGATACCACCGGTTGCCAAGTCGTCGAGCCGGCCGAGGATGCGGTGCTGCTGGGTGCCGCCATGACCGCCGCCGTCGCCGCCGGCCTGCAGCCGTCGCTGGCCGATGCCGCCGCCGCCATGAGCCGCAGCGCCGGCACCCGGGCAGCCGATCCGGCCAAGCGGGCCGGCTTCGACCGGGACTATCGCACCTTCCTGCTGATGCATGAGCAGCGGCGCGCCCTGACGGCGGCCTTCAACGCTGCAGGCTGATCCCTGAGAGCCTCCATGAACATCGATCCGCGGCCAAACGGACGGCATCACGCAGCTGGATCTCGATCGGCTACGCGCCGATACGCCCGGGGTCGCGCATCGGGTGCATCTCAACAATGCCGGCGCCGGCCTGATGCCGCGACCCGTATTTGAGGCGATGCACGGCCATCTCCAACGTGAAGCCGAGATCGGCGGCTATGAAGCCGCCGACGAAGCCGCAGCGCGCCTCGACGGCGTCTACGACAGCGTCGCCCGCCTGGTGGGTGCCGGCCGCGACGAGATCGCGCTGATGGAGAACGCGACCGTCGCCTGGCAGATGGCATTCTACGGCCTCGCCCTGACCATGCGCCCTGGCGACCGTATCCTCACCGCGCGTGCGGAATACGCGGCGAACTATGTGGCCTTCCTTCAGGTGGCGCGGCGCGTGGGTGTCACGATCGAGGTCGTGCCCGATGACCAGGACGGCGTGCTCGATCCCGAGGCGTTGCGGCGCATGATCGACGACCGCGTGCGCCTGATCGCCATCACCTGGATCCCGACCAATGGCGGCCTGGTGAACCCCGCCGCCGCGGTCGGCCGGATCGCGCGCGAATTCGGCGTGCCCTACCTTCTCGACGCCTGCCAGGCCGTGGGCCAGATGCCGGTCGACGTCGCGGCGCTGGGCTGCGACATGCTCTCGGCCACCGGTCGCAAGTTCCTGCGCGGCCCGCGCGGCACCGGCTTTCTGTATATCCGCCGCGATCTGTTGCGCGGGCTCGAACCGCCGATGATCGATCATTTCGGGGCTCCCTGGGTGGCCGCCGATGGTTATCGGCTGCGCGACGACGCCCGCCGGTTCGAGACCTGGGAGAACAACTACGCCGCGCGGCTCGGACTCGGCACCGCTGTCGACTACGCGTTGGCAGTGGGCCTCGAAGCAGTCGAGGCGCGATGCCGATCGTTGGCGGCACTGCTCCGCGACGGCCTGCGTCGGACGCCGCGCGCGAGATTGCACGACCTCGGCCCGGACCCAGCTGCCATCGTCAGCTTCTCGATCGACGGGATCGAGGCTGAGGCGATCAAGGCGAGTTGCACCGCCGCCGGCGTCAACGTCAGCACATCGCGCCCCTCGAGCACCCTGCTCGACGCGACGGCGCGTTCCCTGCCCACGCTCGTGCGGGCCTCGCCGCACTACTACAACAGCGAGGAGGAGATCGAGCGGTTGCTGGCCGTGCTCCGGAGCGGCGTAGCGGCCTAGTGCGTATTCGCGCTGAGCGGAGGCGCTCGCCTCGAGTGGACCCCGAGATCGATGCTCAAGCGGCAGCCACCGCCTGCATGAAGGCAGCAAGCTTGCGCTCGTCTAGGCGCCCCTCGGTCCGCAGCCCGGTGCACAGGTCGACCCCGAACGGCCGGACGGTGCGGATCGCCTCGGTGACGTTGTCCGGCGTCAGCCCGCCGGCCAGGAACACGGGGATCGGCGAGGCCGCCACGATCCTGCGGCTGATCGCCCAGTCGTGGACCCGGCCGGTGCCGCCCAGCAGTCGGACCGGTGCGTCCGGGACGCCGCTGTCGAGCAGGAGCGCGTCGACCTGGGTCGCAAGCGCCAGGGCTTCGTGGACCGTCCGCTCCCCTGTGACATGCACCACCTGCACGATCTTCAGCGCCGGCAGCTCCCTGCGCAGCAACGCGTAGGCGTCCGGCGCCACCGCATCGACGATCTGCAGCACGGTTGGAGCCACCGCGCGCGCTTCGTCGACGAGATCCTCCGCGCGAATTGCGGAGCTGAGCAGGAAGCTCGCGACGGTAGGCGGTGCGCATGCTGCCAGCCGGCGGGCGGTCGCCAGGTCGATGATGCCGGTACCGCTCGGCATCGGCCCGACCAGACCCAGCGCGTCGGCGCCGAAGCTTACGGCCAGCGCCGCCGCCTCGGGCGTGGTGATGCAGCAGATCTTGACCCGCGTCCGCAAGATGCGCGCCCCTTCCGCAGGGCCGGCCCCGCGATTGTCAGCTCGATGCGGCTCCTTTAAGCCTGCATCGCGCCTCCAGCACAACGGTCCCGCCAGCATGCCCAACCTCGTCGTGGTCGATCACCCGCTGGTGCAGCACAAGCTGACCCTGATGCGGATGAAGCAGACCCCGGTCGCCGAGTTCCGCCGCCTCGTGCGCGAGGTGGCGCTGCTGATCGGCTACGAGATCACGCGCGACCTGCCGCTGACCACGACCGAGATCGAGACGCCCCTGGTGCCGATGCGGGCGCCGCTGCTCGCCGGCAAGAAGGTCTGCCTGATCTCGATCCTGCGCGCCGGCAACGGGCTGCTCGACGGCATGCTCGACCTGATGCCCTCGGCCCGCGTCGGCCATGTCGGCCTCTACCGCGACCCGGCCACGCTCCGGCCGGTCGAATATTACTACAAGGTGCCGGTCGACATCGTCGAACGGCCGGTGATCGTCGTCGACCCGATGCTGGCCACGGCCAACTCCGCCGTGGCGGCGGTCGACCGCATCAAGCGGGACGGGGTCACGGACATCAAGTTCGCCTGCCTGCTGGCGGCGCCAGAGGGTGTCGACCGTATCAATGCGGCGCACCCCGACGTCACCGTGTTCACCGCCGCCCTGGACGAAGGTCTGAATGATCACGGCTATATCATGCCGGGTCTGGGTGATGCCGGCGATCGTATTTACGGGACGAGATAAAAGTTGCCGTTAAGCACTCGGTAACCATCACGCACTAGCCTGCGCCCTGTCTGCAAGTGGGGAGCTGGCATGCGGCAAGGCATCGGTTGCTTGTTGTGGGAAGCGGGACCTGAGAGCTTGACTCAGGTGCGACGCGACCTGCAGGCATGGCGGTTCACATGTCGCACCATCGGCGCCGAGCTGGTCGCGGAGGCGGACGCAGGCGAGGTCATTCTGATCGTCGAGATCCGTGGCGAGCAATCGGCGGCGACGGCAGTGGCGATCGAAGCGCATCGGGCGGCCGGCGGCGCAACGCTGGCCCTGTGCCGATCCGACGACATGCAGGCCGTCGCCCGTGCCATCGCATGGGGCTGCGACGACCTGGTGCTCATCCCATACGATCCGATCGCGCTGGCCCGGCGGCTGCAGACATTGTCCAGCCTCGCGGCGCTGGCCAGCGAGCGCCAGCGCCGCGGCGAACTGTTTGCGCCTTATGGCAGCGGGCTTCACCCCGCCACGCCGCGCGTCGCGGGTGCCGGTCGACCCGCCAGCGTGGTGCTGCTGGGCAGGCCGGGTATGGATCGGGGCCAAGTCGTTGCGGCCTTGCCGGCTGCCCATGTGACCTATCTCGACAGTCCTGCGAGCCTGCCGGCGATCCTCCGCCGCGACGACGGCGTCGACCTGCTCGTCGTCACCGAGTGCAGCCTGTTGGGGCCCGCCTTGCGGGCCATCGACGTGACGGCGACCGAGCCGCCGTTCCTCGTCGCTGCCCATACCGGTGCGCCTTGCGCGCTGGAATTGCCGCCGCAGTTCGATCTGCTCGGTCTGCCCGCACCGACATCCGTGCTGCGTCTCCGGCTGGCGCTCGCCTTACGCATCGCGAACCTCCGCCATTGGCTCCGCAAGCCGCCGCTGGGAGCAGCGCGCGAATTGCTCATCGATACGCTGACCGGCACCTACAATCACGAGGCATTTCTGGATTATCTGCGCTGCACGGGCCCGGATCGAGCCCTGATCGGGCTCGAACATGGCGATCTCGACCAGGTCAACCAGCAGCGCGGCTACGCCGCAGGCAACCGCATCCTGGCTCAGCTGGGCTGGTCCTTGCGCCGCCGGATCCGGGCGCATGATCTCGCAGGACATCTGGGCGGCGGACGCTTCGTGGTCGCGGTCCCGGCAGAAAGCCGCGACAAGCTCGAGCGCTTGCGTTGCCGGTTGCAATCGACGGTCGCCGAGGACGAGCCATGGCTGATGCTGGCGGCGGCGGAAAGCCTGCCAGTCCGTGGCACGCCGGCCCAACGCCTGGCGCGGCTGTTCGGTGATCTCGGGCGCCTGCGCACGGCGGCCTGAAGGTTCAGGCCATGTACTGGCCGCCATTGGCGGACAGGGTCGAGCCGGTGATGAAGCCGGCATCGTCGCTGGCCAGGAAGGCCACGCAGCGCGCGATCTCCTCGGGCTCGCCGAGCCTGCCGACCGGGATCTGCGGCAGGATCTTCGCCTTCAGCACCTCCTCCGGCACCGCCTTGACCATCTCGGTGCCGATATAGCCCGGGCACACGCAGTTGACCGTGATCCCGACGGCCGCACCCTCTTGCGCCAAGGCCTTGGTGAAGCCGATCGCCGCCGCCTTCGCTGCCGCGTAATTGGTCTGTCCGAACTGGCCCTTCTGCCCGTTCACCGAGCTGATGCTGATCACCCGCCCGAACTTGCGCGCGCGCATCCCCTCCCACACCGGCCGGGTCATCGTGAACAGGCTGTCGACATTGGTCGACATCACCTGCTGCCACTGCTCCAGCGTCATCCGGTGGAACGCCGCGTCGCGCGTGATCCCGGCATTGTTGACCAGGATCTCGACCGGCCCCAGCTCCGCCTCGACCTGGGCGATCCCGCCCTTGCAGGCCTCGGCATCCGCCACGTCCCATTTGTAGACCGCGATCCCGCTCGACGCCTTGAACGAAGCCGCCGCCGCCTCGTTGCCGGCATAGGTCGCCGCCACCTTGCAGCCCGCCGCCTGCAGCGCCAGCGAGATCGCCGCCCCGATCCCGCGGCTCCCGCCCGTCACCAATGCAACCCGTGCCATCGTTTCTGTCCTCCCTGAAACGTCGCACGGCGGGGTAGCGCCGATGGCGCGCCCCGCCGCTTCCGGCTCAGCTGCGCTCGACGCACATGGCGATGCCCATGCCCCCGCCGATGCACAGCGTGACCAAGCCCTTCTTCGCGTCCCGCTTCTGCATCTCGTGCAGCAGCGTCACCAGGACCCGGCCGCCCGAGGCGCCGATCGGGTGGCCGAGCGCGATGGCGCCGCCGTTCACGTTCACCTTGCCGGTGTCCCAGCCCATGTCCTTGTTGACCGCGATCGCCTGGGCCGCGAACGCCTCGTTCGCTTCCACCAGGTCGAGATCGTCGACCGTCCAGCCGGCCTTCTCCAGCGCCATGCGCGAAGCCGGGATCGGGCCGGTGCCCATGATCGCCGGATCGACGCCCGCCTGCGCCCAGGACACGATCTTCGCCAGCGGGGCCAAGCCACGCCGCTCGGCCTCGTCGGCCGACATCAGCACGACGGCAGCGGCACCGTCATTGATGCCCGAGGCGTTGCCGGCGGTCACCGTGCCTTCCTTGCTGAACGCCGGCCGCAGCTTGGCCATGCCGTCGAGCGTGGCGCCGAAGCGCGGGTACTCGTCCGTGTCCACGACCACGTCGCCCTTGCGTCCCTTGATGGTCACTGGCGTGATCTCGTCCTTGAAACGGCCGCCCTTGACCGCCGTCTCGGCCTTGTTCTGCGACGCCACGGCGAACTTGTCCTGCTCGTCGCGGGTGATCTGCCACTTCTGCGCGATGTTCTCGGCGGTCGTCCCCATGTGATAGCCCTGGAAGGCATCCATGAGACCGTCTTTCAGCATGGTGTCGAGGAACTCGACGCTGCCCATCTTGGTGCCGTTGCGCAGGTTCGAGACGTGCGGCGCGCCGCTCATGCTCTCCATGCCACCGGCGACCACCACCTGCGAATCACCGCTTTGGATCGCCTGGCAACCCAGCGCCACCGACTTCAACCCCGAGCCGCACAGGATGTTGACCCCATAGGCCGGAACTTCCTGTGGCACCCCGGAATGAATCGATGCCTGCCGCGCGGGATTCTGCCCCTGATTGGCCGAAAGGACCTGCCCCAGAATCACCTCGGAGACCTCGGCCGGGTCGACCTTCGCGCGCTCGAGCGCGCTCTTGATCACCGTCTGCCCGAGATAGTGTGCCGGAACGGTGCTCAATGCCCCGCCGAACGAGCCGACGGGCGTCCGGGTGGCACTGACGATCACGACATCGGTCATGCTGGAATCCTCCCTCAACATGCGTGTCTGGCAGACTACCGGGGCGGCATCGGACCCGCAATACGCGCCCGTCGCCACGACGGCGGCAGTGGCCGGGTCACGCGGTGGCCGCAGCACGTGGCACGGTGCGCCCTGATCGCCTAGGCGCGTTTCGCCGCAGCCGATCCCGGCGCCGCCACGCGCCCGCGCTCCCGGCTACGCATCGATGCCGCCTCGCCCGTGGTCGATCGCCTGCCGGGGGCAGATTCACGAGTTCTTCATCCGGATAGGGGATGGTGATCGCGACGACCAACCTGTCGGGAGTTCCGCCATGCACACGCTCTATCGCTTTCTCAAGGACGAGACCGGTGCCACCGCGATCGAGTACGGCCTCATCGCTGCACTGGTATCGGTGGTGATCATCACCGCGGTCGCCACGCTCGGCACCAACCTGACCACGACGTTCGATTGCATCAGCGGCGCGCTCGAGACCGGCGCAGCCTGCTGATCATCACGGGCGCTGATCGGCTCCCCGCGAGGCGCGCGAATGCCTTGCGGGGAGCCGAGTCAGTTAACTCCAAAGATACATTCTTCCGATGAAATCGACGCTGCACGCATATGGCCTGCGGCCATGAACTCGGCAAAGCCAAGTTTGCAACTCATCTCCTAGAGGAACGACGTGACGAGCTTGGTTTCAGGTCTGATGCTCGCGTTTTTGCTGAGCATGGCTGCTTGGCTGGACATTCGCCAGCGGCGCATCCCCAACCTCATCGCCGCAGCCGTGGCACTGCTGGGCCTATGCTCCGCGATGGCTGGCGGGATGTTGGCCGTGGCTGGCGCCCTGGCAACCGCGCTGGCCGTATTGAGCGTCGGCGTCGGCGTCTGGAAGCTGGGGTGGCTTGGGGGCGGCGATGTGAAGCTCATCGCGGCGCTGAGCCTGTGGGCCGGTCCGTCCTATTTGGCCGAGCTCCTGCTGGCGATCGCGCTCGGCGGTGGCGCCCTGGCTCTGGTGATCGGCGCCGCGCGACACCCTGCCTTCGCCCCGATGTTCGGTTTGGTTCAATTCGAGGTCGGCAGACGGTTTCCCGCCCAGTCGGGACACGGCGCAGCCGTCCCGACGGCAGCGGCGCCCGCGTCCGATCGTCATGCGTCCACCATTCCCTACGGGGTTGCCGTCGCCTTTGGGGGCGCCTGGCTCCTCTACCGCTGGTTCCAGTTCTAGCAAGGATAGGATCTCCGAATGCGTCGCGTGGTGCTGCCGCTGGTTGCCTTGCTGCTCGCGGGTGTCTCGACCTACGCCGTTCGCAGCTGGCTCGAGGGCCAACGCCGTCCGGCGCCCGCGGCCGCACAGACGGTCCCGGAACAGCACAAGGCGGTCCTGGTCGCGGCCCAGGATCTGGCGGTTGGAACATTCGTGCAGACCGAGAGCCTGCGCTGGCAGGAGTGGCCTGATATCGCTACCCCCGAGACCTACCTCTTGCGGGGCGCGAGCGATCAGGCCGATCTGGTTGGGGCTGTCGTCCGTCGGCCGCTCACCATCGGCCAGCCGGTCACGGCTGGCAGCGTCGTCAAGCCAGGTGCGCGCGGTTTCCTGGCTGCCGTGCTCGAGCCCGGCATGCGGGCGATCTCGGTACCGATCGACGAGGCTTCCGGCAATGCCGGGCTCATCCTGCCTGGCGACCATGTCGACGTGATCCTCACCCAGACGATCGAGATTGCCGGCGACCCGGCTGGCTCGCGTCGGGTGAGCGAGACCGTGCTGCAGGATGCCCGGGTCATCGCGATGGGCCGCCGGCTCACCACCGAAGGCGCCGACGAGGGTGCCGCCGGTCAGCAAGCCCGTACGGCGACACTCGAGTCGACGCCGGCGGGCGTCGAGAAGGTGGCCCTGGTCACCGAGCTCGGCAAGCTCGCCTTGAGCCTGCGCAGTCTTGCCGCCGCGGACGTGCCGCCGGCTTCGGCGGACCGGCTCACATGGGACATCGACGTCAGCCCGGCGCGGCGGCCCGAGAACCAGCCCCGCGCCAGCCTGGCGGTGGTGCGCGGCGACAAGCTTGACACGATCGCCATCCGCCGGGGAGCAGGGCCATGAAGTCGAGACTCGGGCGTCATCGGCTGGGCGCGCGATGGCAACGAGCGGCAATCCTGCTCGGACTGGCCGCGTTGCTGGCGCCGGGCCAATTCACGCCGGCCGCGGCGGAAACGACGATCCCGACCAGCGGACAGCTCGTGCTGGAGGTGCACAAAGGTCAGCTGATTCGCCTGGAGCGGCCGGCGGCCGCCGTCTTCGTCGCCGATCCCGAGGTCGCGGACGTCCAGGCCCATTCGCCGACCCTGGTCTACGTGTTCGGTCGACGCAGCGGCAGCACGACGCTCTTTGCCGTCGACGACAACGAGGATGTTCTGCTGCGCCGCGAGGTCGTGGTCGAGCACAACCTGTCCGGGCTGCAGGGCGTGTTGAAGGAGGTGGCGCCGGACTCGCGGATCGAAGTGCGCTCTGTCGATGGCGGCATCATTGTCGAGGGCGGCGTGCGCGACCCGGTAAAGGCGCAGGAGCTGCGCGAGATTGCCGGGCGCTACCTGGGCGAGAACGAGACCCTCATCAATCGCATCAGTGTCTCGGCGCCGACGCAGGTCAACTTGCGCGTGCGCGTTGCCGAGGTTTCGCGCGAAGTGACCAAGCTGTTCGGCATCAACTGGGAGAGCATCTTCAGCCCAGGCGACTTCCTGTTCGGCCTCGCCACCGGTCGCGCATTCACCACCGGAGGCGGCCTGCCGTTCCTGCGGGCCGCCGACACGTCCGGCGTCGCCAACTCGCTGTCGGGCAGCTACAACAATGGCGACGTCAGCATCAACGGCATCGTCGACGCCCTGGAGCGCGAGGGCCTGGTCAATGTTTTGGCCGAGCCCAACCTCACGGCGCTCTCGGGCGAAACCGCAAGCTTCCTCGCCGGTGGCGAGTTCCCGGTGCCGGTGGGCCAGGACGACAACAACAATATCGAGATCCAGTTCAAGCAGTTCGGCGTGAGCCTCGCCTTCACCCCGACCGTGCTCAGCGCCGGACGCATCAGCTTGCGCGTCCGTCCCGAGGTCAGCGATCTCAGCGACAAGGGTGCGATCAAGCTCAACGACCTGGTGATCCCGGCACTGTCCACCCGTCGCGCCGAGACGACCGTGGAGTTGGGCAGCGGCCAGAGCTTTGCCATCGGCGGGCTGATCTCCAACACCACGCGCAACAATCTGGACAAGGTGCCAGGCCTGGGCGACCTCCCGGTCCTCGGCACCCTGTTCCGCTCGACCAATTTCCGGCGCAGCGAGTCCGAGCTCGTGATCATCGTGACCCCCTATCTCGTCGCCCCGGTGGGGTCTGGCCAGCTCGCGACACCGCGCGACGCGCTGGAGGATCCCAGCGACCTCGAGCGACTGATCGAAGGCCGGATCGCGCGCACCCTGCCGCAGCCCGGCGCGGAGCCCCGTCTTGCGGCCACACGGCGTCGGCTGGCCGGCCCGGCCGGCTTCATGTTGGATTGAGGAATCATCCCATGCCCCGGCAAGCCGCCATCCGTCCGACGCCGACCTCGTGCCTCCTAGCTTTGCTCGTGGCGGCCTTGCCCGCGTGCGGGCCTTTGGAGCCGCCGCCGGCCGCCATCCTGCCCCAACCCGCGCTTGCGACCGTGGACTATCGGCATACGGTTCACTTTGCGACGGACCGGGCCGAGGTGAGCAGCTCCGAGTCCGCGGCGCTGCAGCGGTTCGTGGCGAGTCTTCCCCCCCAGCAACGCGTCACCGCGCGCGTTCTCGGGCATGCCGACAGCCGTGCCGCAGACCTCTATAATCTCGAGCTGTCCGCCCGGCGGTCGACACGGGTCGCCGAACTGCTGCGGCAATCCGGCGTTCGCGAGATCGAGATCGCGACCGCGGCTTATGGGGAGAGCTGGCCCGCGGATCCGAACTCCGGCGAGGCCGCATGGGCGCGCAACCGGCGGGTCGAGGTCCTGGTCACGGGCGAGGAGGTGGTCCTTCCGGGCTGCCCGAACTGGTCGCGCGATCCGGGCTTTGATCCGCTGAACCTTCCGCTGAGCAATCTCGGCTGCGCGAACGCGGTCAATCTCGGTCTGATGGTCGCGGACCCGGCCGATCTCCTTCCACGCCGGACATTGGCGCCAGCGGATGCCACGCGCGAGGCGGAAGCGATCGTGCGCTATCGGACCGGTAAGGTGACTGCCATCGATGCGGACATCATCCAATGAGCAAGCTATCGCCGGCCACGGCAGCAGGCGCGTCGGAGGTCGAACTCCGACATTTCCGTGCGTTCGTCCAAGACGACGCGACACGAACGGTCATCGAGCAGGTGGTCGCGGATCTCGCGATCCCAAATGCCTCGGTCCACAAGGGTGGTATCCGTGAGGCATCACGTCTGCTCGGTGAGCAGCGCTCGCCACGATTACTCGTGGTCGACCTTACCGGCGTCGAGCTTCCACTGTCCGCGCTCAACGAGCTGGCCGAGGTGTGCGAGCCTGGTGTGACGGTCATCACGGTCGGCGATCGCAACGACGTGGGGCTGTTTCGTGATCTGGTCAATAACGGCGTCAGCGACTATCTGGTCAAGCCGATCACGCCGCCACTGCTCCACAAATCACTGCTCAACGTGCTGGAGAGCACGTCCCGCGAGCGGCAGAACGATCGCCGCGGCCGACTTGTGGCGATCGCCGGCGCGCGCGGCGGTGTCGGTGCGACCCTGCTCGCGACCGGAATTGCCTGGAGCATCGCGCACCGGCGCCGCCGCAGGGTGGCACTGGTCGACCTCGATCTGCAGTACGGCACGGTTGCGCTGGCCCTCGATCTGGAACCAGCGCCGGGTTTTCGCGAGGCGCTCGAGCATCCGGGCCGAATGGACGGACTGTTCGTCGACCGCGTCATGGTCCGGCAGTCCGACACGCTCTACGTGCTCAGCGGCGAGGAGTCGCTGGGTGAGCCGTTCATTGCCGACACGGCCGCGGTCGACATCCTGCTGAAGGAGCTCCGCAACAAGTTCCATTTCGTTGTCGTCGACCTGCCGCGGCAGGTGTCGGGCGCGACCCAACACGTGCTGCAGGGCGCTACCAATCTGGTTCTGGTTACCGACCTGTCGCTGGCGGGCATGCGCGACACCCTGCGCCAGATCAACCTGATGCCGACCGCGAACGCGTCCTGCCAGCTCACCATCGTCGCGAACCGCGTTGGCGAGCATCGTGACGGGGAAATCAGCCGTAAGGAATTCGAGGCCGCCATCGGGCGCGCCGTCGACTTCGTCATGCCGTTCGACGCACGGTCGGTCGCGGGCGCAACCAATGTCGGCAAGCCGGTAGCGGAAGGCCGCGGCAAGGTGGCTGCGGTCATCCAGCAGATTGCCGAGCGGGTCGCCGGCAACCAGGCTGCCGGCTCGCGCAGCGGCCGGTTCCGGCTCTGGCCGTTCGGCCGGCGATGACCATGTTCGGCCGCAAGACGGTCCCGGGCCTGCTGGCCGATCCGGCCAGCGCCCAGACGAGCCCGGCCCCGCCGATGGACAAGGACTCGCCGCCGGTCGTCACCCTGCCGATCGCCAGCGCGGCCATGCAGGCGGTACGCCCCGCCGCTCCATCCGACCGCCGGAGCGATGCTTTGCGGACGACGCATGCACAGATTCAGGCCGCGCTGTACGACCGCATCGACGCCACGGCGGCCACGAAGCTGCCGCGCGAGGAGCTCAATCAACAAATTCTCGAGCTGATAGCAGAATTGGTGGCGGAGCAGCGGCTGTCCATCCACAGCCGCGAGCAGGAACTGCTCGGCGCCACGATCGTCGACAACATGATCGGCCTCGGACCACTCGAGCCGCTGATCAGGGACGAATCGATCACCGATATCATGGTGAATGGTTTTGCGCAAATCTACATCGAGCGGCGCGGCAAACTGGAGTTGACGGATATTCAGTTCCGCGACAATCAACATGTAATGAATGTCGCACAGCGTATCGTAACCCGTATCGGTCGACGGGTGGACGAGACTTCACCGATCTGCGATGCAAGGCTCGAGGACGGCAGCCGCGTCAACATCATCGCACCGCCGCTGGCTATCGACGGCTGCTCGATCTCCATCCGCAAGTTCGCGAAGAAAAGCATCACGCTGGACGTGATGTCGCGGCAGAACAATCTCAGCGAGGGCGTCGCTCGCGTGCTCAAGATCGCATCGGCCTGCCGCCTCAATGTCGTCATCTCCGGCGGCACGGGCTCGGGCAAGACGACGATGCTGAACGCCATGTCGCAGTTGATCGACACCGGCGAGCGTGTGGTCACGATCGAGGATGCCGCCGAGCTCCAGCTGCAGCAGCCGCACGTCGTGCGCCTGGAGACGCGGCCGGCCAATCTCGAGGGTCAGGGTGAGATCACCATGCGCGACCTGGTCAAGAATGCGCTGCGCATGCGGCCCGACCGGATCATCTGCGGTGAGGTGCGTGGCCCGGAGGCCATGGACATGTTGCAGGCGATGAACACCGGTCATGACGGCTCGATGTGCACGCTGCACGCCAACAGCCCGCGCGAAGCGATCACCCGGATCGAGAACATGGTCGGGATGGCGGCGGCAAGTCTCCCGGCCAGGGCGATCCGAACGCAGATCGTCGGCGCCGTGCACCTCGTGCTCCAGGTGTCTCGCATGCGCGATGGTGTGCGCCGCGTGACCCATGTCACCGAGGTGGTCGGGATGGAGGGCGACGTCGTCACGATGCAGGACCTGTTCACCTATGAGTATCAGGGCGAGGGTCGTGACGGCCTGCTCGTGGGCGCCTTCACACCCGCCCCGGTCCGCCCCTATTTCATCAAGCGGGCTGCGTATTTCGGCCTGGACCGGGCCCTGCTGGCGGCGATGCAGCCATGAACCTCCTCGATCAACTGCTGATCGGCGGTGGCCCGACCGCGTCGGCGCTGCTGGCCGGGGCCCTGGTGGCGTTGCTGACCGCCGCACTCGTGGCATCGCCGGGGCAAGTCCAAGGGGCATCGCGCCGGCTGCGGCGTCGGATCGCCCGCCTGCGGCTGGGTGGCGTCACCGAACACGCCGCGCGTGGCCCGGCCAGCTCCGGCAGCGTACGACGCCAGCCGACGCGAACCGTTCTCGGTCAAGCGGGCCGGAATCTGATCCGCCTCCTGCCACGCGCCGAGGTGCTGCGGCGGCGCTTGGAACAAGGTGGCGTGCGGCTGAATGTCCTCGACTATGTGGTGCTGTGCGCGGCCGCGGGCCTGCTGGTCGGCATTCTGGCTCACATTCTCTACACACCACCGCTGCCAGTGGTCCTCGGGCTGAGCATCCTCACCTCCACTGGTCTACCTCACCTCGTCCTGGCGCGGCGCATCAATGGCCGCCGGCGACAGTTCCAGACGCAGTTTCCCGATGCGATCGATCTCATCGTGCGCGGCGTGCGATCGGGCATCCCAGTTGCCGAAGCGCTGCAGGCGGCCGGCCAGGAACTTCCCAACCACGTCGGCGCCATGTTCCAGGAAGTCACCGGAAATGTCCGCCTCGGCAAGACGCTGGACCAATCGCTGACGCTGGCCGCTCAGCGATTCGAGCTGCAGGAGCTCCGCTTTTTCATCATCAGCCTGACCATTCAGCAAGAAACCGGCGGCAATCTCGGTGAGATACTTTACAACCTCGGCATGCTGATGCGCCGTCGCGAACAAATGAAAATGAAAATCAAGGCCATGTCATCCGAGGCGCGAGCATCAGCGATGATCATTGGCTCGCTGCCATTTATCATGCTGTTGGTCATCTATGTGATCGATCCGAGTTACGTCATGAAGCTGTTCATCGACCCGCGTGGCTGGTTGCTGCTCGGCGCCGGGCTTTCGAGTCTGAGCATCGGCATCGGCATCATGTGCAAGATGGTCCGGTTCGAGATATGAGCGAACTCGACGCCTATCTGCCGGCGGGCCTGGGGTCCGCGAGCCTGCTGGCCGGCCTGGTCGGTGCGCTCACCTTCATCTGCGTGATGGTGGCATGGCGGGCGTTGCTCGAGCGCAGCCCGCAATCGGTGCGACTGCGAGCCATTGCGCGCCGCCGGCAGGAAATTCAGGTGGAGTCGACGGGGCGCGCGCGGCGATCCGGCAGTCGCCTGCGCGACACCGGCCTGCTGCGCAAAGGACTTCGCCGCCTGCAGCTGCTCAAGACCGTCCAGGCCGACAAGATACGCGACCGGCTGGCGCAGGCTGGATACCGGTCCCGTGAGGCATTGGGGGTCTATGCCGGGATAAAATTGGTATGCCCGCCACTCTTCGCCTTCATCGCCTTGTTCATGGTATACTTCCTCGATGTGGGCGATATTCCGCTCCAGTATCGCCCTCTCGCGTTGGTCGGCGCAGCTTTGCTGGGCTTCTTCGGACCCGATATCTATCTATCCAATCTTTCCAGCAAACGTCGTCAGGCCTTGCAGAAGGCCCTGCCGGACGGCCTCGATCTGCTCGTGATCTGTGCCGAAGCCGGGTTGAGCCTGGACACGGCGCTGAACCGCGTGGCCGACGAGATCGCCGCGTCCTCGCCGGAAATGGCCGACGAGCTCGGCATCACCGGCGTCGAGCTGAATTTCTTACCCGAGCGGCGCACGGCGCTGGAGAATCTGTCAAAACGCGTTAAAATTCCAGCGATGCGAGGCGTGATCAACACGCTGATTCAAACTGAAAAGTATGGCACGCCGCTATCGCAAGCGTTGAGGGTCCTTTCAGCTGAGTTCCGGGAGCAACGTATGTTACTGGCGGAAGAAAAGGCCGCACGTCTACCTGCGATCCTAACAGTGCCGATGATTCTATTTATTCTACCTACGCTCTTCATCGTATTGGTTGGCCCAGCCATGATCGATGTTTATGATCAGATCAGCAAGTAGGGTTTGTTTTTATTATTATTGATTTAAGATTGATGCTTCCCGGTATGGTATTGCTCATGTCGTTCACGGTGGCAGTTGGGTGGCACGCCTGTCCCCGAGCCGGCTGCGCATTCGCCTGGTCGCCCCAGTGGGGCCACGGTCTCGGCAGGCAATGCGGCACGGCCACATCGCAGCCCGAGTAGCCTCCCGCGCGCTCATGTTCCCGGCTGCCGCCATAAGCTCCGTGCGCAGCCGGGTTGAACTCCTGGCTCGATCGCCACGCACCACCTCGTTCCCTCCAGCCCTCATCCAGAGGCGCTGAAGCCCGTTCCAGATCTCTCAAGGGTGCAGCTCCGCTCAGGCGGCATCTTCCCGCTGCGGTGGCCGGCCAAAGGCGCTGACGGCGCCGGCACTCTTCTGGATCTTGAAGATCGAGCCGCTGTCGGGTGCCGGCGGCAAGGGCAGGCGGGCCGGCACCTCGGCCAACCGGGGCGAGGCGCTGGGCGGGCCATAATAGGTGTTCGTGCCGATCCAGTCCCAGACCTGCTGCTGGGTCATGCCGGCGACGGCGGTCGAGCTGCCGGCCAGCGGCCAGGCATCGCCGGCCGCCAGCTCGTAGAAGCAGATCAGTCGCGCGCGGTCGGACATGTTGGGTGCCGAGCCGTGCAGCAGGCGTACGTGATGAACGGTCATCGATCCCGCCTTGCCGGTCAGCGTCACAGCCTTGGACAGGTCGAACATCGGATCGTCCGGGTCGACGGCGCCGGCGAACACGCCGTTACGGGTATGGTCGAGCGTGGGGCCTTTATGACTGCCCGGTATCACCATGAGCGGCCCGTTGGCCTCGTCGACATCGGCCAGGATCAGGCCGATCGCCAGCAGGTCGTCATTGGTGTGCGGGTAAAAGGCCCAGTCCTGATGCCACTCGACCGCGGCGCCGCCGCCGGGCGCTTTGGTGTTGAGTTTGGTGGTCTGCAGCCGCGCCGTCGGCCCGAGCAAAGCCTGCAGCACGGCCTTGATCCGCGGTGCGTGCAGCACCTCGTCGAACCCGGGCACGTTGAGGTGCGGCGCCTTGATGCGCGTCAGCTTCGGCCGCTCGGCCGAGTGGCCCTCGTCGAGATCGAACACCGCGTCGCTTGCGCTCACCGCCCGCGACCTCTCGATCATCTCCTCTGCGGCAGCGCGCAGGCGTGCCAGGAGCGGCGCATCGATGACATTCTCGACCAGCAGGTAGCCCTGCTCGCGGTAGAACCCGATCTGTTGCGGGTCGAGCATCGCAATACTCCAGGTTAATGAGACGTGGTGGTTACTGCATCACCCAGCCGCCGTCGACGTTCAGCGTCTGGCCAGTGATGAAGCCGGCACGGTCGGAGGTCAAAAACAGCAGGGCCTGGGCGATGTCGTCCGCGCGGCCGCGACGCTTGAGCGCCTGATGATCGAGGACGAAGCGCGTGTAGCCTTCCAGATCGGGGTGGATCTTCTCGGCGTCGGTCGGAAACGCGCCGGGGGCGATGGCGTTGACGGTGATGCCGTAGCGGCCAAACTCGCGCGCCCAGGCGCGGGTGAGGCCCACCAGGGCCGCCTTCGAGGCGACGTAGGGGCTGAGATTGGCCCAGCCGCCATAGAACGTGACGCTGGCGACGTTGACGATCCGGCCCCAGCACCGCTCGCGCATGCCTGCCAGAGCGGCGCGGACGCAGACCACCCCAGCCTCGACATTGACCCGCTGCACCGCCTGGTAGTCGGCGAGCGTGAACTCCTCGAACGGCCGGCTCGGGTAGATCGCCGCGTTGTTGACGACGATGTCGATCCGGCCCTCGCGTGCGACGAGCGCGGCAAGGCCGCGTTCGAGGCTGCCAAGGTCGCCAAGATCGAGCCGCTCGATCGCGAGGGTCCCCTCCTCGATCGCCCGCGCCCGTTCCTCAAGTGCCGCGATCTTGGCCTCGTCGATGTCCACGCACAGCACGCGGGCACCGGCACGCAGGTAGGACAGGGTACTGTCGGCGCCGAGGCCGCCGGCTGCACCCGTGAACAGAACGGTTCTGCCCGCGAATTCCATGGCTCAGCCCACCGGGTCCCAGCGTCCCGTCAGTTCGGGATAGTCCGTGTCCGGCTGCGCCGCGATCGCCCGGATCCGCCGCTCGGTCGCCGCGATCTGCTCCCTGCCGTCCAGCACCGCCATCCGGGTCGTGTAGGAACGCTCCTCGCCATGGTCGAGGCAGATCAGCTCGCCGCGCTCCTGGGCGAACGGCTTGCCCAGGACGTGGTTGGTCGAGGGCTCGATCCCCATCGTGTAGTGGCCGGCCTGATAGTTCTGCCACTGGAACTGGCACGGGAACTCGCTCTTGCGTGTCTCCACCAGAAAGCCCAAGCCGCGCCCGCCGTCAAACGCGTCGTTGACCAGCGCCACCGGCACCAGCCCGTCGCCGTCGGCCTCCAGCCAATGTTCCCAGACCTGCTCCTGGAACGGCGAGCGCGGCCCCGGCATGGTCCGGTAGCCGACGCCCTGGGCTTGGTAGGCTTGCGCATGCGCCGCAAACACCGAGTGCGCGATCGGGGCCAGATAGCGGCTGCCTTCGGCCAGCACCGGATGAGCGACATTGATATGATACAAGAGCATGTGCGGCGTGCGGTAGAAGCCATGATTGACCACACGATCCTGCAGCAGGATCTCGTTGCCGCCGACCTTGGCCTCGATCCGCCGGATCAGGTGCAGGTCCTCGCCGAATACCGTCGACTGCTGGACGATCCCCTCGCAGAACAGCGTGCACTCGTCACCGTCCCAGACCTCGCCGTAGCCGGTGAGGCGTGCCGGGATGGTCGACACCCGGCCATGGATCGAGCTCTCGACCGACTTGCGGTGGGCGTAGTGGTAACGGTCCGCGTCCTCCGTGTGCATCAACAGGATATGGTCCAGCCCGCAGGTGACGATCAGGCCCGAGAACGAGCGCAGCCACGCCAGGCCGCCCTCCCCCTCATACTCGTGCAGGCCGGGATTCCGGAAACCCGAGGGCGAATGCCAGCCGATCGCCGCGCCACGATATTCGCAATCGGCGATGTCGAGCGCGCGGTCGACCAGCACGGTGAACCGCAGGCCGGAGCCGGTGCGGAACTCGAGCATGCGCACGCCACGCTCGACCCCGTCGCCCAGCGTCATCAGCCGCACGCCGGCATATTGCGACAGCATGCCGGCACTGGCCGCCACCTGCCGCCGCGTGAGATCTCCCCCGTAGAGTGCCACCATCGCCTAGAGTCCCTGCGCCCGCAGCCGCCCGTCCAGGAACTTCTTGGCGCGCGGCACATCCGCCTCCTCGAGATGCTCGATGATGATCGGGATGTTCGGGTGCTTCTCGGCCAGCCGCTTCAGATAGAGGTCGTAATTCAGGCTGCCGAGGCCCGGTGCGGGCAGCTCGATCGCGCCCACGCCGCGGAAGGTGTGCGACTCCAAAGCATCCTCGTCGCCAATGTCGGCATGCTTCTCCGACGTGTCCGCCGCGGCGCGCTTGACGTCCTTCGCGTGGCTGATCCTGACGCGGTCGGTCAGCGTGTCGAAGATCTGCTTCAGGACCGCGTCCATCTTGTCGATATTGTGGTCCTCGAAATAGTTGGTCGGGTCCATGAGCAGGCCGAGCCCCGGATGGTCGACCTCGGCGAACATCCGCACCGTCTCCTCGACCGAGCCCACCACATTGTTGACGTAGGTCTCGAGCAGGAACACGGCGCCATGGTCGTAGGCGATCTGCGCCAGCTCGCGGATCACCTCGCGGCAGTCGGCGAAGCCCTCCTCGGTCTTGTTCTTCGGGTGATGCACCCAGTCCAATTCGGCATTGAAGGTGCCGGTCTCGGAAATCACGTAGGGCGACCCGAAGTGCCGCGCGTGCTTGATGATCGCCTTGAGCTGACCGAGGCGCTTCGTGCGCTCGGCAGGGTCGGGATGGACGATGTTGGTGTAGCCCGACAGGCAGCAGACCGGCAGATCATGGTCGCGGAAGGTCTCGCGCACCCGCGTCGCCTTCTCGACCGTGATCGATTCCGGCGTCGAGAAGTCGATGTCCTTGAAGTGCAGGTCGAGCTGCACCGTGTTGAACCCCAACCCGCGGATCTTCTTCGCCGTCTCGTCGAGCGAGTAGGGGAAGTAGCCCGTGAAGATGCCGACCTGCAGCATGACGTTCTCCCTGATTTTCAGTAGCCGAGCTCGGCCAGCTTGACCGAGCGGCCCTCCTGCATCGAACGGTAGCCGGCCTCGACCAGCGCCATCGTCTTGACGTTGTCGGCACCGCTGAGCATCGGCTCGCGCCCCGCGCGCAGCGCATCCTGGAGCTGCGCCATGACGCCCTTGAAGGCGTGCGGGAACCACATCGTGTCCCAGCGCGGCTCGAGCCAGGCGCCGCCCGTGGTGAGGCGGGAGTTGTAGCGCAGCGTCGAGGGGCTGCCGCTCGGGTAGTCCGGCCAGCCGATCGTGCCCTGCGCCACGCCTTCCGTGCCCTCGACGCGCCACTTGATGTAGATGTCCGATTCGTAGCCCTCCGCGCGCGGCCCCGACCAGACATCCTCGAGCGAGACGGCGATCAGGCCGGAGGCGAACTTGAGCGTCGAGACGGCGATGCCGTCGGTGTGCGCGAAACTGGTGCGCGGGTCGGTGCGGGCGGCGGTGAAGATCTCGGTCGGGTCGCCGAACAGGAAGCGCAGCACGTCCAGATGATGGATGCTCATGTTGAGCAGGGTCAGCCGGTCGTAGCCGCGCAGGAACTCCTGCCAGTGCGGGATCGCGCGCATCTCGATCGTGGCGATCACCGGCTCGCCGAGCTCGCCGCGCTCCAGCAGCTGCTTGAGCACGCGCATCGACTGGTCGAAGCGCATGTTCTGGTTGACCGACAGCACCTTGCCGGCAGCCCGGCACTCCTGCGCGATGGCCGCAGCCTCGAACAGGTCGAGCGCCATGGGCTTCTGTGCCAGGATCGCCTTGACGTGCGGCTGCTTCAGGGCATGCCGGATGAGGGCGGGCTGTTGGTCGGGGGGATAGGCGATGTCGACGATCTCGACCGCGCTGTCCTCGATCAGCTGCTCGGGCGTCTCGTGGACACGCCCGATGCTCCAGCGCTTCGCCACCTCGGCGGCCTTGGCCGGCGTGCGCGACGCGATCGCGACGACCGGGAAGCCGGCCTCGGCATAGGCCGCCAGATGCACGTCGGCCATGATGAAGCCGGCGCCGATGCAGCCGATCTTGAAGTCGCGGCAGTCGATCACAGCGTCCGGCGCAAAGCCCAGCGCGTCGCCCATAGCGGCCTCCCAGGAGGTCTTCGCCTCACTTCTGCAATGATGCGTTTTGCGTGACGCACCTGTCAATCCCGCGTCTTTAGGGAAATACATTGCCTGATTACATCAAAATCAATCATGATCCTCCATAAGGAGGTGGGATGCGGCAGACCATCGTCGACATCGCCCGGCAGGCACAAGTCTCGACCGCCACGGTCGACCGGGTGCTGAACGAGCGCCCGGGCGTGCGCGGACCGACCCGTGCCCGCGTGCTCGCCGCGGCGCGCGCGATCGGCTATCTGCCCGAGTCCGAGCCTGCTCCCGCCCTCCGGCCGGTTCGGCTGGACTTCATCCTGCAGAGCGGCCCGAACACCTTCATGGACCTGCTGGCCGAGCATCTCGCGAGCCTGGGCGCGGCGCGTGCTGCGTTCGCCGATCTGCGTGTGCACCGTGTCGACGGGTTCAGCCCGGAGGCATTGGCCAGCAGCCTGCGCGAGCTGCGCGGCGTCAGCGGCGGGATCGGCATCATTGCCCTGGACCACCCGGTGGTGCGCGAGGCGATTCGCGAGACCGCGGCCGCCGGAACACCGGTGCTGACCATGGTCTCCGACATCGCGCACGCCCCGCGCATCGCCTATGTCGGCATCGACAACCGCAATGCGGGACGGCTCGCCGGCCACCTGCTCGGTCGCTTCGTTCCCGGATCGGCCGGGGAGGTGGCCCTGTTCGCGGGCTCGCTCAGCTATCGCGGCCACGAAGAGCGCGAGATGGGCTTTCGCCACGTCCTCGCCGACGAGTTCCCGAAGCTGCAGATCGTCGAGCTGCGCGAGGTCCGCGACGATCTCGAACGCAGCTATCGCGAAGCCCGGCGCCTGCTGGCGGCACGGCCCGAGCTGCGCGGGATCTACAATATCGGCGCCGGCAACCGCGGGATCGCGCGTGCCCTGGACGAAGCCGGCCGTGGCGGCGAGGTGGTGTTCATCGGCCACGAGCTGACCCAGCACACGCGGCGCTTCCTGCTGGCCAACATCATGGACGCGGTGATCGATCAGAACCCGCGCGTCGAGGCGCGCGAGGCCATCGACCGGTTGCTACGGGCGGCGCGTGGGGAGCCCGAGCCCGAGCCGGTTGCCATCCGCATCCACGCGATCTTTCGCGAGAATTTGCCCGAGCGTTGACCGGCTCAAGGCGTCGCGACGATGCGCTCATGCACGACTTGCACCCCGGCCTCGGCAAAGATGCCTGCGAACGGCTCCGGTGGGCGGCGGTTGGTGACCACCAGCAGTGGGTCCTGCAGCTCGAAGGTGCGCACGGAGGCCCGCCGGCCGAACTTGCTCTCGTCGACAATCAGCACGCCTTTGCGGCTCTGCGGGAAGACGGCCCGGCGCAGGTCGGATTCTTCCTCGGCATAGTCCATCCAGCCGAGCTGCGCGTCGCAGGCGGCGATCCCCATGATCGCGAGATCGAAGGCGAACCGGCGCACGAACGCGATCGTGTCGCCGCCGAGCACGGCATTGTCGTTGGCGCGCACCCAGCCCGGCGTCACCTTGACCTTGATCCCGGCTTCCGGCGCCAGCAGGCGGGCGATGTCGAGCGAATTGGTCACGATCTGCAAGTGCCGTCTTCCAGCCAATGCGCGGGCGAACGCCATCGGCGTCGATCCGGTGTCGACGAACACCGACATGCCGTCCGCAACCAGTCCCGCCGCGATGGCCCCGATCCGGGCCTTCTCGCGTGGCCGGATGCGCGCCCGCTCCAGCAGCGGCTGCTCCTCGTCCGGGCGAAACTGCACCGCACCGCCATGCACCCGCCGCAGCCGTCCCAGTGCTTCGAGCTCGGTGAGGTCGCGCCGGATCGTCTCCTCGCTGACCACCAGCTCATGCGCCAGCTCGATCGCCCGAATCCGGCCATTGCTCTCCAGGCGCTTGAGGATCGTGTCGTGGCGATGGGCGGACAGCATGGGCCTAGGAGCCGGCGGACTTCAACTCTGCCGCGATTTTCTCACCGATCATGATCGTCGTAAAGTTGGTGTTGGCGCGACAGTCGAGCGGCATGATCGAGGCGTCGACGACGCGGAGGCCTTGGATGCCGGTCACGCGGCACGAAGGGTCGACCACCGTGCGCCCGTCCGGGACGCCGGCAGGCCCCATGACGCAGCCGCCGGCGCCGTGCTGGCAGTCGTTGCAGTCGGTCATCAGCCAGGCATCGAGCTGCGTCGTCCGGCGCCGTGGCGAGATCGGCCAGCGGCCGGCCGGTGCTGCCGAGCTCGATCCGGCGCACGATCCCCTGCACGGCCGGATCGGCGCCGATCCGAAACAGGCGTCGCGCACCGTCGCGCAGGCGCGCCAGGTCGTCCGGGTGGTCGAGCATGCGCTCGTCGATCACGGGCTGGGTCGCAGGATCGGCCGAGGCCAGCCGGACGGTCCCCCGGCTCTTGGTCTCGAACAGCGCGATGTGGATGCCGGCCTCGCCGAACTGCGCCGCGTCCTCGGCGATGCCGACGCCGCCATGGTTCATCGGCAGGAACAGCATGTCGGCGAAGCAGCCGCCGGGCAGGCCCGAGCTGTACTTGACGCAGCAGTTGGTGTGCCGCGCATCCGGGTCGGTCGGCCGCAGCTCCGGCCGCAGCTTGAGTTCCAGCCGCACGTTCGGGTGGTCGAAGAAACCGTCGCCGACCGGCAGATCCACGACCGGCGCGATGCCATGCTCCTTGAGGTGCGCGGCATGGCCGATCCCGCTGCGCATCAGGATTGCCGGGCTGTGCACGCAACCGGCGGAGAGGATCACGAGTGGAGCCTTCAGCTCCGTGACCTCGCCTTGCCTTCGCACCCGGACGCCTCTCGCCTGCCTGCCCTCGAGCAGCACCCGCTCGACCAGCGCATCGCCGAGGATGGTGAGATTCGGCCGATCGCGCACGGGCTCGAGATAGCCGTCGGCGGTCGAGACGCGCCGGCCGTCGCGCGAGTTGATGGCGTAGGTGCACACGCCCAGCGCATCGGGCGCGTTCAGGTCGTCGCACCACGGATGACCTTGCGCCAGCGCCGCATCGCGCAGGGCCAGATCGACCGGCCCCCAGCTTTCCTGCGGCGCGCGATAGACCGGGATCGGCCCGCCCTTGCCGTGCCAGGCCTCGTCGCCGTGCGCGAGGTCGTCCTCCAGCATCCGGAAATGCGGCAGCACGTGGTCGGACGACCAGCCCTCGCAGCCCGCCTCGGCCCAGTCGTCGAACGCCGGCAGCACGCCGCGGATCGCGATCTGGCCGTTGACCGAAGTGCTGCCGCCGATCCCGCGGCCGCGCCAGTAGAGGCGCGGCTCCTGCCGGGTCGTGCGCCGAGCGGCGAGATCGGCCCAAAGAAAGCGCTGCTGGAGATGCGGCGGATTGAGCAGGTTGAACGGGTTCGGGCTCGCCATCTCGGCTGGGCGCTCGGCCGTCCGCCAGTTCTCGCCGGCCTCCAGCAGCAGCACGCGTCGCTTCGGGTCCTCGCTCAGCCGGGCGGCGAGCACACAGCCGGCGGCACCGGCTCCCACCACGATGACGTCGGCCTCCATGGCTTTCCTCCCTCGCTCTAGGCCGCCCTGGGCGCCTGCTCGTCGCTCTCGACCAGATGGCAGGCGGCGACACGGCCGGGCCCGCGCGGATAGAGCGGCGGCTCCTCGGTCCGGCAGCGGTCGAAGGCGAGCGGGCAGCGGGCGCGGAAGCTGCAGCCGAGCGGCAGGTCGATCGGGCTCGGCGGCTCGCCTTCGAGCAGGCACTCCTCGGCCTTGTACGGCTGCTCCTCCAGCACCGGCACGGCCGAGAGCAAGGCGCGCGTGTAGGGATGGCCGGGGTCGAAGAACACGGTGCCCGTGTCGGCGAGCTCCACGATCTTGCCGAGGTACATGACCGCGATCCGCGAGCACACCTTGCGGACCATGGCGAGGTCGTGGCTGATGAACAGGTAGGTCAGCCGGTGCGCCTGACTGCAGCTTGGCGAACAGGTCGAGCAGCCGGCCCTGCTCCATCGGGTCGAGGGCGGAGAGCGTCTCGTCCAGGATCAGCAGCCGCGGCTCCAGCACCAGCGCCCGGGCGATGTTGATCCGCTGCCGCTGGCCGGCGCTCAGGCCCACCGGCAGCCGGTCGGCGAGATCGGCCGGCAGCCCGACCTCGGCCATCACCGCCTTGCACCTTGCCCGCGATCTCGCGCCGGGGGATGCCGTGCACCTTCAGCGGCAGCGCGATCGTCCTGGCGACGGTCAGGTTCGGCGGGATGCAGTTGTACGGGTCCTGCAGCAGCAGCTGGAAGCCGCGGCGCATGGTCAGCAGCTGGGCGCGGCCCATCTCGCCGATATCCTGGCCGTCGAAGCGGATCGTGCCGCGATCGGGCTGCTCGATCCAGGACAGCAGGCGCGAAAGGGTCGACTTCCCGCAACCGGACTCGCCGACCAGCCCAAAATTGTCACCCTCGAGCACGTCGAAGCTGACGCCGCGCACCGCCTGCACGGCCTGGGTGCCGAAAAACCGGGTGCGGTCGGGGACGGTGTAGGTCTTGGTGACGTCCTGGACCGACAGGATCGCCTTCGCGGTCGAGGGCGGCGGCAGCGGCGGTGGCCCCTCGCTCCAGATCCGTGCCGTGCGTGCCAGGAGATCGCGGCTGTAGGCGTGCTTGGGGTGATGGATCAGCTCGTCCGGCGTGCTGCGCTCGACGATCCGGCCATGGCTCAGCACGAGCACGTCGTCGGCGACCTCGCGCACGATCGGCACCGAGGTGGCGATGAACAGGATCCCGGCGTCGATGTCCTCGCGCAGCTGCTTCAGCAGGCGGATGATCTGCGCCGCCACGGTGACGTCGAGCGGCTGGGTGACGTTGTCGCAGATCAGGAAGCCCGGCTCGGCGACCAGCGCATCGACGATCATCGCCCGCTGCAGCATGCCGCCCGAATACTGATTCGGGAACTCGTCGTAGCGGCGCGCGGCGGACGGGATGTGGACACGATCGAGCAAGGCCACGACGCGCTTCTTGGCGTCGGCACCGCCGATCTCCGGGCGCACCGCGCGCAGCTTCTCCGCGATCTGCACCCCGACCGGGATGGTCGGATCGAACGAGCTGCCGGGGTCGGCGCCGATATAGCCGATGTGCCGGCCGCGCAGGGCCAGCCGCTCGGCATCGGGCATGGCGAACAGGTCGCGGCCCCGGAACAGGACCTGGCCGCCCGTGCGCAGCAGCGGCGGCTGGATCCAGCCGACCACGGCCTTGGCCAGCGTCGTCTTGCCGGAGCCGCTCTCGCCGATCACGCCCAGCACCTGCCGGTCGGCGACGGTGAAGCCGACATCGCCCAGCACCGGCCGGCGCTCGCTGCCGCGCTGCAGCTCGACCGACAGGCCCTTGACCTCCAGCAGCGGCGCCGCCGCCATCAGATCGTCCCCCGCAGCAGCATGTTGCGCGCCCGCTCCAGCGAGGCACCCATCAGGTTCAGGGACAGCAGGGCCAGGAACAGGAACAGGCCGGGCATGGTCGCGATCCACCAGGCATTGATCAGGTACTTGCGCCCGTCGGCGATGATGCTGCCGAAAGTCGGCGTCGGCGGCTGAATGCCGATGCCGATGAAGCCCAGGATCGCCTCGAAGATCATCATGCGCGCCACATCGAGCACCGCCACGAACGCGATCGGCGGCAGGATGTTGGGCGCGATCAGCGCCAGCATGATCAGCAGGTCCGAGGCCCCCAGGATCTTCGCACCCCGGACATATTCCTTGCGCCGCTCCGACAGCGTCACCGCGCGCGTGATCCGGGCATAGGTCGGCCAGCCCGCGAGGGCCAGCACCAGCACCACCGAGTAGGGCGTCGGCCGGGACACGGTCAGGATCGTGATCGCCAGGATGATCAGCGGGATCGACAGCTGCGCGTCGGTCAGGCGCATGAGGATCGTGTCGGTCCAGCCGCCCCGGTAGCCGGCGATCAGCCCGATCGCGCAGCCGACGATGAACATGATGACCACGGTCGCGATGCCGATCATCAGCGCGTTCTGCAGCCCGATCAGCGAGCGCAGGAACAGATCGCGGCCGAGCTGGTCGGTCCCCAGGAAATGGTCCCAGCGCCCGCCCACCATGAACGCCGGCGGCAGGAACTTGTCCTTGACCACCATCTTGGTCGCCGAGAGGTCGGTCAGCAGCGGGAACAGGATCGACAGCGCCAGCAGGGTGACGAAGATCACCAGCCCGACCTTGAACTCGCTGCGTGCCCAGGCGGCCCGCCACAGGCGCCAGGTCGGGCTGACCGGGGCGATCACGGCCGGTACTTGCACCTGCGGCAGGATCTCGCTCGCCATCAGTATTCGAGCCTCGGATCGATCCGGGCGGCGACGAGGTCGACCAGGATGTTGATCACCACGAAGATCGTGCTCGACAGGATCGCCACCCCCTGGATGACCGGGAAGTCGCGCTGCAGCACGGCCTGGACCGTGAGCAGCCCGATCCCAGGATAGTCGAAGATGTACTCGACGATCAGCACGCCGCCGAGCAGGGCGCCGACCTGCACGCCGAACAAATTGAGGATCGGCGTGGTGGCGTTGCGCAGCACATGCCGGGTCAGGATCTGCCGTGGGCGGCAGGCCGCGCACCGCGGCGAGCTCGACGAAGTTCTGGCGCATGCGTGTCGGCGACCGAGACCGACAATGCCGCGGATGAACAATGGCGACATCTCGACCGCGATCACCAGCGCCGGCAGGATCGTGTAGGCGAAGCCCTGGTAGCCGATCGACGGGATCCACTGCAGCCGCGCGGTGACGATCAGCGCCAGCACGATCGCGAACCAGAAGTTCGGCACCGAGACGAACACCGAGGACAGATAGAGCGCGAGCTTGTCCGGCCAGCGCCCGGCATAGAGCCCGCCGGCGATGCCCAGCGGCACCGCGATCAGGAAGGTGAACACCAGCGCCAGCGCCGCCAGCTGCAGCGTGAAGGGGAGGGTCGAGCCGATCAGGTCGATGACCAGCGCCCGCGAGCCGCGGGCCTCGTCCCGCCCGCCGGTGACCGAGCCGCCGGTGGCGCTCTTGATGAACGAGGTGCCGAAATCGCCGTGCACGACCTGGCCGAGATAGCGCACGTACTGCACGACGATCGGGTCGCGCAGGCCCATGTCCTTCGCGGTCTGCTCGACCACCGCGTCCGGGGCGACCGGCCCCAGGATCATCCGGGCAGGATCGCCCGGGATCAGGCGCAGGAGCGAGAAGATCGTGAACGAGACCAGGAGGACGATGATCGCGCCTTGCACGAGGCGGCGGGCGAGGAAGGTGAGGATGAATCCCATACGTGCCCTGCCCCGCCCGCGCCCGACTTACGACTTGAACTCGGCCTTGGTCGCGTCGATCGGCCCGTTCGGGTAGAAGTAGAGGTTCTCCAAGCCCTTGCGCCGGCCATGCAGCAGCACGGAGGTGAACAGCGACAGGCTCGGCGTCTTGGATGCGATCACGCCGGTCGCCTTGCCGATCAGCTCCGCGCGCTTGGCGGGATCCGACTCGGCCTGCTCGGCGTCCAGCGCCGCGTCGATCTCCGGGTCCATGCAGCCATTGATCAGGCCGCCCATCGGGCTCGCCTTGCTGTGGAACATCGGGCGCAGCACGAGGTCGGGCTCGGGCGAGCCGGTCGACCAGCCGACGTCGACCATGTGGCCGAACGGCTCCTGGCCCTTGCGCTGGTAGATCCGCTCGAGCCAGGCCGCCGTCTCCATGACGGTGAGCTTCACGTTGAAGCCCTGCTCCTGGAGCATCGCGGTGATGACCTCGCCATATTCCTTGGTCTTCGGGTAGAAGCCGGTCGAGACCAGATATTCGAGCTCGGGCAGCCCCTCGCCTTTCGGGAAGCCCGCCTGCGCCAGCAGCTCCTGGCATTTCTCGGGATCGAAGGTCGGGTAGTTCTCCAGGTCGACGTAGCCGAACTTGACCGGCGAGATGTAGTTGTTGGACTCGTGGCCGGCGACGCCCATGACCTCCAGCACCTGCGAGCGGTCGATCGCATGGGACGCCGCCAAGCGTAGCATCGGGTTGTCGAACGGCGCCTTGTTGGTGCGGAAGTGCAGGTACTTGTTCTCGGTCGCGATCGTCCGGCTGACCTCGACCTTCGCCTCCTTGGACAGCGTCTCGTACTGCTCGGGCTCGAGCCGCTCGGTGACGTCGATCTCGCCCGCGAGCAGCGCCAGCACGCGGGTGGTGGCATCGCCGATATAGGCGAACTGCAGCTCGTTCAGGATCGGCCGCCCGGCCCAGAACTGGTCGAAGGCGGCCATGACCGTCGTGTTGCCCTTCTGCTCGACGAACTTGAACGGCCCGGTGCCGTTCGGCCGCCCCTGCAGCGTCTTCGGGTCCTTGATGTCGGCGGCCGACATGATCGGCAGGAAGCCGGCCAGGAAGTAGAATGCGGACGCCGGGTAGCCGCCCTTCTCGGTGTGGACGCGCGCGGTCAGCTTGTCGACGACCTCGACCTCGCAGGGGCCGGGATACCAGGCGGCCGGCCGGTTGGCCTGCGACGCGTACTCGAAGGTGGCCTTGACGTCCTCGGCCGTGAACGGCGCGCCGTTGTGGAAGGTCACGCCGTCGCGCAGCTTGTATTCCATCGTGTGCAGGTCGGTGACGGTCTGGCTGAGCGCCAGGTCCCAGACGATCTCGTCGGGCTTCTCGGGGCGCATCGGCGTGTTGAACAGCTTGCCGAAGACGAAGCCCTCGAAATTGATCTGCGCCAGCTGGGTGTGGCTGGTCGGGTCCCAGTTGCCGGTGAGCGGCTCGCCCGACGCGAAGATCATCGTCGAGCGCGCCTGCGCGTAGGCCCGCTTGACGTAGGGCGCCGGCAGGATCAGGCCCGCCGCACCCGCCGCAGCGGTGGTTCCCAGGAAGCTGCGCCGCGTCGTGCCAGCGAGATGCCAGATCGTATGCGTCATCTTGGTGCCCTTCCTCGGCGCGGCCCCGTCATCGGCCCGCTGCCATTCCCCTCGTCATGCGCGACGCTAGGCCAAGGTCGAAAACCTCGTCAACGGCCTTGACCGCATTTCCGTCGATTCCCACAAAAGCAGTCAAGACAGCGGCGGTCGGGGGTGGGACATGGCGGCGAGCTCGGATTCGGGCGAGGGCAACTTCGATGCGCTGCTGGCGGAGCTGTCCGCGATCGGTGCCACCGGCGACGGCGGCGTCGACCGGGTCGAGGGAACGCCGGCCAACGCCACTGCCCGCCGCTGGCTGGTCGAGCGGCTGACGGAGCGCGGCTTTCGTGTCTCGGTCGACGCGATCGGCAACGTGTTCGGCCAGATCGGCCCGACCGGGCGCGCCGTCATGACCGGCTCGCACCTCGACAGCCAGCCGCGCGGCGGGCGTCTCGATGGCGCCTACGGCGTGCTGGCGTCGCTGCTGGCCGCGCATGACGTCGCCGCGCGGGGCAATCTGCGCAAAGGGCTCGTCGTCGTCGCCTGGACCGGCGAGGAAGGTGCGCGCTTCCAGCCGAGCCTGGTCGGCTCCTCGGTCTATGCCGGTACGCGCGCACTCGACTGGACTCTGGCGCGGCGAGACGCGGCAGGCATCAGCGTCGGCGAGGCGCTGGACGCGATCGGCTTTCGCGGTACGGACCCTGCCCCACCGCCACCCGCCGCCTATCTCGAGCTGCATGTCGAATGCGCGTCGGACCTCGAGCGCAGCGGCCGCCGTCTCGGCGTATTCGACGCCTGGTGGGGGGCGCACAAGCTGGAGATCGAGATCACCGGCGCCACCGCCCACACCGGTCCCACGGCCATGGCGCAGCGCAAGGACGCGCTGGCTGCCGCGGCAAAGGTCGTGACCCACCTGCGCCGGATGGCCGACCGCGCCAAGCCCGGCGCGCTGCACACTTCGGTTGGCCGTCTGGAGGTCGAGCCCAACTCGCCGAATGTTGTCCCGGGCCGGGCGGTGATGTTTACGGAGCTGCGCTCGGCCAGCGGCGCCACCATGGCCCGCGCTCGCGCCTCGCTCGACCGCGCGCTGGCCCAAGCCTGCGCCGAGCTCGGCGTCGAGGCCCGGATCCTGCGCGACGAGCTGCGCCCGCCCGGCCGGTTCGCGCCGGCACTGCGCCGGCTCGCCCGCGCGACCGCCAGCATGCTGGGCGAGGAGCCGCTGCCGCTGACGACGATCGCCGCGCACGATGCGATGCCGCTCGCCACCATTTGCCCGTCCCTGGTGATCGCGGTCCCGAGCCGGGAAGGTTTGTGCCATTCGCCGCGCGAATGGACCGACCCGGCCGACCTGCGGCTGGGCTTGGCCTGGCTGACGGCGATGCTCGAACGTCTGGTGCGGGCCTAGCCGATCAGCGGCCAGCGCGGCGTCCACGGCCGCGCTTGCTCCAGGAACGCCGCGACCTGCAGCACAAGGCGGTCGGCGAAGCGCGGGCCGGCGATCTGTACCCCGATCGGCAGACCCGTCGGATCGAGCCCCCAGCCCACCGTCGCCGCCGGCTGCCCGGTCTGGTTGAACAGGGCCGTGAAGCCGGTATGGCCGAGCGGGACGCCCTCGATCGGCCCAGGCGACGTGGCGGCAAAGCCAGCCATCGGCAGCGTCGGCAGGAGCAGAAGATCCAGCCCGGCCTGGGCGGCGAGAAAGCGCTGGCTGTTCGCGTCGATCTCGGCCAGGCGCGCCTGCAGATCGACCGCCGTCATGGCTTCGGCCGGCTCGCACCAGGCCGCCACGGCCGGCAGGACCAACTCTCGATCGGCCGGGGCAAAGCTTTGCCATTCGGCTCGCCCGCGAGCCTGCAGCACGGCGTCGATCGGAGCGTAGGCATCGCAATCGAACGGCGGTGCCAGCTCGCGCACTTCGGCGCCCTTCGCCGCCAACGTTGCGGCCGCCGCCCGGACCGCCGCTGCTACGGCAGGCTCGACGGCCGGCCCGAAACCCATGTCGAGCAGCAGGCCGATGCGCAGCCCGCGCACCTCCCCGTCCAGCGTCGCCTCGAACGGCGTCGCCTCCGGCGGCAGGGCCAAGGTATCGCGGGGGTCGGCCCCGGCCAGCACGGTCAGCAGCGCCGCCGCATCGGCCACGCTGCGGGCCATCGGGCCGGCCGAGCGCATCGTGCTGGGCGCCAGATGCGGGATCCGGCCTTGGGTCGGCTTGAGCGCCACCAGGCCGCATTGCGATGCCGGCAACCGGACCGAGCCCGCGATGTCGCTGCCCACCGACGCGAACCCAATTCCGGCCGCCAACGAGGCCCCTGCCCCGGCGCTCGACCCGCCCGGGCTGGCATCGGTCCGCCAGGGGTTGCGCACGATCCCGAAGGCGGAACTGACACCCGACGCAAGCAGCCCGAAATCAGGCATTACGGTCTTGGCCAGCGTCACCGCGCCGGCCTCGTCGAGACGGGCCGCGGGCGGCGCATCGAAACTTGATGGCGGCCGTTCCCGGTTGGCGGCTGTACCGTGCAGCCACGGCCAGCCGTTCTTGTGGATGCTGTCCTTGATCGTCACCGGCACGCCGTCGAGCGGCCCGAGCTGCCTGCCGTGCCGCCACCGCTCCTCCGACGCGGCAGCGCCCGCCAGCGCTTCGTCCAGATGGATCGACCACAGCGCATTGAGCACCGGGTTCGCCCGCTCGGCCCGTTCCGCGGTCGCGCGCACGATCTCCACCGGCGAGACCTCTCCTGACTGAAATGCCCGAGTCAATTCTGCTATCGAGGAATCCAACAATTCTCGCATGAGCAAACTCCGTCCGACCAAGTGCGGCCTAGGCGCTGGCATCACTTGAAGTCAAGATTGCCCAAGCTTTCCTCTTCCGCTGCTGCCTTCGCCGCGGCTAGGGTCCGTCACGGAAAGCGCACAAAAGCCACGAGGTCGCCGTCAATGGAGCCATTTGCCGACGAACGCGCGCGCGCCCGAGCGGCGTTGTGCATGGCTTTGGATGCGGCGGACGGCGTCGGCGTCGAGCCGGCCTTCGCCGTCCTCGCTTCGCCCGGATGGCACGGAGTCGACGGCCTGCACTGGCGCGGCGCCGTCGCTGGCCAGTCGTATCATGTCAAGGCGATGCACCCGGACGCGGCCGGCTACGTCGATGTCCCGTGCGCGTTTCGCGCCGCACAAATCGCAGCGGATCTCGGCGTCGGGCCGGCGGTGGTGGCCGCCGACGCGGCGGCCGGCGTGCTGGTTATGACCGACGTCAGCGCCACCCATCGCACCGGGACGCTCGACCGGCTGCATCCCGACGCCGTTATAGGCTCCATCATCGCGGCGAAGCAGGCCGTCCAGCGCGGTCCGGCCTTCGGCCGGCCGACAAATGCGTTCGCTGAAGTCATGGGCTTTGCCGCAACCGCACGTGCTGCCCGCGCCAGCCTGCCTGCCGACATCGCCTGGCTGCTGAGCAGCGTCGCAGAGGCCGGCGGGGCGATCACGGCGTGTGGCCGGGACAGCGCGCCGGGCCACGGCGACGGCAACGCGTCCAACGTGCTGGTCGCAGAGGACGGCTCGGTGCTGCTGGTCGACTGGGATCGTGCCGGCGACATGGACCCGTTCGAGGATCTCGGCAGCTTGCTGGCCGAGCTGGCGCCGCAGGAGCCCGAGGCGCGTGCGCTCTTCGAGCGCTGGCACGGAAGCATGGACGAGGGGCTGCTGTCCCGGGCCATGCTCTATGGAGCGGCCGACGACCTGCGCTGGGGCCTGATCGCGGCCACCCTGGCCGCGACCTCGCCGCGCACCTCGCTCGAGTTTCTGAAGTTCGCGAGCTGGCGCTTCCTGCGCTGCCGCATGGCCGTGCGCGATCCCCGCTTTCCCGAGCGCGTGAGGACGGTGCGATGAGCGAGGAACGCCGCCAGGGTCAGGCGCAGACCGACGCGGAGCGCGCGATCGAAGCCGCCATCGCCCGGGTGCCGCAATGGCAGGGGCGGGAAGTCAGCTACCTGCCGCTGGTGGGCGGCCTGATGAACAGCAATTGGCGGATCACGGTCGCCGGCGACGCCTGCCGCTACTTCGTGAAGATTCCCGGCCCCGGCTCCGAGCTGTTCATCGACCGCAAGACCGCGAACGAGGCCGCGACCAACGCGCATGCGGCGGACCTGGCGCCGCGTATCGTCTTCTTCGACCCGAGCGACGGGCTGGAGGTCCACGAGTTCCTGGAGGGCTATCGCGCCTGCACCAACGCCGATTTCGAGGTGCCGGCGATCCAGGAGGCCGTGATCGACCGCTACCGGATCCTGAACGCCGGCCCACAACTCGGCGCCACCAAGACGATCTTCGACATGATCGACGAGCATGTCGACCAGGCCCGCTCGCTGGGCAGCCTGCTGCCGCCCGACTTCGACTGGCTGCTCGCCCGCTACCGCGACGCGCGCGCAGCACTGGAAGCCTCGGGCCTCGACCTCGGTCCCTGCTTCAACGACCCGATGCCCGGCAACTTCCTGATCATGGAGGGTGCGCCGATGAAGCTGGTCGACTTCGAGTTCGCGTCCAACAACGAGCGCGCCTACGAGCTGGGCGTCTTCCTGGGCGAGATGTTCTTCCCCGAGGACCGCTCCCTCGAGCTGATCGAGCTTTATTACGGTGATGCCCGGCCCGCGACCGTAGCCCGGGTCTGGATCGCCCGGGCGCTGGCCGACATCAAATGGGGCTCCTGGGCGATCGTCAACCGCCAGCTATCGGCCTGGGACTTCGACTACCAGAAATACGGCGTGTGGAAATACATGCGCGCTAGGTCGGTCTTCTTCGACCCCCGCTGGGAATGGTGGCTCCGAATCGTCTGAGTGTTCATCGCCGGTGTCCGGATGCGACGCTAGATGAGTTCCCTCACGTGCTGCTCGCGGCCGTAGACGGAGACCAGCACGACGATGGTGGCACCCAGCGTCGCCTGGACCAGCGGCGGCTGCAGGCCTAGGCCCACCAGGACCGTCGTGAGTTCGATCAGGCATAGGCAACCGGCCACCGTGCCGAGATAGCCGCCGCGACCGCCGATCAGCACGGTGCCGCCGATGACCACGGCGGCGATGCTCTGGAACAGATAGGGCGCGCCGACCGCAGCATAGGCTGAACCGGAGAACCCGAGCAGCAGGATGCCGGCCAGGGCCGCGAAACCCGCGCTCAGCGCGAAAGTGATGGTCCAGGTCCGGATCGGGTGGACCAGCGCCAGCCGTGCCGCGCGCGGGTTGCTGCCGAGCGCGTAGAGACGGCGACCATAGACCGTGTTGGCGAGGACGAAAATGACGCCGGCCGCCAGCAGGGCGGTGAACGGAACCAGGGGCGGTACCGGCAAAGGCCCAAAGGTGCCCCCGATCGAGACGAACTTTTGCACCCAGGGCGGCGCGCCGCCGGTGGGAAAGCCCCTGGTCCAGAGCTGGACCGCCCCCTGCAGCGCCGTCCCCGTGCCCAGCGTGACGATCAGCGGGTGGATCGCGAGCGACGCCGACAGCGCACCGTTCAGGGCACCCACCGCCATCGCGGCCAGGATCACGCCCGGAAGTACCACGGCAAACGGGACGCCCTGGCCGTGCAGCTGCGCCGCCGCGACATTGGCGAATCCGATCACGAACGGGATCGAGAGGTCGATGCCGCCCAGGAGGATGGCCAGCGTCTGGCCGATCGAGGCGATGGCCAGCAGCGAGGCCAGCACCAGCATCGCCCGAATGCCGAAAGTGGTGCCGAAGCCCTTGATCAGCAGCATGCCGGCAACGTGCACCAGCAAAGCGATCAGCAGTGCGGCCACCGGGCCGCTCGGGCGAAAGCTGCGCATCAGGCGACGGCCTCCCGGCGACGCCAGCGGGCCGAGTTCAGGACGACGGCAATGGTGAGGACCAGGCCGTAGGCGATCTGGAGGAGGAAGGTCGAGACGTTGAAGAAGGTCAGCGCCGCCTGCAGGAGGAAGATCGCGAGGCCGCCAAGTACGGCGGCGGCCAGGCCGCCGCTGCCCCCGGCGAGGCTGACCCCACCCAACGCCACCGCCGAGATCGCCAGCAGCGTGTAGTTCGCCGCGACGTTGGCGTCGGCCGAGCCGATCAGGCCGGTCAGTGCGATCCCGCCGACGGCGGCAAACAGGCCGGCGAGGACGTAGGCCAGGAACCGGACGGTGGCGACGGGCACGCCGGCGGTGAAAGCGGCGCGGTCGTCGCTGCCCGTGGCCATGAGATGCTCATGATAGGGCAGGCGCTTGACCACCAGCCACATCGCGGCCACCGCGAGCAACGGCATCCACGACCAGACGCCGGACAGGGATTTCAGCCACTGTGGCACCACACCACTGGGCGAGGGGGAGATCGTCAGCGCGAGCCCGGCATAGAGCAGCGACGTCCCCAGCGTGGCGATGATCGGTTGGATACGGATGAAGGCGGCGATCCAGCCGTTCAGCGCGCCCGAGGCCATGCCGATCAAGCAGCGCCGCCGGGATGATTGCCAGGGGCGAGCTCCACCCGAGCCCCTCGATCAGCCACCGCACGATGATCACGTTGACCAGCCCCATGAGGGGGCCGACCGAAAGGTCGATGCCGCCGCGACCGGACAGGATCGGTGGCAGCGACGCCACGGCCGCCAGGATCAGCGGCGCGGCGAGGCCCAGCGTGGTGCCGATGCTGGCGGGTGCGAACCGCGCCGGATTGAGCCACGCGTTCAACAACAGCATCACGAGGCACAGCGCCGCCGCCAACCGCAGCTCGGTCCGTCCTGCCAGGCTCACGTGGCGGTCTCCTGGCCGAACATGGCGGCAATCACCTGGTCCATCGTCAGGTCCTGGCCGGTTAGCGTCTGGGATACGGCCTGCTCGCGGAACACCAGCACGCGATCGCAGAGTTGCAGCACCTCCTCGATCTCGCTGGAGAGGAGCACCAACGGCATCCCCTCGTCGCGGGCGAGGCCCCGAAACACCTCGTAGAGCTTAAGCCGGGTCCCGAGATCGACCCCTCGCGTCGGATCGTTGAGCAGCAGGATGCGCGGCCCGAGTGCCAGCCAGCGGGCGAGCAATACTTTCTGCTGATTGCCGCCCGAGAGCGTGCCGATGGCAGCCGAAGCGCTGCCGTAGGTCATCGACAGTCGCTCGCGAAAGCCGGTCAATAATGCCCGCAGCGGGCGCCGCCGGACGATGCCGGCCGTCGCATGGCGCGACAGCGCCGCGACGGCGAAATTGTCGAACACGGATTGGCCGGGGAAAATGCCGGTGGCTCGCCGGTCGCGCGGCAAGTAGGCGATGCCGTGCTGAGCGGCCTGCGCGAGGCCCGTGACGGCGACCGGACCCTGCGTTGCCAGCACGCTGACATCGCCCGCCGCGGGCCGGCGCAGGCCGCACAGGACCTCGAGGAATGCCTCCTGGCCATGGCCCTCCAGCCCGGCGAGGCCCACGATCTCGCCGCGGCCGACGGCGAGGTCGATCGGCGCCGTATCGGGGCCGAGACGCACCGCCGTGGCCCGCAGCAGTGATTCCGGATCAGACATGAGCGCCGTGCACCTGCAACCTTGCGTCGGGGATCATCAGCCGCAGCAGGCGCTCGCTCGTCACCTCCGACCGCTGCAGAGTCTCGACGACACGGCCGCTGCGCAGCACCGTCACTCGGTCCGAGATGCGCCGCACCTCGTCCAGGCGATGCGAGATGAACAGCGCCAGGCGTCCGTCGGCGACGAACTCGCGCAAGGCGGCGAACAGGAGATCGCGGTCGCCGACGTCGAGGGCCGCGGTCACCTCGTCGAGGATCAGGATGCGCGGATCGCGCACCAGGGCGCGGGCGAGGACGACGAGTTGCTGTTGGGCCAGCGGCAGCTCGCCGGCCGGCGCGTGGAGATTGGGCATCGTGCGCGCGAACCGGGCCAGGGTACGCTCCGCCAGTTCGCCGCGCTGCCGCCGCGGCAGCGCTCGGCGGAAGAGCCCGTCATAGCCCAGGAAGATGTTGTCGAGCACGCTGCGCGAAGGTGCCAGCAGCACCTCCTGGAACACCGTGGCGATGCCCAGCCTGCGGGCAGCCGCGGGATCGGGCAGCCGGACGGGCTGCCCGTTCAGGCTGATCGTGCCGCGGTCGGGTTGGACGATGCCGGACAGGAGCTTCACCAGCGTGCTCTTGCCCGAGCCATTCTCACCCAGAATCGTATGAACGTGCCCTGCCGCCATGGCGACGGCAATTCCATCCAGGGCCACGGTCTCGCCGTAGCGCTTGGCCACCCCTTCCAGCACCAGCATCGCGGGCCGTCCGTCCCCCCATCGAAGCCGCGGCCCGGCGGCGCGCAATTGTTGCTTGGCTTGAGCCAGCCTAGGCTGTTAACGCATCCATGCAAGACGGAGCCGATAACGGCCGATCAGGGAGGTATCATGGCAACCAGGTTCAATCATGGCAGGGTGTTCGGGGCCGGGCTGGCGCTGACCGTGGCGGCGCTCGCGAGCCCGGTTGCGGCCCAGACCATCGAGGCGCTGCCGGCCGACCTGAAGGCGCTCTACACCGACAACATTCCCGTCGGCCCATCGGCCTACGACGACTTCAAGATGCCGGCGAAGCCGTGGAAGTGGTGCCACTCGGAATCCTACATGGGCAATCCGTGGCGGGTCAGCATGACCAACGAGCTCAAGCGCCTGGTCGACGGTGCGATCGCCAAAGGCGACGCGGTCAGCTTCGAGCTCTCCGACAGCAACGGCGACGTGCCGCAGCAGATCGCGCAGATCCGCGCCTTCATCGACAAGGGCTGCAGCATCATCACGACCATCGCCGGCTCCTCGACCGGCCTGAACGACGTGATCGAGGCCGCCTACAAGGCCGGCATCCCCGTGGTCACCACCGCCAGCGCGGTCACCAGCCCCTACGCCCTGAACATCCAGCACAACCACAATGTCTGGGGCTACAAGATGGCCAAGGGCATCGCCGCCGAGCTCGGTGGCAAGGGCAACGTGCTCATGGTCGAGGGCATTCCCGGCAGCCCGATCGTCGAGCACGAGAACTCGGGCGGCTACCGCGGCTTCGCCGAGGATCCCGGGCTGACCATTCTGGGCAAGGTCAGCGGCCAGTGGACCGCCAACGTCACCAAGAATGTCGTCCTGCAGACCCTCGCCACCAACCCGGCGCAGATCGACGCGGTCTGGACCACGGGTAGTGAATCGCGGGTGATCGCGGAGGCTTTCGACGAGGCCGGCCGGCCGCAGCCACTGATCACCGGCTCGATGTCGGGCGACGCGCTGGGGTACTGGAAGGACCACAAGGATACGTTCCGCTTCTACGGTGGTGCGATCCTGCCGAGCGTGGCGGCGCAGAATGCGTTCCGCGCCGGCGTGCGCCTGCTCGATGGGCAGCAGCCGATCATCAACACGCTGCTCGTGCCCGTGCCGGAGATCCGCCAGGCCGATCTCGACCAATGGGCCGCGCCCTGCATGACCGTCGAAACCGGCTCGACCTTCCCCATCGCACCGACGGAGCCGCTGAGCGAATCGGCGATGAACGGTTACTTCCGCAAGGGCGCCGCCACGCCGCTCTACGACTACGCGCTCACGCCGGCGCCCTGCGGCTAGTCCGGAGATGGACGAGCGTCAGGCGCGGACCGCCTCCGTCGTCACGGCGGCGGGTGCCGATTGGGGCGTGCTCGCCACCGCCGACGCGGTCGCCTACGCCACCGGTCACGTCGTGCCGATCGAGGCCGGCGCGTCGCCATTCGCCGGCGGGCCGACGCTGGCGCTGGTCGGCAAGGACGGCACGATCGGCGTGGCGTGCGCGAATGTGGAGACGCAGCGCTCCCGCGCCGACATCGTCGAGATCTACGAGGGCTACGCGTTCGACCATGCGGTGGACTATGTCGCCGGCTGGCGCGAGGCCGTCCGGCGCCTGGTCCAGAGGCTGGGCGTCGGCGGGCGCATCGCCGGCGAGCGTGGCTTCGTGCCCGCAGGCCTCGATGGGCTGGTCACGGTCGATAGTTCCCTCGACCTGTCGTCTGGCCTCAAGCGGGTGCGCGCCACCAAGACCGCGGCCGAGCTCGCCACGCTGCAACGGTGCGCGCAGGCCGTGGCCATCGGCCAGCGTCGGTTCCTCGACGTGGTGCGGCCGGGCCGCAGCGAGCTCGCCGTCTTCGCCGACATCCGCTGCGCCATCGAGGAGTTCGCCGGCTGCCGCGTGCCGATCACCGGCGACTTCCTGTCCGGGCCGGCGCGCACCGCCGGCTTCACCGGCTGGCCGATCGATCGGACGATCGAGCCGGGCGACGCGGTGATGGCCGATCTCGCGCCGCGGATCGACGGCTATTGGGGCGATTCCTGCGGCACCACCTGCGCCGGCGAGCCCAGCCCCGGGCTCGAGCGGCTGTTCCGCACCTCCAAGGGCGCGCTCGAGCATGCGGTCGGCTTCATCCGGCCCGGCTTGACCGCGGCCCAGGTCGACGGCGAGCTGCGCGCGTTCGTCGGCCGGGAGGGCTTCGCCTATCCGCACCATAGCGGCCATTCGATCGGCACCGCCGTGCACGAGTTTCCGCGCCTGGTCCCCTACGAGACCGCGGTCCTGGAGCCCGACATGGTCCTGCTGGTCGAGCCCGGCTGCTACGATCCCGAGATCGGCGGCGTGCGCAGCGAGTACATGATCCGGGTCACGGCCACCGGCTGCGAGGTGATGGAGCGGTTCGAGCATCGCCTGTCGTCCGGGGCCTATTCCTGATGGCGGGCGTGACCGCGGCGCAGGCCGCGGACTTTCGCGAAACCGGAGTGGTGTTCCCACTGCCGGCGCTGACCCCGGTCCAGATCGATGCGGCGCTGGCGGCGCTCGCCAGGATCGAGGCGCTGCCGGAGCCGGCCCGCAAGTCGGCGCTGACCACCAAGAGCCACCTGCTCTCGCGCACGCTCTGGGACATCATCCACCTGCCCGCGATCGTCGAGCCGGTGTCGGCGCTCATCGGGCCCGATCTCCTGGTCTGGGGTGCGGGCTTCTTCAAGAAGGCGGCCGGCGCGCCCGACTATGTCAGCTGGCACCAGGATGCGACCTATTGGGGCCTGGAGCCGCCCGACATCGTCACCGCCTGGCTGGCGCTGAGCCCGAGCACGCTCGAGAGCGGCTGCCTGCGCGTGGTGCCGGGCAGCCATCGCTGGCCGATCATGCCGCACCGCGAGACCTACGCGGAGAACAACCTGTTGAGCCGTGGCCAGGAGATCGCGGTCGACGTCGCCGGCCAGCCGATCACCGAGGTGGTCCTCGAGCCCGGGCAGATGTCGTTGCACCACGTGCTGCTGGCCCACAATTCCGAGCCGAACCGCGCCGCCTACGATCGGGTCGGCTTCGCGGTGCGCTACATCGGCGGCCATGTCCGGCAGGCGAAGGCCAGCCGCGATTCGGCGACCCTGGTCCGCGGCCGCAACGCCGCCGGCAGCTTCGACCTCGAGCACGCGCCGCAGGGCGAGCTGACGCCCGACGATCTCGCCTACCATGCCGGCATCGTCGCGGGCGTCCCGCATTTGCCGCCAAAGGCCGGCTGAGCGGCGACTGGCCGCGCGCGGCGACCGGCCAGGTGCTCAGATGCCAGCGGACCATGTGGCCAGGTCCGCTGGCGGTGGTCGGGTTCGGGCGTGCTGGGTGGAAATCGTTGGGGCCGTGGCGATGCTGGGCGTGGCGCTCGGGTTCGATTCGCAACGATGGCTGGCGGGTTCGTTCGTGCCGGGTGAGGAATTCGTTTGTGCGGTTCCGGCTGCGTGGGGTCGTGGGGTCGGGTTCGGGCCGCGAGGGCGGGAAATCGTTGGAGCGGTTGCGACGGGGCGGCTTCGGGCTCGTTTCGCAAGAATGGCTGGTGGGTTCGCTTCGTGCCGGATTGGGAATTCGTTCGTGCAATTCGGCTGCGCGGCGCCGACAGCTCGGGTTCGGGCGTGCGCGTGGGGTCGGGGTTTGGTGGGAGACCGAGCTGAGTGCGGGCATGGTGGGGCGCGACCTTGTTAGGACCAAAAGCCTTGCTATGTTTCATGGTAGCGGGCTGGAGTCAAGGGTGGCGTTGACCTAGTGGTAAGGATCTTGGCGTTGACGGGCGGATGATGGAGGCGGTACCGAAGCGGGCATCTCGCGCTTTGGTTGCGTCTGCACATCTAGGTCGCCTAAGCCCCCGCGAGCGGAGGGGCGGCGGTGGCGATCTGGACGGTCCGGTTCTGAACTCGGCGTTGGCCGAGCCGCAGAGGCACTACGCGCTCGACGACAAGGGCGTGCCCACGGGCGAGATCATGGAGCACCGGCGGCCGAGCGCGCATCTGGTGCCGATCCCGCCGCCGAAGAAGGTCAAGAAGGCCAAGTGCGGCAAACAGGGTGAGCTGTTCGAGCGCGAGCCGGCGAGCGGATTTTACCGCCAACCTGCTGATCAACGAGCTGCAGATCGAGTTGGACAAGCGGCGCGAGCTCGACCTAGTCGGGGGCTGGGCGAGCAGCCGCTGTTCTTCTTCCATATCGAAGGATCGAGACGCTGATCCGGCTCGCCGAGGTGGCGCCGGCGAGCTGGCACGAGCGGCTGGCCGCGGCCAACGTCGACCTGTTCCGGCTGTGCTGCAAGATGCCGACCGGGGCCGGCAAGACCACGGTGATGACCCTGCCCTACACGCTGCTCGGCCACGAGCGAAAATACCGGCCTGACTATATCGTGAAGCCAGGCCTGGGTGAGCCAAAGCCGCTGCACGTCGTGGAGATCAAGGGGATTGTCGGCGAGAATGTGGGTGCCAAGAACGATGCGATGTTCTCGCATTGGCTGCCGGCAGTGAACAACCAAGGCGGCTTTGGGCGATGGGCGTTCGTGGTGGTGAAGGACATCCATGACGCCAAGCAGCAGGCGCCAAGAGCGGCATGACGAGCAGTCGGGCGGGCAAGACACTGGAGGCGATGCGGGCCAACCCGAGAGACTGGAAGATCGCCGACCTGGAAGCGGTTGCCAGCGCCTTCGGCATCAGCCGGCGCAAGCCGGGCGGAAGTCATGTATACTTCTCGCATCCGGCGGTGGCCGAGGGCATCAGCGTGCCTGCCCATCGGCCGATCAAGCCGGTCTACGTCCGCGCCTTTGTGCGCTTGGTCGACAGCGTGAGGCAGCCATGATCCCAGACATCCCCTACCGTTTCGTCGTCCGGCCGCTGACCGAGGACGATGGCGGTGGCTACCTGATCGAGTTCCCGGACCTGCCCGGCTGCATGTCGGACGGGGAGACGGTCGAGGAGGCCATCGTCAACGGCGTCGACGCCATGGAGGGCTGGATCGTGGCAATGCGTACCGAAGGCCACCCCATACCGGAACCCATGCGGCCGGCGCACGCCGCGTGACGAAATGCGATTGCCCATGAAACTGAGCTACGACCCGAAGCATAACATCGCCTACATCCGGCTGCGCGAGCCGCAGGGCGACATCGAGACGCTGCGCATCAGCGACGAGCTGAACGTCGATATGGCGCCGGACGGGACCGTGTACGGCATCGAGTTGCTCAATGCCAACGAGCAGCTTACCGGGGCGGACGGACGGCGGCTGCTCGTTGTCGACGAGCCAGACGGCCAGACGCGCGTGCTGGCTCTGGCCTGAGTTCTCCCGAACGACGCGACCCGCCTCTGCGGGCTATGCGTGGGGTAGATGCAGGCGGGGACAGGCTGCGCCCCTGCCCGTGGCGGCAGCCGTGACGATGGGGTGGGGTTGGCGCGCCCGAGAGGACTCGAACCTCTGACCTCAAGCTCCGGAGGCTTGCGCTCTATCCAACTGAGCTACGGGCGCGTGCCGACCCCGTATAGCCGATCCCCGGCCAAGGTCAAAGCCCGTCCTTGGACGGGGGTGCGGTGGGCTGGCGGGTGAGGCGCAGGAACAGCTGCTCGAGGTCGGCCTCGCGGGTGGCGAGGTCGGTGATGGCGAGGCCGGCGGCGCGGACCGCGTCGAGCAGTGCGCCGACCTGGAGCCGGCTCGGGCGGTAGCGCAGGACGAGGCGGCCCTGCGGGTCGAGGGTGGCGCCGGCGGCGAGGAGGGACGGCGGCAGGGTGGCCGGCGGGGCGGCGAGCGTGATGGTCAGCTCCTTCTCGTCGAGCTGGCGGATCAGGGTCGCCTTGCGGTCGCAGGCGACGACGCGGCCGCGGTCGATGATCGCGATCCAGTCGCAGAGCTGCTCGGCCTCCTCGAGATAATGCGTGGTCAGCACGACGGTGACGCCGCTCCGGTTGAGCTCCTGCATGTAGTCCCAGAGCTGGCGGCGCAGCTCGACGTCGACGCCGGCGGTGGGCTCGTCCAGGATCACCACCGGCGGGCGGTGGACCAGGGCCTTGGCGACCAGCAGCCGGCGCCGCATGCCGCCGGACAGCGAGCGGGCGTAGGCGTCGGCCTGCTCGCCGAGGCCGACGGCGGCCAGCAGCGCGTCGGTCTGGCGCCGCGCGGCGGGGACGCCGTAGAGGCCGGCCTGCAGCTCCAGCGTCTCGCGCGGCGTGAAGAAGGAATCGAGGTTGAGCTCCTGCGGCACCACGCCGATCACCCGGCGGGCACGGCGCGGCCGCTCGTCGATGTCGACGCCGAACACCCGGGCGGTGCCCGCGGTCTTGACCACGAGCCCGGCCAGGATGTTGATCAGGGTCGACTTGCCGGCGCCGTTCGGGCCGAGCAGCGCGAAGAACGAGCCGCGCGGGATCACGAGGTCGACCGCGTCCAGGGCGAGCTTCGGCGCCTGGCCGCGGGTGGCACGGTAGAGCTTGGTCAGGCCCGCGAGCTCGACCGCGGCGGCGGGCATCTCGTCGCGCGCCGCCGGCGGGCGTTGCGGGGTGGCCGCGCCCATGGCAGGGATGGGGCTCATGGCGGGGATGGAGCGCCTCGGGATCCTGGGGCCGGCGGCCAGCAGTAGCGGAGCGGGGAATGGTGCGCGAGGAGGTTCTTCTGGTCGACGATCGCGAGGTGGTGCTGACCGACGCGATGCATGTCCGCTGCGACGGCGGCAGCGTGGCGCTCGGCCATCCGATGGAGTTCCTCACGCTGGAGAAGACGGGCGAGGCCATGTGCAACTATTGCGGCCGACGCTACGTGCACATCAGCCACGCGGAGGCCGAGAACATCCGCCGCAGCAGCCGGCCGTTCGCCGCCTGAGCGGGCGACCGCTCAGCCGGCAGCATCCTTGCCGCCGGCCACGCTCAGCCGGCGCCGGGAATTGCCCTGGCCCGACGCGGGGCCGCCGAACAGTACCGCGATCCGCGCGAGCCGGGCGGCCGCCTCCGATCCGAGCGGGCCGGGCGCGGTGACCACGCTCTCGAGCAGCGGCAGCGCCTGCGCCGCCTGCTCGGCATGGCCCTCGAGCAGCTGCGGCAAGGTCGCCACGGCGCGGGCCTCGTCGAGCTTGAGCATGAGAAACTGGTCGCGGACCAGCTGCTTGAAGGCGGCGAGGCTCAGATCGGCGGCGTGCTCCTCACGCACCTTCTGCAGCACGGCGAAACCGCGCTCGTCGGCGGCGAGCTCGGGCAGCCGGACATAGATCATCGCGCGGACGAAGGCCTCGCGCGGACCGCCCTGCCCCATGCGGGCCGTGAGATCGGCGATCTCGTGCTGGACGAAGGCGATCTGCTCGGGCTCGCGACCCGGCCGCGCCCGCGGCGGCGCGTCGCTGGCACGCAGGCCGAGCATGGCCTGGAGCAAGGGCGACCCGTAGGTTGCGTGGAAGGTCGCCTCGACCGCCGCGTCGCGCCAGTCGCGCCAGCCGTCGAGCGCGGCCACGATCTGCCCCGAGACGTGATCCTGTGCGGCCGTGAACGGATTGTCGGGCGCGGCCGGCCGCCGGTTGGCGCGCACCTGCTCGGCCATGGCGGCCACCGGCGCCAGCAGCGGGTTGCGGTCCGAGAACAGCTCGAACTGCAGCCGGTCCGGATGCAGGCGACGCAACAGCTCGGCACCCTGGGGCGTGGTCGCCGCCCGTACCCATGGCTGCAGGAAGGTGCGGTAGAGACCGAGATTGGCCTCGGACAGGCGCGCCACCGCCGCGAACTCGCGCTCGTCCTCCAGGCTGTTGCCGCCCAAGGCCCGGATGTCGTCGAGCGTGCGCGCGCCGAAGCTGACGACGTAATCGCCGACCACCGGGCCGGCGGGCGCGGTACCGGCGGCGACCGGCGTCAGCACGGTCTCGTACAGCCCGGGCGGCAGGCAATCGATGAAGTCGATGTTGGAGGCGAACTCCTGATGCTCCTTCTTCGCCACGCTGCCGGAGACGAAGATGCCCAGGTGCCCCACCGATTCGTGGACGCAATAGACGATGGTCTGGCGGTTGGCGCGGATGTCGTCGACGCTGCCGTACAGGTCCAGGATCCAGCCCAGCGCCTGCTGCGGCGGCGTGATGTTGTCACCCTTGGAGCAGAAGCAGATGATCGGCGAGGTGATGTTGCGCAGGTCGATGCGCACTCCACCCTGGGTGACGATCTCGGCGGTGGCCAGCTTGTTGCCGACGAAGAGATTGTCGACGATCCACTGCATCTCCTCGGCGTTCATCAGGACATGGCCGCCCCACCATTTCTCGAACTCGAGATAGCGCGGGCCCTCGCTGTCGACCTTGGCGAACAGGTTGTACTGCTTGGACCAGAGCGTGTTGGCGGGGTTCATGTTCTCGAAGTTCTGGACCAGGGCGGCGCCGTCGAAGATGCCGGCGCCGAGGTCGCCCGCCAGCGCCGTCAGCCAGCTGCCGCCGTTGAGGCCGCCCGAATAGCGCATCGGGTTCTTGCCGCGCACGCCGGCCCAGTAGGACAAGGGCGCGCCGGCGATGATCAGCGGGCCGAACAGCTCCGGCCGGGTCGCGGCTGCCAGCATCGTCGCCCAGCCGCCCTGGCAGTTGCCGACCACCACCGGCCTGCCGTCGGCCTCGCCATGCAGCTCGATCACGCGCTCGACGAACGCGGCCTGCGCCAGCATGATGTCCTCGATCGTCTGCCCCGGCACCGGCTCGGGCAGGAAGCCGACGAAGTAGCAGGCGTGCCCGGCGGCCATCGCGACGCCGATCTCGCTGTCGGCCTTGAAGCCGCCGATGCCCGGCCCGTGCCCGGCGCGCGGGTCGACCACGACGAACGGGCGTTTCTTGGCATCGATCTCGACGCCGGGCGGCGGCGTGATCGCGACCAGGGCATAATTGACCGGTCGCGGCAGGGACCGCCCGTCGAGCACCAGGCGCGCGTCGAAGTGGAGCACGTTCGGTGCCCGCATCGCCATGTGCTCGTAATACTGGTTGCCCCGCTGCCGCAGGACATCGAGGAAGAGGATCCCGCGCTGCCAGGCATCCAGCGTGTACTCGGCGGCAGCGTTCCAAGCCACCGGGGACGTCCCCTGATCAGGCGCCTGCATCATCGTCGTGCTCCTTGGGTCGACTTCAGTCGATGATATGGTAGCCACCGTCGACGTAGATCGTCTGGCCGGTGATCAGTCTCGCGGCATCGGTGGCGAGGTAGGCGGTCGCGAGCCCGACATCGTCGATCGAGACCAGGCTCTGCAGCGGCGCCTTGGCCTGCGCCTTGGCCAGCAGCTCGTCGAAATGCCCGATCCCCGAGGCGGCGCGGGTCTGGAGCGGGCCGGGCGAGATCGCATGGACGCGGATCCCCTTGGGGCCGAGCTCCGCCGCAAGATAGCGGGTAGCGCTCTCAAGCGCCGCCTTGACCGGCCCCATCAGGTTGTAGTGCTCGACCACCATCTGCGAGCCGTAATAGGTCATGCAGAACAGCGTGCCGCCCCGGTCCATCAGCGGCTCGGCGAGCTTGGCCATGCGGATGAACGACCAGCAGGAGATCTCCATGGCCTGCAGGAAACCCGCCTTGGAGCAGTCGACCACGCGGCCCTGCAGGTCCGCCATCGGCGCGAACGCGATCGAGTGCAGCAGGAAATCGAGGCGGCCCCACCGCTCGGCGATCCTGGCGAACAGCGCTTCGAGCTCGCCGTCGTGGCGCAGATCGAGCGGCGCCACCAGATCCGCCTGGAGCTCCTGGGCCAGCGGCTCCAGGTAGGGCCTGGCCTTCTCGTTGAGGTAGGTGACCGCCAGCTCGGCGCCCAAGCCGCGAAAGGCCTTGGCGCAGCCCCAGGCGATCGACTGGTCGTTGGCGATGCCGGTGACCAGCCCCCGGCGCCCTTCGAGCGTCACCAGCGCACGATCGAACGTCATCATGTCCGTGCCTGCTCCTACAGCCGGCGGCGGTACTATCATGAAGCCCGGAGCGGGGCGAGCACATCCGGGTCGATAGTTCGGTAGACGCGGGACAGGCGCCGCTGCCGCGCTATATGAAGCCCTCGGCAGGGAGGACACGCATGCAGACGACCTTCACCAACGCGCAGCTTGCCGATCCCGACACGCGGGCCAGCGAGCAGATCCTGCGCACCTGCGTGCATTGCGGCTTCTGCACCGCGACCTGCCCCACCTACGTGCTGCTCGGCGACGAGCTCGACAGCCCGCGCGGCCGCATCTACCTGATGAAGCAGATGCTGGAGAGCGGGGCCGCGCCAACGGCCGACACGGTCAAGCATATCGATCGCTGCCTGTCCTGCTTGTCCTGCATGACCACCTGCCCGTCCGGCGTGCACTACATGCATCTGGTCGATCATGGCCGGGCCTACATCGAGACGCACTATCGCCGGCCCTTGCCGGACCGGCTGCTGCGCTGGGTGCTGCAGCGCACGATCCCCTACCCGTTCATGTTCCGCCTGTCGCTGGTCGGTGCGGCGATCGCACGCCCGTTCGCCGGGCTGATGCCTGCCAGGCTGCGGACGATGCTGGCGCTGACGCCGCGCGCGCTCCCGGCCCCCTCGGCCGGCGACCGGCCGCAGGTATTCACGGCCGCCGGCGTGCGCCGCGCCCGGGTCGCGCTGCTGACCGGCTGCGCCCAGCAGGTGATCGCACCGCAGATCAACGAGGCCACGGTGCGCCTGCTGACCAGGCTCGGCGTCGAGGTGGTGGTGCCCGCGGGCATGGGCTGCTGCGGCGCCCTCACGCATCACATGGGCAACGGGCACGACGCCCATGCGTTCGCCAAGGCCAACATCGACGCCTGGGATGCTGAGCTTGCGCGCGGCGGGCTGGACGCGGTGGTGATCAACGCCTCGGGCTGCGGGACCACGGTCAAGGACTATGGCTTCATGCTGCGCGAGGACCCCGCCTACGCCGAGAAGGCGGCGCGGATCTCGGGCCTGACCAAGGACATCACGGAGCTGCTGACCACCATCGGCCTGCCCCCGGCCGTGACGGACACGGATCTCGTGGTCGCCTACCACTCCGCCTGCTCGATGCAGCACGGCCAGAAGATCACCACGCTGCCCAAGCAGCTGCTGGCCCAGGCGGGCTTCACGGTGAAGGACGTGCCGGAGGGCCATCTCTGCTGCGGCTCGGCCGGAACCTACAACATCCTGCAGCCCGAGATCGCGCTGCAGCTGCGCGACCGCAAGGTCGCCAACATCGAGCGCACCGCCCCGGACGTGATCGCCACCGGCAATATCGGCTGCATCACCCAGATCGGCTCCGGCACCGCGATCCCGATCGTCCACACCGTCGAGCTGCTGGACTGGGCGACCGGCGGGCCGCGACCGACGGCATTGCCTGGCCCACAGGGTCTGTGACGGCCATCACAGGCGGCCGACATACCCCCTTCCGCAATGCTGCACGGCGGTCGAGGGTTGACGGCCCCGGTTGGGACGGCCACGTGCTGCAATGCGAGAGAGCCGAGGGAACGCCATGACCATCAATCGGACCGGAACGTGGCGGGCGGGGTCGGTGCTCGCGGCCGCGGCCATGCTGTTGCTGAGCGCCTGCGACGATGCCGAGGACGGCAAGGCCAAGGCTGCCAACGCGCCGCCGCCACCCGAGGTGACCGTCGCCAAGCCGCTGATCCGCCGGCTGACCGAATGGGACGAGTTCACCGGACGGTTCGAGCCGGTCCAGCTGGTCGAGATCAAGGCGCGCGTGCCGGGCTACCTGCAGGCGATCGGCTTCGCCGACGGCCAGAACGTCGAAGCCGGTCAGGCTCTGTTCACCATCGACCCGCGTCCCTACGAGGCGGCACTCGACCGCACCAAGGCCCAGATCGAGCTGGCGCAGGCGCAGCTTCGATTGGCCGAACTCGACCAGGAGCGCGCTGCCAAGCTCGTCAGCACATCGGCGATCGCCAAGGCAACGCTCGACCAGCGTGACGCCGAGCTGAGCGAGGCCGGTGCCAGTGTCGACCAGGCGAAGGCGCAGGCGCGCGACGCCGAGCTCAATCTGGGCTTCACCCAGATCACCGCGCCGTTCGCCGGTCGCGTGTCCAATCGGCGCGCCGACATCGGCAATCTGATCGACGACGCGCTGGTGCTGACCACGATCGTCCAGCTCGATCCGATCTACCTGAGCTTCGACATGTCGGAGCAGGATTTCCTGGCCTATCAGCGCGCCGCCGCCAAAGGCGACCTGCCATCGACGCGTAACCGGGAGACCATCGTCGAGGCCCATCTGGTCGACGAGGACGGCTGGCCGCATCAGGGCACGATGAATTTCGTCGACAATGTGGTCGACCAGGGGAGCGGCACGATCCGTGGCCGGGCCGTGTTCCCCAACCCTGACGGGCTGATCACGCCGGGACAGTTCGGTCGCGTTCGGATCCCGGGCTCGCCCGAATATGATGCCATCCTGATCCCGGATGCTGCCATCGTCACCGACCAGTCGCGCAAGATGGTGCTGACCGTCGACGCCGAGAATGTGGTCCGGCCGAAGATCATCCGCCCGGGTCCCAGTCAGCCGGGCGGCCTGCGCATCGTGCGGCGCGGGCTCACGGCCGACGACCGCATCATCATCAACGGCCTGATCCGCGCCCGACCCGGGGCGAAGGTGACGCCCAAGGATGGCGTGATCGAGCCCGAGGCCACCGAGCCGGCGGCCGGCTGAGATGCGCTTCTCGCACTTTTTCGTCGACCGGCCGATCTTCGCGGCGGTGATCTCGATCATCGTCACCCTGATCGGCGGCATCGCCTACTACACCCTGGCAGTGGCGCAGTATCCGGAGGTGGCGCCGCCGACGGTCGTCGTCTCCGCAAGCTATCCGGGCGCCTCCGCCGAGGTCGTCGCCGAGACCGTCGCCACGCCGTTGGAGCAGCAGATCAACGGCGTCGAGAACATGCTCTACATGGTCTCGCAGGCGACCGGTGACGGCAACGTCCAGATCACGATCACCTTCGCGCTCGGCACCAACCTCGACGAGGCCCAGGTGCTGGTGCAGAACCGGGTCGCGATCGCCGAGCCGCAGCTGCCCGAGGAGGCAAGGCGGCGCGGCATCACCACCAAGAAGAACTCGCCCGACCTGATGATGGTGATCCATCTCAACTCCCCGGACGGGTCGCTCGACCAGCTCTACATCTCCAACTACGCGACCCTGCAGATCAAGGACGTGCTCGCCCGCCTGCACGGCGTCGGCGACATCCAGATCTTCGGCGCGCGCGACTACTCGATGCGCGTCTGGCTCAACCCCGAGCGCATGGCCGAGCTCAACCTCACCGCCACCGACGTCGTGGACGCGGTTGCCGCGCAGAACATCCAGGTCGCCTCCGGCGCGTTGAACCAGGTGCCGGTACCCAGCCCGGGCGCATTCCAGCTCAGCGTGGAGACCCTCGGCCGGCTGACGGATGTGCGCGAGTTCGAGAACATCATCGTCAAGACCGACCCGGACGGCCGGATCACGCGTGTACGCGACGTCGCCCGGATCGAGCTCGGCGCGCAGGACTACCTCCGCAACGCCTATCTCGACGACCGCACCGCGACCGCGCTCGGCATCTTCCAGCTGCCGGGCTCGAACGCGCTGGCCACGGCCGACGAGGTCATTCGCACCATGCAGGAGCTGAAGCGCGATTTCCCCAAGGGGCTCGACTACGAGATCATCTACAACCCGACCCAGTTCATCCAGCAGTCGGTCGACGAGGTGGTGAAGACCATCTTCGAGGCCGTGGCACTGGTCGTGATCGTGGTGATCCTGTTCCTGCAGACTTGGCGCGCCGCGGTCATACCGATCGTGGCGATCCCGGTCTCGCTGATCGGCACCTTCGCGGTCATGGCGGCGCTGGGCTTCAGCCTCAACAACCTGTCCTTGTTCGGGTTGGTCCTGGCGATCGGCATCGTCGTCGACGATGCGATCGTGGTGGTCGAGAACGTCGAGCGCAACCTGCGCCAGGGCCTCTCGCCCAAGGACGCCGCGCACCGGACCATGGACGAGGTCGGCGGCGCGCTGCTCGCGATCGCCCTGGTCTTGTGCGCCGTCTTCATCCCGGCGGCGCTGATCTCCGGCATCCAGGGCCAGTTCTACCGCCAGTTCGCGGTCACCATCGCGGCCTCGACCTTGATCTCGTGCATGGTCTCGCTAACGCTCTCGCCGGCTTTGTGCGCGCTGCTGCTGCAGCCCCACGAGGAGCATCCCAAGCGCTCGAAGCTGACCGCACCGATCCGCTGGTTCTTCAACGGCTTCAACTGGCTGTTCGAGCGGCTGGCATCCGGCTATGGCGCGCTGACCCGCCGGCTGATCCGGCTCAGCATTCTGGTGCTGGTGATCTATGGCGGCCTGATCGGTCTCGCGATCTATCAGTTCCAGCGGGCGCCCACCGGCTTCATCCCGGAGCAGGACCAGGGCTATTTCATCACGGCGATCCAGCTGCCGCCGGGTGCGACGATGGAGCGGACCGACAAGGTGGTGCGCGAAGCCACCAAGCTCGCTTTGTCGGTCGAGGGCACCGCCCACACCGCGGGCTTCGCCGGCCTGGACGGCGCCACGCTGACCAGCGCACCCAATGCGGGTGCGATCTTCGTCACGCTGAAGCCGTTCGAGGAACGGGTCGCCGCCGGCATCACCAAGGACCAGATCCTGGCCAATCTGCGCAAGACTCTGGGCCAGATGCAGGAAGCGTTCGTGCTGGTGATCAACCCGCCACCCGTGCGCGGCGTCGGCACCGGTGGCGGCTTCAAGATGTATGTCGAGGACCGGCGCGGCCGCGGGCTGCCAGCGCTCGAAGCGGTCACCAACGAGCTGGTCGCGCGCGCCAACCAGGAGCCGGGCCTGACCTCGGTGTTCACCCTGTTCAACACGCGCACGCCCAAGGTCTATGCCGATATCGATCGGGCCAAGGCCGAGATGCTGGGCGTGCCGGTCAGCAATGTGTTCGACACGCTCAACGTCTATCTGGGGTCGGCCTACGTCAACGACTTCAACTATCTCGGCCGCACCTACCGCGTGCAGGCCCAGGCCGACGGCCCGTTCCGGCGCGAGGTGCGCGACATCGCCAACCTCAAGACCCGAAACTCCCGCGGCGACATGGTGCCTCTAGGCTCGGTCGCGACCTTCGAGAACGTGACCGGCCCCTACCGCGTGCCGCACAACAATCTCTATCCCGCAGCCGAGGTGCAGGGCGCGACCTTGCCCGGCTTCTCGACCGGCCAGGCGATCGCTGCCATGGAGCGCCTCGCCGCCGAGGTGCTGCCCGACGGCTTCGCCTTCGAATGGAGCGAGCTCGCTTATCAGGAGAAGCTGGCTGGCGACACCGCCATCTACGTGTTCATCGCCTCGGTCGTGTTCGTGTTCCTGTTCCTGGCCGCCATGTATGAGAGCTGGCTGCTGCCGCTGGCCGTGATCCTGATCGTGCCGATGTGCCTGCTCGCCGCCATCACCGGCGTGCTGTTGCGCGGGCTGGACAACAACATCCTGGTCCAGGTCGGGCTGATCGTGCTGGTCGGCCTCGCCGCGAAGAACGCGATCCTGATCGTCGAGTTCGCGAAGCAGCGCGAGGAGGAGGGCGAGGAGCCGCAGCAGGCCGCGATCGACGCCGCCCACACCCGCCTGCGCCCGATCCTGATGACCTCGTTCGCCTTCATCCTGGGCGTGGTGCCGCTGGTGATCGCGACCGGCGCCGGCGCCGAGATGCGCCAGTCGCTGGGCACGGCGGTGTTCTCCGGCATGCTCGGCGTGACCCTGTTCGGCTTGCTGTTCACGCCGGTGTTCTATGTCGCGATGCGCTGGGTCGGCCGGCTGGGGCGGAAAGCGCAGCCGGTGCAGCCGGCGGCGGCGCCGACGGCGGCGGAGTAGCCTCAAGCCACCGGGCCGCACGGGGCGTTGCGCTCAATCCACCACTTCGTCGAGCCGCACCGCGCGGCCGCTAGCCGCCGAGCGCAGTGCGGCCAGCGAGAAGCGCAGCACATCCAGCCCCTCCGCTCCGGTCAACACCGGCGGCCGCCCGTCCCGCACCGCTTCGATCGTGTCCCGGGTCGAGCGCACGAAGCTCTCCTCCCAGCCGGTCGGCATCGCCGAGTAGCCGGTGGTGACACCGTCGCGGTAGAGGATCACGGGCGGCCGGTCGCCCAGCCGCCCGTGCCCGCGCGTCACCCACAGCACGCCCTCGGTGCCGGTGATCTCGATCTGGTCGTCTTGGGCGTAGTGCCGGCTGTCGATCAGCAGGTCCCTCGCGTGGACCGCCTCGAACACGCCGAGCCGGCTGCCCGGGAACCGGAACGAGATCATCGCCGGCCCGTCGACCATGCCGCCGGCCACCGCCGTGCGGCCGATCCAGGCGTGCACCTCCTCGGGCATGCCCATGAACCACCAGGCGAGCGCGAATTTGTGGTGCCCGTCGTCGAACACGATGGGCCCGCCGCCACAACGCTCGGGGTCGAGCCGCCAAGCCTGCGCGCTGCCTGGGATGTCCCAGCCATGGCGTGGATCGCCGAACACGCTCTTGATCCGAATCGTCAACGGCTCGCCGATGGCTCCCTCGTCCAGAAGGGCCTTCGCCTTCTGGACCGGCGGGTAGAACACGAAGTTCTCGAACACCTTGAAGAAGCGACCGTGACGCTGGGCGGCATCCACCATCGCCCGCGCGTCGGCGAGGGAGGTCGCCATCGGCTTCTGCACGGAGACGGCTTTGCCCGCCGCGAGCGCGGCCAGCGTCGCCGGCGCATGCAGGTCGTGCGGCAGCAGGATCTCGACCAGATCGACCTCGTTACAGGCCAGGAGATCCGGCAACTCCGTGAACACCTGCGCCGAGGGCACGCCCCAGGCCGCGGCCTTGCCAACCCCCAGCTCGGGCGCCCGATCACAAATGGCTACGATCCGGGCGTCGGCGCTCCGCAGATATTCAATCGCATGCAAGTCGGAGATCCGGCCGGCTCCTACGATGCCGACACCGATTGGATGCACTGCTTGGCCCTCACATCCAGATCACGCGCAAGGCGCGACCGTGAGAGCTGCGCCATGCCCGTCTCTGCCGGTCTCGCTGCGGGCTCCCGGTAGAGCATGGTTGGCGCGAGATGGCATCCCGCCTCGAGCTATTTCGCGATAGCGCCCCCAAACGGGGTCGCTGCGCACGCCGCCACCGCGGCCAGATCGTGCAGCGGCAGCCCGCTGGGGGAGTCGCCGGCCACTGACGGCCGGCATGCCGGCTCGAGGTTGATGGGCCGAGCATCGTGGAGAACCTGATCGGCTGCGCCAGGACAGTCATTGAGGAAAGAGCCGTTCGCATCTGCAAGCACGCGGTTCAGTTCGCGATCGTTGGCCCTCGCCGCGGTCAGCGCATGGTCGCGGTCGGCGTAGCATGATGGATCGGCATCGAGCCGCGCCAGAAAATCGCGGAGCTGTGCCGCGCCAAGCGAGCCATGCAGCTGAGCAAGGAGACCCTCAAGCAGGACGTAGCGCGCCGTGCAGTGGTCCAGACATTCCCGCTCCTCGCCTGCATTCGCGGCGAGCATGAACGCTGCCTTATATGCGACGGCGCTGGCGGCACACAGGGTGGAGGCCAGCTCGAGCCGAGAAACCGGGTCGATCACTTCCATCCTGGCTCCGATCCTCGGCAGTGACGATCATTAACGGACGCGCAGGCGAGTGGTTGCATGCGGCATGGCGGGTACTTGCGACCCTGAAAGGGCGGTGAGGGGCCAGCTGCGGATCTGTGACATTTCGCACATTCCGGTCCATTGGATCGGCATAGAACACTATCGGCGCAGTGTGGGCAGCGACCGTTGCCGGCAGCTGCGCATCAGGTCCATTCCGGCGAACGATCATGCTCACTGCCTATCCAAGGCTGCCGCCGCCGCACCCGGACCCTGCGGCGATCCATTGGTGGGCCGGTGCCGGTGCTCGCGTGGCGAGCTCGACCCCGCCCTGGCCGATCTATCGGCCGCAGGCCGCAGCATGAGCAGGTTCGTATCGTCATGTTCTTCAAGCGCACGATCGATGCGGCGGGCGCCGCCGGCACCCGCCTCCACCGTCTGAGCGACCGCAGGCAGCGCGGCGCGGGCCTGGGCGAGCGCGAGCTGACGGTGATGTTCACCGACATTGTCGGTTTCACGCGCCTCGCGGAGGCCCTCACGCCAACCGCGGTGGCACGGTTGCTGAGCGGTCATTTCCTGGCCCTGGCGCAATGCATCGAGCGCGAGCGTGGGCGCATCGACAAGATCATGGGCGATGGGCTGATCGCCGTGTGGGCGCTTCCGGCCGGCAGCACGACCGCGCCGGCGGTGCGGGCGGCGCTGGGAATCCGGCTGGCGGTCGAGTCCGGCAATGCGGTGCGTGCAGAGCGCGGTCAGCCGCCGATCTGCCTGCGTGTCGGCCTGCATGCCGGCCCGTTGATCGCGGCACCGATGGGTGCCGAGGGCCGGCTGGGGGTGGCGCTCTGTGGCGATACCGTGAACGTCGCCCAGCGGCTTGAGGATGCCGGACGCGGTATGGCCGCGAACGGCGCCGTCACCATCGTCGCCAGCGACACGGTCGTGACGCGTGCCGGCAGCGGCTTCAGCTTCGCGCAGTTGGGCGAGCTGCCGGTACGGGGTCGCAGCGAGCCGGTGCGCGCGTTTCGGGTCGACGGTCCGGTTGCCGGTGATCCGCGCGCCGCGAGAACGGCGTGACGCTTCTGCCCGCCGCGGCTAGGGTCGCGGCACGGGTCGGGTCATCGGTAGGAGCGAGCCTCATGTCGGAGGGCGTCGTCATCGTGGGCGGCGGGCAGGCCGGCTTCCAAATCGCGGCGTCGCTGCGGGCGGGCGGCTTTGCCGACCGCATCCGCCTGATCGGCGCCGAACAGCACCCGCCCTATCAGCGGCCGCCGCTGTCCAAGGCCCTGCTGCTCGGCAAGATGGAGCGGGAGCGGCTGCTGTTCCGGCAGCCGGCGTTCTACGAGGCGCAGACGATCGAGCTGCGGCTCGGCGCGACGGTGACCGCCGTGGACCGGGCGACGCGCTCGGTGACCATGGCTGGCGGGGAGACGGTCCGCTACGAGACGCTGGTGCTCGCCACCGGCACGCGGGTGCGGCCATTGCCGGTGCCCGGTGCCGATCTCGCGGGTGTGGTCTACCTGCGAACCCTCGACGAATCGGAGGACCTGGCACGGCGGATCGCCGCGGCGCAGCGGGTCGTGGTGATCGGCGGCGGGTTCATCGGACTCGAGGTCGCGGCGGCCGTGCGGATGCTGGGCAAGCCCGTGACGGTGCTCGAGGCCGCCGAACGGCTGATGGGACGGGTCGTCGCCCCGGTGATTTCCTCCTTCTATGCCGACCTGCACCGCAATCGCGGCGTGGAGCTGGTGCTCGACGCACGGATCGCGAGCCTGGAGGGCGACGGCGGCCGGGTGCGGGCAGTGGCGATGACGGACGGAACGCGCCATGCCGCCGACCTGGTCGTGATCGGCATCGGCGTGCTGCCGAATGTCGAGCTGGCGGTCGCGGCCGGCCTCGTGTGCGAGAACGGCATCGTCGTCGACGCGCACGGACGCACCAGCGATCCCGCGATCTTCGCCGCCGGTGAGTGCACGCGGCACCCCAACCGGTTCGCCGGCGGGCCGGCGCGGCTGGAATCGGTGCAGAACGCAGTCGACCAGGCCAAGGCCGTGGCGGCTGCGATCCTGGGCCGGCCCGAGGCGTACGACGAGGTGCCCTGGTTCTGGAGCGACCAGTACGAGGTCAAGCTGCAGATGGTCGGGATCTCGACCGGGCACGATCAGCTGGTGTTGCGCGGCGATCCGGCCAGCGGGCAGTTCTCCGTCTGCTACTTCCAGAAGGGCCGGCTGCTGGCGATCGATTCGGTCAACCGGCCGGGTGACCACATGGCCGGGCGCAAACTGCTGACGGCCGGAGCGGCGGTGAGCCCGGCGCAGGCGGGCGACGAGAGCATCGAGCTCAAGGCGGCGCTCACGCCTCGGCCGGCCGCTCCAGCTTAAGCCGCCAGCCCTCGGCGTCGCGGCAGGCGATGCCGATCCGCCGCTCGGTCAGCGCGGCTGCCGCGATCTCCTGCCGGAACTCACGGCACCAGCGCCCATCCGCGGTCTTGAAGGTGCGCAACGGCGTGACCGAGCCACGACTGCCGCTGGCCGGATTCTGCCATGTGACGCTGCCCCCGGACACCTGCGTATCGAGTGCTGCCTTGAAAGCAGCGGCCATAAGTTGCCGGTCCCGGGCTTGCTCGGCCAAGACATAGGATGCGGCCTCAGATGCTTGCCGCTCCGCCAGGCCGACCGCAGCGGCGCCGAACATACCGGCGATCAGGACAGATGCGGCGAGCGGTGCTGCCGCGCGCCAAAGCTCGGCCCGGCGCCGCCGGCGGCGCCGGATCGCGAGCCCGGTCTCGATCGTGGCAGCGACCCGCTCGTCGTTTCCTGCGACGGGCGGGAAGGCCGCCCGGAGCAGCGCGCGATCGAGCTCCAACTCGGCGAGCGCGGCACCCGTGGCCGCATCGTGCCGGCAGCGATGCGCGAGCTGCGCCGCGTGCCTGCCCTGCAACTCGCCGTCGGCCAGCAGCATCAGCTCGACACGCAGGCCGCCGGGCACGGTCATGGCGCGGCCTCGAGGCCAGGCATCTTGGTCTCGGTGGTGGCGAAGGCCGATCGCATCGCGTCGCGGGCCCGGGCGAGCCGGCTGGTCACGGTGCCGATCGGCACACCCAGAACCTCGGCCACGTCCCGATAGGCGAGGCCCTCGATCGCGACCAGGACCAGCACCGTCCGCTGCTCGTCGGGCAGCCGCATCAGCGCCCGCCTTACCTCCTGCAGCACCGTCCGCAACTCCGCATCGGCAGCACCGGCCGGAAACAGGTTGGGATCGGCGGCGTGTTCCTGCAGGAGGCGCGAGCGGTTCGCGTCGTCGCGCAGCTGATTGCGGTACAGATTGTGCGCGATCTTGAACAGCCAGCGGTCCAATGCAGTCCCCCAGACCCAACCGTCCAGCCGGGCAATGGCGCGCTCGCAGGTTGCCTGAACCAGATCGTCGGCGTCGGCTGCCGATCTGGTCAGCACCAGAGCGAAACGGCGTAAACGCGGCAGCAGGGCGATTATTTCCTGGCGCACTACCTCGTCCCGCGCCGCCGTCACCACACCTCCGCAGCCGTACTGACGACGGCTCGATTGGGAACACCCGTGAGCCCAGTCGTTTGTTCCCGAGTTGAAACGGGAATCTTTTTGCACCGCCCCAGGGAAGAGGCGGCCGCTGCCGCGGGTTATGCTCTCCGGGGGAGAAAACCGGGGTTGCTTCCCGGCGGAGGGACATTCATGGCTCACCGAAGCCGGCGCGCGGGGCGGGCGGTCACCTGGGCGCTGGCATCGGCGCTGGGCATTGTGGCGCCGATCACGCAGGACCGGTCCGGTGCCGGCTGGCAGGTCGCGGCGGCAGCCGGCGCGGGTAAGGCCGCGGGCTCGGGTGCCGGCAGGTCCGGCCAAGCCGCAGGGGCCGGCGGCTACAGCCCGCGCGCAGGCGGTGTCGCACATCGTTCGGGATCGGCAGCGGCACCGAGCGCCGCCGCTGGTGCAGGCGCGGCGGGAGCCGGCGCGGGCAAGGTTGACGACCCGAGCCCCGGTGGGGCGGCCGATGGCGCAGCCGGCCGAGGCGCGGCTGGCGCTGGCGCCCCCACCGGGGCGGTACAGGGTGGTAATGCGCCACGCGGTGCCATGGGCGCGATGGGCCGGCGCGACATCGGCGATAGCAATCGGGACAACGACCCGCATGATCGGGACGCGCCGGACGCCCGCCCGGCCGACCCGCCTCATAACGACGCGGCGCCCGCCGCGCGCGCCGCGCCGGTCGCTCCAGTCGCTCCGGCCGCACCCGTTCGTCGCACCGGCGGCGATCTCACGCGCGATCTGGAGCAGGTCGGGGCGGATCTGTCCCCCTCCGAGGAAGCCGCGCTGATCGCGAATCGGTGGCAGCGATGAATTGGCCAGCCGCGCTGGCCCTGGTGGCGGCTTTAGCCGGGTGTGCTCGCGAGGCGCCGCACCCGGTCGCGTCCCTGCCGCCGGCTGTGGTCCAGCACACGCTCGAGACCAAGCCAGCCGGCGAGTCGGTGAGCTGGCAAGGTCCCGACGGCCGACAGCAAGGCACGGTGACGCCGATCCGCACCTTCCGGACGCGCCTGGGCTACTGCCGGGAGTATGTGGTCACGATGACGGTCCCGGCCGAGGAGACCTGGCGCGAGGTCGCCTGCCGCGACGAGGCCGGCATCTGGCGCGACCCCGCGATCGGCGTGTGACCGGCGCGCGACCGGGCCGGGGCAGGTCCTGCCCCGGCCCGGCCGGTCGTATGGGCTACTTGATCGCACCGTTCAGGCGGGCGGGGAAGAAACCGAAGCCCGACCCGGAACCCCCGAGATAGACGATGTTCAGCACCTGGGCCGCATTGCGGGAAAACGCCAACCCGTTCTGGTCGGTCGGGATGATGTTGGCCCCCTCGGTACGCTTGATGCCCTGATCGCGGTCGGCAGATCCGTCCAGGCTGTCACGCGCGTCGGAGATTGCGCGCGCGGCCGAGAACAGGCCCAATCCATACAGCAGGGTGCGGATCTCGCCGGCATGATAAGCCTCGACGGCAAGCAGGCCGGCCGCCGCCTCGAGTACGTCCTTGCTGGTAATCAGCCGGGCCGCACCCTTGTAGGCGGTCACGCCGACATCCTCGAAGATGAACGCGGCGAGAAGGAAGTTGGTCTCGTTGGCGAAAGCGTCGAACTTCTGGCCCGGGCCGATCAGCCCGGCCGCGCGTGCCGCGGTCGTGAACGCCTGGTCGAGATTGATCGCCGGCCGCGCCACCGCTCCGGCACCCAGCGCCGAGCGAAGGAAGCGGACGTGGTTGGCTTCGTCCTGGGCAATTTCGGCGGCGTACTCGCCAAAGGCCTTGGTGTGGAAGGTCACCTTGCGGCCGCCCGTCACCGCACCCAGCGTGCCGGTGCCGCCGATCTGGTTACCGGGCAGGCCCTTGCCGGTCGCAGCGCGCAGATAGAACTCGGCCTCCAGATATTCGAGATTGAGGGCGAAATTGAGAATGTCGCCATCGCCGATCGTGTTGGCGGAGGCGGCGCCGGGAACGAGGCTGGTGCCGAGTGCTGCGAAGGTCGCAAGGCTGGCGGTGGTCAGCAGGCCCCGGCGGCCGAGTGCCCGGTGCTGGTCGAGTTGCGGCTCGTGGGTCATCGTCGATGCCTCTTGCTGGCTGGCTTCTGGATGAAGGGGCGTCACCCCTTCCCCAGCCCTACGCACCGGACGATCTGAGAGTTGCAGGCGCGCGCACGTTCACGCGGCTGTGACCCGGCGGTCTGCGCTAGCTCGGGTCGCCGACCAGGAAGCCGCGCGAGAGGACCGGGCCGGTCGGCTGGCCGGTCGGCGAGCCGCCGGTCGGTTCCTGGCTCACCAGAAGCAGGCTGCCGGCCTGCAGCGCACCCTGCGGCAGTGTCTGCAGCGTGCGCCGATTGATCCCGCCCGGGTCGAGGACGCCCAGCGAGACCGGCTGCTGAGCGCCGGCCGGCAACAGCCAGAGTTCGGGCACGGTCCCCGACGGGCCGCCGCCCGCCAGCAGTCGGGCCGACAGAGCGGGCGCGTCGGCGGCGGCGCGCACCAGCCAGAGCGGGTGGCCCTCGGCGTCGTTGAGCACGGCCACGAGCTGGGGCGTCGGCGCCGGCATGGTCAGCAGCAGCGCCAGCAGGCCGACGGCGGTGGCGGTGGCGGCACCGGTCAGACCCTGCCAGAATCCGAGCCGCCGCCACCAGGATGGCGCGACCTCGCGCCTACCCGCGGTCACCGCCCGGCGCACCTGCTGCCAGACCGCGGGGCGCGGCGTGACCGGGGCCAGATCCTCGCTCAACGGCGCGAGTCGTGCCTCCCATTGCGCGACGCGCAAAGCGAGCTCTTGGTTGTCGAGCAGGCGCCGGTCGACCGCCGCGCGCTCGTCGGGCGCCAGTGTGCCCAGCACATATTCGCCGGCCAGCACGTCGAGATCGTCCTCGCCCGCCATCAGCGGCTCTCCAGGCACTGGCGGAGCCGCAGCAGGCTGCGCCTGACCCAGCTCTTGACGGTGCCGACCGGCCGGTCGAGCAGGGCCGCCAGCTCGTCGTGGGTCATCCCGCCCTGGTAGGCCAGCACCACGCAACGGCGCGGCTCGGGCTCGAGCAGATCGAGGCAGGCCTGCAGCGCGCGCCTGGCCGCGGAAGCGGTCGCGAGGTCGGAGGGATCCGTCGTCTCGACCGGCAGCGGCAGGTCATCGCCGATGCCCACCACTTCGCGCTTGTGGCGCCGGAAATGATCCAGCGCCGCGTTGCGCGCGATCGAGACCAGCCAGCCCATGGCCGAGCCCTTGGCGGCGTCGAAACTGCCGGCGCGGTCCCAGACCCGCAGAAAAACGTCGTGCAACACCTCTTCCGCCAGTTCACGCCGACGCAGCAGGCGGATCAGGACGGCCAGGAGCTGCGGGCTGGTCTGACCATAGAGCAGTGCCAGCGCGTCGGTCTCGCGCGCCGCCACGGCCGCCAGCCAGGTCGCCAGCGCCGCATTATCCAGTGCCTCGTCGCGATCGTCCCGCAGCGCCCTCGCCCCCAGGTGAGCCTTGCCGACGGGTGACGGGATAGACCACCGTGGCGGCGCTGGCCATGCGCGATACGGTTACGCGCGGGCGAGGCCGATCGATGCAGGCGAGGCGTTACCGCGTAAAGCGGTGCCGGACGGCAAGGTTGGCGCGGGCGGCCATGTCCGAGTTGCCGCCGCCACCCGAGCTCATGTTGGCGCGCAGCGCCATGTTCGCGCGCGACGTCATGTCGGCGCGCGAGGTGGAGCTGTCGCCGGCCATGGCGGGCTCCAGCGCCAGCTCGCTGAGCGGGCCGGACACGATATCGATCCGCAGCGAAAAGTCTTCCTTGTCGTAGTCCCAAACCAATACATCGTCCGCAAAACGGTCGATCTTCGCGATCACGCCCCAGATATCAACGGTCGCAACGCCTTTTGCGACTTCGGGGTTGGTCGAATTGGGCTCCACCACGGGCGTACCGCGACCGTGCACCAAGAAGACATAGGGCTTTGGAAGAAAATAGAGATCGCCTTCGTAGGCAAAGGCATAAATTCTTGCCAACGTGGCGTTTTGATCAGTCAACTGCTGATATAGGAAATTATTGCTGCCTAAGGGGGCCGGATTACCGGAGGCGCCCACGTTCAATGTGAGTTCTGCAAACAGTCTGCCGAACAGCTTGACGCCTGACGGACTAAGTAACGATTCAGCCATTTCAATCTCCCCCTGTGAACGTCATGATCCGTTCTCTCGCATTAGATTACTAAATTCTCGCCTGACCAGCAAGGCGACCGCGATCGCCAAGCCCACACCGTCGACGTTGCGCGGGACGTCGTGCGAGCAACAGCGGGCGCAAACGTGGTTGAGCCGAGTCCTCAGCAAGCGCGATGCCCCGGCGCGCGAAGTTGACGCGGACGATGTCGGCGAATCGCCCGCCGCTCATCACGCGGTCGGCCTCGATCAATTGCCGGCCGACCTCGGCGAACGTGAGCGTCTCCGGCCGGAGGCTTGACCAGATAGCGGCCAACCCGTAGCCGGCCCAGTCGCGCGCATCTTCCAGGACGCGCTTGAAGTCGTCGTGATGGCCACGATAGGCGCTGGCGAACAGATCGCGGGCATCGTCGAAATCGTCCACCTCCTCGTCCAGCGACTCGGCGAGGTAATGGAGTCTGCGGCTCAGCAGGCCGCGCTCGACCAGCAACCGTTGGAATACGTCGACGACGACGTCGAACACGGCGCCGGTGAGCACCTGGGACAGATCGTGGGCCTCGCGCCCCTGGCCACTGGGATCGATCCACTCGCCGTCCGCGGCGAGGCGCAGGCCCTCGAGACCGTCCATGGTCGCGGTGTTGGCGGCCCACCGGATCTGCTCGGTCTCGGTCAGCTCGCCCAGGCGGTTGAACGCGCTGGGCACGTAGAGATTGCCGCGGGTCTGCATCAGCAGATCATCGACGACGAGGTCGAAATGCAGCACCGAGACCAACGCCACCAGATCCGCCATGGCCTCATGAAAGGCCAGGAAATCGCCGGTGCGTACCGGTCCGACCGGCACACCGACCTCGGAGAACAGGATCGCGTGGCCGAGTTCGTGCGCCAGCACGTCGAAGCTCAGGCAATAGGGCAGCACCAGGCTGCCGCCCGCGGCCGAATGACCGGTCTCGATGAAGCCGTAGCCGGACTGCGCGTTGTCCCAGGCGGCCAGGGGAATCATCTCGAGCCGCGGCAGCAGGTCGGCGAATTGCCAGCGCAGCTCGTGGCCGAGATAGTCCTCCCAGATGTCGAGCACCCGGCGGACCACCCCGAACATGTGCGCGGCGCAGAACTCCCGGCTGCCATCCGGCAGCCAGTCGAAATGACCGCCGCGGTTGGGACGAGCCGGCGGGCGGACCGGCCCGACGAACGGCGGCAAGTAGGGGTAGCCGTAGAGCCGTTCCTTGTGGACCGGGTCGACGACGTACATGCGGTGATCGCACGGTCCGGCGCCAATGGTGCCGGGCCGCGCCGCCACATGCACCAGCTCCGGCTCGCGAAACGCCTTCAGCGCCGGCGACTGCGGGAACAGGCGGAACCGGGTCCCGACCTGCCAGAGGTTGCTGTCCAGCTCCCGCGACATGCTTCCAGCCAACCCCAAAGGTCGAAGGCGATCGGGTCTACCCTACTCCATCGCGCTGTCCGGGCCAATGGCGCGCGCGGCTTGATGCCGTCGCCACGCCTGCTCGCGCCACAGCGCGCGGGCCAGATCGGCGCCGTCGCGAAAGCCCAGGCTGCGCGCGTAGGCATCGACATCGTCGGGCGCCGGCTGCTCGCTCAGCACCGCATGCCACGACGCGAGCTCGCGCGTGTCGGCATCGTCGAGCGGCTGCATCGTGACCTTGTGCAGGCCGTCGCGTTTGGCGATCGCCATGGCGCGCAGCTCGAGATAGCCGTCCGTCAGGCGGAGCAGGTCGATCAGGCAGTCGCCGGCATCGGCCGCATCCAGTGTCGCCAGCTGCTCGAGCTTGGCCTCGGCCGCGGCCAGCCGTACGAGATCGTCGCGGTCCAGGTCGCGTGCGACGCGCCAGGATTCCAGCTCCTGGTGGCGGAGCAGGCCGCGCTCCTGGCGAAGCGTGGCGATCGAGCTGCGGATCATCGCCTCGCTCGGCACGAGAGCCTCGCGGTCGGCGCGTTCGAGCGCCGCCAGCCGCTCGACCGCACGGCGGCGCAGCGCCGCCATGCCGCCTGGCGCGAGGCGCGCCTCGTCGCGGATCAGATCCGCGAGCGTCGGTTCGTCACCAGGGGGCGGCGAACGCGACGCGGCCACGGCCTCCCGCCAGGCAGCACTGCATTCGAGCCTGAAGTCGGCCGCGAACGGCGGCGGATCGCAGGCCAGGAAAGTGCGCATGGTCGTCAGCAACTCACCGGCGTCGGCGCGCTTCAGCTCGATTCTGCCGGTTGGCAGCCAGCGCTCGAGCGCGCCGAACTCGGCCGGGTAAGCGGACCGAGACGCCGCGATAACCCGGGCGAGGCTCCGCTCCGGGTACGGCAACTCCTTCGCCAGTCTCACCAGCGTGTCACGCAATGTCGGCGAAATGATCCCGCTGGCAGTGGCGGCCGCCAGGGTGGCGCGAATGTCGACCATCGCCTCGGAGGCCGTGACATAGCCGGTCTCCGCCGGGCCATGGACGATCGCGACCTCGTCGTCGCCGTCGAACGGCTCGTCGGCGAAGGGCTCGAACACGCCGGAGCGGTAGGCTTCGTAGATCCTGCCGACTCCGACCATCCCGAACGAATCGAGTTCCGCCGCACGCAACGCGCCCATGCTGGCGGCGCCGAATACATGCACGCCCTCGCTCAGCGCGAACAGGATCTCCTTGTGCCAGCAGGCGGGTACGGCCCGGAAATAGCCGTCGACGATCCCGATCGCGCGGGGCCTGGCGCGCTGCACGAGCCGCAGCACGTCGCCCTCGCGCACCGGGGGCAGGTAGACGGCGTCAAGCAAGCCCGTCGCCTCCTCCACAGGCATGGTCGGCCCGAGGAAGACGCAGCACCCAGATTCACTCAGCATCGGCTCACCGATGCTCGTTGGGTAACGGCACGCCGCCTCGACCCGGAACGACCAGGCCCGCTTCGATGGCGCGCAGGCTCTTGGCGAAGCCGAGCAATCGATGTTCCCTCGCGCTACCCATGCTCGAGGAAACGGCTGCGGTTCGCGCAGGTCAACCGAAAACTCGGCGGCCGTGAATGGGTGCTAAGCGGCCTGAATCGGCAACGGGTCCCCGGCCGGCTGGGGCATGCTGTCGGGCGGCATTTCGGGGATCACGTCCGGCCCGGACGGGCCGATATCAGGGACACGTGTCGGGGTCGGCAGCTCGGGCGCCGGCGGCTCGGGCTGAATGTCCGGGCCGGGCGGCGGCGGCATGTCCGGGCCCGGTGGCGGCGCGATCTCGGGTTCGGGCGATGGCTGCAGGTCGGGCTGGTCTGGGGTCAAGGCGATGCTCCTGGTTGTCATAGCAACAGGCGTCGCCGCGACCCGGTTCCGCGGCCTACAGCCAGCCGCGGCGGCGGAAATACCAGAACGGCACGCTGGCGGAGAGCACCATCAGCAGCAGGGAGCCCGGATAGCCGATCCCTAAGTGCAGCTCGGGCATGAAGTCGAAGTTCATCCCGTAGATGCTGGCGATCAGGGTCGGCGGCAGCAGGACGATCGAAAGCACCGAGAAGATCTTGATGATGCCGGTCTGCTCGATGTTGATCATGCCCAGCGTGGCGTCGAGCAGGAGGCCGATCTTGCCGGAAAGGAAGGTCGCGTGGTCGATCAGCGAGGCCACGTCTCGGGTCAGGGATTTTGCCCGTGTGCGGGCCTCCTTCTTCTGCGCCGGCACGGACAGCTCCGAAGTCCCGACCGCGAGCAGCACCCGCCCCAGTGTCAGCAGGCATTCACGCGCCCTGCCCGCCGTGTCGCCGTTGCGGCCGATCCTGGCGATTGCATTCAGCAAGTCCGGCTTTTGGGCATTGGTCGTCGCGTCGGCGGCGCCGAAGATCTCGCCGGACAGCGTGTCGATATCGAGCGCCGCGCGCTCGAGCACATCGGCGGTGCGCGCGATGATCTGGTCGACCAGCCAGAAGAACAGACCTTGTGCCGACACCAGGGTATTGCCCTGACGCTCCAGACGCCCAGCCAGCGAGCGGAACGGCTGCGGGTCGGCGTAGCGCAGGGTGACCAGGCGATCGCCCTTGAGGATGAAGGTGACCTCGGTGGTGCCCGGCGGCGGCCGATCGGCTTTGACCAGGATGGTGGCGGTCAGGAACAGCGCACCGTGCTCTTCGTATACCCGCGCCGAGGCCTCGATCTCGCGCATCTCCTCGCGCGTCGGCAGCTCGAGGCCGAGTGCCGCTTGGACAAACTCGGTCTCCTCCTGCGTCGGCTCGCGCAGGTCGAGCCAGATCACGTCGTCGGCCAGTTTGTCGTTGGCGAGATCGGCCGGGCGCTGCTCGCGCCGCCCGCGCTGAAAGATAGTCAGCATCTCGATTTCCCCGGCTGCGATGGCTGGCCCCGCTGTAGGGGAGAATTCCCGGCAGCCCAAGGCGGGCCGGACGCGATCGGTCCTTCTGGACTTAACGCCGCAGCAAAAAGCCGCCGCCGAGCGGATCGGCAGGCTCGCGCAGGAAGCTGGCCTCGCCGCTGTAGAAGGCTTCGCCGCCAACCTCCGCGATCACGGCCGGATGCGGGCCGGCGGTCGTCGTGGCCAGCACCCGGCCGGTAAACTCGGCTCCGGTGACACTGCGGAAGGTCCGCGTCTGGCCAACCTCAATCTGGCCCCGCCGATGCATGAGGGCCAGACGCGCCGTCACGCCTGAGCCGGTAGGGCTTCGGTCGACCTGGCCGTCGGCAAACACGCATATGTTTACGGTTGAATTTTCGCTGGATTTTTCCGCCTCCTCAGTGAATATCACGCCATAGAGAAACGCCAGATCCGGTTCCGCGGGATGCGCCACAACAAGTTGCTCCATGGCTGCCGCCTTGATCTCCAGGGCGGCTTCGACGATCCGCGACAGCGGGCTGTGTTGCAGATCGAGCCCGAGCCCGGCTGCCGGCAGCACGCCGTAGAAGGCGCCGCCGTAGGCAATGTCGAGCGTGACCGGACCCAACCACTGGGTGACCACGACGGCATCGCGCGCCAGCACGAAGGCCGGCACGCTGCTGAAGCGGACGCGGCCGGCGCGACCATCCGCCACCTCGACCCGCGCGGTGACCAGCCCGCACGGACACTGGATCCGCACCGTCGTCTCCGGCTCGCGCACCGGCACGATGCCGCGATCGACGGCATAGCGGCCCAGCGCGATCACGGCGTGGCCGCACATGGTCGAATAGCCGTCATTGTGCAAAAACAGGACGCCGAGATCGGCGTCGGGCAGATCGGGGGCGACCAGCAGCGCGCCGTACATGTCGGCATGCCCGCGCGGCTCGGCCATCAGCATCCGGCGCAGATGATCCAGCCGGTCGCGCGCATCCCGCCGCTTCTCCAGCAGCGTCGACGCCCTCGAGCGGCGGGTAGCCGCCGGTGACGATGCGCACCGGCTCGCCGCCAGTATGCATCTCGACGGTCGTGATGCGTTCGATGCCGGGCATGGGCTCCGTTTCCGCCAGCTGCCGTTCCGGTGTTCGACGGCGGGCCTCGCCCATCGCCTGCGGGCACGATAGGGTTCCGGCAGCACGGGTCAAATCGCGGAGGTCGCGGGCGGCGCATGGTTCGGGACGGGGGTTGATGCAACGCGTCGAGCGTCTTGCCGAGGAGATCGCGGCCGAGCGCTACCGCGATGTGCGCGCGTTGTTCCTGCGCCGCGGCGCACGGCCACCGTTCCTGCTCTGGCGACCCAGCGAGCGCGATCTGCCCGCCCGCCCGCTGGTCGACCTGTCCCTGTGGTGGAGTGGATTGCCGCGCCGCGGCGCGCTTCCCGGCCTCCAGCCGGACCCGCAGGTTCCGGCCAGCGTCCAGGACTATCTGATCCTGGCCGAGCCCAGCGAGGATCGCTGCGACTTCACCTACCGTCGCTACGGCGCCGGCCTGATCCGGGCTTTCGGCCGCGACATGCGCGGCGCGAAGGTCTCGGCGTTCGGCGGCCACGTGGCCGTGTTCACTGCCGCCGTCTACCGGGCGGTGGTGCTGCGCGGCGAGCCGATCTACACGGCGCACGAGCCCGCGAGCGATCTCGTCAGCCAGTCCGATCGGGTGGTGCTGCCGATGGCCGGTCCGGATGGGTCGGTGGCGCAATTGCTCATCGCCAACGTTCCGGAGGTGTCCTACGGCACGCTGCTCGACATGGTCATGGACGGCATCCTGATCTTCGATGGGTCGGGGACCATTCGCATGGCCAACGCCCCCGTCGCCGCGTTGCTCGGTGGCAGCGAGGCGAGCCTGCAGGGCAGGCCGATGGCCGAGATCCTCACGGCGCCGTTCATCGCCGAGGGGCTCGCATCCGGCGACGGACCGGTCACCACCGCCCGCGAAGCGCTGGCGCGCCGGGTCGACGGCAGCGAGTTCGCGGTCGAGGTCTCGGTGGGCGAGACCCGCCGCGGCCCGCGGCCGCTGTTCGTCGCGGTGGTGCGCGACATCTCGGCGCGCAAGGCCGCCGAGGCGCACTACCGGGCGCTGGCGTTCACCGACCCGCTCACCGGCCTCGCCAACCGGGTCCTGTTCCGAGACCGGCTGGACCAGGCCCTCGCGCGGGCACGGCGGGCCAGGGCCGGTCTGGCTCTGCTGATGATCGATCTCGACGGGTTCAAGACCGTCAACGACCGCTTCGGGCATGGCGGCGGCGACCAGGCGCTGCAGGAGTTCGCCCGCCGCCTGCAGGGCGAGGTCCGCGAGGCCGATATCCTGGCGCGATTGGGCGGCGACGAATTCGCGCTGGTGCAGACCGATCTCGAGCAGCCGGCTGGGGTGCAGGCGCTCGCGGATCGACTGATTGTCGCCATGGCCGAGCCGTTCCGGCTCGGCGACCGCTCCGTGTCGCTCGCCGCGAGCATCGGTGTGGCCGTCTTTCCGTCCGACGGCGAGGACGCGCTGGTCCTGGCGGAGCATGCCGATCGCGCGCTGTATCGCGCCAAGGCGCGCGGCGGCGCCTGCTGGCTCCGCTTCGACCGCGCCGACCGCTGAACGGCCCGCGCAGTATCGCCCCGCGCAGCGGTCAGCTGGCCAGGGCCTGGTCGAGCGCCGCGATCAGGCGGTCGACCTCGCCCAGCGTGTTGTAGTGGACCATCGAGACGCGCACGACGCCGTCCTGCTCGGCCAGCCCCAGCGCCTCGATCAGGCGCCGGGCGTAGAAGTCGCCATAGCGGATGCCGACCCGGTGCGCGTCCACGGCGGCCACCACGGCGCTGGATCTGCGCCCCTCCGCGACGAAACTGATCGTCGGCACCCGCTCGTCGCGCGCGCCGGAGCGGCGGCCGATGATGCGGACGTCGTTGCGCGCACGCAGCCAGCCGAGCAGGCGCTCGGCCAGCGCCTCCTCGTGGGCGGCCACCACCTCGAACGGCTCGGCCGCGTGGTGGCGGCCGAGCGCGCCGAGATATTCCGGGATGCCGGCGCAGCCCCAGGCGAGCTCGTAGTTCACGTTGCCGGGCTGCAGCTTGTAGGGCACGCGGTCCTTGCCGATGAACCAGTGGTTGAGGCTTGCCAGCTCGAGCAGCCGCTCGTGGCGGCCCCACAGCACCGCCTGGTGCGGGCCGTAGGTCTTGTAGAAGCTGTAGACATACCAGTCGCAGCCCAGCGCCTGCACGTCGACGCCGCGGTGCGGCGCCAGCGCGACGCCGTCGACGCACAGCTCGGCGCCGGCCGCATGGGCCAGCTGTGCGATCTCGGCGATCGGCATGATCGTGCCCAGCACGTTGGAGCAGTGGGTCACGGCGACGAGGCGCGTGCGCGGGCCCAGCAGCCGCTCGAGGCCCGCCAGCGGCAGCTCGAGGCTGGTCGGGTCCACCTGCCACTCGCGGATCACCACGCCCTGCGCCGCCAGCGCGCGCCATGGGCCGATGTTGGATTCGTGGTCGACATTGGTGACCACGATCTCGTCGCCGGGGTGCAGGCCGTCGGCCATGCCGCGGGCCAGCTGCTGCAGCAGGAAGGTGGTGGAGGGGCCGATAACCACCTCCTCCGGCCGGGCGGCGTTGATCATCCGTGCCACCGCCGCCGTGGCCTCCGCAACCTTGCGCGCGGCCGCCTGCGACGGCGCGTAGCTGGCGCCGTGCTGGACCGGTGTGGTGAGCAGGAAATCGCGCACGCGATCGGCGACGCCGGCCAGCACGTGGCTGCCGCCGGCATTGTCCATGTAGGCCCATTCGCCGGCGAGGCCGGGAAAGTGGCCGCGGATGAAGTCGAGGTCCGGTTGCATGGCGTGCATCCTCAGCGGCGGGCGGCAGCGAAGCGGCGCTCCAGTGCGGCGACCAGCCGGACCAGGGGCAGCAGCAGGGCGAGGTAGATCAGCGCGGCGCCGATCAGCGGGGTCGGGTTGGCGGCCAGCGCCTGCGCCTGCGTCGCCTGCTTGAGCAGGTCGGGCATCGCCACCACCGAGGCCAAAGCGGTGTCCTTGATCACGTTGATGCAGTTGCCGGTGAGCGGCGGCACGACGATCTTGGTCGCCTGGGGCAGCACCACCAGCCGCATCATCGGCCACCAGTGGAAGCCCAACGCTCGGGCAGCCTCGAACTGCCCGCTGTGCACCGCCTCGATCCCGGCGCGGAAGATCTCGGCCGCGTAGGCGCAGGAGACCAGCGACAGGGCCGCCGCCGCCGCCGCGAACGAGGTCAGCCGGATGCCGACGAACGGCAGCGCGTAATAGACCAGCACCAGCAGGACCAGCAGCGGGATGGCGCGGAACACGTCGATATAGGCCGCGGCCACCCGGCGCAGCGGCTTCGCGCCATAGATCCGCAGCAGGGCCATGCCGAGCCCGCCGGCCATGCCCAGCGCGATGCTGGTCAGGCCCAGGAGAATCGTGACCCACAGCCCCGAGAGCAGCAGCGGCCACGTCTCGGCTAGGACCCGCAAGATTGAAGAAGGTGTGGAAGATGTCCATGGCTCGGGGTCGGGCCGGCCACCGCCGGCCCGTGCCTCAGCTCATTTGGCCTTCGGCATGTCCACGACCTGGACCGTCGTGGTGGCCGGATCCGCCGCCGCGCCGAACCAGGTCTGGTGCAGCTTGGCGATGAAGCCTTCCTGCTTCAGCGTCGTCAGGATCTCATTGACCTGAGCGGCCAGCGGCGCGTCCTTGGCGAACATGATCGAGTATTTCTCGCCGGTCGGGATGCGCTCGACCACTTTGAACTGCGGCTTGTCCTTGCTGTAATAGAGCAGCGCCGGGATGTCGCTGATGTAGCCGTCGACGCGGCCGGCCTCGAGGTCCAGCATCGCCGGGGCCAGCCCTTCATAGCGGCTGATGTCGGCGAAGCCGTATTTGCCCTGGTTCGCCGTGGCCCAGATATCCCCGGTCGAGCCGGTGTCCACGGCCACGATCTTGCCCTTCATGCCGTCAAGCCCGGCGATGCCGCTGGCGGCGGTGACGGTCAGCGACTGGTCGCTGTCATAGTAGGGCTGGGCGAAGGTGACCGAGGCCAGCCGCTTCTCGGTGATCGTGATCGACGAGACCGCCATGTCGATCCGCCCCGACTGCACGGCCGCGAACAGGCCCTGGAACGGGATGTTCTCGATCGCCACCGTCTTGCCGAGCCGCTTCGCGACCTCGTTGATCAGTTCGATCTCGAATCCGACGAACTGGCCGGAGGCGTCCTGGAACTCCCAGGGCACGTTGCCGATATTGGCGCCGACGGTGAGGTCGGCCGCTTTGGCGGGGCCGGACGCCCAGGCAAAGGCGAGGGCGGTCGCGGCCGCGAGCAGGCCGCGGCGGGCGAGGCGTTTTTCGGTCATTGGTGTTTCCTCGTCAGGTGCATCAAAAGAGCTGATACGATGGCATGGTCCTACCGGATGACGCGCAATCCGTCGCCCTGAAAGGCGCGGCCGCAGAGGTGCCGCTTGCGCTGCCCGGCGGCCTGGGCGATGGGTCGGGGTGCGCTCGGCCCGGATGTTCCGGCCGCGGCAAGGATGGTTACGGACGGACGATGCGAATTGATCGGAGATCGCTCCGCCCGCACAAGGTGGACCCGCTGGCGCGCGGACATGCCAAGCGCCTGGCGGACGATTGGCGCGCCGCCGGGCTCGACGTCGATCTGGTCGAGTATGTGGATACCGCCACCGACCCGGGCGGCTATGTGCTCACCGGGCGCAGTCACACTTCGGTGATGAGCTGCCGCTGCCAGAGCTGGCTCTATCGCCGGTGGTTCTGGGGGGGTCGGCAGCTCTGGACCATCGTCGTCGCGGTGCGTACCGGCCATGTCGACCCGACGGAGATCGCCGACCCGCTGACGGCCCCGGCCCGCCAGGCGGGCTTCGCCGCAGCCTGGGAGCATGAGCGGGCCTGGGCCCAGGTCCAGGAGTGGATCGACGGCGCGGCACCGTTGCCGCCCACCCTGGACGCTGCCTTGGCCGCCATGAGCTAGGCGCTGCGCCAATCGCACCCCGCAGTGTCACCTGCTTGCTCTTGCTGCCGCAAAGGCCCCTCCGGTACTAGCCAGCCGATCTCGCATGCAACTGGAAATCCCAGACGTGACCTTCCTGACCGGTGTCGCCACGCGTGCCCGTAAGCTGCATCAGGGCCGTCGGCCGTGGTCTCGGCCCGCCCGCCTGCTGCCGCTGCTGGCCTGGGCGCTGCTCGGCGCCGGATGGGCGCACGCGGCCGACGGTGCCCAGCTTCCTGGTACGGTCGGCTGGCTGGATATCGCCTCGCCCGTCTTGTCCTGGCTCGACGGCACGCTGCTCGGCTGGCTGCCGGTCTGGATCAGGGTGATCGGCTGGGCGGCCCTGGCATCGCTGATCTCGATGCTGATCTACCGCTTCACCTCGCGGCAGGCGGCGCTCGACGAGGTCAAGTCGCAGGTGGTCGCGACCCGCTCCGACCTGCAGGGCTTCGATGGCGATTTCAAGGATCTGTGGCCGATCCTCCGCCACAATCTCGGGCTGGCCGGCAAGCAGCTGTGGCTGACCTTCGTGCCCGCCATGGTGGCCTCGCTGCCGGTGGTGTTCATCCTGGCCTGGATGGCCAACGCCTTTGACGCGCGCGAGCCCGTGGCCGGCTCGCAGGTGCCGGTCACGCTGACCGCCGCCGAGGGCCGGACGCTGCCCCCACTCGCGTGGCGCGGCGACGGCAAGGCCGTGGAGACTGCGCCGGGCGCATGGGACGTCACATGGCCGGCCCAGGGGGGCAAGATGGAGCTGGCCGGGGCGGACGGCACCCCGCTGCTGACGCTGCCCACCGCGGCACCGGTGCGCACGGTGGCGCAATGGGAGTGGTGGAACCGGCTGATCGGCAATCCGGGCGGCTACCTCGCCAGCCCGGGCGACGTCGCCACCGCGCATATCGGCCTGCCCCAGCCGACCGTGTTCCCGTTCGGGCCGGATTGGCTGCGCGGCTGGCTGCCCGCCATGCTGGTCGTGCTGATGGGGATGTCGCTGTACCTGAAATACGCTTGGCGGCTGCACTGACGGCGGATCAAGCCGCAGCCCGACCTCAGCCGAGACGCCGGAGAAATTCCTCCGCCAGCATGCAGCTGCCTTCGGTGTAGGCCTCGCCCATCGACTGGGCGAGGTCGGTCTCGGCGTGCGAGCCGATCCAGGCCACCAGCAGCAGGCGGCGCAGCAGGATGAAGGTCGGGATCTCGGCCTCGTCTTCGGCGGCCAGCGGCGCCACCCGGCGATAGCCGCGCACCCAGGCGTCGACCAGCTCGGGCACGTCGGGGCGGTGCTCGATGAACGAGAGCGCGGCGCCGAGGTCGTAGAGGTACCAGCCGAAGCCGCAATCGTCGAAGTCGATCACCTTGGTGGTCGAGCCTTCGAGCAGCAGGTTGGCGAGGCGCAGGTCCGCGTGGATCAGCCCGAACCGGTCCGCATCCTGACCGTAGCGCCGCAGCCGCCGCTCGAGCGCGTCGGCCAGACGCTGCAGCTGAGCCTCGCGTGCCGCATCCATGCCCATGCCGGCGCGCCAGTCGCCCCAGATCGGGCGGCTGCCGAGCATGGTGGCGAAATCCCAGGTCTGCCGGACGAAGCCCTCCGGCCGGGTCCAGCGCCGGGCATGCCCGTGCAGGCGGGCGGTGACCTCGCCCAGGCGCTCGAACGGCTCCAAGAGCGCATCCTCGGACGGCTCGGTGCCGCCGAGGAAGGAGAACATCACGGCGAAGCGTGGCTCGTCGCCGCCCAGGTCTGGACCGCCGCACCATCCTGCGCCGGCAGCGTAGCGGCGGTGACCACGCCGGCTTCCTCGCGCAAGCGCGTCGAGCCAACGCAGCTCGGAGCGGATCGCGGCCTCGCTGTGGTAGCCGGGGCGGTGCACGCGCAGGATCGTGGTGCGCCCGGCCGGCGGATCGTCGATCCGATAGGTGATGTTCTCCGAGTGATTGATCATGCGCGCGGTCGCCGCCGGGCTGCAGCCCCAGCGCGGCAGGGCTGCCGCCACCGCCCGGTCGATCCGCGCCAGCATGGGCTCGGCTTGCGTCATCCCCCTGCCCCCGCGCTCAATAACGTTTGCGGAACAGGCCGCGCCGCTCGTAGAGCTCGGCGGCCTCCTCGACCAGCCGCGCGTTCAGCTCCGCACCGTGCGCGACGCGCAGCTCGTCTGCTACCGCCAGCAGCTCCGCCTGGTCCTTGGCGCGGCCCGGCCGCAGCAGCTCGTAGACGCGCAGCAGCAGCTCCTCGGGCACGGTCACGAGCTCGGCGGCGCGCTCGAAATTGCGCGCCAGCGTCGGCCGGCCGGCGGCGCGGGCGACCTCGGCCTGCGCGCGCAGGCCGTCCGGCGCGATCGCAAGATCCTCGATCGCGACCTCGCCGGCGACGATCGCCTCGACCGACAGGTCGCCCAGGGTCCGGCCGGAGCGGCTGCGCACGCGCTCGGGATCGTGCTCGGCCAGCGGGTAGCGGTCAGCCGCGCTCATGGAAGCGCACCTCCAGCTCGACGGGCTCGACCGCGGGATCGCACAAGGCGGTCTCGATGGCGTAGAGCAGCGCGGTCTCGGCATGATGGCGCGCACCCAGCGCCTGCCCGCGATAGGCCACCACGACCGGCTCCGGGTTCTCGACGCGCGCATAGCCGGCGGCATTGCGGCCGAGCGCGCGATAGGCCTCCTCGGTCATCAGCGGCGCCTGCGAGAACAGCTCCAGGTTCATGTGCGGCACGAGATCGGCGCGGTGGATCACGGTGGTGCCCTTGGCCTGGATGCCGATGCCGATGCCGGAGGCGGACAGCCGGGCCGCGGTCAGGCCCAGGAACGAGGTGTCGGCGGTATGGCCGATCCGCACCACGCGCGCCGCGGCGCCGCCCTCGGCGATGCCGTCGAGCAAGGCCTTCAGCACCTGCGAGAGCGGGACCTCGCCGGTGGTGTGGAAGATCTTCGTCAGGAAGGCCGGGCTCAGGCCGATCACGACCTCGGGGCCGCCTTTGCCAAGGGCGGCCCGGCCCCGGGGCGTCAGCGTCACGCGCCGGCGCTCCTCGGCAGCCCAGCGCGCCTGCCCGGTCAGCACCTCCTCGCGCGACAGGACGTTGCGCATGGTCACGATCTGGCTGCGTCGGCGCGGCGTCAGGCGGTGGCCGGTGCCGGGGCCGGCATAGCGGTTCGGGTCGTTGACCGCGCTGACCACCTTGCCGCCTTTGACCATGGCGGCCGTCTGCAGATAATCCCCGCTCACCCGCAGCCGCGCCATCGCGGCGAGGTTCGCGGCCTCGCACGCGAAGCCGCGCGCGGCCAGCGCCCGGATCACGTCGACCATGGTCAGGCCACGGTCGCGCACCGCGTCGTTCATGACGCCGAGCTCGCCCAGGCTGAAGGTCTGCGTGTCGTCCGAGCCGTGGGCGTAGACGACCGACAGCAGCTGCCGCTCGCTGGGCTCGGCCAGCTCCAGCTCCTCGAGCACGGCCGCCATGGCGGCGACGGCGCGGTGGCGCACGGCCACCAGCTCGTCCTCGGGCACGTGACGCAGCCCGCCCTCGACCAGATAGTCGCGCTGCAGGGCCAGATAGTCCTCGGTGTCCTCGGCGTTGAACAGCGAAGCGTTGAACGAGTTGTCGTAGCGCGGGATCGCACCCATGCCGGAGCAGATCAGATCGCTGCCGGCCATCAGATACGGCATGATCTTGGCGCCGCGCCGGATCTCGGAATGCGACAGGATGGTGTCGTTGCCGGAAGCACACTCGAGGTCGAGCAGGGCCGCCAGCACGTTCTCGGCCAGGATCTCCCACATCCCGCCGGGCACGGTGCAGGCGATGGGCGCGCCGTCGATCCCGCCGTTCTGGGTCCCCTGGACGCCCATCGCCCGCTGCAGGCACAGGCAGCGCGCCTCGAGATAGAGGAACGACTTGCGCTCGTGGATGCCCATCAACAGCTCGCTGCCGGCGCCGGAGGTGCAGCGCGCCTTCAGCCCGCGGCTGGCATAGGCCGCGACCAGGAACGCCTTCGACCAGGGCGTGTCGTCGCCGTCGATGAAGGTGCCTTCGGTGCCGTAGACCGAGACCGTCTCGGTGTAGGAGGTGAACCCGTCCAGCGCCAGGCGCAGCTCCTCGGCCTCCTCGACCGAGCACTGCACCAGCGTGTCGCCGCCCGCGACCGCCGCCCCCACCTGGCAGCCGATCGCGTTCAGCCGCGCGTTGCGCGCGACCCGCACCGTGGTCTCGATCTCGGCGAAGCCCAGCCGCACCGCGGTCGCGGCGTCGGCCGCCATCTGCAGCGGGTCGTCCTTGGCGTTGGTGACGTGGGCCTGGTTGGCGGGCTCACGCCGGGCGCGCAGCTTCGCCTGCGCGAAGGTCAGCTCGACCGTGTTCAGCCGGCCCATCACGTCGGCGAGCTTGGCCGGGGTCATGCCGGCGGCGTAGCGCACGCATTGCTCGCGCGGCACGTTGATGTCGACCAGCCAGCGCGCGAACAGGTCGCCGTCCAACGCCATGGCCTCGGCGGCGATGCCGAGGTCGAGATGGTGGCGCGCGATGAACGCGTCGATCAGGTCGAACTCGACCTCGGATCGCCCGTCCAGCACGGCGACCCGGCCGTCGACGAGCACCAATGAAGGAGCGGGATCGTGCGGGCTGCCGGCGGCGCAGAAGCCGTTCTCGGGGTCCTCGGCCGCGAGCTGGTCCTGGCACAGCGGCCGCTCGTCCCAGGCCTCGTAGCGCCGCCACCGGTTCGCCGCCGCGTCCTCGCCCACCCGTCACCCCAAGCCTGCTGCTGCGGCGAAGGTTGCACCGCGCTTCCGGCGCGGGTCAAGGCGAGGCGGGACCTTGCGCTCCGACCGACGTAGGCCACCATGCGCGGATGGCATGGACCATGGGACTGATCGTCAACCCGATCGCCGGCATGGGTGGCAGGGTCGGACTGAAAGGTACCGACGGGGCAGCGGTGCTCCGGCAGGCGATGGCGCTGGGGGCCGTGCCGGAAGCCGGCGTACGGGCACAGCGGGCGCTGGCGCAGATTCGACTGTCCGGCGCCGTGCTCACCTTCGCGGGGGAAATGGGCGAGGATGCCGTGCGGGCGGCCGGGCTCGTGCCGGAGGTGATCGGTGCCCCTACCAGCGTGACGACGGCGGCGGACACGCGGCTGGCGGCCGAGCGGATGGTCGAGCGCGGCGTGGCGCTGATCCTGTTCGCGGGTGGCGACGGCACGGCGCGGGACGTGGCCGGGGTGGTCGGCGATCGGGTGCCGATCCTCGGCATCCCGACGGGAGTGAAGATGCATTCGGGCGTGTTCGCGACCGGCCCGGAGAGCGCGGGGCGGCTGGCGGCGCTGTTCCTGGGCGGCGACGCGGGACGGGTGCGGATCGGGCCGGCCGAGGTGATGGACGTCGACGAGGAGGCGCTGCGGGCGGGACGGATTTCGGCGCGGCTGTTCGGCTATGCATCCGTGCCGCACGAGCGGCGCCTGCTGCAGAACGCGAAGGCTGGGCTGCCCGGCCGCGATGACGGGGCCTTGGCAGCAGCCTGCAACCGGATCGCGGCCGAGCTTGAGCCGGGCCTGCTCTACCTGTTCGGGCCGGGGACGACGACGCGCATGATCCTGGGGGCGCGGGGGCTCGAGGGCACGCTGCTGGGGGTCGACGCGGTCCGCGACGGGCGGCTGGTCGGCACGGATCTGAGTGAACGAGCGATCCTGGCGCTGCTCGATGGCCCAGCCCGGATCGTGGTCGGCGTGACCGGCGGGCAAGGCTTCCTGTTCGGCCGCGGCAACCAGCAGCTCGGCCCGAAGGTGCTCCGGCGGGTCGGCCGCGAGAACGTGCTGGCGGTGGCCAGCGCCGCCAAGCTCCTGGCCCTTGCGCCCCGGCGGCTGCTGGTGGAGACCGGGGACCCGGCGGTCGATGCGATGCTGGCCGGCTGGCTGCGGGTGCGGACCGGGCCGGACCAGACCGTATTGATGCGGGTCGAGGCTGCGTAGCCCTGGCTCCAACAGCAGCTCACTTGGCGAGCGCCGCGAAGGTGTAGCGGAAGCGGTTGGCAATCTTGCGATACGCCGCCATCCACCTCCGGTGCTCCTCATTGGCCTTCCGCACGGTCAGGCCATCTTCGGAAGCGATGATGACTGCTCCATCGTCGCGATCCAGGGCTGTGGCCGCCAGATCCTCCTGAGGGAGCGACAGGCCAGTGACGTTGCCTCGCCTAGTCAGCCGTGTCTTGACCTCGCGCCTCATTGGCATTCGACCCATCCCGTTGCCGACGTTGTCGCTGGATGATCATTCTTCATACGACAACGCGCCACAAGGTGGGATGGTCTCCGGAAAGATCACTCGAGAACGCGATCCGGAAAGCAACGGAGCTGGCAGTCGCCGGTGCAACCAAAGCTCCTGGCCCTTGCGCAGCGGCTGCTGCTGGCTGAGACCTGCCCCCGCTGATGCGGGCCGACCCCGCGCAACAACGACAGGGAGGATACCGCATCGTGAGCGACCCGCTGATCCTGATCGACCCCCATCCGCGCACGCTGGCGCAGATTTGCGATGCGCCCACACGCCGCCGGCTCGCGGCGCTGGGGCGGCTGGTCGTGCACGAGGACGGGCCGATGCCGGCGGCGATGGTCGAGCAGCATCTGCCGGAGGCGGAGCTGATCTTCGGTCAGACCGACCTGCCGGCCGAGCGGCTTGCGCGCGCGGTCAAGCTGCGGGCGGTCGTCAATGTCGAGACCAATTTCCTGCCCAACATCGACTACGAGACCTGCTTCCGGCGCGGCATCCACGTCATCACGCCTGGCGGCGCCTTTGCCGCGGCTGTCGCCGAGGCGGCGCTGGGCATGGCGATCGATCTCGCGCGCGGGATCACCATGGCTGATCGGGCGTTTCGCGCCGGCACGGAGCAGTACGGGCTGGCGGCGAACGAGCAAAGCTTCATGCTCGGCGGCGCCGCGGTCGGGCTGATCGGCTTCGGCGATCTCGGCCGCGAGCTGCGCCGCCTGCTGGTGCCGTTCCGCAATCCGGTCAAGGTCTACGACCCCTGGCTGTCGGACCATCTCCTGCGCACCTACGACGTCGAGCCGGCTGCGCTGGACGAGCTGCTGGCGACGTCGCGGGTGGTATTCGTGTTCGCCGGGGTCACCAGCGAGAACCAGGGTTTCCTGGGTGCGCGTGAGTTCGCGCTGATGCAGCCGGGGGCTGCCTTCCTGCTGATGAGCCGGGCGGCGGTCGTCGACTTCCCGGAAATGGTCCGGCAGGCGGCGAGCGGCCGCCTCAAGGTCGCCTGCGACGTCTTCCCCGAAGAGCCGGTGGCGGCGGACGACCCGGTGCGCGGCGTCGAGGGGATGCTGCTCTCGGCGCACCGTACCGGCGGCATGCAGGACGCGCTGTACGAGATCGGGCGGCAGGCGGTGGCCGACGCCGAGCTGATCCTGAGGGGCCTCGCACCGGTCACCTGCCGGCGCGCCCAGCGCGAGACCGTCGGCCGCTCGCGCAGCAAGCCCGTGACGGTGACCTGAACCTTCGCCTATTGACGCGGGAGGAGAAGGCGCGCGAGCATCGGACCCATTGGCGGGGACAACGAGGCTCTCAGTCATGGCCTACGCCATGATGCCGGCACCGACGCGGCGGCCGACCTCGGATCCATCGCCCAACAAGTGGAGGGTGCTCGATGATGAGGTGGATCGCGGCGCAGGGCCTCGCGGCCGTGCTGGCGGTGGCGGCATTGATGGGCGTGGCCGAGGCGCGCTCGCTCGACGACATGATCAAGGCGGGCGTGATCCGGATCGGGATCAACCCGAATTTTCCGCCCAACAGCTCCTACAGCGACAAGAACGAGCTGGAAGGCTTCGACATCGACGTCGGCAACAAGATCGCCGAGGCCTTGAAGCTCAAGGCCGAGTTCGTGCCGACCGAGACGCCGCAGCGGGTGCCGTTCCTCGTGTCCGACAAGATCGACATCTCGCTGGGTGCGCTGACCCGCAGCTCGGAGCGGGCGAAGCTGATCACCTACACCGTGCCGCTGCACACCGAGGTCATGGCGGTGCTGACCACGGACAAGGCGCCCATCACCGACTGGAAGCAGCTCGACGACCCCAAGTTCACGCTGGCCAACATGCGCGGCAACTGGTCGGTCGACTACCTCAAGGGCGAGCTGCCGAAAGCCAAGGTCGAGCTGGTCGACACGATCGCCGACACGGTCCGCCTGGTCGCACAGGGCCGTGCGGATGCGATCGTCGAGAACATCGACTTCTTCATGAAGTTCACCAAGAACTATCCCGACGTGAAATGGGTCGTTCTGCCGGACCCGATCGACATCGGCTACGATGCCATCGGCCTGCAGCAGGGCAACTATCCGCTGCGCGACACGCTCAACATCATCCTCTACGGGCTGCACGCCTCCAACTACGTCAACGAGACCTGGGAGAAGTGGTACGGCGCGCCGATGCTGGTGAAGATCGTTCCCAATCCCTACTTCTGAATCGCCTGCCGTCGAAGCGGACTGAGTTGACCGCCCCTGCGGCGTCGCTGCGATGAACTATACGTTCCAACTGGGCGTGGCGCTCGACCGGCTGCCGGAACTGCTGGCCGGGGCGATCGTCACGCTGCAGCTGGCCTTCCTGGGCTTCTGGGGCGGTGCGCTGATCGGCGTGTTCGGCGCCACCGCCAAGACGTTCGGGGGGCCGATCGCGCGACGGATCGCCGGCGCCTACGTCACCTTCTTCACCAACACGCCGGCACTGCTGCAGATCTATTTCCTCTATTTCGGCCTGCCCGAGGCCGGCATCCTTCTGTCCTCGTTCGTCTGCGTGCTGATCGGGCTCACCTTGAATGCCGGCGCCTATCTCACCGAGATCATGCGCGCAGGCTTCATCTCGGTGCGCCGCACCGAGCTCGAGGCCGCCGAGACGCTGGGCTTCACGCTCTGGCAACAGGTCCGGTACGTGATCCTGCCGCACGTCGCGAAGACGATCTACCCGGCGCTGGCCAATTTCTTCATCATCCTGGTGCTGGGCACCTCGATGGCCGCCGTGTTCGGCGTCGACGACCTGACCGGCACCGCGATCAACATCTCGACCGAGAACTATCGCTGGATCGAGATGTTCACCGTGGTGGCCGCGATCTACATCGCGCTGACCTTCGTCGCGAGCCTGATGCTGGCCGCGGTCGGACGCTGGGGCTTTCGGGTCAAGGCCAAGGTGTTCTGAATGCTGGACCGCCTGGCCGAAGAGATTCCCCGCTTCTTCACCTACTACACCATCCTGTTCCTGCTGCAGGCGATGGGCACCACGCTGCTGATGACGCTGATCGGCTGCGTGCTCGGCTTCGTGCTGGGCTTCGTGATCGTGCTGCTGCGGCAGATGCCGGGCTGGTACTGGGCGCCGGTCCGCCTCGTCGCGGTCACCTATGTCGAGTTCTTCCGGCGCATCCCGTTCCTGGTCATCCTCTATCTGGTGCTGTTCTTCATCCAGGCCTTCACACCCGACGCCTCGCTGTTCGCAATGGCGGTGATCGGCATCTGCCTGCTGTCGATCGCCTATACCGCCGAGATCATCCGCGGCGGCCTGGAATTGGTACCGCGCCAGCAGATCGAGGCCGCCACGGCCATGAACTTCAGCCGCTGGCAGCTGCTGACCCAGGTCGTGATTCCGCAGGCCTGGCCGGTGATCCTGCCGCCGGCCTTCGCCTTCATGGTGGGGTTCATCAAGGACACGGCGCTGGTGTCGCAGATCGGCGTGGTCGAGCTGACCTTCGCCGGCAAGGTGCTCAACAACCGTGGCTTCTCGGCGCTGCTGGTGTTCGGCACCATCCTGCTGCTCTACTTCGCCCTCTCGTACCCCCTGACCCGCCTCGGCCAGTGGCTGGAGACCCGTCTTGCATCATCTCGAAGTGCGCCGGCTGGCCAGCGCCTACGGTAGGCTGCAGGTCCTGCACGACGTCAGCCTGACCGTGGCGAAAGGCGAGGTGGTGAGCCTGATCGGCCCCTCCGGCTCGGGCAAGTCGACCATCCTGCGCGTGCTGATGGGCCTGACGCCACCGACCGCGGGCGAAGTGCTGATCGACGGTGAGCCGATCGACTACGGCAGCCGGCGCAGCGTGCGGGCCGCGCGCGACCGGATGGCGATCGTGTTCCAGCAATATAATCTGTTCGCGAACATGAGCGTGCTGGGCAACGTCACCATCGCTCCGGTCAGGATCAAGGGCCGTCCGCGCGCCGAGGTCGAGGCCGACGCGAAGCGGCTGCTGGCCAAGGTCGGCCTCGCCGACAAGCACGATTCCTACCCCGACCAGCTCTCGGGCGGGCAGCAGCAGCGGGTCGCGATCGCCCGGGCGCTGGCGCTGAAGCCGGAGATCCTGCTGCTCGACGAGGTCACCTCGGCCCTCGATCCCGAGCTGGTCGGCGAGGTGCTGGACACGATCCGCGGCCTCGCCGCCGAGGGCATGACCATGGTCATCGTCAGCCACGAGATGGGCTTCGTGCGCGAGGTCTCGACCCGGGTCGCGATGATGGACCAGGGCCAGGTGGTCGAGGAAGGGCCGCCGGCGCGGATCTTCGACGGCGCGCAGACCGAGCGCGCGCGCAGTTTTGTGAGCCGGATCCTGCGGCATTGACGCTGACCGAGCGGCCAGCGTGCTTGCACGCTGATTGAGGGGCCGCCATCCTCGCCAACGGCGCGGAAATCAGCAGCTGTGGGGCATGGGATGCTACGTCGCGATGTTCTCTCCTCCGCCGGTCTCGGCGTGCTGGCGCTGGCCTTGGACGGCGGCGAGGCGCTGGCCGACGAGGTCACGATCACCATCCTGCACTGCAACGACGTCTACGAGATCGCACCCGTGGACGGCGCGGGCGGGTTCGCGCCTTACATGACGCTGCTGCAGGCGGAACGGGCGCGCAACCCGCACACGATCACCACCTTCGGCGGCGACCTGCTGTCGCCGTCGCTGATGTCGGGCCTGACCAAGGGCTCGCAGATGATCGACCTGACCAATGCCATCGGCGTGCAGATGGCGGTCTTGGGCAATCACGAGTTCGATTTCGGCCCGGAGCTCACGGCCGAGCGGATCAAGGCGGCACGCTATCCCTGGCTCGGCACCAACGTGCTGGGGCCGGACGGGTCGCCGGCGGTCGGCAGCGTCGATCTGCAGCTGATCGAGGTTGCCGGCTACAAGCTGGGCTTCTTCGGCGTGCTGACGCCCGACACCGCCACGCTGTCATCGCCAGGCGACACGATCAGCTTCGCCGCCCCGCCGGTGATCGCCGCGGCCGCGGTCAAGAAGCTGCGCGAGATGGGGGCAGAGCTCGTGGTGGCGATGACCCATCTCTATTTCATGGACGACCGGAATTTGGTCGCTGGGGTCGAGGGCATCGATCTTGTGCTCGGCGGCCACGACCATGACCCGATCTCGTTCCTGGAAGGCGACACGCTGATCGCCAAGGCGGGCTCCGACCTGCACTATCTGGCGGCGATCGACCTGCGGGTCGGCCGTGCCGTGGTGAAGGACAAGCCGGTCGTGGTGGTGACGCCGTCCTGGCGCTTCGTGCCCACGGCCGGCGTGACGCCGGAGCCCACGGTCGAGGCGATCGTCGCCCGCTGGAACACGACGCTGGACCGCGAGCTCTCGGTGCCGGTCGGCGTGGCCAGGGTCGAGCTCGATACCCGCCGCGACCGCGTGCGCAGCGAGGAGACCAATTTCGGCGACCTGGTCGGCGACGCGCTGCGCAATGCGACGCGCGCGGACGCGGCGCTGACCAATGGCGGCGGCATTCGCGGCAACCGGCTCTATCCCGCGGGCACCGAGCTGACGCGCAAGGACATCCTGGGCGAGCTGCCCTTCGGCAACGTCGCCGTGCTGGCCGACGTCAAGGGCGCCGATCTGCTGGCGGCGCTGGAGAACGGGGTCTCGCAGGTCGAGAACACGGCCGGGCGCTTCCCGCAGGTCTCGGGGATCAGCTTCGTGTTCGACCCCGCCCTGCCGCCTGGGTCGCGCATCGTCGAGGCCGCGGTCGGCGGCGTGCCGGTCGACGCGGCGCGGACCTACCGGCTCGCGACCAGCGACTACCTGCTGGGTGGCGGCGACGGCTACACGAGCCTGAAAGGGTCCAAGACGATCATCGACCGCTCGGCTGGGCGACTCCTCGCCTCGACCGTGATGAACTACATCACCGCCCTGGGCGGCGAGGTGACGATCACGACCGACGGCCGGATCAAGCGGCGCGGCTGAGCCGCCGACCGGGCCGGGTATCGCTGGAAGGAAGGCTGGGGCGTGCGCATCCTCGTCGACGAGCGGACCAAGCGGCTGCTGTTCTGTCTGTGGTGCCTGCTCTGGGTCGGCGTGCTGATCGGCTCGTTGCGGCCGGGGCAGGAGATGCCGTTCGGGATGACCGACAAGCTGACCCACTTCCTGTGCTACGCGGCGATGACCGCGGCGGTGGCGGGCTTCTGCCACGAGGCGGCGGCCGTGCTGCGCTGGGCGGCGTTCGTCCTGCTGATGGGCGGGCTGGTCGAGATCGCCCAGCATTTCGTGCCGACGCGCAGCATGGATCTCGCCGACTTCCTGGCGGATGCAGCCGGCGCACTGTGCGGCGTGCTGCTGGCGCTGCTCTGGCTGGCGGTGGTCGTCAGGCCGCTGCGGCGCGCCACGGCCGCCTAGGGGGCGATCTTCCGGAGCATCGGCCCGAGCGGGCCGCCGGCGAACAGGTGAACGTGGAGATGCGGCACTTCCTGGTGGGAATCGGGGCCGTGATTGGCCAGGAGCCGGTAGCCGGGCTCGTCGAGGCCGAGCTGGCGGGCGACCGTGCCGACCGCGCGCACCAGGCCCACGATCTCGGCGTCCGAGGCATTGGCCGAGAAGTCGGCCATCGAGACGTAGGCGCCCTTCGGGATCACCAGCACATGAACCGGGGCCTGCGGGTTGATGTCGTGGAACGCCAGCGCCCAATCGTCCTGGTAAACCTCCCGGCACGGGATCTCGCCGCGCAGGATGCGCGCGAAGATGTTGCTCGGATCGTAGGCCAAGGCGGCGCCCTCCGGTCGGTCGGCTGCGGTTGAAGCCGCCATGCCGCCCCCTTGTCAAGCCGGGGGCCGCCTGCCACACAGCCTGCCACGCCTGTTTGGGATCGGGGTCAGGATGTCGCTCGCCGTCGCGATCCAGATGGATCCACTCGAGGCCGTCAACATCGACGGCGACAGCAGCTTCGCGCTGGCACTGGAAGCGCAAAAACGCGGGCATGGCCTCTACCACTATTTGCCGCGCCAGCTCAGCTACCGCCAGGGCCGGATCGTGGCTACGGCACGGCCGTTCGAGGTCCGGCGAGAACGTGGCAACCATGTGAGCATGGGGGTGCCCGAGACCATCGACTTGGCGACGCTCGACGTGGTGCTGATGCGCCAGGATCCGCCGTTCAACCTCGCCTACATCTCGGCCACGCACCTGCTCGACCGGGTCCATCCGCAGACACTGGTGGTCAACGACCCGCACCATGTCCGCAACGCGCCCGAGAAGCTGTTCGTCACCCAGTTCGCGGAGCTGATGCCGCCGACCCTGATCACCTACGATCTTGAGGAGATCAAGGCGTTCCGGCGCGAATACGGCGACACCATCGTCAAGCCGATCTATGGCAATGGCGGGGCCGGCGTGTTCCACCTCAAGCCCGGCGACACCAACCTGGGCTCGCTGGTCGAGCTGTTTGCGACCTATCTCAACGAGCCCTTGATGGTGCAGCGCTACGTCCCGGAGATCCGCCAGGGCGACAAGCGGATCATCCTGATCGACGGCAAGCCGGCCGGGGCGCTGAACCGGGTGCCGGCGGCTGAGGAGACCCGCGCGAACCTGCATGTCGGCGGCCGGGCCGAGAAGGCGATCCTGTCCAAGCGTGACCACGAGATCTGCGAGATGATCGGCCCGACGCTGCAGGAGCGCGGGCTGATCTTCGTCGGCATCGATGTGATCGGCGACTATCTCACCGAGATCAACGTGACGTCCCCGACCGGCCTGCAGGAGATCGATCGCTTCGACGGGGTTAATCTCGAGGGGCGGATCTGGGACGTGATCGAGAGCAGGATCAACCGCCGTCGGCAGCACGCGCTGCCGACGTGACGGTGGTGCAGTCCCGGCCAGCTAACGCGCGTAGGCCGGGCGCCGATCACGCCAGTGGGTCGATGGTCGCGAGCGCTTCTGGCTGACCGGCTCGGCCGGCGCGTGGTCGTCCGGGTCCAGCAACATCTGACGCAGCAACGCGCGCCCGCGATGCACTCGGCTCTTCACGGTGCCGAGTTCGCAGCCGCAGATTGCGGCCGCCTTTTCGTAGGACAGACCGTGCACCCCCACCAGCACTAGGACCTCGCGCTGGGCCGCGGACAAACTACGGAACGCGGCGCGAAAGGCGATCACCTCCAGCCTCACCTCCTGCGGCGGAGGCGCCCAGGCGAGCTCGTCGAGGCTGTCGACCGAGATCTCGGCGGTGACATGCCGGCGACTGACCAAACTACGCCAACGGTTGCGCAGTATGGTGTAGAGCCACGCCTTAAGGTTGGTATCGTTCGTGAACTGCCTTTGTGCCTGCAACGCGTTGACCATGGTATCCTGCACCAGATCATCGGCGAAGCTGACGTCACCCCCCACCAGCGTCCGCGCGAAGGCCCGGAGAGGCGGCACCAAGGCCGCTACTTCCTCACGAAAGACTGTCATCACCTACATACCTCCCCCAAGGCATGTAAATGCTATCATGCGGTCAGATACCGCGTATACCGCGAAAATCGTTCTAATTACTCGCGCAATAATTACGGGGAGCGCAAGTTCAAACTAGAACTGGCGGGCTCGAAATACCTCATCGGCGTTCAAATATCGTCGCCAAGAAGGCATATAAAATCGCAGTTTACTCTACTGTAGGTTGTCATGCTTTGGAGCGCGCTCGTCGTGCCGCGATCGCAGTTGATGGTCGGTGGCGCCAAGCTGGGCCGCTATACGGAGCAGATCGTCTGGGATCGCCTCGCATAGGATGTTGTCATGCGCGTCGTGAAGCCAGCGCCGCAGCCACTGGTCGAAGCGAGCCTCTTCGGTTGCGGGTTGGCGGCGCGTGGGGCCGTGCTGGCAGACTTTCATACTGCCCGAACCCCCGCACGCGGCTGTGGTTCCCAGCCGCGCCGGATTGATCGGCCAGTGATCACAACAGGAACGGCCCCCGCGAACGGGGGCCGAGCCAGCAAGACGACGAAGTATTCGACCGGCGCTCCCGCGCGCGATCAGGTCAGGCCGATGATGACATCAGCCGGTGCCTTCGGCGCGCTCAGGCGGCCTGTTGCTGCCGTTGCGCCAGCCGCCACACCTTCTCCGGCGTTGCCGGCATGTCGACATGACGCACGCCATGCCCGCTCAGCGCATCGACGATCGCGTTGATCACCGCGGCTGGTGCCCCTACCGAGCCCGCCTCGCCGCAGCCCTTGACGCCCATCGCGTTGTTCTTGCAGGGGACCTCGACGGTCGAGAAGTCGACCGAGGGCATGTTGTCGGCGCGCGGCATGGTGTAGTCCATGAACGAGCCGGTCAGCAGCTGGCCGCTCTCGTCGTAGACCGCCTCCTCCATCAGGGCCTGGCCGATGCCCTGCACGATGCCGCCATGCACTTGGCCCTCGACCAGCATCGGGTTCAACACCACGCCGAAATCGTCGACCACGTTGTAGTCGACCACGCGCACGATGCCGGTGTCCGGATCGACCTCGACCTCGGCGATGTGGCAGCCATTGGGAAACGTCCAGGCGCTGAGCGTGGTGGTGGCTTCGGCGTCCAGGCCGCCCTCCATGCTCAGCCCGATGGCCATGGTCCGTGCCTTGGCCGCGAGCTCGAGGATCTCGATCGACCGGTCGGTGCCGGCGACGCGGAAAATGCCGTCGGTGAACTGGATGTCGGCCGCGGCCGCCTCGAACACCTGCGCGGCGAAGGTCTTGCCGCGCTCGATCACCAGGTCGGCGGCATCGTTGATCGCCGCACCTTGTGCCGTGAGCGAGCGCGAGCCGCCGGTGCCGCCGCCGATCTTGATCCGGTCGCTGTCGCCCTGGACGATGCGGATCTTCTCGAACGGCACGTTCAGGCGCTGGTGCAGCACCTGGGTGTAGGCGGTGGCGTGGCCCTGGCCGTTGGTCTGGGTGCCGACCATGACCGAGACCATGCCGTCCTCGCCGAACTCGATCGCCGCGTGCTCGCTCGGGTCGCCCATGGTCGATTCGATGTAATAGCACATGCCGATGCCACGCAGCCGCCCATTGGCCTGCGCCCGGCGCGCGCCGATACCGGCCCAACCGGCCTTCTCCAGGCAGGCGTCCATGACCCGCGCGAACTCACCGGTGTCGTAGAGCTCGCCGGCCGCGCTCATGAACGGCATCTGCTCGGGCTTGATGAAGTTCTTGCGCCGCAGCTCGACCGGGTCGACGCCCAGTTCGTCGGCCGCGAAGTCCATCAGCCGTTCCATGCAGTAGATCGATTCCGGCCGCCCGGCGCCGCGATAGGCGTCGACCGGCACCGTGTTGGTGAACACCCCCTTCACGCCGTAGCTCAGCACCTTCACGTCATAGACCCCGGGCAGCACCTTGAGGGCGGCACCGGTCGGGATGTAGGGCGCGTAGGCGAAGTAGTAGGCGCCCATGTTGGCGACGAGGTCGACCTTGAGCGCCTGGATCCGGTGCTCGGCGTCGAACGCCACCTGCGCCACGGTCACGTGGTCGCGCCCCATCGTGTCGGAGAGGAAGCTCTCGCCGCGCTCGCCGGTCCACTTCACCGGCTGGCCCAGTGCGCGGGCCGCGTAGCCGGCCATCGTGTATTCCGGATAGAAGAACGCCTTCATCCCGAAGCCGCCGCCGACGTCGGGCGTCGTGACGCGCACCTGCTCCGGGTCGAGGCCCAGATTCTGCGCCAGCACGTTGCGCGGCATCCAGACGCCCTGGGTGCCGGTCTGCAGCGTCAGCCGCTGCGCCCCCGCATCCCAGTCGGCGAGGCAGGCGCGCGGCTCCATCGCGTTGCAGATCACCCGGTTGTTGATCAGCTCGAGCTTGACCACCCGCGCCGCCTTGGCGAACGCCGCCTGCACCGCCGCCTCGTCGCCATGGTGCCAGTCGAAGGCGAGGTTGCCCGGCGCCTCGGGATGGACCTGAGCAGCACCCGGCGCCAGCGCGCCGGCCGTGTCGGCCACCGCCGGCAGGTCGTCATACTCGACCGCGATCAGCTCGGCCGCGTCCTTGGCCTGCTCGCGGGTCTCGGCCACCACGAAGGCGACATTGTCGCCGACATGGTTGACCTCGCCCGCGCACAGGATCGGGTGCTTCGGGTCGGCGCGCTCGGTGCCGTCGCGATTGGTGATCGGGATGAAGCAGGGCAGTCCGGCATCGATCTCGGCCGCGGTCGCCACCAGCCGCACGCCCGGCGCCGCCTTGGCCGCCGCCGTGTCGATGCTGACGATGCGCGCGTGGGCGGTCGGCGAGCGCAGCACGTAGAGATGGAGCTGCCCGGGCAGGTTGATATCGTCGGTGAAGCGGCCCTGGCCGGTGATCAGTCTCTGGTCCTCGACCCGGCGCACCGGCTGGCCGATCCCGAACTTGCTCATCCCATCCCTCCCATCGGCGCCGCGGCGGTACCGGGCGTCATCGTTCCCTGCGGGTGCATACTAGTGCGCGCGGCGAAGGCGACAAGCCGCGCGGCCGCGCGCCGGGGCTGCGTCGATGCGGCGCGCACCCTTGCCGGATCGCCGCCCGGCCACGATGATGCAGGCCATCGAGGAGAGCATGATGCCGGCATCGGCCGTCTACACGTATTTGGGTCTGGCGTTGACCCTGCTGCTGCCCGTGGCAGCGCTGGCGGCCGACCGCACGGCGGTCCAGGAGCTGGCCTGCGAGCCCGGCCGCGAGCTGCTGCTGGCGCGCGACGGCACGGTCTCGGCCTGCCGCCTCGCCGCCGCCGCCGAGCTGCTGGTGGGCGAGGCCGCCGGCAACCCGAAGGTCGCCTGCGCCGCCGGCGCCCGCGTCGAGTTCCACCGCAGCGGCTACCTGTCGTTCTGCGACCCCACCGGCGCGGGCGGCACCTACTTCACGCGCGGCCGCCGCACCACGCAATGCCGCGCCCAGGCCCGGGTCGCGTTCGACGAGAACGGCTTCCTGGAATATTGCTCCTGACCGCCGCAAGCAGGCCGCAGGCCGATAGGCGCGGGCAACCCGCCCCTACAGCGCCGCCGCCGCCTCGCGCACCTCGCGGAAATCGCCGACGAAGCGGCGCGCCTCGCGTCCCAGCGTGGCGCTGGGCGCGTGCTCGTCGAGCTCGAGGCAGCTGCCGACCTCGATCAGCAGCGCGTCGAGATAGGCCACCACCGCGGTGCGCTGCTCCGGGCTCATGATCGCCCGGCGCTTGACGTTGGCATGGTGGCGAAACACCCGCTTGACCTCCTCGGCCTCGGGTGCCGGCACCGGCAGCGCGCCGTCATGCGCCGCCCCCGTCTCGCCATGGGTCCAGGCCACGTCCGCGAGCAGTGCTGCCAGATAGGGCAGCCGGTTGGCGGCATGGTTGATCGTGGCGCCCAGCGTGCTGCCGGCGCCGAACTGGTAATAAAGCAGGTCGAACGCCTCGGTCTGGCCGGACGCCAGCGCGCGCAGCCGCCGGCGCAGCACCACGGCGGCACCGGCCGCCGCATCGGCCGGGTCGAGGTCGGCCGCATCGCTTCCGGGCAGGTCGAGATCGGCCACGTCGATGGTGGGCACGTCGATGCCGGGCACGTCGTGAACGTCGAGATGGTTGGTCATGAGGGCCTCCAGGCCGCGCGCGGGGAATGCCCGCCTGTCGCTTGCGGCGCAGGGTAGCAGACTGCGCAGGGCTAGTCCCACTCTACCTCACGCCGGCCCGGCGCCCTCCTCCTGCGCCGTGATCCGGTACGCGGCCGAGCCCTTCGGATCGCGCCAGAAGGCGAGCCCGGCATATTTCTCGAACAGGTCCGGCGGCAGCACCGTGCGCCTGGGCGTGTGCTGCACCTTCGCCTTGACCGTGTGCAGCCCCGGCGTCGCCAGCTGCGCGTCGAACTCCGGCTCGGCATACTCGACCTGGTCGAAATCGTGCTCGTGCCAGGCCTCGCCCAGAAACTCGTAGACCAGCCGCAGCGTGTCGCGCGGCCGCTGGCAGAGGATGTCGTACTCGATCAGGAGCAGCGACCGCGAATGCTCGCCGTAATAGGCCTCCTTCAGCGCCGACCAGGCGAAGCCCACCAGCCGGTCGCGATGCGCCAGCGCCTCGACCCGGCTGAACACGGTCGCCCGCTCCTCCGCCGTCGCGAACAGCCGCGACGGCTCGAACGCGTTCCGGCGCACCAGATGCTCGATACTGTCCATCACCCAGGCCACGTCGCGCACGCAGCACAAGAGCTTCGCGTCCGGGTACAGGTCGAGCAGCGCCGGCAGCCGCGCCGTCCAGGCGCGGTTGGTGTCGAAGATCACCGCCCGGTCCGCCTGCGGCCGGTAGTAGGCGTCGAACAGCCCGCGCAGCAGATCGCGCTTCTGCTCCTCCTTGAGGAACAAAGCGGTCTCGTTCTGCGCCCCCATCGCGTTCAGCATCACCCCGAACATCGTCCCCACCGGCCCGGTCATCGCCGCATGGAAGCGGGGGTTCTGGCGCAGGATGCCGGCCAGCAGCGTCGAGCCCGCGCGCGGCAGGCCGGAGATGAAGTGCAGCTTGGGCGGCGGCGGGGCCGGGTCGGGCATGGGCGACGGGTTCCGGGCTGGATCTGACCCGCATCGGCACACTCGAATCGCACCCCGTCAAGCCCGGCCGGCTTCTCGACCAATATTACCGTGTCGATTGGGGCGGTCATAGGGTCACTCTTATTTTTCGTCCTAAATCAAGCGCTCGACCACCTGCGATCGGTTGAGTGTGCGGCCATTTGCTCGCGCCGAAAGTGCCTTGCCGCTGGATGGAAGCAACATTAAGCGCTTCTCGGTGCCGATGCTGATAACGGCGGGGAGGATTTTCGATGGCCTACATAACGGTGACCACGCCGATCGACGTGGTCGCGCCAGGCGACGGTAAGCTGAGCCTGCGCGAGGCCATCACCCAGGCCAACGGCCCCAGCGGGCGCGATACGAATCTGCTTCGCCGCCAACGATCGAGGGCGAGACGCTGACGCTCACCAGGGTGAGCTGTCGTAACGCAGGACCTCACAGATCGACGGCGACAAGGACACCGACGGGATCATCGTGACCATCAACGGCAATGCGCCAGGGACGTGTCCGTGCATATCAACCGGTAGTGGGACCGATGTCGTACTCGCAGATGCTGACGCTGCGCGAACGCTCGCGCTCGCCATCCGGCGAGAATGGTGGGCGCAATCTTGTTGGATGGCGGCGGTCTGACGGTGGTAAGCGGAACGACGATCGACGACAATGCGAGCGGCGCCCACGATGCGGCCTATCAGGGGGATGGCAGCGGCAGGTGGTACGCTAATGGCTCATCGTCACTGCGGGCGTCCAATTACCAACCGGGCGGTGGCATATTTATCGGTAGCCAGGCTCGTAGTGGCAATTCAGTTTTGCCGCAATGCGCCGGCGACAATAGTGACAATCCGGTGCTGGAGGAGGCATATTCCTGACACCGCCGCTCAATTGATACCGGAAGCATCATTCGATCACAACAATAGCGGCGGTCATGGCGGCGCCGTTGCGCATTATAAGCAATAGCGTATTATCAATCATGGAAGAGATTATATAATGACAACCAGGCTAAAATGGAGGAGGTACTTTGGGTGCAAGGATGTTAAGTATTATTCATATAGCTGTTCAATAATCACGGACAGATTCTGATCATCGGCAGGCTACGATGGGGCTGGCATGTACGCCGTCAACAGCATAGCAAACATCGCAATAGTCGCCATTACTGATAATTATGGCGGATACCTTCGCGTGGCGGTATTTTAGCCCTTTCCAGTATCCTTAATATTATAATTGCACTATTGAGAATAATCGTCTTGGCGGTCAGTATCAGGGGCCTGGCGGCGGTATTCCGTACTGATGGAATTACGAATTATAATAGTACCATTACTGGCAATTCTGTCGCAATCATATGGATATTAGTCTGAGCTGGCATTATGACGAGTGGACATGTTGTCGGTTGGCAACAGTATCGTTGCGGGTAATTCGGTCGCAGAGACGAAGCAGACGTCGACATAGGCGGCACGATCACGTTGAGCAACGGACACAATGTGTTCGGCAGCGACGTCTCGGGCAACATCCCCGGCGACCGCGAGAATATCGCGCCCGGCGCTATCTTCGCCGCGGTCGACTCCTAGACCGGCGGCGGCAAGCTCGGCCCGGACGGAACCGTGCCGCTGCGCAACAACGTCGCCAATCCGGCGCTCAGTGCCGGCGACCCCATCCTGGCGAACGTCTTCGACCAGCGCGGCGCCACCCGCCCGCAACCGGGTGGCAGCCTGCCCGATCTCGGCGCAGTCGAGCTGAACCAGGCTCTGTCGACCGCGCAACCGACAACAACGACGTGCTCACCGGCACCAACGCCGTCAACAAGCTCACCGGGCTCGCCGGCGCCGACTACCTCAAGGGCCTTGGCGGCAACGACACGCTCGAGGGCGGCCTGGAGAGCGACGTGCTCGACGGCGGCCCCGGCAACGACACGCTCCAGGGCGGCCTCGGCCTCGATCTGGCCGCCTATCCCGGCGCCGTCGGCGTGATCATCGATCTCAGCGGCACCACCGACACGGCCAAGCGCGGCGCCGAGAAGGACACGCTGATCGGCATCGAGGGAGCGCTGGGCTCGAACGGCAACGACACGTTCAAGGGCGACGAGCTGAACAACGAGTTCCAGGGCAAGACCGGCAAGGACACGATGACCGGCGGCGGCGGCCGCGACACCTGGGACTTCAACGACGTGGCCGACAGCCCGGCCGGCGCCACCCGCGACGTGGTCACCGACTTCGCCCCCGGCCAGGACATCATCGACCTCGCCGGCGTCGACGCCGACAGCACCGTGCCCGGCAACCAGTCGTTCCGCTGGGTCGGCAAGGCCAATCTCACCGGCGCCGCGCAGCTCGGCTACTTCGTCACCGGCGGCAACACGATCGTGCGCGCCAGCACCGATGCCGACGCGGCAGCGGAGCTTGAGATCCAGCTCACGGGCGTGAAGACACTGACCGCGGCCGACTTTAGGCCCTGACGGCGAGCCGCAAGGCCATTCACCCGCTGATAGCGGGGGCTACGGCATCGCCTCGTCGACCCGGTCTGCCGCCGCCGGCGGTACGTCCGGCGCCGCTTCCAACTGCCGCAGCAGATCGTCGGCGGTCGCATCGCCCGCGCGCTGCCGCAGGAACACCGCCGCCGCCTCGACCGAGCCCACCTTCTCCGCCACGGCGGCGGCGATCCACTGATTGAGCGAGACGCCGTCCTCGCGGGCGAGAGGCTCCGCCGCCGCCTTGATCGAGCGCGGCAGCTTCAGAGGATAGCCGATCCTGCTCATGTCCGGCGCCTCGCTGGTGCCGCGGCCGGCGGCAGGGCAGTCACGCCGAAGCCCTCGATACGGCCGGCGAAGTCGCGCAAGTTGAACGTGACGATGGCCTCGGCCCGGCCATTGATCGCGGCCTCCAGCACCAACTCGTCGGCCGGATCACGCAGCTGCGGACGCCAGCGGAAATGCACGTCGACCGGTTCCAGCACGACGGCCAACGCCGCCAGCGCGTGCCTCGTCGCTGCCTCGTCCAACCCCGTCGCCGCTCGCTGCTCCGCTCGGCCCAACACGTCCTCGTACTCCAGAAACAACGCCGTCGTCGCCACGGCCACCACCCGGCGTCGCGCAACGGCTTGCAACAGCAGGTTGCTGGCACCGTGACGACTTCGGAAAGCCGCCGTCACCACCGCCGTGTCGAGCACCAGCCGCAACATGCGCCGCAAAGCATGACATCTCATGAGATATGTCGATCCCACGGCACTCATACCCTGCATCTCTGGCCGCTCGAGGCTGGCGCGCATCGGACTTGGACAATATTCCTATTTATGCTATCATCCGGGCCAGCCCAGCCACTGCCCCGGACCCGCCGCCATGCCCGATGCCGCCACCACCCCGAAGAAGCGCGGCCCGAACACGCCCGAAGGCAAAGCGCGCTCGTCCAGGAACGCGCTGAAGCACGGCCTGCGCGCCCGCGACTTCGTGCTGCTGCCCGAGGAGGACCCGCAAGAGTGGACCCAGCACGTGCTGGACCTGGAGCAGGGCTACCGCCCGGTCGACGCCACCGAGAAGAAGCTGGTCGATGCGATCGCCGTCGCGATGTGGAAGGAGATCCGCGCCGACCGGTTCGAGGCCGAGGTGCTGACCGACATCCCGCCGCGCAGCCCGGACCGCAGCCACGGCTCCGACCTGCAGGTGCCGGATCACGCGGCGGCGCTGACCACGGCGATCCGCTACCAGGGCAGTGCCGGCATGGCGAGCACGCCGCGCCGTGCGCGCCTTCCTCGAGCACAGGAAGGCCAAGCAGACCGGATTGCTGCTGCCCGCGTGCACGCGCGAACCCGACGAAATGACAAAAAACACGAACGAATTATCGGCAGCACCGCTCGGCCGCACGCTGCCGCCCAGCCCGCCGCCTTCCGACCCGCCGCCACCGGCCGAGCCCGACCCCGACGCGTGGCTGGCCGACGTGCCGGTGGTCGAGGCCGATCCGTCCGACGAAGCGCTGCGCCGCTCGCTGCTGGGGATGATCGAGCATGCGGGCCTGCGCGCGCAGGTGATGCACGGGCCGCTGAAGGGCATCGAGCAGCTGATCGTCGCCAGCGACAACGTGGCCTACGAGGAGTGGTTCGCCAAGCAGCCGAAAGTGCCGTTCGGGCAGGTCGACCTGCCCGAAAGTCTCAAGGCCGACATCGAGGAGGTGACGAAACACAACCCGCCCTGGATGCGCGGGCAGTATCTCTCCTATTACCGCCCGCCGGTGCCGGCGCATCTGTTCGACCCGGACTACGCCAACGACGCGGAGCCGGCGGCCGAGCCGGTCGCGATGGAGCCGCCGCCCAGCGAGACCATCCCGTCCCTGCGCGCGCGCCTCGCCCGCCTGCTCGACCGCGGCGCCACGCGGCTGCCCGAGGAGCTCGACCTCGCCGAGGCGGTCTGCGCCATCAAATGGCCGAAATGGCCCGAATATCGCGGCCCGATCGATCTCGGCCTGCTGCGCCGGGCGCTGGACGGCACCGTCATCGACGGCCCGACCCTCAACTGGCTCGGCGGCAAGGAGATCGTGCGGCAGTGTCGGGCGGGGTGAGCCCGTGCCGGAACCTGAACCCGGCTTCGGGACTTTCCATGCCGGGGCAAAGCGCCTATCTAGCGCGGCGAGGACCCCAAGGCGCGACCCAGAGCATAAGCGAGGCTGACATGGCATTCGAGCTCCCCGACCTGCCCTACGACTATGAGGCGCTGGCGCCCTACATGTCGGCGAAGACGCTGCATCTGCACCACGACAAGCATCATCAGGCCTACGTCACCAACCTCAACAACCTGATCGAAGGCACCGAGCTCGCCGACAAGTCGCTGGAGCAGATCGTCACCGCCTCCTATGGCGACGCGGCGAAGCAGGGCATCTTCAACAATGCCGGCCAGCACTGGAACCACGAGCTGTTCTGGCGCGTGATGAAGAAGGGCGGCGGCGGCAATCCGGGCGGCGAGCTGGCCAAGCGGATCGACGATTCGTTCGGCTCGTTCGAGGCCTTCAAGGAGCAGTTCAAGACCGCGGGCGTGACGCAGTTCGGCTCGGGCTGGGCCTGGCTGGCGCTGGGCGGCGACCAGCTCAAGGTGGTCAAGACCCCCAACGGCGAGAACCCGCTGGTGCAGGGCATGCGCCCGCTCCTCGGCATCGACGTCTGGGAACACGCCTATTATGTCGACTACGAGAATCGCCGGCCCGAATACATCGCGGCCTTCCTCAACCAGCTCGTGAACTGGGAAGAGGTCGAGGCGGAGTTGCACAAGGCGCTGAGCTGAGCTATTATGGGTTGAGCTGGGGTAAGCCAGCTCAACCTTAGCGCTTGAGGCCAGCGCATGCGGGCGGCCCACGGCCCGATCAGGATGGTGGCGGTTCTGGCGCTCGGCCTGGTCCTCGGTGGTTGCGCCGCCGGCGCCACCGCGATGGCCAAGCGCCAGCTCGACGTGCAGACCCGGATGACCGACACGGTGTTCCTCGACCCGGTGGGACCGGACGCGCGCACGATCTACGTCGACATCCGCAACACCTCCGACCGTCCGGACCTCGACATCGCCCCGCAGGTCCGCGATGCCGTCGCCGCCCGCGGCTACCGGGTGGTGGCCGAGGCGCGGGAGGCCCGGTTCATCCTGCAGGCCAACGTCCTGCAGGCCGGGCGCACCTCGCAGAGCGCCTCGCGGTCGGCGCTCGACAGCGGCTTCGGCGGCACGCTGCTGGGCGGTGCTGCCGGCGGGGCCGCCGGCTATGGGTTGGGTGCCGCCGGCGTCGGCGTCAACGGCACGGTGGCCGCGATCGGCGGTGCGCTCGCCGGCGCGGCGCTCGCCGGCCTCGCCGACGCCTATGTCCAGGACACCAGCTTCACCATCGTCACCGACGTGCAGGTCGCCGAGCGCACCATGGACGGCCGGACGGTGCGCCAGTCCTTCCAGGCCGACCTCGCCCAGGGCAGCGCGGGCACGCTGACCCAGAGCGGCGGCGGCAGCACCGACCTGCGACGCTACCGCACGCGGATCGTCAGCACGGCGGAGCAGGCCAACCTGGAGTGGCCCGAGGCGGCACCGCTGCTCGTGGCGGACCTGAGCCGCAGCATCGGCGGGATCTTCTGAGTGCCCTCAGGGGGCAGGCATCGCGATCAGCGCCGCCGCGACGCGGCGCTCCTCGGCCAGGAGCACGTTGTAGGTGCGGCAGGCGGCCGGGGTCGCCATCGCCTCGACCACCGGCCCCCAGGCGCGGATCGCGAGGCGCAGGGCCGGCGGGAACAGAGCGAAGCCAGGACCCATCCCGACCACCAGCAGGTCCGGCATCGGGACGGCCTCCCGCAGCGCCTCGAGCCCGGCCTCGTCGATCTCGTCCGGCCGCGTGGCCCGCCAGGCCAAGACCCGGTCGGGCAGCACCAGCACCGAGCCGGCATGGACGATGCCCGAAACGGTGAAGCCGCCGGGCCGGTAGCCCTGCACCACCTGCAGGTGCGCCGCCACGACCGGCCGGATACCCTCCACCGTCGGGGGGCCTCAGCGGGCCGGCAGCTGTGCCGCCGGCTGCGTCTTGTCGGCGGCGGTGCGCAGGTTGAGGTAGTAGAGAATCGGCGTCGCGATATAGACCGTCGAGTAGGTGCCGATGACCACGCCCCAGATCATGATGATGGTGAAGCCGCGGATCACCTCGCCGCCGAACAGCCAGAGCGGCACCAGCGCCACCAGGGTGGTCAGCGACGTCATCATGGTGCGGGCGAGGGTCTCGTTGATGCTGCGGTCCAGCAGCTCCGCCAGCGGCATCGTCTTGTACCGGCGCAGATTTTCCCGCACGCGGTCGTAGATCACGACCGTGTCGTTGAGCGAATAGCCGACGATGGTCAGCACCGCAGCGACGCTGGTCAGATTGAACTCGAGCCCGGTGATCGCATAGATCCCGATCGTGGCCGAGACGTCGTGGACGAGCGAGGCGATCGCCCCGACGCCGTACTGCCACTCGAAGCGGAACCACAGATAGAGCAGGACGCCGACCATGGAGAACAGCACCGCCCAGACGCTGTTGAGCAGCAGCTCGGCGCTCACCTTGGGGCCTACGAACTCGGCACGCTGGTAGACCAGCCCCGAGCCCAGCTGCTGGTCGAGGGCACCCTTGATCCGCTCCACCGCCTGGCGCTGCGCGACCTCGTCGCCCTCGGGCGCCTTGGCGCGAATCATCACCTGATCGTCACCGCCCGCCGTCTGCAGCGAGACCTCGCCCAGATCGAGCCCACCCAGCGTCGTGCGCATCAACGACAGATCGGCCGGCCCCGGGGTACGCACTTCGAGCAGCACGCCGCCGCGAAAGTCGATCCCGAGATTGAGCCCGGAGGTGGCGACCAGAATCACGGTCGCGACGAGCACGACCAGCGACCAGACGAACGCGATCCAGCGGTACCGGAAGAACGGGATGGCGGTGTTGTCGGGGACGAGGCGCGGATGGCGCATGGTGCGGCTCAGAGCGGTAGGGTGGCGGGGCGCGTCCGATCGTACCACAACCCGACAATGTAGCGGCTGAAGTATACGGACGTGAACATGTTGGTGATGATACCCAAGGCCAGGGTCACGGCGAATCCCTTGACCGGCCCCGAGCCGAACTGGAACAGCGCCAGGGCGGCGATCAGCGAGGTCAGATTGGCGTCGACGATGGTGCGCAGCGCCTCGCTGAAGCCGGTATTGATCGCCGACAGCGGGGTGCGCCCACTGCGCCGCTCCTCCCGAATCCGTTCGTAGATCAGGACGTTGGAATCGACCGAGGTCCCGATCGTGAGGACGATGCCGGCGATGCCCGGCAAGGTGAGCGTCGCCCCGAGCAGCGACATGATGCCCAGGATCAGCAGCACATTGAGCAGGAGCGCCACGTCCGCGACCAGGCCGAAGATCCCGTAATAGACCACCATCAGCGCGACCACGAGCACGCCCGCCACCAACACCGCGATGGTCCCGTCGCGGATCGAGTCGGCACCCAGCTCCGCGCCGACCGAGCGCTCCTCGATGACCTTGAGCGGCGCCGGCAGGGCGCCCGCGCGCAGGAGGACCGAGAGCTCGGTAGCACTCTCGACCGTGAAGTTGCCGGAGATGATCCCCGAGCCACCGAGGATCGGCTGGCGGATGTTGGGGGCCGAGATCACCTTGTCGTCGAGCACGATCGCAAACGGCTTGCCGACATTGTCCTGGGTGATCTTGCCGAACTTGCGCGCCCCGGCATTGTCGAACCGGAAACTCACCACCGGCTCGTTGTCCTGGAAGCTCGGCTGCGAGTTGGTCAGGCTCTCGCCGCTGAGCTCGACCTGCCGCTTGATCAGGTAGTGGGAGACGCCGCGGTCGCGCTCCGCGGACTCGAGCAGCAGGTCGCCCGGCGGTACCCGGCCCTTGAGCGCATCGGCGACGCTGCCTTCCAAGTCGACCATGTGGAAGGTCAGGCGGGCGGTCTTGCCGAGCAGGCGCTTGATGTTCTCCGGGTTCTTCTCGCCCGGCACCTGGACCAGGATCCGGTCCGAGCCCTGACGCTGGATCGACGCCTCGCGCGTGCCCAGCTCGTCGATCCGCCGCCGGACGACCTCAAGCGATTGGCTGACCGCCGACTGGGCGAGCTGGCTGCGCTCGGCATCGGTCAGGCGAAGCACGATCCGGCCACTCTCGTCCTCGACCGCGAAATCGCGCGCCCGGCCGCCGATGCCGACCGAGAGCGGGTTCAGCTTCTCGATCTCGGCCATCGCCAGATCATGTTGCGCCGGGTCGGTCAGCGTCAGTGCGACCGTGTCGCCCTGGACGCCGAGACCGCGATAGCCGACCCGCGCCGCCCTGAGCGCCGGCACGGACGTCGCCCACCATGGTCTCCAGGCGCTCCCGATAGACGGCCTCGAGCTCGACCTCGAGCAACAGATAGGAGCCGCCCTGGAGGTCGAGCCCCAGCGTCATCGCGCGCTTGGGGGCCCAGCCGGGCAGGCTGTCCAGAGTTGCCTGGGACAGGAAATTCGGCACCACGGTGACGATGCCGAACAGGCAGGCAGCGGCGACGACCAGCGTGCGCCAGGAGGGCAGACGAAGCATCGGGGTGCCCGGTTACTTCTTGCCGAGCAGCTTGGCGAGGAAGCCGCCACCGGCGCCCGCTGCCGGACGATTGTCGTTGCCCGAGGCCGGCACCGGCTTGGTCAGCAGGTCGGCCACGGTGTGGCGCACGACCTTGACCTGGACGTTGGGCGCGATCTCGACCGTCAGCAGATTGTCGTTCGGTTCGACGCGCACGACCTTGCCCGCAACCCCACCGGCGGTCACGATCTGGTCGCCCTTCTTCAGGTTGTCGATCATGGCCCGGTGCAGCTTCAGCTTGGACTGCTGCGGGCGGATCAGCAGGAAATAGAAGACGACGAAGATCATCAGCAGCGGCAGCAGCGACATGAGCATGTCGCCGCCAGCGGCGGGTGCCGCCGCCTGGGCGTAAGCCGGAGAGATCAGCATGGGGTCCTCGGGAGGCGGTGGCCGACGCGTCGCGGCCGGACTATAGCCACGCCGAACCGCTTTGCAACCGAGGAGCCGCCCGCGTCGGCAGGACGATGCCAGTGCCCTCGAGAAAAGGCGTGGACCGCCCCGTTGACGGCCACTTTCGAACCAACCCGCCCGGCACTGGCGCACGATCTCCCTTCCGCCGAGTCAGTCAGGGTTCGGCCAGTCGATGACGGCGGCGGGCTGGGCGGCAGCGTGCGGCCGAGCACGGATAATTCGTTCGTGTTATTTGTCATGGCGTCGGGTTCGCGCGTGCATGCCGGCAGCAGCAATCCGGTCTGCTTGGCCTTCCTGTGCTCGAGGAAGGCGCGCACGGCGCGGCGGGGGGCCATGGCAGCACTGCCCTGGTAGCGCGAGCGCGTGGTCAGCGCCGCCGCGTGGTCGGGCACCTGCAGGTCGGAGCCGTGGCTGCGGTCCGGGCTGCGCGGCGGGATGTCGGTGAGCACCTCGGCCTCGAACCGGTCGGCGCGGATCTCCTTCCACATCGCGACGGCGATGGCGTCGACCAGCTTCCTCTCGGTGGCGTCGACCGGGCGGTAGCCTTGCTCCAGGTCCAGCACGTGCTGGGTCCACTCTTGCGGGTCCTCCTCGGGCAGCAGGACGAAGTCGCGGGCGCGCAGGCCGTGCTTCAGCGCGTTCCTGGACGAGCGTGCTTTGCCTTCGGGCGTGTTCGGGCCGCGCTTCTTCGGGGTGGTGGCGGCGGCGTCAGGCATGGCGGTGGGTCCGGGGCAGGAGGAGCTGGCCCGGATCATAGCATGAATAGGAATATGATCCAAGACACAGCCGCCTCGCAGAAGGCACGCAGCAATGCAGGCGACAAGCGGCGCCGGATCGACATCTCGCATCGGACATCTTAGCGAATCGCACAACCTGCGCGTTTTCGTCGGGGGTGCGGATAACGCGCCGCCGTGGCCGAGAAGGTGGGCTCGGTCGAGGCCGCGGCGGTGTAACCCGCGACAGGAAACGCTAGTTGTACCAGGTGCGGTTAACCGAGCAGCGATCGGAGGCAACCCAGCAGCCGAGGCGCGTCCATGATCGAGCGAAAACGGCCGGGCGACGTCTCAAGAAAGGGAGCCAACCTTATGACGCGACACGATGCGGTGTCAGGAATTGGTTCGAGCCTTCGCAGGCTTGCCGTATGCGGCGCAACGGCTCATAATCAACCCTCGCGTGCTGAACCATCTGGAGAATGCCTGATTATGAGATCTGCCATCGACGCATTGAATATCAGGGCAGACCCGTGTGCAGGGTCCTATGTAAGCTGCTATGCCTGCGGGAATAGCAAATTACAATCATTCTATAAAATATCAAGCATCCCAACTCATAGCTGCGTAATACTCCGCGACCGTTCTGCTGCGATCTCCTTTCCACGCGGTGATCTCGACCTGAGCTTTTGTGCGCAGTGTGGATTTATCCAGAATAATCTATTCAATTCTAATTTGCAAGATTTCGCATCTGATTACGACGACTCTCAGGCCTGCTCGCAAAATTTCAGCAGCTTCTTAAACTCGCTCGTGGTCGAGCAGATCGGCAAGCACCGGCTGGACGGCAAGACGGTATTGGAGATTGGTGCCGGCCAAGGCGACTTCATTTCCCTCCTGTGCGAGAGCGCCCGGTGCCGCGGAATCGCGATCGGACCAAGCTGCCGCCCGAACCGGTTTCACGGCGAGGTGACTGAGCGGATCAGTGTGATCCAGGACCGTTTCGGCGCCGGCTACGCCCAACTCAAGGTGGACCACGTTGTCTGCCGCCACACGCTCGAACATATCCAGGACGTGCGGGCCTTTGTGCATGCGCTGTATCTGCTAGCGCTGAACCGGCCCGGTCTCACCATCATGTTTGAGGTTCCCGACACCGAGCGTATTCTGCGTGAGGCCGCTTTTTGGGACGTGTACTATGAGCACTGTAGCTACTTCACGTCGGACTCGCTGGCGACCTTATTCCGCCGGACGGGCTTTGAGGTGACCGAGGTGCGCGAGGCCTACGACGGCCAGTATCTTCTTCTCGAAGCGGTGCTCGCGTTGGGCAATCCATCGGACTCGACCGGCAGCAACGGTGTGCAAAAGACCGCAGCGTTGATCGACCATTTCAGCCGGACGGTCAGTGACCGGATGGCAAGCCTCGCCTCGGATGTTCGCGGCTGGGCCAAAGCCGGCAAGCGTGTCGTTGTCTGGGGTGCATCTTCGAAGGCCGTTGCCTACTTGAACACGCTTGGCCTCGACGGTGAAGTCGCGGGCGTGGTGGACATCAACCCGACCAAGCGCGGCGGATTTCTAGCTGGAACCGGGCATGTCATCTATGGCGTCGACGATCTGGTCGAGGTGCGACCGGATGTGGCGGTGCTGACCAATCCGATCTACACCGAGGAGATCCGCGTCGCACTCGCTCAGCGCGATCTTGCTCCTCAACTCGTGCCACTCTAGATGCCGTAATGGGCCTGGGCTGGGGTGACCGGCTGGGCAGCTGTGCGTCCGAGTTATGGTGTGCATCCTTGAAGCGACAGCTATCTACACGTGCAGCCCCGGCTTGTGCAGACCGAGAGCCAGCCTCAGAGCCTGACCCGAAATGAGTTGAGTGATTTCAGTCACTTGTGGCTAGTCGGAGTTGCAAGCAACGACGGAGCCACAAGATGTCATGGACTGAAACCACTCGCCGTCAGTATCGGCGCGACGGGTCGAGGTATGCAAGCGATCTGACTGACGAGGAGTTGCAGTGGATCGCGCCACATCTGCCGCCGGCCAAGCGGCTCGGTCGGCAGCGCGCCACCGACTTGCGCGTGGCGCTGAACGCCATGCCCCATGTGCTTATCACGGGCTGCCAGTGGCGGCTCCTGCCGAAGGAGTTTCCGCCCTACACGACGGTGCAGCGGTTCTTCTACGGCTGGCGCGACGACGGGACCTGGCGGCGGATCAACCATCATTTGCCAATAGATACTCGCGAGGCGATGGGTCGTGCGGCCAGCCCGTCGGCCGGCGTGATCGACAGCCAGTCGGTGAAGACGACCGAAGCCGGCGGGCCGCGCGGCTACGACGCGGCGAAGCAGATCAAGGGGCGTAAGCGCCATATCCTGACCGATACCAATGGTTGCTGGTCGCGGCCACGGTGCATGAGGCTGACATCCAGGACCGCGACGGCGCCGTGCCGCTGCTGGCCTCGATCCGGTCAGCCTTCCCCCTTCGATGGCGCCTGCGCGCCATCGATCCGCGATGCGGACCGGATCGACGCCGCTGGCGTCGATGGCTGCGCCACGTGTTCGCCGATGGCGGCTACGCCGGCCCCACGTTGCGGACGGCCCTGGCCGCGCACGGCAGTTGGACGCTGGAGATCGTCAAGCGCTCCGACGTCGCCACCGGGTTTGTGCTCCTACCCCGCAGGTGGGTGGTCGAGCGTACCCTGGCTTGGCTCAACCGCAATCGCCGCCTCGCCAAGGACTTCGAAGCGCTCGCTGAAACCGCCGCTGCATGGCTCATGCTGGGCAGCGTCAGGCTACTTTCGCGCAGGCTGGCGAGAGTACAATCAACTTATAGGATATTGAGTTCGGGCTCTGCGTGCCGCCGTGGCCAAAAAATTGGGCTCGGTCGAGGCCGCGGCGGTGTAACCCGCGAAAGGAAACGTTGGTTGTACCAGGTGCGGTTAACGCAAATCTTTCAGTATAGATAAATAATTTGAGTTCAATCACCAAACGTGTAGATTCTCTATGCGACGAATTGTGCGTGGAAAATGTATCATGATGATGGCCGCGTCGCGCTGCGACTTTGTATAGATCGTAATCGCTCCGTCAAAACGGTCGATAAGGAATTTACCCGCCATCCGCTCAACCATATATTTACGGATATTGGAAAGCGTTTTCTCACTTAATTTGCTTGATAGCACAATCCTGCTCTGCAATCTCAGGCTCCCTCAGGTGCTGTTACGGTGAGCATCGCAGACCGGCGCAGCGGGTCGGCGCGCTCCATCGGCCACCACGACAAACGATCGGCCGCGTAAGCGAACGCGCGACGTGAGGCCGGGGCGAAAAACCGGCCCGGGGTGGCCCTATTTCGCCTCGCGACGCCCCCATCCATAGCACGAGATGGCCCGCCGGTGTCGGCAACAGTCGTGCGCTAGGCGAGAATCCCGGACGATGCGGGTTGTCTATGCGAGCCAGACGTCTTATCGGTCAGTTAAGCGGCGCAGCAGCGTTCTCTAACGGCAGATAGGTCGTCCGACCAATGTAGATTGCTCACGCGGCTCCACGCTCGCGATGCTGGCGCGTGGCATCGGGAACGCAGATCGCCGCCACCAGCCATATAAAGCGACGCCCGTCCGGCAAAGACGCCGCGTTCGTGCTGCCTTCGCCGATCAGTTTCCTTGCCTCAAACACGCTCCCCCGTCGGATAGCAAACGATGAACTTTGCGCGCCTGCGAGCCGAATGGCTGGGCAACATCAAAGGCGACCTGCTCGCCGGCATGGTGGTGGCGCTGGCGCTGATCCCGGAGGCGATCGCCTTCTCGATTATTGCCGGCGTCGACCCACGGGTCGGGCTGTACGCCTCGTTCTCGATCGCGGTGATCATCGCCATCGTCGGGGGCAGACCCGGCATGATCTCGGCGGCCACCGCCGCCACGGCTGTCTTGATGGTCACCCTGGTCCGGGACCATGGATTGCAATATCTGCTCGTGGCGACGGTCCTGGCGGGCATCCTGCAGATCATCGCGGGATTGCTCCGGCTGGGCGATCTGATGCGATTCGTCTCGCGATCCGTCATGACCGGCTTCGTCAACGCGCTGGCCATCCTGATCTTCATGGCCCAGCTGCCGGAGCTGATCGGCGTGCCGTGGCTCACCTACGTCATGGTCGCGGCCGGGTTGGCGATCATCTACCTGCTGCCGCGGGTGACCAAGCTCGTGCCCTCGCCGCTCGTCTGCATCCTGGTCCTGACCGCGCTCGCCATCGGCTTTGGCCTCGATGTGCGCACGGTAGGCGACATGGGCGAGTTACCATCGACCTGGCCGGTGTTCCTCCTGCCAGATGTCCCGATCAGCCTCGACACGCTGCTGATCGTCTTGCCCTATTCCGCCGCCATCGCCGTCGTGGGCCTGTTGGAATCGTTGATGACGGCAACCATCGTCGACGACCTGACCGACACCAAGAGCGACAAGAATCGCGAATGCGTCGGCCAGGGCATCGCCAACTTCGCGACCGGATTTCTCGGCGGCATGGCCGGCTGCGCCATGATCGGCCAATCGGTCATCAACGTAAAATCCGGCGGCCGCGGCCGGCTGTCGACCTTCTTCGCCGGCATGTTCCTCCTGTTCCTGATCGTGGTGCTCGGCACCTGGGTGAAGCAGATTCCGATGGCGGCCCTGGTCGCGGTCATGATCATGGTCTCGATCGGCACCTTCAGCTGGGCCTCGCTCTGGCAGCTGCGAACGCATCCGCGCAGCTCCAGCGTCGTGATGGTGGCCACCGTGGTGACCGTGGTCGCGACGCACAATCTCGCGATCGGCGTCGGCGTGGGCGTGCTGCTGTCCGGGATCTTCTTCGCCTGGAAGGTGGCGCAGATCTTCCGGGTAACCTCCACTCTGTCCGAGGATGGCGCCGAGCGGACGTATCGCGTCGAGGGCCAGGTGTTCTTCGCCTCGGCCGCCAGCTTCGCCGATGCGTTCGACTTCAAGGAAGCTCTCGAGCGCGTGCGGATCGACGTCCGCCATGCCCACATCTGGGATATCTCCGGGGTGACGGCGCTCGACATGGTGGTGTTGAAGTTCCGCCGCGAGGGGGCGGAGGTCGAGCTGGTCGGCATGAACGAGGCGAGCGCCACGATCGTGGACCGGCTGGCGATCCACGACAAGCCTGGGGCACTGGACAGCCTCATGGGCCACTAACAGGAGGCACCCACGATGCTGACGCACATCCTCGCGTTCGTCGACAGCTCGGTCTACGGCCAGAGCGTCTGCGATCATGCGGCCTGGGCCGCCAAGCGCCTGTCGGGTAGCGTCGAGCTCGTCCATGTGCTGCCCCGACGTGACGGTTCCGGTGCCGCCGCCGATTTCAGCGGCTCGCTCGGCGCGTTCACGCAGACGACGTTGCTGGAGGAGCTGTCCAGCCTCGACGAGCAGCGGGCCAAGCTCGCGCAGAGGCAGGGGCGCCTGCTGCTGGAGCAGGCGAAGCAGCGCGTGCAGGACGCAGGCGTCACCGACGTCGTCACCAAGTTGCGGCATGGCGATTTCGTCGACACGGTGACCGAGCTCGAAGCCGAGGCACGCTTTGTCTGCCTGGGCAAGCGCGGCGAGGATCATGACGTCGCCCAGCTGCATCTGGGCTCGAACCTGGAACGGGTGGCGCGGGCGAGCCGCAAGCCGATTCTGGTCGCGTCGCGCGCATTCAAGCCGATCGAGCGTTTCCTGGTGGCGTTCGACGGCGGGTCGAGTGCCGTCAAGGCGGTCGACTATGTGGCGGAGAGCCCGGTCCTGCGCGGTCTGTCGTGCCATCTGCTCATGGTCGGTACCGTCAACGCCGATGCGGAACGGCGCCTCGTGGCGGCGACGGCGCGGTTGGAGGCGAGCGGGCTGAACGTCGAGGCGGGCATCGTGCCGGGCGAGCCCGAGAAGGTCATTGCCGATACCGTGGCTCAGGCGGGCATCGATCTGCTCGTCATGGGCGCGTATGGGCACTCGCGCATCCGCAGCCTCGTCATCGGCAGTACGACAACCGCCATGATCCGCTCGTGCCTGGTACCTGTGTTCATGTTTCGCTGAACAGGCGAAGCATCTGTTGGCTGGCCACTTCCTGCGGATGTTCTGCTCGCGCCTCGCCAATTCCAGTTCATCGCCTTGAAGGTCGGGCGACCGAGGTGGAGCCGCACCCAGGCCATGGCGCCTTCGGCAGCCGCTCGATCGGCCGGCGTGATCGGGGTCGGGGTTGCGGACCTTGGCGGTCCTGCTAGCTAAGGTGCCGCCAATACGGTGAAATCGAAACCATCGGATCCACGCGATGCCGCAACCCGGAACTCCCACGATCGAGGAGCGGATCGCCGCCGCCTTGGAGCGCCTCGCGCCGCCGCCGGCGCCGGCAGTCGATCTCGCCGCGGCCGACGCCTTCGTCTGGGAGGCGCGCGGCGAGCGGTTGCGGCCGGTGCCGCGGGTCGCCGGGGTGCCGTTCGAGCTGCTGTGCGGGATCGAGCGGGCGGCGGACACGCTCTATGAGAATACGCGCCGGTTCGCGCACGGGCTGCCGGCCAACAACGCGCTGCTCTGGGGTGCGCGCGGCATGGGCAAGAGCTCGCTGGTCAAGGCGATCCACGCCCGGCTGAACGAGCAGGAGCCAGGCTGCCTCGTGCTCTTGGAGATCCACCGCGAGGATATCGACAGCCTGCCGCGCCTGCTCCACCTGCTGGCCGACCGCGGCCGGGCCTGCCTGCTGTTCTGCGACGACCTGTCGTTCGATCAGCGGCGAGACCAGCTACAAGTCGCTGAAGGCGGTGCTGGAAGGGGGGATCGAGGGCCGGCCGGACAATGTGCTGCTGTATGCGACCTCGAACCGGCGGCACCTGATGCCGCGGCAGATGATCGACAACGAGCGCAGCACCGCGATCCATCCGGGCGAGGCCGTCGAAGAGAAGGTGTCGCTGTCCGACCGGTTCGGCCTGTGGCTGGGCTTCCACCCGTGCAGCCAGGAGACGTATCTGGCGATGGTCGAGCGCTATGCCGGTCATTTCGCGCTGCCGATCGAGGACGCCCTGCTGCGGCGCGAGGCGCTGGAATGGGCGAAGACGCGCGGCAGCCGGTCGGGCCGGGTCGCGTGGCAGCTGATCCAGGACGTGGCCGGCCGGCTGGGCCGGCCGCTGGCGATCACGCCGAGGGGTTGATCGGCGCCTATCGGTCTTCCGCCTACTTGAGGCTTCAGCCCTGCGCCGCCGCCCGGGCCGGCAGCAGGACCTGCACGTCGTCCAGGCGGATCACGCGCAGCAGCAGCAGCAGCAGCAGGTAGACAAGGCCGGCCACGGTGAGCTCGACCAGGAGCATCCAGCCCTCGCTCACGTACAGCCGCGAGAACACCGCCACCGGCGCCGCCGCCAGCACCGTCCCGGCAACGGCGCGCAACTCGAAGACGGGTCCCACGAGCCGCCAGACCAGCACGGTGGCGAGCGTGGCACCGAGAGCGGCGCCGAGCAGCGTCCCGAGCGCGGCGCCCACGGCACCCCATTGCAGGACCAGCACGGCGGTCAGCACCAGCTGGCCGGGGAGCAGCGAGAGGACCAGGATCGCCGCCACGGCGGGGCGGCCGCCGCCGAACAGCACGTTGCACAAGGTCAGCAGCACCGTCATGAACAGGCCCTGCGCGAAGACCAGGATGGCCAGCACGGGCCCGCCACCGGCATACTCCGCCGAGAACAGCAGCTGCATGATCTCGGTGGCGTTGACCGCGACCGCGGTGCACAGGCCGACCAGCACGACCAGCATGAACCGGGTGGCGCCCTGCAGGGTGCGCCGGGCGATGTCGCGCTGCCCCGCCGCCAGTGCGGCCGCGATCGACGGCACCAGCACCGCGGTCAGGGCGTTGGCGAGGAAACCCGGGATGCGGGCCGCGTTCACGGCGGCCATGTAGGTACCCTTCGCGGCGGCCGGGAGATCGCCGCCGACCGCGGACAGCACCCAGAAATCCAGTGCCGGCATGAGCTGGGTGCCGACGGTCAGCAAGGCCACCGGCACCGCCAGCCGGAGAATCGGCACCCGCTCGGCCAGCGTCGGGCGAAAGAAGCCGACGCCCACCGCTGCGGCCGCGATCGCGGCGGAGGCGATCGAGACCACGATGTTGACCACCAGCGCGCCCGCGACGGTGGGGCCGATCCAGACCAGCAGCAGGATGGCCGCGGTGCGCGAGAGCCCATAGAAGGCGAACACCGCGCTCTCGCGCATGAACGCACGCCGCCCGTTGAGAATGCTGAGCAGGCTGGCGAACAGGCCATAGAAGGGGATGTCGAGCGCCGCGATGCGGAACAGCCGCGTGCCGTCGGCGACGTCGAACAGCGCCGCCAGCGCCGGCGCCGCGGCGAAGATCACGATGAACAGCGCGAGATAGACGAGAAAGCCCAGGGTCAGCGCGGTCGCCTCGAGGCGCGGCGCCGGAGCCAGCCGCTCGGCGACGAGCCGGGTCGCGGCCTGCGCGATGCCGAACTTGCCGATGAGCTCGATCGCCAGCAGCAGGGTGTAGATCAGGCCGTAGACGCCGTAGGCGGCCGGCCCCAAGCCCCGTGCCAGAGCGACCGCGACGATATAGCCGCAAACACTCAGGCACAACCATGCCGCGACATGGGCCAGGGTCCCGCGGGCCGCCTTTCGGGTCAGGTCAGACACGCGGCAATATCGCCTCCAGGGCAGATTGGCGGAAGGTCGCGGACCGCCGCGGCGGCGCCCGGCGGTGCGGCCAATCCTTTACCGTTGGCGCCCGGCCACCGGCAAGCCTACGGCAGGGCGGCGCGAGCACACCGGCGCCGCGAAACGGCGCCGGGTCCGCGGCGTCAGCAGCCGGCCGGGACGGCGCCGCCGGCGGGATCAGCGTGCGCTGGCGACCCGCGTGCGGGCACTCTCGAGATGAACGATCGGATCGAGCGGCTCCTTGCCGTCGCGCAGCTCGAAATGCAGCTGCGGCGACGTGACGTCGCCGGTCCGCCCGACCGTGGCCACCTGCTGGCCGCGCTCGACCACGTCGCCGACCTGCACCAGCAGGCGCTCGTTGTGGGCGTAGGCGGTGGTCAGGCCGCCGGCATGGCTGATCAGCAGCATCTCGCCGTAGCCGGGAATTTCGTCGCCGGCATAGACGACCACGCCGTTCTCGGCCGCCAGTACCGGGGTGCCCGCGGCGGCGCGGATGTTGATACCGTCATTCCGGGCGCCGTTGGGCTTGGCGCCATAGGCACTGCTGATCGGGCCGCGCACCGGCCAGAGAAATCCGTCGCCCGAAAGTGAGGGCGGCGATCGCAGCGCCGCGCGGCGCGTGGCCTCGACCGCGGCGGTGGATATCGGCGCGGAGGCCGCCGACACCGCGTGCACCTGCACCGGAGCCAGCTCCGCCACCTGGACCGGCTCCGGTCGCGCCGGGGCGGGCACTTCGTGGGCGGTGATCACGATCGGAACCGGCCGGACGGCGACCGCGGGCGTGCGGGCCGGGCGCGGCGGCACCGACGGGATCGCCAGCACCTGCCCCGCATAGACCTTGAACGACGGCTTCACCCCGTTGGCCTTGGCCAGGCGCGTGAGGGGCGTGCCGTAGCGTTGCGCCACGCCTGACAGGGTCTCGCCGGGCTGGACCACGTGCCGGCCCTCGCCGGCGCCACGCCCTGCCTTGCCCGCGATGGGCCGGCGACTATCGGCGGACGTCGCCTGGGTGCTGGCCGTCGCCTGCGCCTGCGCTTGCGCCCAGGACCCGTGGCCATGCCATGCGACCGGCTGGTAGGCCGTGCAGCCGCCGATGCTGACCAGGAGTGGAAGGACCCATTTCGCACGCACTGACTGCGCTCCCCGCGAGCGGCGACTCGAAATGGACGATAGGCGCGCGCTTCGCGCCATATCAAGCGGGGCATCGCGCCGACCGGGGTCCGAGTGTGTCCGGCATGCACCATCGGACGCACGATCGCGGTTTGACTGTTGCTACTCCATCAGGCCGCGCAGGGCCTGCAGGCTGGCGTGGTGCGTCATGTCGAGATGGATCGGCGTGATCGAGACGTAGCCGGCGGCGATGGCCGCGAGATCGGTGCCCTCACCGGGACGCTCGCTCTCGCGCAGGGCGCCGATCCACAGATAGGGCTCGCCGCGCGGGTCGGTGCGCTCGAGCAGCGTGTCGCCGATCTTGCGCGTGCCCTGGGTCGTGACCCGCAGCCCCTGCACCTCGTCGGCGACCAGGTCCGGGAAGTTGACGTTGACCAGCACGTCCTCGGCCCACGGCATCGAAAGCAGGCGTTCGATGACCTCGGGCGCGAAGCGCTCGGCGGTGGCCCACTTGATGTGCTGGCGGCTGGCGCAAACCTGGCTGAACGCGATCGCCGGGACCTTGAACAGCGTCGCCTCCATGGCCGCCGCCACCGTGCCCGAGTAGGTCACGTCCTCACCGAGATTGGCGCCATGGTTGATGCCGGACAGCACCAGGTCGACCGGGGCATCCTCGACGATGCGCTGCAGGGCGATCAACACGCAGTCGGTCGGCGTGCCGTCGACCGCGAAGTGCCGGTCGCCGTAGCGCCGCACGCGCAGCGGCCGGCTCAGGGTCAAAGAGTGCGCGGCACCGCTCTGATTGGTCTCGGGCGCCACCACCCAGACATCGTCGCTGATCGCTAGCGCGATCCGCTCCAGCGTCTTGATCCCCACGGCATGGATGCCGTCGTCGTTGCTGATCAGGATCCGGGGCGGCCGCTTGATCATCAGTGCTCACCCGGCACGAGCCGCTCGCGGCCGTGGAGGAACGGGCGCAGTGCCTCGGGGACGATCACGCTGCCGTCGGCCTGTTGGTAGTTCTCGAGCACCGCGATCAGCGTGCGCCCGACGGCGAGGCCGGAGCCGTTCAGCGTATGGACGAAGCGGGTGGCGGCGCCGTCCTGGGCGCGGCAGCGGGCGTTCATGCGCCGGGCCTGGAAGTCGCCGCAGTTGGAGCAGCTGGAGATCTCGCGGTATGCCCCCTGCCCCGGCAGCCAGACCTCGAGATCGTAGGTCTTGCGCGCGCCGAACCCCGTGTCGCCGCCACACAGCGCGAGCACGCGGTAGGGCAGCTCCAGCCGTTGCAGCACGGCTTCGGCGCAACCGACCATGCGCTCGTGCTCGGTAGCGGACTGCTCCGGCGTGGTGACGCTCACCAGCTCGACCTTGCTGAACTGGTGCTGGCGGATCATCCCCTTGGTGTCCTTGCCGGCGGCCCCCGCCTCGAGCCGGAAGCAGGCCGTGAGGGCGGTGACGCGCAGCGGCAGCTGGTCCGCGGCCAGGATCTCGCCGGCGACAAGATTGGTCAACGACACCTCGGCGGTCGGGATCAGCCAGTGGCCGTTGACGGTGCGGAACAAGTCGTCGCCGAACTTGGGCAGCTGGCCGGTGCCGAACATCGCCTCGTCGCGCACCAGATGGGGCACCGCGACCTCGGTATAGCCGCCCTCGCCGGTCTGCAGCGACAGCATGAACTGGCCGATGGCCCGCTCGAGCGCCGCAAGTTGACCCCACAGCACGACGAACCGCGCCCCGGACAGCTTGGCAGCCCGAGGAAAGTCCATGCCCAGGCGCGCCCCCAGCTCCTCGTGCGGCAAAGGCGCGAAGCCGAACGCGCGCGGGCTGCCCCAGCGGCGCAATTCGACATTGTGGCTTTCGTCGGGGCCGTCCGGCACGTCGTCGGCCAGCACGTTGGGGAAGGTCGGCAGCAGTGCGTCGAGCCGCTGCTGCAGCTCGCGCGACGCCTCCTCGCCCTGCTTCACGCGCTCCTTCAAAGCCCCCATCTCGGCCAGCAGCTCAGGGGCAGGCTTCTGACCCTGGCCGGAGCGCTGGCCGATCTCGCGCGACAGGCGATTGCGGGTGGCTTGGTCCTGCTGCAGCAGGGTTTCCAGCTCGCGCCGCGCCGCATCGAGCTCCAGCACGCCGGCGGCCGCTGGCGGCTGGCCCCGCCGTGCCAGCGCCCGGTCGAACGCATCTGGGTTCTCGCGCAACCATTTGAGGTCGATCACGCCGTTACTCCGGCTCGTCGCTCGGACGGACGGCGCGACCGGCCGCGGCGTCCTCGGCCGCCTCGGCGGCGGCCTCCGCGGCCTCCTTGGAAGCGCGGCGCTTCTCGAAGTAGCGCACCAACAGGATCGAGATCTCGTAGAGCGCCAGGAGTGGGATCGCCAAGCCGATCTGGCTGATCACGTCGGGCGGGGTCAGGACGGCCGCGGCGATGAAGATGATCACGATCGCGTAGCGGCGGCCATGCGCCAGCTGCTCGGCCGAGATGATGCCAACCCGCCCCATCAGCGTCAGCGCCACCGGCAATTGGAAGGCGATGCCGAAGCCGAAGATCATCTTCATGACCAGGTCGAGATACTCGCCGACGCGGGCCTCGAGCTGGATCGGCAGCTCGCCGGGCCCACCCACAGGGGTCTCGAAGCTCAGGAAGAACTTCCAGGCCATCGGGAACACGAAATAATAGACGAACGCGCCGCCGGCGAAAAACAGGACCGGCGTCGCGGCCAGGAACGGCAGGAAGGCCTCCTTCTCGTTCCGGTACAGGCCGGGGGCGATGAACAGCCAGATCTGGGCCGCGACGAACGGAAAGGTAATGAACGCGCCAGCCCAAAACGCGACCTTGACGTAGGTGAAAAACGCTTCGGCCATGCCGGTATAGATCATCCGGCGATTCGTATAGCCCATGTCCTCGTAGATCTTGGCGAGAGGATGGACCAGGAACGCATAGATCTGCTCGGAGAAAGCGTAGCAGACGAAGAATCCCAGGATGATTGCCGCCGCCGAGTACATGAGGCGATTGCGCAGCTCAAGCAAATGGTCGAGCAACGGCATCTCGCGCTCGTCGATATCCCTAATGATCGCCATCAGCTCTTCTCGGTCGTGGTCGGCGCGGGTGCCGGCAGGGCCAACGGCGGCGCGGCGGATTCGACCGCTGGCGGGTGGTCGGGAGCGGAGTCGCGATACGGATCGTCGTAGGGCTCGTCATGGGAACCGTCGTGCGGATCCTCATACGGCTCATCGTGCGGATCGGCACCGACCGGTGCCGCGAGGCTGCGGCGCAGCTCGCCCTCGGGATCGATGGTCTCCTCGATCCGGTGGCGGACGTCGACCCGGGTGAGCTTGTCCATCTCGGTCTTGATGTCCTGCAGCTCCGCCTCGCGCGCCATGTCATCGAACGAGCGCTGGAACTCGCGCGCCATGCCGCGCGCCTTGCCGGTCCACTTGCCGACGGTGCGGGCCACGCGCGGGAGGTCCTTGGGTCCGATCACGATCAGGGCGACCATCAAGATGAGGGCCATCTCCGACCAGCCGATGTCGAACATCGACCGTTCTCCAACCTATGTTGCGCGGGCTCAGCCGCTCGCGTGCTCGTCCTTCTTCGCCGCCGGATCCGCGGCCGCGATCTGCTCGACCGAGACCGGCTTCGGCGGCGGCGGGGGTGGCGGTGGCGGCTCGTCGTCCTTAAGGCCAGCCTTGAAGGTCTTCATCCCCTTGGCGAGATCCCCCATCATCTGCGGCAGCTTGCCCGCTCCGAAGATGATCACCACGATCACCAGGATGATAAGGATCTGCCAGATACCGATGCTCATCGGCCGCTCCAAGAAGAAAAGGCCAACGGGCTGGCCGGACCGGCCAACCGGCCGCGCAGGCTTGTCGCAAAAAACCCGGTGCGGGGCAACGACCGCGGACTCAATCGCGGGCCTGGAAGACAAAAAGGTGGCGTGGGTCCAGCCTGATCGCCACCTCGTCGCCGACCGCAGCATCGATCTGCCCGGCCTGTTGGACCTTGAGACTGCTGCCGTCGCCAAGACGCAGGCGCAGAAGCTGGACCGGCCCGAGATCGCGACGCATCAGGACCCGTGCGCGCAGACCGCCGGCGCCGGGGCTCTCGTGGACGTGCAGCGCCTCGGGACGCACGATCGCCAGCGCCAAAGCACCCTCGGCGAGCCCGTTGGCTGGCGCGGTGCCGACCGGCGTCGCCACCAACCCTTGCACCACCCGACCATGAAAGCGGTTCACCGGGCCGAAGAAGCCGGCCACGAACGGCTCGACCGGCGCGGCATAGAGCTCGGCCGGCGTGCCGCTCTGCACGATCCGCCCCCCTTGCATGGCATGGATCCGGTCGCCGACGCGGATCGCCTCGTCGGCGTCGTGGGTCACCAGCAATGTCGGGGTGCCCGTCTCGCGCAAAAGTGACAGCGCTTCGTCGCGCACTTGCACCCGCAGCGATGTGTCCAGAGCCGAGAATGCCTCATCGAGGAGCATCAGCTCGGGCTGTGGCGCGAGCGCCCGCGCCAGCGCCACGCGCTGCTGCTCGCCGCCGGAGAGGGTGTGCGGGTAGGCTTGGGCATAGCCGCCCATGTTGACGGCAGCCAGCAGCTCCTCGACCCGCTGCTCGCGCCCGCGGGGATCGCGGCCCCTCAGCGCGAACGCTACATTCTCGCCGACCCGCAGATGCGGGAACAGCATGAAGTCCTGAAACATCAGCCCGACCCGCCGCCGCTCCGGCAGCAGGCTGCGCATGGGCTCGGCCAGGACCCTCCCGTTGAGCACGATCCGGCCGGCCTGCAGCCGCTCCAGACCCGCGATCAGGCGCAGGGTGGTGGTCTTGCCACAGCCGGACGGACCGACCAGGCAGTGGACCTCGCCGGGTGGCACGGCCAAATTTATGTGGTCGACGACCCGCCGTTGGCCGAACCGGTGCGACAGGTCGCCGATCAGCAAGCCTTCGGGGATTGTTGCGGCATTGGCGGCGGAGCTGGCGATCTGGGGATCCATCATGACGGGCTGCACGCTCGGCCCGCCTACGTTCTAGCCATCACGCGGTGGATTGAACAGGGAAGCGCCTTCCAGCTCGTCGAGCCGCGGCAGATCGTCGAGCGCCGCCAACGCGAAATGGTCGAGAAATGCCGGGGTGGTGACCCAGGTCACCGGGCGGCCTGGCGCCTCGCGGCGGCCCTTGGGGGCGACCCAGCCCGCCTCGACCAGGATGTCGAGCGTGCCCTGCCCCAGCGCCACACCGCGGACGGTCTCGATCTCCGCCCGCGTCACCGGCTGCTGGTAGGCGACGATCGCCAGCGTCTCCAGCGCGGCGCGCGAGAGCTTGCGCGGCTGTACCCGAGTGCGTTTGAGGAGCGGCGCCACCTCAGGGGCCGTGCGGAACGCCCAGGCTCGGCCCAGCCGCTCCAGGCGGACGCCGCGCAGCGCGTAGTCCTGCTGCAGTTCGCCGAGGAGCTCGGCAATCTGGGTGGTACCAAGCTGTGCCTGCAGCGTGGCCTCGTCCAGGGGCTCGGCGGCGGCGAACAACAGCGCCTCCAGCACATGCTTTGGGCTCGGCTCGGTCACGGCCGCCTCCGTACCATGATCGGACCGAACGGCGCCGCCTGTTCCAGCTCGATCTGGCCCTGCCGGACCAGCTCCAGGCTCGCGACCAGGGCGCCCGCGACCGCCGAGCGGCGACGCAGCGGATCGCCCAAATCGTCGGGCAGGAACGCCGCGAGGTCGCGCCAGTCGTGCCCGGTGAGCAGTTCCGAGAGCCGTTGCATCGAGGCTTCCGCCGAGACCAGCCGCCGGGCCGGCATGGTCATCGTGACCATGCGCCCACGCTGGGTCGCCGCCCCGTAGGCACCGAACAGCTCGGCCAGCGTCGCGCGCCACATGGGCGTGATCATCACCACGATCGGTTCCGGCGCCCCGCGCGCGAAGCGTTCGACCCCCAGCCGCGGGCGGCCGCGCAGGATCTCAGCCGCTCGGCGCAACGCTTCCAGCCGACGCAGACGATCGCCGAGGTCTTCTGCGATCGCCTGCGCGTCGGCGAGCTCGCGCTCGGCCGGCGGCAGCAGCAGTTGCGATTTCAGGTAGGCGAGCCAGGCTGCCATCACGAGATATTCGGCCGCGATCTGCAGCTGCCGGGCCTGGACACCGCGCAGATAGGCCAGGAACTGCTCGGCCAGATCGAGAATCGAGATGGTGGCAAGGTCGACCTTGTGCGCGCGCGCCAGCTCCAGCAGCAGATCGAGCGGCCCCTCGAAACCGTCCAGGTCGACGATGAAGGCGGCATCTGCGGCGTCGTCGGCCATGCCTACCAGCCCGTCACGAACAGGATCGCGCCATCTACGGCCTGGATCATCGGCCACAGCACCGCCGCAAGCGGGTTGATGCTGTAGCCGAACTGCTGCGCCAGCATCGGGATGATGAACGCCGCTCCCATGATGATCAGCAGGCCGTAGCGCTCGATGCCGGCAAACCGCCAGGCGAGCTCGCGCGGCAGCAGCCCGGTCACGACCCGGCCACCATCGAGGGGTGGGATCGGCAGCATGTTGAAGCAGGCGAGCACGACATTGGCGAAGATCGCGTTCTTCAGATTCTCCCAGATCCAAAGGGTGACCGGGCTCGAGTTCAGCTGTCCTACCAGCTGCAGCAAAAGACCGGCGGCCACTGCCAGGGCAATGTTGATCCCAGGCCCTGCGAGCGCCACCCAGATCATATCGCGTTTCGGGTGGCGCAGCCGATGGAAGGCCACGGGCACGGGCTTGGCCCAGCCGAACAGAAACGGAGCGTTGAGCAGGAGCAGGATCCCCGGCAGCACCAGGGTGCCGAACGGGTCGACGTGGCGGATCGGGTTGAAGCTGACCCGGCCGAGGCTGCGCGCGGTATCGTCGCCAAGTCGGTCCGCCACCCAGCCATGGGCCGCCTCGTGCAGCGTGATCGCGGTCACGACCGGCACCAGCCAGACCGACAGGCTTTGACCGAGCGCTGCGAAGTCGGTCATGCGACGGTGCCGGCCAGCAGGTCGTTGAGACGCGCTTCGGCGCGATCGGGAGTCCAATGGCGCGATCGGGCTCGCGGCCAGGGCAGCCATGACCCCTTCGAGCCGCGCCTGGAGCGACGCCGCCAATGGCGGCACCGACTGCAGAACGGCGCGGTTGTCGTCGATCCGTCCCGGACAATAGAGCGCAAGATCGCAGCCGGCTTCGAGCGCGGCCAGCGCCCGCTCCGCCGGCGTTCCCGAAAGCGCGTTCATCGCGAGATCGTCGCTGAGCAACAGCCCCTCCACGCCGAGCTCGCCGCGGATGGTGCGGGCGATCACCCGGCGCGAGGTGGTGGCAGGGCGATCGGGGTCGAGGTGGGGGTAGACGACGTGGGCGGTCATCGCGAAAGGGAGATCGCGCAGGCGCCGCCCCGGCACGAAATCGCTGCCTCGCAAGTCGGCGACCGCGGCCTGGACCACGGGCAGATCCAGATGGCTGTCGACCACGGCGCGGCCGTGGCCGGGCAGGTGCTTGATGAGGGGCGCCACCCCGCCGGCGAGCAGCCCGTCGGCGCAGGCCCGCGCGAGTACCGCCACCAACTCGGGATCGGATGAGTAGGAACGGCTGCCGATCGCGTCGGTCATGCCGGTCGTGGCCACATCCAAGACAGGCGCGCAGGCGACGTCGATCCCGACCTCGCGCAGGTCGTGGGCAATCAACCTGCCTACCAGCCGGGCCGCCTCGCATGCGACCTCGCGATCAAATGCCGCGAGCCGGCCGATCTCGGCGGCCGAGGGCAGGCCGCGCCAATGCGGCGGCCGCAGGCGCATCACCCGGCCGCCCTCCTGATCGATGAATACCGGCAGCGGGCGGCCCGCGGCGAGGCCGTGCAGCTCGTCGGTCAGCGCCCGTAGCTGGGCGCGATCGGCGCAGTTGCGCTGGAACAGGATCACCCCGGCCGGCGGCAGGGCGAGCAGCAGCTCGCGCTCGGCCGCATCCAGCGTCGTGCCGGCGATGCCGACGATGGCCGCGCGGGGGGCGCTCCCCGCGCTCACGCCAGCCTCACGGTGCGATCGGCCCGACAATGAAGCATTGGCCGCCGGTCGAGCGGATCGCGCCGCAGGCGTTGGCAGCAGCCTCGCGGTTCGAGAACGGCCCAGCCTGCAGGCGAAACAGCGGCCCCGAGCTGGTCTGGGTACGCTCGACCTCCGGGCTCACCGACGCCAGTGCCGTCGGATAGCGATCGCGCAGGTCGGCCCAGGCCTTCGTCAGGCCGGACTCCGAGCGGACCGCGGTGAGCTGCAGCCGGTAGACGCCGGCGCCAGCCGTAGATGGCTGCGCCGGCTCTGGCGTGGCCGGCTCCGGGCGCACGAGCGTCTTTGGACCGGCGCCCGGCGCCACCGGCGGCGCGAGCGCGCGCGGCGTGACGATGATTGGGGCGGGTGCCGGCGCCGCACGCGGCTGGACTGCCGCCGATTGCGCCGGTGCCGCGGGCGCGGGTTGCGCCACGGGCGGGCGGGCCGGCTGGGCCACGGCTGCGGCCGGGGCGGGTGCCGGCGGGGCGGGTGCCGGCGCAGACGCGGGACGCGGCAGGGCGCTGATCGTGGCGGGCGGCTCGCGTGCGGCCAGCTGCAACGGCGGCTCCGGCTTCGGCGGTGGCATCAGCGTGGCTTCTGCCGTCGGCGAGTCCAGGGTGGGATCGGCATCGGCGGACGTCGCTGGCAATGCGGAGTCCGCGGGGCCGGTCGACCCGATCTCAGCCGGCGCGACGGCTGCCGGGGCGGGATCGTTCGATGCCACATCGGTCGGCGCGGGATCGGCCAGCGCGGAATCGGGCGCCGCCGCGGCATCCGGCTCCGGCTCAGGCGTTTCCAGCGCCAACGCCGGATCCGGCGGCAGCACCCGCTCGACCCGCGGCTGCTCGCTCCGCGGCCCGATCACGTTGATGATGGTCGAGTGCGAGTTGGCGACCTCGAGACCGCCGCGATCGCTGGGCGCCCGCCGGTAGGGTTCCGCAGCGGCACGGATCAGCGGCGGCTCGCCGCCGATGCCCGGCAGGCCGTTCAGATAGGCATAGCCGACCACGCCGCCGAACGCGGCGAACACAATCAGCCCCAGGAGCAGGGTGAGCCATCCGCGGCCCTGCCCCGGCTCCCGATAGGGTTCCACGATCCCCTTGGCATCCAGCACCGGCACCCACTCCGTCTCACGCGCCTCAGCGCATCTCTTCCTCGGGCCGCACGCCCATCAGGCCCAACCCCGTGGCCAGCACGCGGCGCACCGCGAGCAACATGGCCAACCGGGCCTGCGTCCGCGCGGCATCGTCCGCCTGCAGGAACCGCAGGCTCGTGTCTTCGTTGCCGCGCGCCCACAGTCCGTGAAAGGCGCTGGCCAGGTCATACAGGTAGAAGGCGACCCGGTGCGGCTCGAACTGCTGGGCAGCACCCTCCAGCACGCGTGGGAACGACGCCATCTCGCGCAGCAGCATCAGCTCCGCCGGATCGGCCAGCAGGCCGAGATCGACCTCCTGGGCTGCACTTGGCTCGACCCCGGCCTCGCGCGCATGGCGCAGCACCGAGCAGATCCGCGCGTGAGCGTACTGGACGTAGAAGACCGGGTTGTCCTTGGACTGCTCGGTCACTTTCGCGAAGTCGAAATCGAGCGCCGCGTCGTTCTTGCGGGTGAGCATGATGAAGCGGACGACATTGGCGCCGACCTCCTCGACCACGTCGCGCAGGGTGACGATGCGGCCGGCCCGCTTGCTCATCTTCATCGGCTTGCCGCCGTCGAGCAGATTGACGAGCTGGCACAGGCGGATGTCGAGCGTGCCCTCGCCCTGGGTCAGCGCGCGCACCGCCGCCAGCATCCGCTTCACATAGCCGCCGTGATCGGCACCCCAGACATCGACCATCAGCGCGAAGCCGCGCCGGTATTTGTCCAGGTGGTAGGCCAGATCCGCGGCAAAGTAGGTCCAGGCGCCGTTCGAGCGCTTGAGCGGGCGGTCGATCTCGTCACCATAGGCGGTCGAGCGGAACAGGAGCTGCGGCACCGGCTCCCAGTCTTCCGGCGGCTTGCCGCCCTTGGGCGGCGGCAGCGTGCCGGTATAGAGCAGTCCCATGCCGTCCAGGACCTGGAGCGCCTCGTCGATCCGGCCGGCGGCGATCAGCTCGCGCTCCGAGGTGAAGACGTCGTGATGCACGCCCAGCAAGGCGAGGTCGGCGCGGATCAGCTCCATCATCGCCGCGACGCCGGTGCGCTCGAATGCGGGCAGCCATTCGGCTTCGGCGCAGCCGCGCCACCGGTCGCCGTCGCGGCGCGGCGATTTCCTGCGCCGGCGGAATCAGATAGTCGCCGGGATAGAGGCCCTCGGGGATCGCGGCGATGGTCTCGCCGAGCGCCTCGCGGTAGCGCAGGTGCAGCGAGCGGGCGAGCGTCTCGACCTGCGCCCCGCCATCGTTCACATAATACTCGCGCGTGACCGCGAAGCCGGCATGGGCCAGGATCGAGGCCAGCGCGTCGCCGAACACCGTGCCGCGGCTGTGGCCGGCATGAAGCGGGCCGGTCGGATTGACCGAACAGAACTCGACATTGATCCGGCGGCCGCCGCCGATCGTGCTCCGCCCATAGTCGCCGCCGGCGGCGAGCACGACGGCCACCTGCCGCTGCCAGAACGCGGGCGTCATGGTGAGGTTGACGAATCCCGGCGCGGCGCTGCTGGCGTTCGTCACATCGGGCGCGCCCGCGAGTGCCTCGACGAGCAGGCCGGCAATCGCCATCGGCGGCTTGCCGGCGGCCTTGGCGAGGACCAGCGCGGCGTTGGTCGCGGCCTCGCCATGCGCCGCATCCCGCGGCGGGTCGACCGCGACGCGGCCGAGGTCCAGTCCGGCCGGCAGCTTTCCCCCGGCCTGCAGGCGCCCGATGGCCGCGATGACGAGGCCGAGCAGCTCGGCGAAGGGGTTCATGCCCGGTCCCGGTTCAGCTTGAACAGGCGATCGTGCTCGTCGAGCGCGTAGCGATCGGTCATGCCGGCGATGTAATCCCGTACGGTTGCGGCGGTGGCATGGGAGCGGGGCGGTGCGGCCCGCTCGCTCCAGCCGTCAGGCAGGCAATCGGGCGCGGCGAGGAAGACCTCCGCGAGCTCGCTCACCACGCGTCGCGCCTTGAGCGACATGCGGTTGACCTTGTAGTGGCGATAGACGCGCGCGCGCAAGAACTCGCGCAGCGCGAGCAGACCCTCGGCCGTCTCGGGCGAGAAGGCCACGATGGGTCCGGACAGCGCGCGCACGGCGTCCGGGCTGCCTGGCGCGAGCTCGCTCAGCCGCCTCCGGGCGCCTTCGATCAGGTCGCGCACCATGCCGTCGATCAGCCGCCTTATCGTCTCGTGAACGCGCCGGGCGGTCTCCAGGCCGGGGTACAGCCGGTCGACCTCGGCCAGCGCCGCCTTGGCCAGCGGCACCTCGGCCAGCTCGCCCAGCGCGATGAAGCCGGCGCGCAGGCCGTCGTCGAGATCGTGGTTGCTGTAGGCGACATCGTCGGCGATCGCCGCGATCTGCGCCTCCAGCGTCGGCTGGCTGGTCAAGGCCATCCGCCCCGCCAGCGGGTGATCGGCCACGGGTGCTGGCGGCGCCGCCAGCAGCGGCCCATGATGCTTGACGAGGCCTTCCAGCGTCTCCGCGGTCAGGTTCAGCCCGTCAAAGCCGGCATAGCGGCGCTCGAGCCGGGTGACGATGCGGAAGGTCTGCAGATTGTGGTCGAACCCGCCGAACCCGGCCAGCGCCTCGTCCAGCGCCGTCTCGCCGGCATGGCCGAAGGCGCTGTGGCCGAGATCGTGCGCCAGCGCCACCGTCTCGGCCAGGTCCTCGTCCACGTGCAGCGCCCTGGCCAGGGCGCGGGCGATCTGCGCCACCTCCAGCGTATGGGTCAGCCGGGTGCGGAAATGGTCGCCCTCGAAATTGACGAACACCTGCGTCTTGTATTCGAGGCGTCGGAACGGGATCGAGTGCACGATCCGGTCGCGGTCGCGCTGGTAGACGCTGCGCAGGTCGCTCTCGGGCTCGGGCACGGCGCGGCCGCGGCTGGTCTCGGGTCGGCAGGCATAAGGCGCGAGCGGCATGCATCGGTCCGGCGGCGCCCGCGGGCAACGGGCGGGTTTGACAATAGAACCGCGTCGCTTAAATAGGAAGGTGGCGTCAGCTGAGACGCTGGCTGAGGAACGAGCATGGCAGAGATCGACGCCCGACCCGGCCCATTGGCGTTGAGCGCCAGCGCCGCGCGGCGCATCGCGGCCCTGGTGCAGGCCGAAGGCAGGCCCGCGACCAAGCTGCGGGTCAGCGTATCGGGCGGCGGTTGTTCGGGCTTCCAATACCTGTTCGCGCTCGACGACAAGAGCGAGGACGGCGACGTGCTGATCGAGCGCGACGGCGCTGCGGTGGTCGTCGACGGCATGTCGCTGATGTACGTGATCGGCTCCGAGCTCGACTATGTCGAGGATCTGACCGGCTCCTACTTCAAGGTGAAGAACCCCAACGCCAGCTCCTCGTGCGGCTGCGGGACGTCGTTCGCGATCTGAAAGCGTACGTTCGAACGGTCAGACGCCGACAAACTTCACGTAGCCCACTCAGGATTGCTTAGCCGGTCAGGGCGATCGGTCGCGCTCCCGATGACTCGCGGTTAAGAATTGCGATCACTGCGGCGGGTTAGCGGCCGTGAATCTGAACGGCACCCGTTTTTTGCCGTCGCACGCCCGAAACGGTCATCAGACGGGTCTCTGTATCGTAATGCGCCCCCGGGCTGCGGCGCTTGCCGGTTCGTCTCAGCGTCTCGATTCCATGTCGCGTACTGGATGCGCGCGCGACCTGAGTTGCTTGGTTTTCGTCCTTCGGTTGGGCAAGGCGATGACGCCGTAGACCCGTTCGCCTTTAAATTGCCCGATCTCATAAGCTTCACGACACATCTGTTTTAATTGATCGCTCACAAGTAGAAGGGCTGAGGCAAATAGTGCACTTCAAAGAATACTATAATTCGCGCAAATAATTTCGGATTAAATATGGAGACAGCGTGTTGTTCCGTGCTATGGTTTATTTACTGCATGGAGTTCCAAGTGATCGCGAGCGCTGGAAGCGGCGTCGTCATTGGGATGATCAATGCAGTATTGGGTTGGAACGCGACGTTATTGGGAGCGAAAGATGTCAAGACCAACAATGTGGCAGTGCGCTGTCGGATTCGCCATCGCGGTCCCGGCGCTGGCACCGGTAAGTTCAACCAAAGCAGCTGAACGAGACAAAGACCAGGTCGTCTGCTACAAAGCCAGTCCGCCAGTCATCGACACGTTTCGACTTGTACTCGACGTCAAGAAACATTCTGACCTCAGCTTCCGGGGCGGACCACGGCAGACAGTCTATAGCGCTCTAGGCAAGCATTCTTACGAATACGGTTACAAGACATTCATGGCCGTTACACATGGCGCCGTGGTCACTTCAGAAAAAGACCGCTGGGATCCAAGGCGTGAATCCGGCGCGCACCTCGGCCTCATCTCCGAATTTGTTCGCAGTGGAGGCTCCGATGTGGTTCTATCACCGGTGAACTTTGATTGCACGTCCACTTATGTGAGTTCAACGCCAAGAGAATGGCAGTGCAAGACCCTCTACGGCGGAACAGTCACTGCAACTACGCTGACTCTAATTTATCCCGACAAACTCTGCTCGGACTTCCAGGATGGCGGCGCGTATGCTCCGCCTCCGCCTCCGCCTCCGTACCCGCATCCGTATCCGTAATACAATAGAGGCTGTCGCTAAGGTCCCGTTCTCAGCCAGCCTCTAATTATTCGGGTAGAACGTCTGTATTCCGGCCAGGGGCGCTGCAGAGTGGCCCCTGGCCGATGCTGCATACGTCTGTACCTTTGGCATCAGCACACTCAATGGGGCACAACACGTCTTTCGACGTCTGAACTGCACCCCGAGGCTGAGACACGCAATTAGGGACAGCCAGTTACCGCAACGGCCAGGGTTGCTGCGCAGCAGCCCCTGGCCCTGATGGGATCGCGTCGAACTCTGTCGGCGCCAGATAGTCCAGTGCCGAGCGCAGCTGGTGTCGATTGTAGACCTCAGCAACGCCCAGTGGCATGCCGAGCGGGCTGGCCGACACCGTGGCAGCCCCGGGAGGTCGTGCGGTTCCCGGACCCGCGGTGCATTGGAAGGGCCGTCAGCACGGCCCGCGGAAACATCGGCGCTGGGCGAGTGAGTGGAGCCCGGAGCAGATCTCCCAGCGCCTGCGGCTCGACTTTCCTGGCGAAGAGACGATGCGGATCAGCCCCGAGGCCATCTACCAGTCGCTGTACGTCCAGGGCCGCGGCGCGCTGCGGGCGAGCTGACGGCCTGCCTGAGGACTAGCCGGCCGCTACGGGTGCCGCGGGCGCGCAGCCAGGGGCGTGGCAAGTCGCACATCGCGCCCGAGATCCTGATCAGCCAGCGCCCGGCAGAGGCGGACGACAGGGGGGTGCCCGGCCACTGGGAGGGGGACCTCATCCTCGGCCTCGGCAGCTCGGCGGTCGGCACGCTGGTGGAGCGCGCGACGCGGTTCACAATGCTGCTGCACCTGCCACGCGTGCCGGGGCACGGCTGCGGAGAACGCGCGAAGAACGCGCCAGCGCCCCAGACACTTGGATGGAAGACACCAGCCAAGGCGCTTGACGCGGTGCTCCGATTGGCTGTGGCAGCCGTTCCGACGACCACTTGAATCCGCCCAGTATGCCGCAATTGGTGTGGTGGATCACGAACCAGGTCTGTCTGCCGAGCAGCTTGTGCGAGATGACCGGCGATCGGATCGCATCGTCCGAGGCCCGCCCGCCGGCATTGCGGATCACATGGGCGTCGCCCTCGGCGAGGCCGGCATAGCCGGCCGGATGGCGGCAGGTCCAGACTTCCTTTGTCGCCGAATCACGCCGCGCAGTCGGCGTTGGCCGCGAGCACCTCGTCGACGATCGCCATGCGAGCCTCCCTGCTGCAATTCGCCGGTATGCCGGCCGGGTAAAGCGACGGCATCCGAACAAATATGTCTACTAATACGATCGTTGTAATTATCCGCTAATCACCAAGAGATTTCGATCCACTTCAACCAAAAGTAATAGCCAGGCGCGAGATCATCGGGTCCACCGTGGACACCGAACGTGGCCTCGCATCATTCCGCGAATGGGGCACCGTGTCAGGAATCCAATACCGACGCGGCCTACCAGCCAGGGGACGAGATTACCACCGCCGCCGCCTTCCCTTTGGGATTGTATTTTGCGCTAGCATTGTCTCCTATGTAGCTCTCATTGAAAACGCGGCAAGCTAATGTTATCAATTGCTAAGCTCTCGCTTTCGGCACGTGGTCATCATTGATAGTTTATAGTTCTTTATGTCGTATCATTTGACGCAGTGACATTCCACAATTGATCCAGTCATCGGATATGGACATCAATAGTACTAAGAGTCAGTATGAAGAGCTGTCCAACGAGGCGGGCGAATGCTCGCGGCGATACATTGGGCAGCGCGGAAACGAGGAGATATCGGCTAACGGTTGGAGCGGAATACCATGTTGAAGTCATCGACGACGTTCATCGCGGGCGCGTGCCTCATGGCGCTCGTGGACACGGCGCCGGCGCAGGCCATACCCGTCTGGAGCCCCGGCTACGAATATCTCGGAGGTGTCATCACCAGCGCGCCCGAATGCACGACCTGGAGCGCGAACCGGATCGACTGCTTCGCTCGCGGCACCGACTACGCTCTGTACCACCGATGGTGGAACGGCAGCAGCTGGGGCGGCTGGGAACCTCTCGGCGGGTACATTCTAGAGGAGCCGAGCTGCACGAGTTGGGGACCGAACCGTATCGACTGCTTCGCTCGCGGCGGCAACTCCGCGCTTTATCACCGGTGGTGGGACGGCAGCAGCTGGGGCGGCTGGGAGAATCTCGGTGGAGTCCTCACCAGCGCTCCGGACTGCGTCAGCTGGAGCGCGAACCGCATCGACTGCTTCGGCCGCGGCACCGACGCGGCGCTCTACCATCGATGGTGGGACGGCAGCAGCTGGGGCGGCTGGGAAACCCTCGGCGGCGCGATCATCGGCGCTCCCGAATGCGTCAGCTGGGCGTCCAACCGTCTGGACTGCTTCGTCAAGGGCACCGACAGCGCGCTGTATCACAAGTGGTGGGACGGCAGCAGCTGGGGCGGCTACGAATCGCTCGGTGGAATCATCCTCGAGACGCCAAGCTGCACGACCTGGAGCGCGAACCGCATCGACTGCTTCGCGCGCGGCACCGACCGTGCGCTATGGCATCGCTATTGGACGGGTAGCTATTGGGGCGGCTGGGAAAGCCTCGGCGGGAAGCTGACCTCGCAGCCCAACTGCGTGAGCTGGGGACCCAACCGGATCGACTGTTTCGGTCGCGGTGGCAGCGCCACCCTGAAGCAGAAATCCTGGAACGGGATTTTCTGGGGAGGCTGGAAGAATCTCGGCGGCAGGATCACCGGCCGTCCAGAGTGCGTGAGTTGGGCGCCGTATCGCCTCGACTGCTTCGTCCGCGGCAAGTACGACAACGCGCTCTATCACAAGTGGTGGCCCTGGTACTGATGCGCTGAGTCAGCATTCAGCGCAGGGCGGAGGCGGCATCGAGCCGCCTCCGTTCGTTTCGGCGCCGTCAGGCCGCCACATCTCCATCCCCATAGCGGATGACCTGCACCCGCTCCAACGTCACCAGCCCGCTGCCCATCATCTTTTCGAGTTCGGGCAGGAACGCGTCGACCTTCGACTTGCTGTCGACGATCTCGACGACGATCGGCAGGTCCTCCGAGATCTCGAACAGGTTCGCGCGATGGATGTGCGAGTTGCGGCCATAGCCCATCGGGCCGCGCAGCACCGTGGCGCCGGCGAGATGCAACTCGCGCGCTTTTTGCACGATCGCGTCGTAGAGCGGCCGGCCGGCGAACCGATCCTGCTCGCCGAAGAAGATGCGGAGCAATTGCGCGTCCTGGGCCAGTTGCACGGTGGTCACCCCTCGAGCCGGTTGAAGTAGGCCGCCGCCATGTAGCCGAGCCAGACGGCGAGCAGGCACAGCACCAGCGACAATAGCACATTGAGCCCGGCGCGGCCCCAATCGCCGCCCTGGGCCAGGGTCAGCGTCTGCAGGCTGAACGACGAGAACGTCGTGTAGCCGCCGCAGATGCCGACGAGCCAGAACAGGCGCAGCTCGGATGACACCAGCAGCCGCCCGTCCGGTCCGGTGATGGCCGCGATCACGCCGATCAGGAAGCTGCCGCTGACGTTGGCGACGAGTGTCGCCCACGGGAACGCAACCACGCCTAACGACACGAACAGCTCCGCCAGCCAGAACCGGGCGAGGCTGCCGATCGCGCCGCCGGCCGCCACCGCGAGCGAACTCGTGAACATTGCTTTCCTCGCGTCGGTTGCACGCCGCTTTCGTGACACCGCCATGTCGCGCGGGCAAGATCGCTGGCGGCGGGCGCGGCGTACACCTTGCCGCGCATCCACGCTGGAGGCCCGTCGCATGTCCGTTGCCGACCCGCTGCTGCGGCCCCTGCAGCTCAAGCATCTCACCCTGAAAAATCGGGTGATGAGCACCGCACATGCACCGTCCTACGTCACGGACGGCCTGCCGCAACAGCGATACCAGCTCTATCACGAGGAGAAGGCCAAGGGCGGGCTGGCGCTGACCATGTTCGGCGGCTCGTCCAGCGTCGCCGCGGACAGCCCGTCCTCGTTCGGCCAGATCGACATCAGCCACGACCGGATCATCCCGGTGCTGCAGGCGTTCAGCCAGCGTATCCACGCGCACGACTGCGCGCTGATGATCCAGCTCACCCATGCGGGCCGGCGCACGCGCTGGGACACCGGCGACTGGCTGCCCCCGGTCTCGCCCTCGCCGCTACGCGAGCACCAGCACCGTTCCTTCCCGAAGGAGCTGGAAATCGAGGATATCCGCCGCATCCAGCTCGCCTATGGCGAGGCGGCGTGCCGGGCCAAGGAGGGCGGGCTCGACGGGCTGGAGGTGATCTGCTCCTCCCATCTGCCGGACCAGTTCTGGTCGCCGACCATGAACCAGCGCACAGACGGCTATGGCGGCAGCCTCGCCAACCGCATCCGCTTCAGCCTCGAGATGTTCGAGGCGATCCGGCGCGCGGTCGGCGACGCCTATATCGTCGGCATCCGCATGTCGGCGCACGAGATGGTCGAGGGTGGGATGAGCCCGGAGGAGAGCCTGGAGATCGCCGTCCGCCACGCGCGCTCGGGCCTGATCGACTTCATCAACGTGATCGGCGCCGACGCGTCGACCGATCTCGGCATCTCCAAATTGATCCCGACCATGGGCCAGCGCACCGGTCCCTATCTCGACCACGCCCGGACGATCCGCGCCGAGACCGGACTGCCGGTGTTCCACGCCACCCGGATCACCGACCTCAGCACGGCGCGCCATGCCGTGGCCGAGGGCTATCTCGACATGGTCGGCATGACCCGCGCGCATCTGGCCGACCCGCACATCGTGGCCAAGCTCAAGCGTGGCGAGGAGGACCGCATCCGGCCCTGTGTCGGCGCCGGCTACTGCATCGACCGGATCTATGTCGGCGGCGACGCGCTCTGCCTGCACAACCCGGCGACCGGCCGCGAGCGGACCATGCCGCACGTGATCCCGCCCAGCGCCGGCGCCAGGAAGCGCGTCGTCGTCATCGGCGGTGGGCCGGCGGGGCTGGAAGCGGCGCGGGTGTCGGCCGCCCGCGGTCACGAGGTGGTGCTGCTCGAGGCCACCGACCGGCTGGGCGGGCAGGTCAATCTCGCCGCCCGGCTCGACCGAAGGCGCGAGATCCTGGGCATCACCGGCTGGCTGCAGAGCGAGATCGAGCTCGCCGGCGTCGATGTCCGCCTCAACAGTTACGGCGACGCCGACGACGTGCTGGCGCTGGCACCCGACATTGTCGTCGTTGCTACCGGGGGCATCCCAAACATCGGCTTCTTCGGCCCGGGCGAGGATCTCGTCGTCAGTGGTTGGGACGTGCTGTCCGGGCAGGTCGCCCTTTCGGGCGAGGTGCTGGTCTACGACGAGAACGGCCAGCATCAGGGACCGAGCGTCGCCGAGTATTTGGCCCAGCGCGGGGTCAAGGTGACGTTCGTGGTTCCGGACCGCATGCCGGCGGTCGAGCTGGGGGCCACCAACTCGGCCCAGTTCATGAAGGCGCTGTATGCGAGCGGCGTCCGCTTCGTGCCGGATCTCTCGCTGCGTGGCGTGGCGCGCGGCGGCAACAGGCTCGTGGCGACGTTCAAGAACATGTACACGGAGGCGCGGGAGAACCTGGGGGCCGATCATGTCGTGGTCGAGCACGGCACGCTGCCGGCGGACGAGCTTTACCAGGGGCTCAAGGCGGGGTCGCGCAACCATGGCGAGATCGACCAGGCGGCACTGCTGACCGGCAGGCCGCAGGACCTGACCCACAACGCCGATGGCGCCTTCCAGCTGTTCCGGGTCGGCGACGCGGTCACCAGCCGCAACATCCACGCGGCGATCTACGACAGCCTGCGGCTCTGCAAGGACTTCTGAGACCATGGTAAGGATCGGCGTGGCATGAGCTCGGTCGAGACCGCGGGCGGACGCGGCGAGCGGCGCGGCCGGCGCCCGGCGCGCGTGGCGGGCGACATCAGCCAGCTGCCATGGAAGCAGCCGCGCAACCTGATGCCGCCGGTCGACCTGGTCTCGGCGGACCAGCTCGAGAGCATCCACGAGGCGGCGCTGACCATTCTGGAAGAGATCGGGATGGACGTGCTGCTGCCCGAAGCGCGCGATATCCTCCAAGCCGCAGGCGCCAAGATCGACGGCCTGCGCGTCCGCGCGGATCGCGAGCTGGTCCTGGGAGCCGTGGCCAACGCGCCGGCAGAGTTCACGATGCATGCGCGCAATCCGGCGCATGACCTGCACGTCGGTGGCAACTGGATGATGTTCTCGCCGGTGGCGAGCCCACCCAACTGCTCCGACCTGGATGGCGGTCGGCGCCCGGGCAATCGGGCCGATTTCCGCAACTTCCTGAAGCTCGGCCAGACCTTCAACATCCTGCATCTGACCGGCGGCTACACGGTCGAGCCGATCGACATCCCGCCCGACGTGCGTCACCTCGAGGCGCTGCGCGACATCTACACGATGACCGACAAGCCCACCCACTCCTACTCGCTGGGTTGGGGACGGATCCGTGACGGCATCGAGATGTGCCGGATCGCGCGCGGCATTGACCGGGCGCAGCTCGAGCGCGAGCCGTCCCTGATGACGATCATCAACACGAGCTCCCCGCTGCGGCTGGATTCGCCGATGGCCGCCGGCATCATCGAGATGGCGCGCGCCGGCCAGATCGTCGTTTTGACCCCGTTCACGCTGGCGGGTGCGATGGCCCCGGTCACGGTGGCCGGCGCGGTGGCGCAGCAGAACGCCGAGGCGCTGCTGGGCATTGCGCTGGCCCAGCTGGTGCGGCCGGGCGCGCCGGTGATCTATGGCGGCTTCACCAGCAATGTCGACATGAAGTCGGGCGCGCCAGCCTTCGGCACGCCGGAGTACATGAAATCGGTGCTGGTCGGCGGCCAGCTCGCACGGCGCTACAGCCTGCCCTACCGCACATCCAACACCTGCGCCGCCAACTCGGTCGACGGCCAGGCGATGTATGAATCGATCTTCTCGCTGTGGGCCGTGGTGATGGGCCGCGGCAACCTGGTCAAGCACTCGGCCGGCTGGCTCGAGGGCGGCCTGTGCTCCTCGTTCGAGAAGCTGGTGATCGACGTCGACACGCTGCAGATGGTGGCCTCGTTCCTGGAGCCGCTGCAGGTCGACGCATCGACCCTGGCGCTGGATGCCGTGCGCGAGGTCGGCCCAGGCGGCCATTTCTTCGGCTGCGCCCACACCCAGGAGCGGTTCCGCACCGCGTTCTATGCGCCGCTGGTGTCGGACTGGCGCAACTACGAGAGCTGGCGCGAGGCCGGGGCACCCGACGCCGCGCGGCACGCCAACCGGATCTACAAGGAGCTGGTGGCGTCCTACGAGCCGCCGCCGATCGACCCGGGGGTCAAGGACGAGCTGGACGCCTTCGTCGACCGCCGGGTCCGCGAAGGTGGGGCGCCGAGCGAGTTTTGAGCACCATGCATCAGACCCGCTTCTGCGGGCCGGTCATGCTTTCTGGTTGCAGAGTACCGTCGGAATTCCTGGCGAAGGTGAAGGTGCGCTCGCCCCAGTCCCGGCAGGTGGTGAGGCTGCCGCCCGGGACATCCGTCGCTTGGCTCCAGTCGACCCAGTAGTAGCGGATGTCCATGACCACCTTCTGAGGTGTATCCTCGACCACCCGGGTCGAGGTGACCGACTGCATGGCCGGGTTGGGGCACGACCATTGCCGCTCAGAGGCATGTGCGTCGTAGAAGCTAATCACCTGGTACTGGAGCCCCGCATGACCCTCGAGCGCCGGGCCCTGCCAAGCGCATCCAGACATTACCATCGTCATCAAACAAGCAGCGTACCGGCGCATCGACCTACCCTCGATCGGCGGCTGGCACCAATATGCCTGCCGCATGCTGGGGATGTTGGTGCGCTCGATCGAGATGGCAAGCGTGCCAGCACCGCTGTGAGGAGCAAAGCCATGGACAGGAGCCAGCGGGGGTGATCGTCATCGAATGCAAGGGCGAAAACCACACCGCTGCAAGCACGTCGTGGGGCGCGGCCGTGCCGAGGAACCTACCGGATCGCGATGACCTTTGCGATGCTCGGCGTGCCATTCGCGTCCAGGGCAAACAGCATGTAGTTTCCCGGCAGGACGGCCCCTCGATCTGCCGGAATCTCGAGCATGTAGCCGGGCGTCGGGGTGCCGCCAACGATGCGCAGTGGGATGCGGCGCTGATCGTTGTTGACCGAGTGCGTCGCGGCAGACATCCGCACCAACGCGAACCCCGCCACGGCTGCACCGGTCTCGACGGTGACCGGGTCGCCCCAACCGGCGGCCGGCGGGGCCGAGATGATTTCGGGCCGAGGCCGGAGCGTAAGATCGGCGTTGAGGAGATAGGGCGGCGTCAGGATCTCGGCATCGGGGTGATTCACGTTGCACGCCCCGCACAGACCACCCCCGCCGACGAAAACCCGCCCGTCGAGCATCAGCAAAGCCTCGCTGTGATAGTTGCGCGGCGTCGTCATCGGCGACAGCCGGGTGAACTTCTCCGTATTCGGGTCCCAAAGCTCGGCCATGAGGACCGAGCTCCGGTCCGAGAATCCAAGCGCCGTATTGAGGCCGCCGACAATCACCACCTGACCGGTCGGAAGCACCACACTGTTGTGCATGGCCCGCGGGAAGGTCATTGGCGCGATCTTGCGCACCACCACCGGCGCCGCGGGTCCGCCGGTTATGTCGATGATGTAGCTGGCATCCGTGGAGTGGCCGCTCTTGTAGGCGGGCGCCCCTCCCACCTTGAGAATCTTGCCCACGTCGAAGAGTATGGCGTTGCCGTTGATGGCGAAGGCGTCGTCGCCGCGCTGGCCCGCATCGATCACCCGGCCGCTGCCTGCCGTGTCGATCCAGTGCATGGCAGTGGAGGGGCCGGCGTGGAAGACCCAGCCGTCTCGCCACGCTGCCAGCCAAAGGTGGTTGTCGTTTCGGAAGATCCCGGCCGGATCGGTCCCCAGGAACGGCTCCGCGGTGACTCCCGGCAGCCGCCGCCAGCCAGTCGGGTTCCACAGCTCGGCGCTCTTGCCGCCCTGACCTCCGCTCCAGGAGCCGCCCAACGTCAACACCTCGCCGGTCGAGAGTAGCGTGTTGCCCTGATACCCCCGCGGGATGCTCATCTCGCCCGCCGCCGACCAAGCCCCGAGCGCCGGGTCGAAGATGCTCGTCTTCGCGCTGCTGCTGCCGCCGTTGACCAGGAGCCTGCCGTCCGCGAGCGTGGTGGTGCCCGGGCAGAACATGTCGTGGTGAGTATTGCTCACCAACTGTTCGCTCGATGTCATCGTCTCCGGGTCAAAGACAGCGGTGTAGGTCTTTCCATGATCGCCACCATAACTCAGCTTTTGAAACGCCGACCATACGACCAGGCGGCCGTTGGCCATGTTGGCCACCGCCACCGGCACCAGCGGAAACTGGATCTTCGCGCTCCAGACGGACGGCAGTGGCGTGTCCGAGATCGTCCACTTCTGACGGTTGGCGCCGCCGCACGCGGCCTGCGTCAACACGGAACCGGTCCCACGTGCATCGCCGGCGACGTTGAGGCACTTACCGCTATGCTTCGCGACAAGCTTCCGCCATGAGCCGGCCGTCACCGCCGTCCACTTCTGGGCGGCGCTACCGTTGCAGCTCTGCTGCTGGATGGCGGCGCCGTCGGCCGTCGAAGCGCCGGCCACGCCCAGACAAAAGCCATTGAGCGATGAGACGATCCGGTAGCCGCCGCTGACCGGCTGCATGGTCCAGGTCTCGGCCTGGGCGCCTTGGCACGGCTGCTGGACCAGCTGCAGGCCCGGGGTTGGCGCGGTGCCGGGATTGACCACACACTGACCGCTTTCGCGCGAGATCAGGACCGACGGTGTTGTCGGCACGGCGGGTGCCCCTACTGCAACCTTCACGATCATTATTGCCGGAACTATCACGGCACCCGCCACAAAACGACGCGTACTGGCGTACAATTGGAGCATCTTTCTATCCTAACGTCATTATACAGACTACGGGGGCCTCGCCATCGGCAAGTACGGAAACATGATAGCGTGAAATCTGGTACAGGCGTCAACAATATTTAATTTCTCGGGCGCCGAGATAGTGAACAGGAGAAGAAACGAAAAGCTTTATTAGAGTCAGACTTAATAACCAGGAAATTGTTTATACTCTGGTCATCCTCACGAAAGTGGCTTGACGCTCGCCAGCATGAGCCAAAAGGTGGTTGCGGATGAGGCGAGCCAGTGTGCGCTCGACCACCCATTTACGGGGCAGCAGCGGCAGATAGGGGTTGATCCGCTGCCAAGTCCCATCGTGGCGCGCGCTGATCCTGGCGGCAGGTGATTTCAGTCCGAGATATCTGGCGATCCGGTCGTTGCTCGCAACTCCGGCTAACCATAATCGGCTGAAATCACTTACTTCATTTCGGGTCGGGCTTTTGAGCCGCCGGTCACCTCAAACCCGTCGCCGTGCGACGCGGCCTCCGGATTGGGAATCGGCCGGCCGGCCAAAGTCGCTAAGCGACCGTATAGGCCTTGTACTTGTCCAACAGCCGCACCGGCTTCTTCAGCGCATCGCGGCGGAACGGGTCGCCTAGCTCCTGGGTCACCATCAGCTCGAGCACGGTCGGCCGGCCGCAGGCGACGGCGTCCTTGAGTGCGTCGCCGACCGCATCCGGATGGTCGACCTTGATGCCGCGGGCGCCCATGGATTCGGCGATGCCGGCGAAGCTGGGGTTGGCGAGGTTGGTGCCGAGATAGCGGTCGGCGTAGAAGTCGACCTGGTTCTTCTTCTCGGCCCCCCACTGGCCGTTGTTGAACACGACCGCGACGACCGGGATGCTCTCGCGCACGGCGGTCAGCGTCTCCTGCAGGCTCATGCCCCAGGCACCGTCGCCGACATAGGCGATGGCCGGGCGGTCGGGCGAAGCGACCTTGGCGCCGATCGCCGTGGGATAGGCATAGCCGCAATTGCCGAAGCTCATCGCCGCCATGAAGGACGGGCTGCGCTCGAAGCGCAGGTAGCTGTTGGAGACCGAGCAGATATTGCCGATGTCGGTGGTGACCATCGCGTCGGCCGGCATCGCCTTCTCCAGCTCGCGCAGCGCGCGGCGCGGGCCGATCGGGCTGCCGTCCGCCTGGCCCCAATGGTTCAGCTCGGCTTCCCACTCGGCCTTCTGCGCCTTGATCTCGGCCAGACGCTGGTCGCGGTTGCCATGGGCCGCGATGGTGCGGTTGCCGGTCTCCAGCCGGGTCAGGATGTCGGCCGCCGCCGCCTTGGCGTCGCCGCAAATGCCGACCGCCGCCTGCTTCACCAGACCGAGCTTGCGCGGGTTGGCGTCGACCTGGATCAGCTGCGCATTCTTGGGCCAGTACTCGAGCCCATGCTGCGGCAGCGTGCCGAACGGGCCGAGCCGGGTGCCGAGCGCAAGAATCACGTCGGCCTGGGCCAGCAGCTTCATGGCGGCCTTCGAACCCTGGTAGCCGATCGGGCCGGCCCAGAGCGGATGGCTCTGCGGGAAGCTGTCATTGTGCAGATAGGTGCTGACGACCGGCGCGCCGAGCTGCTCGGCCAGCCGCACGACCTCGGGCACGCCACCCGACATGACGATGCCGCCGCCCGACAGGATCACCGGAAACTTCGCACCCGCCAGCAGCTCGGTCGCGGCAGCGAGGCTGTCCGGCCCGCCGGGCCCGCGCTCGACGCGGATGGGTGCCGGGATGGCGTAGTCGGCCTCGCCGTAGAACAGGTCGCGCGGGATGTTGAACTGGGCCGGCCCGCGCTCGAGCATGGCGTAGTCGAAGCAGCGCGACAGCAGCTCGGCCATGCGCGCCTGCTGCGGGCAGTGGACCTGGTACTTGGTGATCTTCTCGAAGAACGGCAGCTGCTCGGTCTCCTGGAAGCCGCCCAACCCTTGCGTGTTCGAGCCGGTCTCGGGCGTGATCATCACCACCGGGCTGTGGGCCCAGTAGGCGGCCGCGATCGAGGTCACGAAGTTGGTAATGCCGGGACCGTTCTGCGCGATGCAGACACCGTGGCGACCCGAGGCGCGAGAGAAGCCGTCGGCCATGTGGCCCGCACCCTGCTCGTGCGCCACCGAGACGAAGCGGATACCGGCGGCCGGGAAGATGTCGAGCGCGTCCATGTAGGCCGAGCCGACGATGCCGAACACGTGGGTGACGCCCTGCGCCACCAGCGTCTCGACGAATGCCTCGCTCGCGGTCATCCGGGTCATCTGGTGCCTCCCCTGCCCTTGCCTGCCGTATCGGGCTTCATAGCGGGAGATGCGGTGGCGGGCGAGCCTCGGCGTTCAACGCTGCACGGCATCTGCCTCGTGAACACGGAGAGCCGGGCAGAAGGCTAGTGGGTTGCTCGACAATGGCGTGGCAGCCGAACCGAAATCCTGTCGGTGATGGTTGAGCTGGTCGCCGGCCTACCGTGCCGGCACGCACTTTGTGCTCGCGATCTCCTGGCTGAACTTCAACTGTCACTATTCACGCCTAAGACCAACCCGCACGGGCCTGCCGGAGTCCCTGGCTGGCTCCTTACAGGTGGCGCTTGCGGCCGGACCTCCCGCGCTGCAAGATCGGGGCCTGCTGACGCCGGACGCGGCCATCAAGGCGGCGCCGAAACTTGCGAGGGGTGTGAGGAATGTCTGGAAACACGCGTTTGCCGTATGCGGGCGGCGGCGTCGACCGCCGGACCCTGCTCAAGGGTAGTGCCGTCCTGGCCGGCGCCATCGCGGCGCCGGCGATCGTCAGCCCGCGGGTCCTGGCCTCGTCGGGCGAGGTCAACTTCATGGGCTGGGCCGGCTACGATTTCAGCAAGGAATTCGCCGCCTTCGAAAAGAAGACCGGCATCAAGGTGAATTTCAACGAGCAGCCGGACAACGAGTTGATCAAGGCTCAGGCCAAGCTATCGCTGCAGACCGGAACCGTCGACTTCTGTGAGCCCACGGTCGACCACGTCCAGGGCTACTACGAGAACGGCATCATCCAGCCCTGGAGCGATAGTATCGACGTCAATTCCTACGAGCCGGGCTTGGTCACGGGCCAAGCCGGCGAGATGGCGACCATCGACGGCAAGCGGTACTTCTACCCCAGCGTCTGGGGCACCGAGGCTCTGGTTTACAACACCCAGGACGCGCCGATGGAGTATGGCACGGCGAGCCTCGGCGACCTGTTCGACCCCAAATACGTTGGGCTGGTCACGGTACGGCCGCATTCGGCCTTGGCGGCCATGGGACGTTACCTCGAGTTGCAGGGCAAGCTGCCCCATCCGTTCATCGAGAGCTACACGAACATGGACGTGATGAAGGCGAACTGGGACGTGATCCTCGAAGAGGCCGTCAAGGCCAAGCCGAACATCGCCCAGTTCTGGAAGGGCGAGAACGAGGCCCAGGCGGCATTCCGGACCAATGGCTGCGTGCTCGGCCAGTGCTGGGACTCGACTGGCTTCAACCTCCAGAGCGAGGGTCTGCCGTTCTCCTACCTCGCCCCCAAGGAGGGCGCTTTCGCCTGGAACCAGGGCTTCATGCTCCTGAAGAACGCGAAGAACGTCGAGCAGGCGACCGAGTTCGTGAAGTTCATCGGCTCGCCTGAGGGTTCGGTGCTGCACGCCGAGGCCTTCCGCGCGAACCCGGTGGCGAAGGGTGGGATCGATCTTGCCGACCCGAAGGTGAGCGCCTTCTACAAGGCGTCGTTCCCTGGTGATGCCGTGAGCAAGCTGTGGTGGTGGCCGTCGCAGACAAGCGAGTATCTCACCCTACGCAACGAATACGCCGACAAGTTCCAGGCGGCGTAACAGCGAGGCGGGCCGGCCGGCGACGGCTGGCCCGTTCCTTGCTCCACGGAGGTAGACGCCCAAGCCGGTAAGGCACGATGAGCGAAGACGTCCAACTCGACCGAGTCTGCATGAACTTCGGCGCCTTCCGGGCGGTCGACAATGTCGACGTCACGATCAAGGCTGGCGAGTTCTTCTCGTTCCTCGGCCCCTCGGGCTGCGGCAAGACCACGATCCTGCGGATGATCTCCGGCTTCATCGACCCGACCGAAGGTGCGGTGCGCATCGGCGGTCGCGACATGCGCGGGATCCGGCCGAACCAGCGGCCGACCGCGCTGATCTTCCAGAACCTCGCGCTGTTTCCGCTGATGACGATATCGGAGAACATCGCGTTCGGTCTCGAGGTGCGTGGCGTCGACAAGGCGCAACGCCGGGAACGGGCGGAAGAATTGCTGCGCCTGGTCGATCTGCCGGGGGCCGCCGACAAGACCGTGGGCCAGCTCTCCGGCGGGCAGAAGCAGCGCGTCGCCATTGCCCGGGCCCTGGCGGTCGAGCCCAAGGTGATGCTGCTGGATGAGCCGCTGAGCGCGCTCGATCTGAAGCTGCGCCAGCACATGCGCTCCGAGCTGCGGGCGATCCAGAAACGGACCAACGTCACCTTCATCTACATCACCCATGACCAGGGCGAGGCCCTGGCGATGTCCGATCGGGTCGGCATCATGTCGAACGGCGTGCTGCAGCAGGTCGGCGTGCCGCAGGAGATCTACAACAACCCGGCCAACGGCTTCGTCGCCTCGTTCGTCGGCGAGAACAACGTGATCCCGGGCCGGGTGATCGCCGCCACCAATGGATCGGGGCGGATCGAGACCGCGTTCGGTACCTTCAATGCCCGGCTCGGACCCGGCATCGCCCAGGGCAACTCGGCCAAGCTGTATGTGCGGCCGGAGCACTCCATTCTGGCCCCAGTACCGGATACCGGGCGCAACGCGCTGCCGGTCGAGATCACCGAGGTCGCGTTCGAAGGCAATTTCATCAACGTGCACGCCCGCGGCGATCAGGGAGGGGTCTACATGGCGCAGGTTCATAACGACCCCGGCGAGCCGGTGCCCGATGTCGGTCAACGGCTGCACCTTAATTTCGCACCCGAGCACAGCGTGGTGCTGTCCGACGCCGTCGGCGGCCGAGCCTGAGGCCCGCGCGGTGGGGGAGCTAACGCGCCGCTACGGGCAGACCCTCACCTGGGTGATGCTCGGCCTCACGGCCTTCTGGCTGCTGGCCCTCGTGGTCATGCCCTACTTCCTGATGTTCCAGTTCTCGCTCCGGCCCTACCTGACGATCGACAAGATCGGCGGGCCGGAGGATGTCTACACGCTGAAGAACTATGCGACCCTGTTTCGCAACACGGTCCATTTCGGCGTGTTCCTGCGCACCATCCTGGCCAGCGCCTTCGTCACCGCCCTGTGCCTCGTGGTCTGCTACCCGATGGCGTTCTACCTGGCGAAGATCATTCACCCGAAGAACGCGCCGACGCTGTTCCTCCTGTTGATCATCCCGTTCTGGGTCAACGAGATCCTGCGCTCGTTCGCCTGGTTCATCATCCTGTCCTATCAGGGCCCGCTGAACGCGTTTCTGCTCGGCACCGGCCTGATGGAGCGGCCAGTCCGCTGGCTGACCGGCGGCAACGGGGTCGTGGTCGGGCTGGTCTACACCTACCTGCTGTTCATGCTGCTGCCGATCTACAACTCGGTCCAGTCGCTGGATTCGAACCAGATCGAGGCGGCGGAGGATCTGGGCTCGCCCTTGTGGCGGACGCACTGGCGGGTGGTGATCCCGCACGCGAAGCCAGGAATCGCCTCGGGCTGCGTGATGGTGTTCATGCTGTCGGCGGGCTCGATCATCGTGCCGAGCCTGCTGGGCTCGCCGGGGACCCGCTGGTTCACCGAGATCATCCAGCAATGGTTCTTCGAAGGTGGCGATTGGAACCAGGGCTCGGCCTACGCCTTCATCCTGCTCGTCCTGTGCACCGGCTTCATCACGCTGATCATGCGGTTGTTGAAGGTGCGCCTGACCGACATCGCGAAGTGAGCGGCCAGCCATGATCGAAAATCCTCTCGGCCGCTTCCTGATCAAGTTCTATGTCGGCTTGTTCCTGGCCTATCTGTTCCTGCCGCTGATCATCATGGGCGGGGCCGCGCTGAACGACACCAAGTTCCCCTCGGTCTATCCGTGGGTCGGCCTGACCGACCGTTGGTTCATCGACCTCTGGAACGACCAGCGGATGTGGTCCTCCGCCCGCAACACGGTGCTGGTGGCCCTGGCCGTGGTGGTGATCTCGCTGCCGATCGGCACCGCGGCCGCGATCCTGATCAACAGCCTGCAGTCGCGCACGCGCTCGTTCCTGTACGGCGTGATGGTGGCGCCGATCCTGACGCCCGGCATCGTGATCGGTATCTCGACCCTGCTGTTCTGGAACCAGATCAACGTGCCGGCGGGCCTGCACCTTTCGGTGCTCGGTCAGAGCTCGTTCATCATCGCCTACGTGATGCTGCTCGTCCTCGCCCGCCTGCAGAGCTTCGATCCGGCGCTCGAGGAGGCAGCCCTCGACCTCGGCGCCAGCAATATCCAGGTGATGCGGCGGATCATCATCCCGCATTTGTATCCGGCGATCGGCGCCGCGGCACTGATCGCGTTTTTCCAGTCGGTCGAGAATTACAACATCACCTTGTTCACGCGCGGCACCGCCGACACGCTCACGGTCTATGTCGGCTCCAAGATCCGGACCGGCATTACGCCGACCATGAACGCGCTGGCGCTGATCCTGATCCTGCTCACCGTCGCGGGTGCCATCTGGTACGAGATCTCGCGCCGCCGCGCCGAGCGCCAGAGCCAGCGGGAGAACGCAGAGCGCGAGGCCATGGAGCTGGTCGCCGAGCGCGCTGGCGAACTCGTGGCCTAGCAGATGGTGGAACGATCGGCCGTAAAACGCCGAAGTTGAATGTCCGCAAATTTTCTATCGCGATTTTAGAAATTGCTGTTGACACCAAATCAACCGTAACGCACTATGCCGCTGTGTCTCGGGGGTTCCCCCCACGACACCCGACTTGAGGCGTTTCCTCCCCCACTCGCAGGCTGCGGTCTTCCGCAGCCTGCTTTTTCTTGGGCTACCGGCGCTGTTGGCGGGCGAAACGGGAGGGGCTAGACCGGCCGGCCGAGCTTGTGGGCGAGCTGGGCTCGCTCGGGTGCCGCGATTGCAACCTTGAGATGAAGGCCGGTGCCGTCGTCGGTGCGCTCGAGCACCTCGCCGTGCCGGTGCAGCCAGGCCACGACCGCGCCGGAGTTGTAGTCCAGGTCGAGCTCGACCACGGTCCGGTTCGCCGCGAGCCGACGGTCCACGGCTTCCAGCAGAGGCACAAGCCCGGTGCCTTCCGCCGCGGAGAGCAGGTTGACGCCGGTGCTGCCCCCGGCCGCCGCCCAGAGCGCGTCCAGCTCCTCCGGGGTCAGCAGGTCGATCTTGTTCCAGGCTTCGACCATGCGCGTGGCGCGATCCTCGGCGCCGATGCCGAGCTCCGTCAGCACCGTCTCGACATCGCGCTTCTGCGCCTCGGTGTCGGGATGGCTGATGTCGCGGACATGGACGATCAGGTCGGCCGAAAGCACCTCCTCCAGCGTCGCGCGGAACGCGGCCACCAGTGAGGTCGGCAGGTCGGTGATGAAGCCCACCGTGTCGGAGAGGATCGCATTGGCGCCGGACGGCAGCGCGATCTGGCGCATGGTCGGATCGAGCGTCGCGAACACCTGGTCGCGCGCATCGACCGACGCACCGGTCAGACGGTTGAACAAGGTCGACTTGCCGGCGTTGGTGTAGCCGACCAGCGCCACCACCGGATAGGGGACCCGCTTGCGGGCCTCGCGATGCAGGCCGCGCGTGCGCTGCACGTCGGCCAGCTCCAGCTTGATGCGGACGATCCGCTCCGTGATCCGCCGCCGGTCGAGCTCGAGCTGGCTCTCGCCCGGGCCGCCCAGAAATCCGAAACCGCCGCGCTGCCGCTCGAGATGGGTCCACGAACGGACCAGCCGCGAGCGCTGGTAGGTCAGCGCCGCGAGCTCGACCTGAAGCACGCCCTCGCGGGTCTGGGCGCGCTCGCCGAAGATCTCGAGGATCAGGCCGGTCCGATCGATGACCTTGGTCTTCCAGATCCGCTCGAGATTGCGTTGCTGCACCGGGGTCAGCGCGGCATCGACCACCACCAGCTCGGCCGGATCCGCCTCCAGCGCGAGGCCGAGCTCCTTGGCCTTGCCCGAGCCAAGGAGCGTCGCGGGCACTTTCTGCCGCAACGGCACGAGCTCGCTGCGCGTGACCTCTAGGTTGAGCGCGCGCGCCAAACCGACCGCCTCGGCAAGCCGGCTGAGCGGCGCGCGATCGGCCGTGGCGGACGGGTCGAGCGGGCACAGGACCCAGGCCCGGCCCGCCGCGACGACCTCGTCGTTAGTGGAAGGCGAGGACGTGACCGGTCAGCCCTGCGGCTGCGCCTGCTCTTCGGCCGACGGCTCGTAGAGACGCACGGCCGCGGACGGCATCACCGTCGACACCGCGTGCTTGTAGACGAGCTGAACATGGCCGTCGCGGCGCAACAGCAGGCAGAAATTGTCGAACGAGCTGATGACGCCTTGCAGCTTCACACCGTTGATCAGGAACACGGTCACCGGTACTTTGTTCTTCCGAACGTGGTTGAGAAACACATCCTGCAGATTTTGCTGCTTCTCAGTCGCCATGTCGGTCGTCCTTTCTTCTTTTCTTTACACACAGTCGGCACCGCAGGCTCTGTCGAGCCGAGCTGCCACACGCAGGCGACGATGCCAGGGATCATGCGCCCGAGCAGACATCGTCACGGAGTCCATATCGGTGCGGATACCGGTACCACAAACAGACAGCAAGCGATCTTTCGCCGGTACCGCCGCGAAATGCAACCATTGGTGGACAGATGTGTCACGCGCTCCGCAGCGACAGGTGCTCCCGGTAAGCCTCGAGCAAGCGTGTCGCGATCGAGCCGGGCATGCCGTTCGCGACGGGCCGGCCATCGATGGTCGTCACGGGGAGCACCAAGGAAGAGGTGCTGGTCAAAAACGCCTCCCGCGCCTCGCGGGCCTCCGCGATCGTGAATGGCCGCTCCACCACCTCGATGTCCATGGCACGCGCCAGCTCCAGCACCACGGTGCGGGTAATCCCACCCAGTATCTGTGGCCCGAGCGGATGCGTGATCAGCCGGCCGGCCTGGTCGACGATGTAGGCATTCGAGCTCGAGCCCTCGGTCACCTGGCCGTCCGCATCGTGCAACCATACTTCCCGGCATCCCGCCTCCGCCCCGGCCTGCCGTGCCAGGACGTTGGCCAGCAAACTGACCGACTTGATGTCGCAGCGCTTCCAGCGCTGGTCGGGCAGCGTGAGAACGGCCACGCCCTCGGCGAGTTCCGTGGGCTTGGGGAAATGCGCGCGGCGGGCGGTCACGATCAGCGACGGGCGGACACCCTTGGGGAACAGATGGTTGCGCGGGGCGACACCCCGGCTGACCTGGACATACACTGCAGCATCCGCCAGCCGATTGCGCCGCAGTACCTCACCCAGGATCGTGCCAAGGGCCGCGCGCGAGGCCGGCGCCGGGATCGAAAGCGCCGCCAGCGAGCGATGCAGCCGATCGAGATGGCGCTCGAGATCGCACAGCCGCCCCCCCAGCGCCTTGATCACCTCGTAAACGCCGTCGGCGAACTGCAGCCCCCGATCCTCCACCTGCACCGCCAGGGCACCGATCGGCCGATAGCGGCCGTTGACATAGGCGATGCGCGGCATGGGGTATCGGTCCGGAGCGGTCTGGTTCAGAAGAAGTCGAGGCGCACGGCGAACAGTTGCTCGACCCGGCGCACCATATCCTTGCGCGCGGCGAGAATCACGCGGTCGCCGCCGCGGATCAGCGTGTCGCCGCGCGGCATGATCACCTCGCCCTTGCGCACCACGGCGCCGACGATCACGCCGCCCGCGAACCTGGCCTCGCGCAGGGGCTTGCCGACCAGCTGCGAGGTCTCCAGCGCCTCGGCCTCGTAGACCTCGGCCTCGCCGTCGCCGATCGCATGGACCGCCTTGATGCGGCCGCGGCGCACGTGCTGCAGGATGCTGGAGACGGTGATGTCGCGCGGGTTGACCGCAACGTCGACGCCCATCGCGCGGTTGATCAGATCGTAGGTGCTGTTGTTGACCAGGGCCAGGCCGCGCCGGCAGCCGAGCCGCTTGGCCAGCAGGCTCGCCATGATGTTGATCTCGTCATGGTTGGTCACCGTGATCATGGCCGATGCCGAGCCGACGTCGGCCTCGTTGAGCAGCTCCGGCTCGCGGATGTCGCCCTGCAGGACGACGCTGCGCGGCAACCGGTCGGCCACCATCTCGGCCCGGGCCGGGTCGAACTCGATCAACTTGACGTCGATCTCCGGGTGGCGGCGCTCCAGCTCGAGGGCCAGGAACAGGCCGACATTGCCGCCGCCGCCGATGATCAGCCGGTCGCTCAACCGCTCCTCGTAGCCGAAGGCCGACATGGCACGAGCGACATGCCGGGTCTCGACCACGAAATGGACCTCGTCGCCGCTCAGGATCTGGTCGTCGGCGTCCGGAATGAACACCCGGTCGCCGCGGCCGATGGCGACCACGACCATGTGCAGGTCCGGGAACAGGTAGGTGAGCTGCCGCAGGGGCGTGTCGTTGACCGGGCAGTCCGGCCCCGCGCGCACGCCGACCAGCCGCACCCGGTCGTCGGCGAACGGGACGCAGTTGGTGGCGCCAGGCACTTCAAGGCGCAGCGCGATCGCCCGCGCGACCTCGACCTCGGGCGAGATGATCACATCGATCGGCACATGCTGCGAGCGGAACAGGTCCTGCCAGCGGCTCTCCAGATAGTCCTGCTGGCGGATGCGCGCGATCTTGGTCGGCACGTTGAACAGGGTATGGGCGACGTTGCACGCGACCATGTTGACCTCGTCGGCGTGGGTCACCGCGATCATCATGTCGGCGTCGGCCGCGCCTGCGTCGGCCAGCACGCTCGGGTGCGAGGCGAAGCCGACCAAGGCCCGGATATCCAAGTTGTCGCCGATCTTCTTCACCAGCTCGACCCGCTGGTCGATGATGGTCACGTCGTAGCCCGTGCCAGCGAGGTAGCGGGCGATATAGAAGCCCACCTGTCCGGCCCCGGCGATCAGCACCTTCATGAGCGAAACCGCGCTGAGCTGGCCTCAGTCGTCGCCATGCAGTCCGAGGGTCTTCAATTTGCGGTGCAGGGCCGAGCGTTCCATGCCGACAAAGTTCGCCGTGCGCGAGATGTTGCCGCCGAACCGCTGCAGCTGCGACTGCAGGTAGGCGCGCTCGAAATGCTCGCGCGCCTCGCGCAGCGGCATCGAAACCAGCTCGCCGTTGGCATTCGGGTCCATGCCGGAGGTGGCGGAACTGGTCAGCTCGGGCGGCAGGCCGTCCATGCCGACCGGGCTGCCCGGCTCGCCGGGCGCCATGATCAGCATCCACTCGACGGAGTTGCGCAGCTGACGTACGTCGCCGGCCCAGTCGGTGGTCTGCATCACCGCCATCGCATCGTCGCTGATCGGCCGCGGCGGCAGGCTCGAATGCCGGGCGGCGACCAGCATGAAGTGCCGGGCCAGATCAGGGATGTCGATGCGGCGCTCGGCCAGGGCCGGCATCACCAGCGGCACCACGTTCAATCGATAGTACAGGTCCTCGCGGAACTTCCCAGCGGACATCTCCGCTTTCAGGTCGCGATTGGAGGAGGCGATCACACGGACGTCGACCTCGACCCGGTTATCGCCGCCCAGGCGCGAGAAACGCTGTTCCTGCAGCACGCGCAGGATCTTACCCTGCGACTCCAGCGGCATGTCGGCGACCTGGTCGATCAGCAGCGTGCCACCGTCCGCGCGCTCGAGCAGGCCGACCAGACGCGGCTGGTCCGGCGACTGCCACCCGGCCTCGGCCCCGAACAGCTCGACATCGACCCGCTCCGGCGCCAGCGCCGCGGCGTTGAGGATCACGAACGGCGAGCCGTGGCGCCGCGACTTGGCGTGGATCTGCCGCGCCGCCATCTCCTTGCCGGAGCCGGGCGGGCCGCTGATCAGGATGCGCGAGCCGGTGGGCGCCACACGGTCGATCGCCTGGCGTACGCGAACCATGGCCGGGGCGTTGCCGATCAGCTCGGCCTCGTCGAAGGCGAGGTTGCGCAGCTCCAGCACTTCGCGGCGAAGCTGGCTCGCCTCCATCGCGCGCTGGATCGCGAGCAACAGGCGGTCGGCCTTGAACGGCTTCTCGATGAAGTCGTAGGCACCCTTCTTGATCGCCGCGACCGCGGTCTCGATGGTGCCATGACCACTGAACATGATCACGGGGATCGCGGAGTTGGCGGCCTTGATACGCTCGAGGATCTGCACACCATCGAGCGCGCTGCCCTCGAGCCAGATGTCGAGCAGGACGAGACCCGGAACACGGCGCTCGATCTCGCGCAGCGCCTCGTCGCTATTCGCTGCCCCCCTTGGACGGTAGCCCTCGTCTTCCAGGATGGTGCCGACCACCTCGCGGATGGCCGCCTCGTCGTCGACGATGAGAACGTCTTTGCTCATGTGCCTGGCCGTGATCCCGCGCTTGGGTGGTGATCAGAGGGGACGCGAACGGGCTTCCGGTTCGAGCCGTCTTGGGCCGCGATCAGCTGGCACGCGCCGGGAAGTCGAGCCGCACCAGCGCGCCTCCCGCCTTGCCGGCCAGCAATTCAACCGATCCGCCGTGTTCCTCCATGATCTTCTTGACGATGGCAAGGCCCAAGCCGGTCCCCTTGGCTCGGGTGGTGACGTAGGGCTCGAACAGGCGCTCGCGGTCGGAAGGGAACCCGGGCCCATTGTCGTCGACCTCGATCTGTACCGCATGCTCGGTGCGACGCGCCCGCACGCTGATCGTCCACGGCGCGGGCGGCGAGCCTTCTGACAGCGCGTTGATGCCGTTCTGCAACAGGTTGGTCAGCGCCTGCGATACCTTGGGGCCGTCGCACACCAGTCGGATCGGCTCGGGCGGCAGTTCGACCGAGAAGTTGATCTGCGGCCACGCCTGCTGCTGCAGGAACACGGCGTCGCGCACCAGCTCGGCAACGCTCTCCTCGCGCAGCAGCGGTGCCGGCATCCGGGCGAAGGCCGAGAACTCGCTGATCAGGCGGCCGATCGTATCGACCTGCCGGATGATGGTCGCGATCGATTTGCCGAAGCCGTCGCGGTCCTCGGCAATCTGGGCGGTGTATTTGCGCTCGAGGCGCTCGGCCGAGAGCCGGATCGGGGTCAACGGGTTCTTGACCTCGTGCGCGATCCGCTTCGCGACCTCGGCCCAGGCCGCCTGCCGCTGCGCCGAGAGCAGGGCGGTGATGTCATCGAATGTGACAATGTAGCCCAAAGTGCGGCCATCGTCCCGCTGTGGCGACACGCGCACCAGCAGCGTGCGCTGGCGCCGGCTTCGATAGACCGTGAGGTGGCGTTCGACGACCTCGTCCGGATGCAGGTCGGCCGCATCGACGAGCTTGCCCGAGCCGCGCAGGACCTCGTCGATCGGCGTGCCAATCAGTCCGTGCCCGTCCTCGTCGAGAAAATCCTGCGCCGCCCGGTTGGGCAACACGACGCGCCGCTCGGCGTCGGTGCCGATGACCCCGGCGCTGACCCCCGCCAGCACCGTCTCCGTGAAGCGACGCCGCTCATCGAGCTGGCGATTGGCGTCGATCAGCTCGCGGCGCTGGCTGTCGAGCTGCGTGGTCATCCGGTTGAAGGCTCGGCTCAACATGACGAACTCGTCGCTGTCCGGTCCATCCTCCGGCACCCGGGCCAGCAGGTCGCCGCCGCGCACCCGATCGGCGGCCGTGATCAGCCGGCCGATCGGCGCCACCAGCTGGTTCGCCAGCGCCAAGCCGATCCAGACCGAAGCGAACAGCAACAGCAGCGCCACGATCATGAAGATCAACGCCGAGGTGATCTGGATGCCCGAGCGCTCGCTCTGCATCCGCTGATACTCGGCGACCATGGTCTGGGTGCGTTCCATGTAGCCCAGCACCTTGGCGTCGACGAACCGGCCGACGAACAGGTAGGCATCGCCGAAACCGTCGAGCCGCACCAGGGCGCGCACCCGGTCGTCGGTGTCGCTGGGCACGCTGACCACCTCGCCGTCGGACGCGCGCTCGAGCGCATCGACCGGGATCTGCTCGACCTCCATCGTGAACGACAGGCCGGTGCGGGCCAGCACCTGGCCGGAGCCGTCGAACACGATGGCCTCAGTCAGCGAGCGCAGGGCGGCCTGGGCGTTGACCAGCTGGCGCAACCTCGCCTCGGTGAACTCGAGGTTGGCGCTCTCACGATTGAGGTCGGCCGCCATCGCCAGCGCGTCGGCGCGGATGTTCTCCTTGTGCTCCTGCAGGTAGGCCTGGGCCACCGCCAGGGAGTTGTCGAGCGCGTTGCGCACGCGCTCGCTGAACCAGTTCTCGAGGCCCGAGCTCAGGAAGAACACCGAGAAGATGACCACGATGATCGCGGGCGTGACCGCGACGCCGCTGAACAGCAGCACCAGCCGCGTGTGCAGCCGCGACCCGGCTGAGCCGCGGCGCAGCTGCGCATAGAGCTGCACCAGACGCCGGGCGATGACCACGCCCAGGAGCAGCAGCAGGATCAGGTCGATGTTGAGCAGGACCAGCACGGTACCGACATCGGGACCGTAGGGCGGCGCGCGCGAGATCACCCAATAGGTCGCGAGCCCGGCGACGATGGCGCCGATCGTCAAGACCAGGGCGAGGCGGCGCTCGACATCCACTTGGCGCAGACGCGCCCAGAAGGTGGGGCCGATCACCGGCCCGGTCGACAGCGATGCTCGCAACAGTTCAGCCCAGCCCGGATGTCAGATCGCCATCATGGCGCCCGGCTGAGCTGGATGTCCAGCTCACGGATCTTCTTCCTGAGCGTGTTGCGGTTGAGGCCCAGCACGTCGGCCGCCTTGAGCTGGTTGCCGCGCGTGGCCACCAGCGCCCTTGCGATCAGCGGCCGCTCGAGCTCGCGAATCAGCCGGTCATAGATGCCCGGCGGCGGCAATGTGCCGTCGTGGGCGCGGAAATAGCGGTCGATATGCCGCTCGATGGCGCCACCCAGGCTGTCGTCGACCGGCCCGGCGTCCGCGGTAATGGTCGGGGAGCGCGCCTGCTCGAGCTCGAGCGTGATCACCGCCTCGCCGACCGTGTCCTCGGCGTAGAGCACGGCCAGGCGGCGGACGAGATTCTCCAGCTCGCGCACGTTGCCGGGCCAGGCGTGTGACTTCAGCCGGACCATCGCCTCGGGGGTCAGGGTCTTCAGCGGCAACCCATCGGCCTGCGCCTTGACCAGGAAGTGCTGTGCCAAAGCCGGGATGTCGTCGACCCGCTCGCGCAGCGGCGGCAGGCGCAGCGGGACGACGTTGAGCCGGTAGAACAGGTCCTCGCGGAACAGGCCCTGGCCGACCATCAAGCGCAGGTCGCGGTGGCTGGCGGCGACGATGCGCACATTGGTGCGGATTGGGTGATGCCCGCCGACCGCGACGAACTCGCCCTGCTGCAGCACCCGCAGCAGGCGGGTCTGGGCCTCGATCGGCATGTCGCCGATCTCGTCGAGGAACAGGGTGCCACCCTCGGCCTGCTCGAAGCGCCCGACGCGGCGCGCATTGGCGCCGGTGAAGGCGCCCTTCTCGTGACCGAACAGCTCGCTCTCGATCAGCTCGCGCGGGATCGCCGCCATGTTGACCGGCACGAAGGGGCCGCCCTTGCGCTTGCCGAAATCGTGCAGCGCCAGCGCCACCAGCTCCTTGCCGGTGCCCGATTCGCCGGCGATCAGCACGGTGAGATCGGTGTTCATCAGCCGGGCGATGACCCGGTAGATCTCCTGCATCGCGGGCGAGCGGCCGATGATCGGCAGCTGCTCCTCCGCCAGCGCCTGCTCGCCGGACGGCTGCAGCGCGCGATGGCGGTTGGCCAGCGAGCGCTGCACGGCGGCGACGAGATTGCCGATGTCGAACGGCTTGGGCAGATATTCGAAGGCGCCGCGCTCGGCCGCCCGGACCGCGGTGAGCAGCGTGTTCTGCGCGCTCATCACGATCACCGGCAAATCCGGGCGCAGCATGCGGATGCGCGGCAGCAGATCGAGACTGTTCTCGTCCGGCAACCCGACGTCGGTGATCACCACGTCGCCTTCGCCGGCACCGATCCAGCGCCACAGGGTGCCCGCCATGCTGGTCGCCTGCACGTCGTAACCCTGCCGCGCCAACGCGCGGCTGACCACGGTGCGGATCGCGGCGTCGTCCTCCGCCAGCAGGACCTTTTCGCCGCTCATGCGACCTCCTGCTGACGGACCGGCTGTTCCTGCCGGCCGGCCGCGGGCAGCAGCACCCGGAAGGTGGCGCCGGGCTCGCCGGGCAGATAGGAGACGACGCCGCGATGGTCGGCCACGATCTTGGCCACCAGCGACAGGCCGAGGCCGCTGCCGCGGCGCTTGGTGCTGATGAACGGCTCGAACAGATGGTCGATCAGATCCTCGGCGACACCCGGACCGTTGTCGCGCACCTCGACCGTGATCGGCAGCTCAAGGCGGGCGCGGCTGTTGTTCACGGCGACGCGCAGCCCATGCTGGTACTGGGTGGTCAGGATGATCTGGCCGCCCTCGGGCGGCGCCGCCTCGGCGGCGTTCTTGACCAGATTCAGGAACACCTGGATCAGCCGGTCACGGTCGCCCTCGACCTCCGGCAGCGAGGGGTCGTACAGCTCGACGATGCGGTGGTTTCGCGCGAAACCGGCTTCGGCGATCCGACGGACGTGCTCCAGCACCTGGTAGATGTTGACCGGACGCCGCTCCAGCGGACCCGTGTCGCCGAACTCCTCCATCCGCTCGACCAGCGCGCAGATCCGGTCGGTCTCGTCGCAGATCAGCTGGATCAGCGGCTGATCCTCCTCGCCGACAGCGGGCTCGAGCAGCTGCGCGGCACCGCGGATGCCGGACAGCGGATTCTTGACCTCGTGCGCCAGCGTGGCGGCAAGCCCGGCGACCGAGCGGGTCGAGCGCCGGTGCGAAACCTGCTGGTCGAGCCGGCGCGCGACGGAGCACGGATGCAGCACGAGGAGCACGTGCTGTGGCAGCTCCGGCACCGGGCAGACGTGGCAGTCGACGCTGACCGGCTCGCCGCGCGCCATCGCGACCTCGATGCCGTAGTCCGAGATCGACGTGCCGGTCGTCTGTACCTGGCGCACCAGGGCCATGATGGTCGCATGGGGCGCCACGAACTCGGACAGGCGGCGGCCGGCCAGCACGTTCCAGCTGGCGGAGAACAGTTCCTCGGCCGCCGGGTTCGCGGACTGGAAGAACAGCCGCTCGTCGACGGAAAAGACCGCGCTCGGGATGCTCTGGAGCAGGATACCGGGGTCGACGGCCACTTGCGGGCCGCGCGGATTCGCCGAGGGCTGCCTCGTTGGGGCCATCAGGTCGAGGTCCTTTGCTGAACGGATAGGCACATCAGCCGCAGTGCCTAAGTTTGTAGCAGAGGATCGGTTGGAGACCAAGACCAGACAAGGCTTGCAGGGTCGCGCTCGGTCGAGCATGTCAGCGTTTCTCGGGCGGCCTGGTGCCGCATTGGAACATGGCAGGGATGCACACCGTCGTACTCATTGTCGCCGCCGGTCGCGGTGAGCGCTTTGGCAGCGGGCTGCCCAAGCAATATGCGGACCTAAACGGCAAGCCTGTGCTGCGACATGCAATCGAAGCGTTCATCCGGCATCCGCGGATCGACGGCGTCCGCGTGGTGATCGGTGGCGAGGATCAGGCGCTCTACCAGCGCGCCACCAGCGGGCTCGACCTTCTTTCGCCCGTCGAGGGTGGCGGCGCGCGGCAGGAGACCGTGCTGCGCGGTCTCGAGAGTCTGGTCGGGCTCGACCCTGCCCGGGTCCTGATCCACGACGCGGCGCGGCCGCTGGTTTCGGCCGCCGTGATCGACCGGGTGCTGGACGCGCTCGACCGGCACCAGGCCGTGCTGCCGGTCCTGCCGGTGGTCGACAGCCTGAAACGGGTTGCGGCCGGGCTGGTCGTCGGGGAGGCCGAGCGCGACGGACTGGCGCGGGCGCAGACGCCGCAGGGCTTCCGGTTCGCGGCGATCCTGGCGGCGCATCGCGGCGCTGGCTCCGGCTATACCGACGATACCGCCATCGCCGCGGCGGCCGGGGTCGAGGTCGCGACCGTGGCCGGCGAGGAGCGCAACATGAAGCTTACCCTGCCCGAGGACTTGGCGGTCGCCGAGCGGTACCTCGCCGGCCCGACCAGATGGCGCACCGGTCTCGGGTTCGACGTCCACGCGTTCGCGCCCGATCGACCGTTGATCCTGTGCGGGGTGCGCATTCCGCACGAGCTGGGCCTCGCCGGTCATTCCGACGCCGACGTCGCCTTCCACGCCGTGACCGACGCCGTGCTCGGCACGATCGGCGCCGGCGACATCGGCAGCCATTTCCCGCCCAGCGATCCCACCTGGCGGGACGCCGACTCCGCCATGTTCTTGCGCCATGCGGCGGCCCTGCTGGCGGAGCGCGGCGGGCGAATCGAGAACGTCGATCTCGTGCTCGTCTGCGAGCAGCCCAAGATCGGACCGCACCGAGCGGCGATGACCGCCCGGCTGGCCGCGGTGCTGGAGCTCCGGCAGGACCAGGTGAGCGTCAAGGCCACGACCAGCGAGCGTCTGGGCTTCACCGGCCGTGGCGAGGGCATCGCGGCGCAGGCCGTGGTCAGCGTGGCGCTGGGGGGATAGAGGATCGGGATGGCTCTGTTCCCGCCCGATTGCGACCGTCTCGCGGCCGCCCTGCTCGCGGCCTGCGGCGGCCAGGGCATCCGTCTGGCCACCGCCAAGTCCTGCACCGGCGGCCTGATCGTCGGCTGCCTGACCGAGGTCCCCGGTTCCTCGGCCGTGGTCGACCGTGGCTATGTCGTCTACGACAACCGGGCCAAGATCCAGATGCTCGGCGTGTCCGAGGCGACGCTGGCGGAGCATGGTGCGGTCAGCGAGGCCACGGCGCGAGAGATGGTCCGCGGTGCCCTGGCCAAGTCGGGCTGCGATCTCGCCGTGGCCGTGACCGGCGTCGCCGGGCCTGGGGGCGGCAGTCCGGACAAGCCGGTGGGTCTGGTCCACCTCGCCGCTGGCCGGCAGGGTCGGCCGATCCGCCACGAGCGCCGGGTGTTCGCGGGCGACCGGGCGGCCGTCCGTCTGGCCACCGTCCAGGCGGCGCTGCAACTCACCCTGGAGGTGGTGGCATGAGCAACGTCAACCGGTTGGGCCAGCCGATCGGCGATCCGGTACCCGGCTGGACCGCTCGACCGCGACCGGGCCGCATGCCGATCGACGGTCGATTCTGCCGCATCGAGCCGCTCGATCCCGCCCGCCACGCCGCGCCGCTGTTCGAGGCCAATCGCCGCGATGCCGAGGGCGGCATGTGGACCTACATGGCCTACGGCCCGTTCGCATCCCCGCAAGCCTACACCGCCTGGGCCGAGGCCGCCGCCAAGACCGAAGATCCGTTGTTCCACGCGATCGTCGACCGAGCCAGCGGACAGGCCGTGGGCGTCGCCGCCTACCTGCGGATCGATCCCGCCGTGGGCGTGATCGAGGTCGGCCACATCGCCTACTCGCCACGGCTGCAGCGGACCGCAGCCGCGACCGAGGCCATGTACCTGCTGCAGCGTCGGGCGTTCGACGAGCTGGGCTACCGCCGCTACGAGTGGAAGTGCGACGCGCTCAACGCACCGTCGCGCGCGGCCGCGGAACGGCTGGGCTTCCACTTCGAGGGTGTCTTCCGGCAGGCCACGATCTACAAAGGCCGCAACCGCGACACCGCCTGGTACTCGATCATCGACACCGAATGGCCGGCGCAGAAGGCGGCGTTCGAGGCCTGGCTCGACCCGGCCAACTTCACCGCCGCCGGCGGTCAGATCAGCCCGCTGGCACGGGCGCAGCGAGGGCAAGCATGAAACAGGTGATGTTCATCGAGCTCGGCATGGGCGTCGACCTGCAGGGCCAGGACACGACCAAGGCCGCGACGCGCGCTGCACGCGACGCGATCCAGCGCAACTACCTGCCGGGCATCCGGCGCATGCTCGAGGAATCACACGGCCGGATGCTGGTGCATGTTCGCCTGGGCTCGCCAGCGGACGCGCCGCCCCCCGATCTGGAGGCGGTTCGGACTTCCCTGCCGCATGGCGAGGTCACCGTCGAGCTGGTGCCGGGCGGGATGCTGGTGCCGAATGGACTCGGCGATGGCGGCACGATCTGTGTGGTCAACGCCGCAGTGGAGGTCGCGGTCGAGACCTGATCGCCAGGACTAGTGCCCGCCGCCGGCCGCAGCCTGCGGCCGCTTCATGAACAGCGTGACGCAGGACATCGCGACGAACATCGCGGTCAGAATGAGGAATGTGTCGGCGAAGGCCATCACCAGCGCCTCCGTCCGCACCGTCTTCGACAACGCCTTGAGGGCCGCGGCACCGGCATCGGAACCCAGGCCCTGCATCTGCTGGGTGAGGCTGTCCAGCCGCTCGAGCGCGGTGGCGCTGCCCCAGGTCACCGTCTCGCGCAAGCGCTGCAGGTGCAGATCCATGCGGTGGTTGAGGACGGTATTGATCAGGGCGAGGCCGACGGCGCCGCCGAGGTTGCGGGTCAGGTTGAACAGGCCCGACGCATTCTTGAGCCGGCTCGGCGGCAGGGTGCCCAGGGCGATGTTGTTGACGGTCACCATGCACAGCATCAAGGACAGGCCGCGGCAGATCTGCGGCAGCAGCAGCTCCCAGAAATCCCAGTCCTTGGTCAGGCCGGTGACGATCCAGGTGCCGGCGCCGAAGCCGAGAAAGCCCATGGCCAGCATCACGCGCGGGTCGAGCACGCGCATCAGCCTGCCCGCCACGGGCGCCATGAAGAACATGCACAGGCCGGTCACGAACATGGTCTCGCCGATCTGCAGCGCGGAGTAGCCGCGCACGCGGGCGAGGTAGACGGGGTACAGGTAAGTCAGCCCGTAGAGACCCACCCCCATGATCAGGCTGAACGCGCAGCCGGCGGCGAAATTGCGGTCGGAGAAGGCGCCGAGATCGACGATCGGCTCCTTCGCGTTGAAGGCCCGCCAGAAGAAGCCGATCGCCGCCGCCGTGCCGACGACGGCGAGCAGCAGAATCAGGTCGTCCTGAAACCAGTCGTCGCCGGGACCCTCCTCGAGCACGTACTCGCAGGCGCCCAGCATCACCGCCATGAACAGCAGGCCGGCCCAGTCGAAATTCTTCAGCAGCTTGAGATCCGGCTGGTCGAAGTCGATCAGCCGCCATGCCGCCACCGTGACCATGATGCCCGGCACGACATTGATCAGGAACAGCCAGTGCCAGGAGAACAGGTCGGTCAGGTAGCCGCCGATGGTCGGCCCGATCGTCGGCGCCAGCGTGGCGACGAGGCCGATCACCGGAGAGATCATGCTCTGCCGGCCGCGGAAGATCGAGTAGGCCGAGGCGAACACGGTCGGGATCATGCCACCGCCGATGAAGCCCTGCAGTGCCCGGAACACGATCATCTGCTCGATCGAGGTCGCAGAGGCGCAGGCCACGCTCATCAGCGTGAAGCCGCCGGCCGAGATGGTGAACATCCAGCGGGTCGACAGCACGCGCGAGAGCATGCCCGACAGCGGGATCATGATCACCTCGGCGATCAGGTAGCTGGTCTGGACCCAGGAGATCTCGTCGGCGCTGGCCGACAGGCCGGCCTGGATCTCCGACAGCGAGGCCGAGACGATCTGGATGTCCAAGATCGCCATGAACATCCCGAACACCATGAAGATGAACGTGACCAGCCGCCGCTTGTCGAGCGGCGGCAGCGCAGCCGGGGCTGACATGCTGGCCGGCTCAGTTCGGCGCGGTGCGGGTGTCGACCTTGGCCACCACCGACAGACCTGGGCGCAGGATGCCCTGGCTCAGCACGTCGGGCGCGATCGCGATCCGGACCGGGACGCGCTGCACGATCTTGGTGAAGTTGCCGGTCGCGTTCTCCGGCGGCAGGAGGCTGAACACCGAGCCTGCGGCCGGGGCCACGCTCTCGACCGTGCCCGCGATCTCCCGGCCGGGAAAGGCGTCGACCTCGAGCCGCACCTTCTGGCCCGGCCGGATCTCGCCCAGCTGCGTCTCCTTGAAATTGGCGTCCACGTGCACGCTGGCCAGCGGCACCAGCGCGGCCAGCCGCGTGCCCGGCTCGAGGTAGGAGCCGATCTGCACCGCCTTGTTGCCGACCACGCCGTCGACCGGCGCGCGAACCACCGTGAAGGACAGATCGCGCTCCGCCATCGCCATCGCCGTGCGCAGCTCGCCGGCCTCGCGCTGTGCCTCGACTTGCTGCGCGCGCAACACCTCGACATTGGCCTGCTCGGCAGCGAGCTCGGCCTCGGCGCTGCGGATCGCCGCGCGCGACCGGTCGCGATCGAAGGTCGCCTCGTCCAGCTTCGATTGGCTGGCGAAGTCGGCCTTGCTGAGCTGCACCTGCCGCTGGAACTCCGAGGCGGCATGGGTCGCGTCCGCCTGTGCCGCGTCGAGACCGGCCTCGGCCTTGGCCACGCCGGTGGCCGCGGCGTCGATCTGCCGGCCGATCCGCGTAACGGTGCTCTCCTGCGTCGCGAGCTTGTTACGCGCCAATTCCAACGCCAGCCGATAGTCGCCATCGTCCAGCCGCGCGATCACGTCGCCGGTCTTGACCGCCTGGTTGTTCGTCACCTCGACCGAGGTCACGTAGCCCTTCATCTTCGCGGCGAGGATGGTGAGGTCGCCCTGGACATAGGCATCATCGGTGCTGACCAGGAAGCGCCCGTCGATCCACCAGTCGTAGCCGAGATGGCCGCCATAACCGCCAGCGGCGAGTACCACGGCAGCCAGGAGCAGCGTGCGGATCGGCCGGCGCCGCCGCGTAGTGGGCGCCTCTCGAACGGGTGCCACCGGCTGCGGCGCCGCCGGCGGCCGCGCAACCGGTGCGCGATCTGCCCGGCTCAGCGGCCGACCATCATCGTCACCGTGCAGCTCGGCCACCACGGCACCATGACGCGCCTCATCCAGCGCCATCTGCAAGCGCTCCTGCCTGCCGCCCGACCGTAGACCGAACCGTTCGGTCATATCAGCTTATCCATTGACGGCCTCGTCCTCGGCTTGCAAGATGCATTGACCGAACGGTTCGGTCAAGAGGCGAGACATTGGCAAAGCTGCATGGCGGGTCGGCGACGGCACTGACCGCGGAGCGTCCGGAAAGTGCAAGCGCCGGCTCCGATCAGAAGCGTCGGCAGGTGCTGGACGGCGCGCGGCGGGTGTTTCTCAACGCTGGCTTCGACGGGGCCAGCATGGGCGAGATCGCGAAGTCAGCCGGCGTCTCGAAGGGCACGCTCTACACCTACTTCGAGAGCAAGGAGGATCTGTTCGAGGCCTTGATCCTGGAGGAGCGTACCAGCCTCGCCGAGGCCCTGTTTCGCCTCGACCCGGACGATCCAGACCCGCGCGCGGTGCTGCGCCGCTTGGGTCACAGCTTCCTCGGCATGATGGTTCGGCCGGAGCATGTGGCCTCTGTCCGCATGGTAATCGGTGCTGCCGAGAAATTCCCGCGCATCGGCCAGGTGTTCTATGAGGCGGGGCCGCGGCAGGGGATCGCCCGGCTCGGCGCCTATCTCGAGCGGCAGGCTGCGGCGGGCCGCTTGCTGATCGTGGACACCGAGCTGGCGGCGCAGCAGTTCCTCGAACTGTGCAGCGCCGGCACCATGAAACGCCTGCTGTTCGCGGCGGGCGAGCCGCCGGGCCCGGCCGCGATCGAGCGTCATGTCGAGGACGCCCTGCGCGTGTTCTTCGCCGCCTACGGCCCTACCGCGCGGCCGTCGGACTCGGCGCCGGCTCGCAGGTCGGCTTGAGCCGGATCGCCGTTCACCTGCCGTCGGCAGTGGTCGGACGGAAGATTCAATCCAGCGTGCGCTGGTAGCGCATCACCGCCAAGGTCGCCACGGCGAGCAGGAACACCAGCAGCGGCCACAGATTGGGCCAAGCCTGGGAAAAGCCGTTGCCCTTGAGCATCACGCCGCGCACGATGCGCAGGAAATGGGTGAGCGGCAATATCTCACCGATGGCCTGAGCCCATTGCGGCATGCCCTTGAACGGGAACATGAAACCGCTCATCAATATCGACGGCAGGAAGATGAACATCGACATCTGCATCGCCTGCAGCTGGTTCTCGGCCAGCGTGCTGAACAGGAAGCCCATGGCGAGGTTGGCGGCGATGAACACGAATAGGCCCGCCGCCAACGCCACCGGGCTGCCGAGCATCGGCACGCCGAACAGCACGAGCGCGGCGCCGACGATCACGGCGACCTGAAACAGCCCGACGCCGATGAACGGCAGCAGCTTGCCGATCATCACCTCGAGCGGCGTCACCGGCATCGCGAGCAAGTTTTCCATGGTGCCGCGCTCACGTTCCCGCGTCACGGCGAGCGAGGTCATGATCACCATGGTGAGCGTCAGGATGGTGCCGACCAGGCCCGGCACGATGTTGTAGCTGGTGAGCCCTTCCGGGTTGTAGCGGCGGTGGATGCGCAGGTCGAAGGCGGGCTCGTTCTCGCCAGCTTGGCCAGCGGACCCTGCAGATCGTGCTCCAGCGCCCGGATCTGCAGCGTGCCCAGGGCACCCAGCGCGTTGCCGGTGGCGACGGGGTCGGTGGCGTCGCCCTCGACCAGGAGCTGCGGGCGGTCGCCGCGCATCAGGTCGCGCGAGAACCCGGCCGGGATGGTGACGGCGAACAGGGCGTCGCCGACCTCGAGCATCCGGTCGAGCTCGGCCTGGCTTTCGGCGATGCGGACGACTCGGTAGTACCCGGTATTCTGCAGCGCCGCCGTGAAGCTGCGGGTGAAGTCGCTCTGGTCGAAGGAGAGCACGACCGTCGGCAGATGCTTGGGGTCGGTGTTGATCGCGTAGCCGAACAGCGTCAGCTGCATCAAAGGGATGCCCACCATCATCGCGAAGGTCAGCCGGTCGCGGCGCATCTGGATGAACTCTTTGGCGATCACGGCGAACAGGCGCGAGAACGAGAACCAGCGGTCGTTCATGCGTAATTGTCCCGCGAGCCGCCCATCAGATGGATGAACACGTCCTCCAGCGAGGGCGGGATCTCCTCCCAGGTCAGGCCCGGCTCGCCGCGCCAGCGTCCGATCGCCCCCTCCAGCGCCGCCCGATCGGTGCCGCTGACGTGCAGCGCAGCGCCGAACGGTGCCACCATCTCGACTCCCGGCTGGCCGCGCAGCGCCCTGGCCACCGCGTCGACCCCCTGCCCTTCGGCCCGCCAGGTGACCAGGTCGGACCGCTCGAGCACCTGATCGATGGTGCCTTCCGTCAGCAGCCGCCCGTACGAGATGTAGGCGATCCGGTGGCAGCGCTCGGCCTCGTCCATGTAGTGGGTGCTCACCAGCACGGTCATGCCCGCTTCGGCCAGCCGGTGGATCTCGTCCCAGAACTCGCGCCGCGCCTTCGGGTCGACCCCCGCGGTCGGCTCGTCCAGCAGCAGCAGCTTCGGCTCGTGCAGGATGGCCGCCGCCAGCGCCAGCCGCTGCTTCCAGCCGCCTGAGAGCGCGCCGGCGAGCTGGTCCTTGCGGTTGGCGAGGCCCAGATGCTCCAACGCCTCGGCCACCCGCTCGCGGCGACGGTCCATGGCGTAGATGCGGGCGACGAAGTCGAGGTTCTCCCGGATGCTGAGATCCTCGTAGAAGCTGAAGCGCTGAGTCATGTAGCCGACCTGACGCTTGATCGCCCACGCCTCCTTGACGATGTCGTGGCCGAGGCAGGTGCCGCTACCCTCGTCCGGGGTCAGCAGGCCGCACAGCATGCGGATGGTGGTGGTCTTGCCGCTGCCGTTGGGCCCGAGGAAGCCGCAGATCTGGCCGCGCTCGACCTGGATGCTGACATGGTCGACCACGGTCCGCTTGCCGAAGCGCTTGACCAGACCGCTGACGTCGATGACCGGGCTCATCGCAGCCGCACGTCGACCGGCTGGCCGGGATTGAGCGTGATGCCGTCCGCGGGCCAGGCCTCGGCCATGAACACCAGCTTGCCGCGGCTGCCGACGCTGTAGATCACGGGTGGGGTGTATTCGGCCTCGGGCGCGATGAACCGCACGGTGCCGGTCATGCCGGCGGCACAACCGTCGCAGCGCAGCTCGACCGCTTGGCCGACCCGGACTCCGCCCAATGCCGGCTCGGGCACGAAGAAGCGGACCTTGACCTTGCCGGGCGGCAGCAGGCTGACGACGATACCACCGGCATCGACCCATTCTCCGCTATCCCGGACGCGGTCTTGGATCATGGCGGCGGTGGGCGACCGCACCGTCCGCTGCTCGATCTCCCAGCGTGCCTGATCCAGGCTCGCCTGCCACATCGCGACCTCGGCCGAGGCTGCCGCGATCATGTCGTCCCGCGCGGGCAGCCGGGCGGTGGCGAGATCGGCCTCCATGGCGGCGACCCGAGCCCGGCCCGCCTCGGCTGCGGACTTTGCCTGATCAAATCGGGCTTCGGCTGCGAAATCGCGGCGCACGAGGCGGGACTGCCGGTCCAGATCCTGCTCGGCATACGCCAGCGACGCCTTCGCCTCGGCGAGATTCGCCGCCAGCCGCGCGATCTCCTCCGGCCGCTTGCCGAGCTTCAGGTCGGCGAGCTGGGACTTGGCGCGCGCGAGCTGGGCCTCGGCCTCGCTCACGGCGGCCCGCTGGCGGCCGTCCTCCAGCTCGAACAGCAGCGCTCCGGCCTCGACGCGGTCGCCGCGCTGGACCGGCACGGACTGCAGCCAGCCGGCGGCCGGGGCGCCGAGCCGGATATACTCGCCCTCGGCGTAGCCGTGGAGCCACCCGCCATCGCCCTCGTCGCAGCCGACGAGCAGAAAGGCAGCAAGGATCAAGAGCGGCCGAATCACGGCGCGAGCCCTCGCAACAAATTGTCAACGTGGGCGTCCAGCACACGCGCCGGTTCGACCGGCTCGGTCTCGAGCGGCGCAAATACGGCGCGCCAGATCGCCATCATCAGGGCCGGAGCCACGACCAGCCGGGCCACAGCCTCGCTGTCCTGGGGCCTGAATTCGCCCGACGCCACGCCGCGTCGATGCAGCCCGGCGATCAGGCCGAGCCCGCGGTCGACGACCTCGGCCTTGTAGAACCGCGCGAGCTCCGGGAACTTGTACAGCTCACCGATCAGCAGGCGCGGCAGCACCACGACGCGCCCTTCGCTGATCATGGCAGCGAGCACGCTCACGATCTGCCGCAACAGTGGCCCAACCGGCCCGGTATGCTCGGCGGCGATGCCCTCGGCCCGGTCCAGGTTCGGGACGATCAGCGAGCGCACCAGAGCCTCGAAGACCGCCTCCTTGCTCGGGAAGTAGAGATAGAGCGTGCCCTTGGCGGCGCCCGCCCGGGCCGCGATATCCTCCATCCGGGCGGCGGCGAAGCCCTTGTCGGCAAACACGTCCAGCGCGGCACCGAGCAGCTCCGCGGGCCGGGTGTCCTTGCGACGGCGAGGCAATCGATTCATGCAGAGCTTATAACTGACCGGTCAGTCATTTACAATGCAAGACTATTTCCAGCCGCGAGGCGCGCTCGACCGGTCAACCGATGGCGGGCCGCTCCAGCAACTGATGCTTACCCCCGGTCGCCACCACCGGCGTGTAGAGCTTCTGTGCCCGTGTCTCGAACGCCGCCACCATGCGGCGCACCGCCTCGTTGAACAGCAAGCCAATCAGGTTTTGCAAGATCTTCGACTTGAACTCGAAGTCAACATAGAAATCGACAAGACATCCGTCCGGATGCGGCGCGAAATGCCAGTGATTCTTCAAATAGCGAAACGGCCCATTGATGTACTCGACATCGACGCCCGAAGTCGGATGCAGCCTGACCTTGGAGCTGAACCGCTCGCGAAACACCTTGAACGCGATGACGAGGTCCGCATAGAAGACGTCGCCTTCGCGCTTGGTGATTCGCGCCGCCTTGCACCAGGGCAGGAACTCTGGATAGCGGTCGACTTCGGCGACCAGCTGATAGAGCTGCTCGGGGCGGTAGGGCAGGAGTCGCTGCTCGGCATGGGTTGGCATCGAGCAAGCCTTCAGCGCGCGTTCTGTTGCGCCTGCCGGGCCTCGCGCAGCCGAGCGAAATCGTCGCCCGCATGATAGGACGAGCGGGTGAGCGGCGAGGCCGAGACCTGGAAGAAGCCCTTGGCACGGGCGGAGCGGGCATAGCCCTCGAACTCCACGGGCTCGACGAAGCGCATGACCTGGTGGTGTCGCGGTGTCGGCTGCAGATATTGGCCGATCGTGAGAAAATCGATGTCCGCCGAGCGCATGTCGTCCATCACCTGCAAGACCTCGCGCTTCTCCTCGCCGAGGCCGACCATGATGCCGGACTTGGTGAACAGGGTCGGGTCCAGCTCCTTGACCTGCTGCAGCAGGCGCAGGGAATGGAAGTAGCGGGCACCCGGCCGGACGGTGCGGTAGAGGCGCGGCACGGTTTCGAGATTGTGGTTGTAGACGTCCGGCCGCGCCGCGACGATCTTCTCGACCGAGCCGGGCTTCCTGAGGAAATCCGGCGTCAGGATCTCGATCGTGGTGTCCGGGCGCGCCGCGCGGATCGCCTCGATGCAGCGCACGAACTGGAACGCCCCGCCATCCGGCAGATCATCCCGGTCGACCGAGGTGATCACCACGTGCGCGAGGCCCATGGTCGCCACGACCTCGGCCAGGTGCGCCGGCTCCTTCGCGTCGACCGCCAGCGGCATCCCGGTCTTGACGTTGCAGAAGGCGCAGGCGCGCGTGCAGGTGTCGCCCAGGATCATCACCGTCGCGTGCTTCTGGGTCCAGCACTCGCCGATGTTGGGACAGGCCGCCTCCTCGCAGACGGTGTGCAGGCCCTTCTCGCGCATCAGCTTGCGCGTGTCGTGATAGCCGGCCGAGTTCGGCGCCTTGACGCGGATCCATGACGGCTTGCGCAGCGGCGTTGTGCGGTCGAGCAAAGTTATCGCGGTCATGGCTCAGAAGTGAATGGCGCGGCCATAAGCGTCAAGGGCCGCCTCGTGCATCATTTCGGACAGGGTCGGGTGCGGGTAGATCGTGTGGAACAGATCCTCCTCGGTCGCCTCCATGGTCCGGGCCAGCACGTAGCCCTGGATCAGCTCGGTGACCTCGGCACCCACCATGTGCGCACCCAGCAGCTCGCCGGTCTTGGCGTCGAACACGGTCTTCACCATGCCCTCCGCTTCGCCCAGAGCGATCGCCTTGCCGTTGCCGATGAACGGGAACTTGCCGACCTTGACCGCGTAGCCGGCGTCCTTCGCGGCCTGCTCGGTCAGGCCGACGCTCGCGACCTGCGGCGTGCAGTAGGTGCAGCCGGGGATCTTGGTGACGTCGATCGGGTGCAGGTGCTCGACGCCGGCGATCTTCTCGACGCACAGCACTCCTTCGTGGCTGGCCTTGTGCGCGAGCCAAGGCGGCCCGGCGACGTCGCCGATGGCGTACACGCCGGGCTCGCCGGTGCGGCACCACGGGTCGATCACGATGTGGCCGCGGTCGACCTTCACGCCGGTGCCGTCGAGGCCGAGATCCTCGGTGTTCCCGGTAATGCCGACGGCCATGATCACGCGCTCGACCGTGATCTGGTCGCTCTTGCCGCCGCTCTCGATCGTGGCCGTAACGCTGTCGGCGCCCTTGTTCAAAGCCTTTACCGTGGCGCCGGTGCGAATCTTGATGCCGCGCTTCTCGAACGCCTTCTGCGCGAACGCCGAAATATCGGCATCTTCGACCGGCAGCACCCGCGCCAGCACCTCGACCACGGTGACCTCGGCGCCCATCGACCGGTAGAAGCTGGCGAACTCGATCCCGATCGCCCCGGAGCCGACGACCAGCAGCGATTTCGGCATCTGCTCCGGGATCATCGCCTCCTTGTAGGTCCAGACCAGCTTGCCGTCGGCCTCGAGCCCGGGCAGGTTACGGGCGCGCGCGCCGGTCGCCAGAATGATGTGCTTGGCCTCGATGGCCTCGTCGCCGCCTTTGGTGAGCTTGACCGCCAGCTTGCCCTTGCCCGCCAGCTTCGCATGGCCGTCGAACACCGTGACCTTGTTCTTCTTGAGCAGATGGCCGACGCCCCGGTTGAGCTGGCCGGCGATGCCACGGCTGCGCTTGACCACCGCCGCCGCATCGTAGCGCGGGTTGTCGCAGGCGAGCCCGAAGCTCTGGCCATGCCGCATCAGCTCCAGCACTTCGGCGGAACGCAGCAACGCCTTGGTCGGAATGCAGCCCCAGTTGAGGCAGATTCCACCCAGATGCTCGCGCTCGACCAGCGCCGTCTTCATGCCCAGCTGGGCCGCCCGGATCGCCGCGACGTAGCCGCCGGGCCCGCCACCGACCACGACAAGGTCGAAGCTTTGCGCCACGTGTTTCCCCCTGTCCTCGCTGATCCAACGCTCGTCTAGAGCCGGTTGTCGGATCGAGATCCTCTTGTCAATCGCGCACCCTGTATTGGCAGGTTCGGGAAACGCGACGCCGTGCCGGATCAGGCTGACCCCGATCTGCGCCCCATGCTAGCTTGGTTCGTGGCATTGACCGGACGTCAACCAAAGGGGTGCTTCGCATGTCGAGTGAGCATGTCTATCGCAAGACCGAGATCGTCGGCAGCTCCGCCACGTCGCTGAGCGACGCGATCGAGACCGCGGTGGCCCGGGCGGCCAAGACGCTGCGCCACATCGAATGGTTCGAGGTAAGTGAGATCCGCGGCCATGTGCAGGATGGCAAGGTGGCGCACTATCAGGTCGGGCTGAAGCTCGGCTTCCGGGTGGAGGACGACTAGGCCGCTTGCCCGGTCAGGCGGCGAGCAACAGGTCGATGGCCTCGGGCGGCACCGGTCGGCCCAGCAAGTAGCCTTGCGCCTCATGACAGCCCAGCCGCCGCAGCGTCTCCAGCTGGCGCGGGCTCTCGACTCCCTCTGCGACGACGATCTTGTCGAGCTGCCGGCCCAGGGTGATGATCGTGGTCACGATCGCCTCGTCGCGGGGATCCTCGCCCAGATTGCGCACGAACGATCGGTCGACCTTGAGCACGTCGAACGGCAGCCATTTCAGGTGGGCCAGCGACGAATAGCCTGTGCCGAAATCGTCGATGGCGAGCCTGACCCCGAGCCGATTCAGATCGGCAATGCCCGATTCGGTCACGTCGCCGTCGCGTTTCATGCAGGCGCTCTCGGTAATCTCCAGCTCCAGCAGCGCCGGCGGTAGACCGGTGCGATCAAGGCTGCGCCGAATGCCGGACGAGAGGTTGCGCTGGCGGAATTCGATCGCGGAGAGGTTGACTGCGACTCGCACCGGACACCCGGCGTCGCGCCAGCGACGGCACTGGTCGCAGGCCGTTTCCATGACCCAGCGGCCGAGCTCCCAGATCAGCCCGCTGGTCTCCGCCACAGCGATCAAGCGGTCGGTCGGCAGGCGGCCGAACTCGGGATGGTCCCAGCGCAGGAGGGCTTCCACCGCCATCAGGCGATGGTCGACCAAGGCGAAGCGTGGCTGGTAGGCAAGGCGGAGCTGGCCGCGTTCCGCCGCCTGGCGCAGTGCGGCCTCGAGCCGACGACGGTCCTGCTGTGCCGTCTGAAGCGTCTCGCTGTAGAGTGTGAGGCGGTCGCGTCCGCCGGTCTTGGCGGCGTACAGGGCGAGATCGGCGGCGCGCATCAGGCTGTTGGGGTCCTGGCCGTGCTCGGGAAACAGCGCGGCGCCCATACTGATGCTGACGGGCACACGGGCCTCGCCGAGATCGAATGCCGGCCGACAGGCGTCCATCACCCGTTGCGCGAGGACGAGCGGTTGCTGGCGGTCGCCCAGATCGGGGGCCACCAGCGCGAACTCGTCGCCGCCGAGCCGTGCCGCCGTGTCCGTGTCACGAATCACGCTCCGCACGCGTTGCGCCAAATCGCGCAGCAGCTGGTCGCCGGCCGGATGACCGTCAACCAAAGGGCCAGCCCACCACGCATGGAGGGCAGGAGCCAGCGGCGGACGCCAAGCCAGAGCGCGATCCGAGCGGCCTGTGCCACCAGGATCAGGCAAAGCCATACCAGGACGGCGCCATACCGGCCCGGTTGGACGATCACCGTGGCCACGAGCACGGCCACGACGGCGTTGATCACGGCAAGCAACGGCTGTCGGTTCAACAAGTCATCGAGCAACAGCGGCCGGACCTTGCTAGGCGTCCCCTCCGTTGGTGGCGCCGCCGGGTCGGGGGAGGTCGAGGGCAGCCTCGATCGGCTCAATGAACGGAACTCCAGCACCTATGGCAGCTGCCGTGGGCGCAGTGGTCACGTCCGAGCCGGATACCATGCCGCCAATCTGCCCCATAGCGCTATCTGAGAATGGCGACATGCAACCCGAAGATGCTTGCCGCTGAATACTCGGCCACCGTGCTCTTGGACGGGACAGATCTGATTGCCAGTTGCCGGCGCACGGCCCTAGCCTCGCACGGGCGCAGATGCTGGAGGCGGGTCGGCCATGGCCGAGGCTTGGTCGTTCGCGGGGCGAAATGTCGTCGTCACCGGCGCGGCGCAGGGGGTTGGCGAGGCCGTCGCGCGCCTGCTGGCGGAGCGCGGGGCCGCCGGGCTGGCGCTCGTCGACCGTGATGCCGAGCGACTGACAGCTGTCGCGACCTCGATCGGCGCCGGCGGCTGCCCGTCCTTGCCGATCGTCGCCGATCTGTCCGAGGTCGCCCAGTGCATCGAGGCGATCGATCGCGCCGCCGCCCGTTTCGACGCTCTGCACGGGCTGGTCAACGCCGCGGGCATCACCGATCGCGGTACTATCGACGACACCACACCGGAGCTGTTCGAGCGGATCTTCGCGGTGGACGCGCGGGCGCCGTTCTTCCTGATCCAGCGCGCGCTACCCTGGCTGCGGCGCGCCGGCGGCGGCACCATCGTCAACGTGTGCTCGATCAACGTGCACGGCGGCACGCCGCAGCTCACCGCCTATGTCGGCGCCAAGGCGGCGCTCGCCGCGATGACCAGAAACATCGCGGCCGCGGTGGCGCGAGACCGGGTGCGGGTCAACGGGCTCAATCTGGGCTGGACCCTCACCCCGAACGAGCATCTGGTGCAGACACGGGTGCACGAGCAGCCAGAGGACTGGGCCGAGACGTCGGGGCGGGCGCAGCCCTTTGGGCGGCTGCTTGCGGCTGAGGACGCGGCGCGCGCCATCGCATTCCTGGCCTCGGACGAGTCCGGGCTGATGACCGGTGCGCTGGTGGATTTCGCGCAGCAGGTGATCGGCACCTATCCGGGGATCGAGCCATGACCCGGGCGGTTCTGGTCACCCTGGCCCTCGGCGCGCTGACCTGCGGGCAGGCCTTGGCGCAGGGCGATACCGACATTGAGGCGGGCCGGCAGCTGGCCGAGCTGCATTGCTCGCGCTGCCACGCCGTCGGCAACGACGGCGCCAGCCTGATGGAGGGCGCCCCGCCCCTACGCGACCTCAAGCTCCATTACCCGGTCGAGGATCTGGCCGAGGCCCTGGCCGAGGGGATGATCACCGCCCACCCGCAGATGCCGGTGTTCACCTTCTCGACCGAGGAGATCGACGATCTGTTGGCCTACCTTAACAGTCTGGACTAAACTCGCCCCATCGAGCCGATCGATTGCAGCCGGTCTTGCGATCTCACCGGTTACGCGCTATTGAATCGGTACAGTCACGCTTCGGGTGGCCGGCCCACTACGCCCTTCGGGCCTGGATCGCCGCCATTCCAAGGTAGAGTCTGGCGCGTCGCACAAGGTGTGCGACGTTACATGTGCTATGGGAGGCAGCGATGCCGGTCGGCACCGTCAAGTGGTTTAACGGCACCAAGGGTTTCGGGTTCATTCAGCCAGACAATGGCGGCCCGGACGTTTTCGTCCACATCTCGGCCGTCGAGCGCGCCGGGATGAGCAGCCTGGTTGAGGGGCAGAAGATCTCCTACGAGGAGCAGCGCGATCCGAAGCGCGGCAAGACCTCGGCCGAGAATCTGAAGAAGGCCTGATCCTCGGGATCAGGTACGGCCAGCGGGGCACCGGTTCGCCGGTGCCCCTTGGTTTTTTACGCCCTGGCGGCGTTTCTCGTTCGCGCAACGTTAGGTGATCCGATGGCGTTCAAGCCGAACTACAACCAGCAGCGCAGCGAGCGCAATCGCGTCAAGGAAGCCAAGAAGCAGGAGAAGCTGCAGCGCCGGGAGGAAGAGGTGGCCAAGCGCAAGGCTGCCCGCGACGACAACCCCGACGCCGAGCCGATGCCCGAAGGCGGCGACGCCGCGCCCGAGAACGCTTGAGCGTCCCAGCCCGAGAATCAGCATGGCCCGCAAGAAACAGCAGCCCGTTGCGAACGGCTTCGTGCTGTTCGACGTGATCTACCAGGATGGTGCGCGTACCTCGAACCGCAAGGTCCCCAGCGCCGAGCTGGGCGGTCTGGACGGTGACGATCCCGCACGCGTCTTCATCGAGGCCCAGGACCGCACCATCGCCGAGCGCTCCGGCAATCCACGCGGACCGATCAAGACCATCGCCCGCTCACCGGCTTAGCGGCGTCGCGGCCGTCAGCCGGCCCCGTTCGACAGCTCCTGCTACCCGAGCACATCGATCCAGTAGTCGCCAAACACGCTGTCGATCGTCACCACCGTCATGTGCTCGATGCATGCTTGCGCCATCAGCGTTCGGTCCCTTGGGTCGCGATGCGGTCCCGGGAGCGCTGCGGCTGCAACCGCATGATCGAGCGATATGGCAAGAGTCGGCAGCCGCACCATCGCGACCAGCTCCCCGGCCAAGGGCAGCCGTAGCTTGCCCAGGCGGGCTTTGTGGACGAACTCCTAGCCACTGACCGCGCTGATCTAAATCGGTCGCCCGGCGCGCTGATCGCCGCGTAGGCACGCCATGACAGGTCGGCGGAACCAGCCAGCCACCAGACCAGCGCGTGGCTGCCGAGCAGCAGCCTCATCGGTCCGCCCTGCTGGTGATCCCAAGCACGGCCTTGCCGGCTTTCGCGAGAATAATCTCCTCTCCCGCGGCAGCACGGTCGACCAGAGCCGAGAGCTTGGCGTTGGCCTGGGCGATATTCACCATCGTCATCGTACAGCCCCACTATGTGATTATCCAACCTGACTTGGTCACTCATGATGGTCAGGTTGATCCGAGAGCCGAAATCCTGCTGCTGGGCCGGAACGCATGCTATACCCAGGCGTTGATTACGGCCTTCTAATATCCGCGGATATCGTCATTCGTCCGCAGCGCAGGACAGCAGATCATGATGAGGTCGACGATCGAGCGCGTCACCTTCCGTCACGCCTTCGTGCTGAAGGGTGTGGACGAGCGTCAGCCACCCGGGACGTATGAGATCGAGACCGACGAGGAGCCGCTCGAAGGCCTGTCGTTTCTGGCCTACCGCCGTGTGGCTACCGCGATCCGTATCCCCATGGCCGGCCGGGGCGCCGGTTCCAGCCAGACCTTCACCATCGACCCACGCGACCTGGACGCGGCACGGGCGCGCGATTTCCTGGTGGAGACCGGAGCATGAAGATCGCGCAGATCGCGCCGCTGTACGAGGCGGTGCCGCCGCGGCTTTATGGGGGCACCGAGCGAATCGTGGCCCATCTCACCGATGCACTGGTCGACCTCGGGCATGACGTCACGCTGTTCGCCAGTGCCGAGGCGGAAACACAGGCAAAGCTGGTGGTCGTGCGCGACCAGGCCATCCGCCTCGATCCGGCGCCGTTGAAGTCCGATCTCGCCGCGCATTTGTCGATGCTGCACGAGGTGCACCGCCGCCGGCACGAGTTCGACATTCTCCACTTCCACGTGGACCTGATCCATTTCCCGTTTTTCGCCGATCATGCAGGGCGCACCGTGACCACCCTCCACGGTCGCCTGGATCTCAAGGATCTCCCCGAAGCTTACGGACGCTGGCCGCAATTCCCTTTGGTCTCGATCTCCGACGATCAGCGCAGGCCGATCCCCGATGCCAACTGGCGCGCCACCATCCCGCATGGGCTGGCAGAGAGCATCTACGCGTTCACGGCCGTGCCCCACGAGCCATATCTCGCCTTCCTCGGCCGCATCTCCCCCGAGAAGCGGCCGGACCGGGCGATCGCGATCGCCAAGCGCTCGGGCATGCGGCTGAAGATCGCGGCCAAGGTCGACGCGGCCGACCGCGCCTACTTTCATGAGCAGATCGAGCCCCTACTCGACGACCCGCTGATCGAATTCGTGGGCGAGATCGGCGACGCGGAGAAATCGGCTTTTCTGGGCAATGCGGCAGCACTCCTGTTCCCGATCGACTGGCCGGAGCCGTTCGGGTTGGTGATGATCGAGGCCATGGCCTGCGGGACACCGGTGATCGCTTGGCGCTGCGGCTCCGTGCCGGAGGTGGTCGAGCAGGGCCGGAGCGGGTACATCGTCACCAGCGAGGACGAGGCGGTGGCGGCGGTAGGCCGCGTCGATCGTATCGACCGGCGCGCGGTGCGGAACGTCTTCGAGCGTCGCTTCAGTGCCCAGGTGATGGCCACGAGCTACCTGCAGCTGTATTGGCGACTGTTCCGGGGCATCGAAGGCAGCCATGGCGATAATGAGGTGCTGGAACTCGTGAGTTGATGGGTGACGCGGAACCCGAAACGGACGGCGCCCGCACGCCGGGCAAGCTGTTTGCGCTCAAGCATGGCGATACGTTCGTGGTCGCCGACAGCTACGGCGACATCGCGGGCGACGGCGACGGCCTGTTCCACGATGACACACGCCTACTTTCCCGGTTCCGGCTGAGCATCGCCGGCCGGCCGCTGGCCCTGCTCGAGGGTGCCGTCGGGCAGGACAACGTGCTGTTCACCGCCAACCTCACCAACCGGCCTCTGCCGCCGATCGGCGGTCAGTCGACCCGCCAGGGCGTGATCCATATCGAGCGCACCCGGCTGATCTGGCAGGACCGGCTCTACGAGCGTCTGCGGCTGCGCAATTACGGCCAGACCCCGTCCCGGCTGCCGCTGCGCCTGGAGTTCGCCGCGGACTTCCGCGACATGTTCGAGGTCCGCGGCCTGCGTCGTTCGGTGCGTGGGCGGATGCTCGCCGCGGTCGTCGCCGACGATACCGTGATCTTGAGCTACGAGGGTCTGGATGGCCTGCAGCTCAGTTCCGTGATCGCCTTCGGCGCACCACCGACCGAGCTGTCACCGGGCTCCGCCGGGTTCGACCTTGCCCTACCGGTCGACAGCCGCACCGACATCTTCATCGAGGTCGGCCTGGGTGCTGCCGAAAAGCCGGCGCGCGTCCGGTTTCGCGCGGCCGCGGCCCGGGCGCGCTTTGCAGCACGGTCGATGCGGCGGCGCGGCGCCACGGTGCAGACCTCGGGGCGGGTGTTCAGCGAGTGGCTGGGCCGCTCGCGCGCCGACCTGGCGCTGCTCACGACCGAGCTGCCGACCGGCCCCTACCCCTATGCCGGCATCCCCTGGTTCTCGACCGCGTTCGGCCGCGACGCGATCGTCACCGCGCTGCAGATGCTGTGGCTCGACCCGGCGCTGGCCTGCGGCGTGCTGCGCTATCTGTCGGTGCATCAGGCGACCGAGACCTCGCGCTTTCACGATGCCGCGCCGGGCAAGATCATGCACGAAACCCGCAAGGGCGAGATGGCGCGGCTGAGCGAGCTGCCGTTCGGGCGCTACTATGGCGGTGTCGACACGACGCCGCTGTTCGTCATGCTGGCCGGCGCCTATGCCGCGCGCACCGGCGATCTCGAGCTCATCGGCGAGCTGTGGCCGTCGCTCGAGGCGGCGATGGGTTGGATCGAGGGCGACGGCGATTCCAACCGCGACGGATTCGTCGACTACGCGCGCGGCGCCGATTCCGGGCTGGCTAACCAGGGCTGGAAGGACAGCGAGGATTCGGTGTTCGACGCCGGCGGCCGCGACGCCACCGGCCCCGTCGCCCTGGTCGAGGTGCAAGGCTACGTCTACGCGGCGTTCCTGGCCATGGCCGACCTTGCCGCCCGCCGTGGCGAAGCGGACGACGGGGCGAACTGGGTCGCCAAGGCGGAGCGCCTGCGTGCGGCGGTCGAGGAGCGCTTCTGGGTCGAGGAGCTCGGGACCTATGCGATCGCGCTGGACGGCACCGGTCAGCCATGCCGGGTGCGCACCTCGAACCCGGGACACCTGCTGTTCTCCGGCCTGCCCGCGCCGGATCGGGCCGAGCGGGTGACCGCCCAGCTGCTCGGCACCGGTTTCAACACCGGCTGGGGCATCCGCACGCTGGCGCGCGGCGAGCCCCGCTACAACCCGATGTCCTACCATAACGGCTCGGTCTGGCCGCACGACACGGCGCTCTGCACCGCCGGCATGGCCCGCTACGGCGCGCGCGACGGGGCGGCATCGCTGCTGAGCGACATGTTCGAGACCGCGGTCAAGTTCGAGATGCGCCTGCCGGAGCTGTTCTGCGGCTTCGAGCGCCGCCCCGGCGAGCCGCCGATCGCCTACCCCGTCGCCTGCCTGCCGCAGGCCTGGGCGTCGGGCTCGGTGTTCATGATGCTCCAGTCCTGCCTCGGCCTGCGCATCGATGGCTGGCGCGGCGAGATCCATGTCGACCGGCCCCGGCTGCCGGCCGGCATCGACCAAGTGACCGTCCGCCATCTGGTCGTCGGCTCAGACCGCGTCGACCTTACCTTCCGACGCATCGGCGACCGGGTTGCGGCCTATCCCGAAGGCCGTGAGCAAGGCGCCGTGCCGGTGATCACGCACGCCTGAGGGGCGCCGGCATCAGCCCGGGCCGCGACGCAACGTCCAGGCGACAAGATCCGCCAGCACACCGCTCGCCGCGGCATCGAACGCGGCAACCGCGGCCTCGTTGGAGGTGGCCGCAGCGGGCACGCGCCGGGTGAACCTCTGGACCCCGGCGACCTCGCGGCCGGGGAGACGCAGCAACCGGGCATTCAGCGTGACTACCGCGGCATAGCCCTCCCCCTCGGGCTCGAGCTGAAACGCGTCGAGGGTCGACTGCAGCTGGTAGCGCCCCGGCAGATCGTCCCGGTCGGTCCCCACGGCCTTCAGGCGGCCCGATGCTTGGAAGGTCTGCACCATCGCGAACTGCAGCATCTTGGTCGGCCGGTCGGACCAGACGACGTCGGCCAGGCGGTCGATCCTGCCGGACGCGAGGATCGCGATGCGGATCGATTCGATCGCCCCATCGGCGGTCGGCTCGGCGACGATCAGGATCCAGTCCACCTTCGGCAGCTTCGCGGGCAGCTGGACCGCCGGGGTGAGGCGATATTCGCTGGGCGGCGTCGCCTTGCCGCCGAGGAGCAGTCGGGCGCAGCCGCCGAGCAGAAGGGGCGCCCCGGCAGCCAGCGCGAGCACACATCGTCGGCCGGAAGTCATTGCAGCTTTACCCCTTGCGCCGCGGGATCGCCGAGCAGGAACCGGGTCGGGTCCTGCCGCAGGTCGCGGACCGTGCGGCTGACCTCGCCGACGGCCCGGTCGAGATCCTGGATCAGCCCCTGCAGCTGCGGCAACCCGCCTTGCGCGAAGCCGACCACCGGCGTGCGGACCTGATCCGCGATCTTGGCGAGCTGCTGGGTCAAGCCGCGGGTGGCGACCAAGGTCGCCTCGAGCTCGGTCAGCGACTTCGCCACGGGCGAGTCCGCGCCGCCGACCAGGCCATCGACCGACGCCAGCGTCTGATCGGCGCGGCTGACGAGGCCGGGCAGGGCCGCGACGGATTGCCGGAGATCGCCGGTCAGGCCCGGCAACTGGTCGAGCGTCTGCCGCAGCGGTCCCTCCGGGTCCGCGAGGGCCGTGGCCAGTCTGGAGAGCGACTGCGCCCCTTGGGCCAGCTTCTCCGCGCCGCCATCCGCGGTCATGAAGTTGAGCAGCTCGAGCACCTGGTTGAGGCCCTTGGAGAGCTTGGGCTGATTGGCGATCAGGTCGCTGATGCTCTGCTGCAGCCCGGACTGCAGCGACGGCACTGAGGGGATCTGATGGTATGCCGTGTTGTTGGGGAAGCGGCGTAGCGCGCTACCGGGAAACATGTTGAGCTCGACATAAAGCTGGCCCGTGATCAAACTCGCGAGGTCAAGCCGGGCGCGCAGCCCCTGCTCCACCAGCATGTCCAGCGTCTTGCGCCGGTTCTCGACACCTTGGATGGCGTCGTCGATGAACTCGACCACCACCGGAATATCGACCGCGCCCGTCTCCATCTGGAACATGGCCTGGATATCGACGACGGTGCCGATCTGCACGCCGCGATACTTGACCGGAGCGCCGACGGCCAGCCCTTCGAGCGAGTCGGTGAAGAAGATCACGTAGCGCTTGGAGTCCTTGAACAGCATGCCGCTGCCGAAGAACACGGCGATCCCGATGCCGATGGCGATCGCCCCCAGCACGAAGGCGCCGACGGCGGTGGCATTGGCGCGTACGCTCACGACGCTGCCCCCGCCGCCGGCCGGCCCTGGCCGCCGCTGAGAAATGCCACCAGCGCCGGATCATCGCTCTCGGCAAGCAGCTGCTTGGGTGGTCCGATCGCGGTCATGGTGCGCGTGGCGGCGTCGAGATACACCACCCGGTCGGCGATGCGGAAGATGCTCGCCAGCTCGTGGGTGACGATGACGAAGCTCATGCCCAGCGTGCTCCTGAGGTCGAGGATCAATTCGTCGAGGCGGTATGAGGTCACGGGGTCCAGCCCGGCCGACGGCTCGTCGAGAAACAGGATCTCGGGATCAAGCGCCATGCCGCGCGCGATCGCGACGCGCTTCGCCATGCCGCCGCTGATCGCCGCCGGCACGAAATCCTCGAATCCGGCGAGACCGACCAGCGCAAGCTTGTAGGCGGCGACGGTGCGGGCACTGCGGGCGTCGAGGCCGGTATAGAGGGTGAGCGGCAGAGCGACGTTCTCAGCCAGCGTCATTGACGTCCACAAGGCGCCGCCCTGGTACATCATGCCGTAACGGCGGATCAGGGCCGCCTGCGCGACTGGGTCGGCAGCCCAGAAATCCTCCTCGACGATTCGCACCGTGCCCGCAAGCGGCGGCAACAGCCCGGTCAGCACCCGCAGCAAGGTGCTCTTGCCGGAGCCGCTGCCACCGATCACGCAGACCACCTCGCCGGCCGCCACGGTAAACCCGATGTTGTTCTGCAGCACCCGGTCGCCGTAACCGTACGACAGGCCCTCGACCGCGAGGCGCGGGGGCTCAGGGGATGCCGAGGACATGGTAGAGCACGTTGATGGCGGCATCGGCGACCACGATCCCCACGATCGAGGTGACCACGGCCGAAGTCGCGGCATTGCCGACCGCGGCGGCGTCCTGGCCGCTGCGCATGCCGCGCAGGCAGCCGGAGACGGCGACGATCACGCCGAACACCACGGCCTTGAAGACGCCGCCGGCAAAATCCCCGACGCCGATCATCTGGCGCATCTGCTGGGCGTATTGCAGCGGATTGATGTCGAACACCGTCACGCCGACGATCCAGCCGCCGAGGATGCCCATCATGATCGCGTAGCAAGCGAGCAGCGGCAGCATCAGCATCAGGGCCAGGATCCGCGGCACGACGAGAAACTCGATCGGGTCGACGCCCAGCGTGCGCAGCGCGTCGGTCTCCTGGTTGACCTGCATCGTGCCGAGCTCGGCCGCGAATGCAGCTCCGGTACGGCCGGCCATGATCACGGCGGCCATCAGCGGGCCCATCTCCTGGGCCATGCCGGTCGTGACCAGGTTGGCCACGTAGATCTGCGCGCCGAACAGCGCCAGCTCGTTGCCACCGGAGAAAGCCAGGATGAAGCCCGCGAGCAGCCCGATCAGGGTGACGATCGGCAGCGCCGCGGGACCGGCGGCATAGAACACGCGCGCGACGTCCTCGATCCGAAACCTCGCCCGCCCGCGCAGACAGGCGAACAGGGCAAGAATCACCTCGCCGATGAAGGTGACGGCATCGACGACCCCAGCCCACCGGCGCTGGGTCGCGAGCCCGACCCGGGCTAGGAACGCCGGACGATCCGACCCGGACGCCGTGGTGCGGGACGGTACCGCCAGAGCGACCGCCAGCAGTCGGCGCAGCCCTTCGGGCGCCTCGTCGGCGACCAGCTCCGCGCCCTGGGCCCGGGTCGCGGTGGCGAGCTCGTACAGGAACGCGGGCAGCACTGAGTCCCACCGGCCGAGCCCGGATGCGTCGACCGTCAGCTTCGGCACGGCGCCCAGCCGAGTGATCTCCCCGATCACCGCATCGATTTTCGGCAGCGGAGCCGCCAAAGTCCAGTCGCCCGCCAGACTCAATTTGGCCACGGCGCCGTCGCCGGTGCCGACGATGGCACGCGCCGGCGTCGAGTTCGTTTCCATCGCGCCGACGATACGCAGCAGCCGCTCCTCGCTCAACCGGCCAGAGCCTCTGCCCCGCCGCGCCCCTTCTGTCGGTATGCGCACTGTGGTAGTGCCGCCGCAGAAGCGAGCGACGCAGGGAGGAAAAATGCCGGAATCCGGCGCCACTGCCTATGTGTGCGGCACCTTCGACACCAAGGGCGCCGAGCTGCACTATCTGGCCGGATTGCTGCGCGCGGCCGGAGTCGCGACGCTGACGGTTGACCTCGGCACTCGGGGCCAGGGCGTCGGCATCGACGTGGCGGCCGCCGCGGTCGCAGCCGCTCACCCGGACGGCGTCGACGCCGTGCTCGGCGGCGACGATCGCGGTGCGGCTGTTGCCGCCATGGCGGACGCGTTTGCGCGCTGGCTCGCCGGTCGCCCGGATGTCGGCGGCGTGATCGGGGCGGGCGGCTCGGGCAACACGGCACTGGTGGCCCCTGCCATGCGCGCATTACCGGTAGGCACGCCCAAGGTGCTGGTCTCGACCGTGGCGTCGGGGAACGTCGCGCCCTATGTCGGACCGGCCGATATCTGCATGATGTACTCGGTCACCGACGTGCAGGGGCTCAACCGGATCTCGCGCCGCGTGCTGGCGAATGCAGCGCACGCCCTCGCCGGAATGATGCGGTTCACCTCCCCACCGTCGGCGACGGACAAGCCGGCGATCGGGCTGACCATGTTCGGCGTCACCACCCCCTGCGTCCAGGCGGTGGCCGGCGCACTGGAGGCTGACTACGATTGCCTCGTCTTCCACGCCACCGGCACCGGCGGCCAGTCGATGGAAAAGCTGGTCGATAGCGGGCTGGTCGCGGGCGTGATCGACGTCACGACGACCGAGATCGCAGACCTCCTGGTCGGCGGCACCCTCGCCTGCACCGAAGACCGGCTGGGCGCGGTCGCCCGCACGCGTGTGCCCTATGTCGGCTCCGTGGGTGCGCTCGACATGGTGAATTTCGGCGCGCTCGCGACGATCCCAGAGCGGTTCAAGGGCCGGAATCTCTATGTCCACAACCCCCAGGTGACGCTGATGCGCACCACCGCCGAGGAGAATGCCGCCATCGGCCGCTGGCTCGGCGAGCGGCTGAACGCTTGCGAGGGGCAGATACGCTTCCTGATCCCGGAGGGTGGGGTGTCGCTGATCGATGCTCCGGGCCAGCCCTTCCACGACCCGGAGGCCGACGCCGCGCTGTTCGCCGCCATCGAGGCGACGGTGCGCCAGACCGAGCTGCGACGGGTCGAACGTCTGCCTATGGCCATCAACGACCCGGCCTTCGCCAGCGCCCTCGTCGCCGCTTTCCGGGAGATCTCCGCCTGATGCCCCGCTTTCCCCGCGCCGAGCTGCTGCAGCGCTTCCACGCCATGGCCGAACGCCGCGAGCCGATCATCGGCGGCGGTGCCGGCACCGGCCTCTCCGCCCGCTGCGAGCAGGCCGGCGGCATCGACCTGATCGTGATCTACAATTCCGGCCGCTACCGCATGGCCGGCCGCGGCTCGCTCGCCGGCCTCATGGCGTACGGCAACGCCAACGAGATCGTGGTCGAGATGGGCCGCGAGGTGCTGCCGGTCGCGACCCGCACGCCCGTGCTGGCCGGCGTCAACGGCACCGACCCGTTCATGCTGCGCGACCACTTCCTGGCCCAGCTGGGAGCGATGGGCTTCTCCGGCATCCAGAACTTTCCGACCGTCGGGCTGTTCGACGGCACCATCCGCGTCGGCCTCGAGGAGACCGGCATGGGCTACGGGCTCGAGGTCGAGCTGATCCGCGCCGCGCGCCAGCAGGACCTGCTGACCACGCCGTACGTATTCGAGCCGGCTCAGGCGGCGGCGATGGCCGAGGCCGGTGCCGACCTGCTGGTCCCGCACATGGGCCTGACCACCGGCGGCGACATCGGCGCCTCGACTGCCCTGAAGCTAGCCGACTGCCCGGCCCTGATCGATGCCATGGCCACAGCCGCGCGCGCGGTCCGCCCCGACATCCTGGTCATCTGCCACGGCGGCCCAATCGCCACGCCTGACGACGCTGCCTGGATCCTGCAGCACACCCAGCACTGCAACGGCTTCTACGGCGCCTCGTCGATGGAGCGGCTGCCGACCGAGCAGGCGCTGACCGCGACGACGCGCGCCTTCAAATCGATCACCTTCTGAAACTGGAGAAACAACCATGCCAAGGGCCTATGCCAGCACCGTCCTCAATGCGCCCGCCGACACCGTCTGGGCGGCGATCCGCGACTTCAACGGTCTGCCGGGCTGGCATCCAGGCATCGCGGACAGCGTCATCGAGGACGAGAAAAGCAGCGATCAGGTCGGGTGCGTGCGCAACATGCATCTCAAGGACGGCGGCCACATCCGCGAGCGCCTGCTGAGCTGCAGCGACGTCGATCGGCACTATTCCTACAATTTCGAGACCACGCCGTTCGACGTCCTGAACTACCACGCCACGCTGCGCGTCACCCCGGTCACCGACGGCGAGCGTAGCTTCGTCGAATGGTGGACCACCTTCGACTGCCCGCCCGAGCGCCACGAGGAGTGGATCGCCACCTTCGCCGGCGCCGTGTTCAAAGGTGGGATGGACGCGCTGAAGGAACGGTTCGGGGGTTGAGTTCCCGGCTGGCCCGCCGTCCGAAAGGGTAGCGGGCCAGTAGCGCGGCGGGCGGTAGCCATTGACCTGCTTCAGGCGATGGATCGGTTCTCGACGGCCCAATAAGTCGCGATGGGAACCGTGACGCGGGCCGCCCCGTTGTGGAGCAGGAATGGCGGCTCGTTTCACCGCCTGGCGAGTGTCGTTGCCGTCACAACATGCATCGCCCGGCCAAGCCGGGCGTGGGAGCCAATAATGAGCACCCTGCTTCTCGTCATCCTGCTGCTGATTCTGTTCGGCGGCGGTGGCGGCTACTACGGCTACAGCCGGTATGGCGGGCGTGGGCTCGGTGGCGTCCTGGGCCTGGTGCTGATCGTCCTGATCGTGCTGTGGCTCCTGGGCGCGCTGAGCGGCACGCCGGTCGCACCCGTCCCCTCCTGATTAAAGGATCTCCACCATGGCCGGAACCGCTCAGCACCTCCGTGCTGCCACCAACCACCTCCTCGACGGCGACACACGCCGGATGAAGACCGACCTGTCGGCTCTGCAGGGCGAGCTCGAACGAGTCCTCGAGTACATCAAGGACAGCGGCGAGGGTGCCGTCACAACAGCGCGTCATCAGAGCTCAGCGGTCGTCGACCGGCTGGCAGCAAATGCCGGCGCCTTCGTCGACGATCTCGGCGAACGCGGTCAGGTCCAGGCCGCGAGGCTCGGCCGACGCGTCAAGGCGCAACCGATGCTGGCCATTGGCGTGGCATTCGGTGCCGGCCTGCTCGTTGGGGCGCTGGCGGCAAACCGTCGCTGAACCTTTTCCGCCCGTGCTGGTGAATGCGGGCCGCCTCCGCTAGCGTCCCTCGCCGCTAGCGGAGGGTCAGGGCATGCCGACCAGCTGGAGGCGGAACATCCGTCCCAACCGCCGCGGGTGTTCACGCGGAGCACGATGCGCTTCGTGATCACGGGCAGCGAGCTGAACCGCGCCGCGGTCGAGCGGCCGGTTCAGCTGTCGGCGGAGGAATACTGCTCCGCATCGATCATGCTCGGAAAGTCGGTCGAGATCGTGCGCGAGGTTGACGTCCGCGACAGCGCGAGCTGATCCGCGGCTATTTCAGTGCGACCGGGGGATCCCGGTCGCCGGGAATGCCGGCGAAGAAACGGAACGAGCCCACGGCGCGGTTGATGTGGGTGGAGTTGGGCACCAGCGCCGCTGCCATCTTCGCCAGCTTGACGGCGGAGATGGTATATTGGGCGAACACCCCCGGAGCAGTGCGCTCGACCGTCAGCATGCTGGAGAGGTCGCCTGGATCGGCGACGCTCAGTCCCATCAGGCTCATCGATGTGACATTGCGGGAGACGAGCGTGAAGCCGTCGGGGCCGGCCGCCACGATTTCGGCCTCGTAGACCACTGGCCCCAGCGGGTCGGCGCCGTCATAGAGCACGTCGAGCCTAGCCCCCGCGTGCAGTTCGTCGGGGCTGAAATCGGCGCGGCGTGCTGCCGGGTCGGGGGCGGAGAGCGCGCTGGCGTCGGACAATACCGGCAGCCAGATGGCGCTGCTCACGTCCCAGTAGACGATGCCGGTATGGGTCGAGATCGCGCCGATCCGGGCCAGCAGCGAATTGGCGTCGCCGTCATGGCGGAAGGTACCGGCCAGGGCCACGAACATGGCGCCCGCCGGCGGGTCGAGGCCGCTGCAGGCTGGCGGTTTCCAGCCGTCGGGGAGATCGGCCGCCCGCCAGATCGCCACCGCCGGTGACGCTTCGACGCCCGGCCAGGGCGGGATCGGCTTGCCCGCGCAGGGTGGCACCGGCGGATCCGACGCCAGCGCCCTGCCGGCGAGCAGGACGCCGATGGCAAAGACGGCCACTGCTATGGCCGGTCGGCGGCAAGCGCGCATGCGTCCTCCATCTCGTGCCCCGATCACCTAGCAGCCGTGGCCTTCCGGGCAATGGGCGGCAACGAGATCACCGCCCGGTGCGGCGGATCGCCTGGATCGCCGTATCCAGGGCACCCAGAAAGCGCGAGCGGTCCTGCTTGCCGAACGGCCGGCCGCCGCCGCGGATCTGGCCGGTGTCGCGCAGCTCGGTCATCAGGTTGCGCGTCGCGAGGTCGTTGCCGATCGACGATTCCGTGAACGGGCGTCCGGTCGGCGCGATCACCCGGGCACCGCGCTTGACGCAGCGGTCGGCCAGCGGGATGTCGGCGGTGACCACGACGTCGCCGACCCCGGCATGCTCGACGATCCAGTCGTCGGCGACATCGAGGCCCTCGGTCACGGTGACCCGCTCGATGAGCGGCGAATCCGGCACGCGCATCCAGCCATTGGCCACGACCCAGCTTTTCAGCCCGTAGCGCCCGGCGACGCGATAGATCTCGTCCTTGACCGGGCAGGCGTCGGCATCGATGTAGATCTCAAGCACCGGCGCCACCCGTATCGGCCGCAAGGTCGATGGTAAAGCGCGTCCCGCCGCCTCCGCTATCCCATCTCAGCTCTGCCTCCATCTGGCGGGCCAGACTCGTGATGATCCGCATGCCGAGGCTGGCACCCGCGGCGCTCGGATCGAAGCCCGGCGGCAGACCCACGCCATCGTCGGTCACCGAGACTCTCAGCCCGCGAGCGTGAGCCTGCTCGACGCGCACCAGGACACGGGGAACCCGGCCGTCTGGGTGGGCGTGCTTCATCGCATTGGTGACCAGCTCGTTGACGATCATGGCCATCGGCACCGCGCGGTCGGTGGCCACCGGCGCTGGAACGGCCTCGAGCCGCAGCTCCGTGCCCAATGGCGCCCCATCCACAAGATGGGCGATCAGCGTGCGCAAATAGCAGCCCAACTCGACCTCGCCGACATCGCTGGAGCGGTACAGATGCTCATGCAGTCGGGCCACCGTCAGCACGCGCCCGCGCGCCGCCTGCAGCTGCGCCCTTGCCTGCGTGTCCTGGAGCGAACCGGATTGGAGGTGGATCACGGCCGCAATGAGCTGCAGGCTGTTCGCGACCCGATGGTTGAGCTCGACGAGCAGCAGATCCTTCTGCTCGATCAGCTCCTGCTTTTCGCGCACGGCTCGCCGCAACTCCAGCTGGCTGACCACCTGCCGTGCCAGCGTCTGCAGCGCGAATTGCTGGGCCGGCTCCAACGGCGCACGCGGCTGGTGATCCAGCACGCACAGGGTGCCCAATGGCACACCCTCGGCCGAGGCCAGCAGACAGCCGGCATAGAAGCGCAGGCCCGGTTCGGCAGTGACCAGCGGGTTACCGGCGGTCCGGGGATCGGCGCGCGTGTCCGGGATGACGGTCAGGCCCGGCGTCAGCAGGAGATGGCGGCAGATCGACGTATCGAGTGGCGTCTCGCTCACGCCGAGGCCGAGCTCGGCCTTGAACCATTGCCGGTCGGCCAGGACGAAGCTGATCAGCGCGATCGGGGCGGCGCAGATCTGGGCCGCCAGCGCCGCGACATCGTCGAACTCCGCCTCGCGCGGCGTATCCACGATCCGGTAGGACGCGAGGGTGGCCAGTCGACCAGCGTCGCTGCAGGCGGCCGCCAGATCCTCACCAGCCAACTCGGCCATTTGCGTGTTCCTTCAACGGGATAGCTCTGCTCGACCCGAACCGAGCCTAAACCCCTCGGCATCGGTCACAAATACGGCACCGCGACAGCGGTGCCAGCGCTGCCATCTGCGGCATTGCAGCAATGCGTGCGCTGGCAACTTCCGCTTCGCGGATCGCCGTGCCATGGACACGCATGATCAAGCGGCCGACGCGGTGACCATCAGTGTGCTCCGGCCCATAGCAAAGAGTTTCGGAGGAGAACGAACATGGCTCTGGAGACCAATCACTGGGCTGCCGCATGGGCACCGCGCATGTTGTCCGTGCTGCGGATCATGGCGGCACTGCTGTACATCGAGCACGGCACCCAGAAGCTGTTCGGCTTCCCGCCATCGGAGCGCGGGTCGCCGCCCCTGCTCTCGCTCATGGGCTTCGGCGGCATGCTCGAAACGTTCGGCGGCATGCTGCTCCTGGTCGGCCTGTTCACGCGGCCGGTGGCCTTCGTCCTCGCCGGCATGATGGCCGTCGCCTACTTCATGGCCCACGCCCCGCAGGGTTTCTACCCGGCGCTCAATGGCGGCGACGCCGCGATCCTGTTCTGCTTCATCTTTCTCTACCTGTTCACCGCCGGCGGCGGGGCCTGGAGCTTGGACGCGAAGCGCGCCAGCTAGTCACTTCAGCCCGAGCTTCGCCGTCACGAGCTGGTTCACCACGCCCGGGTTGGCCTTCCCGCCCGTCGCCTTCATCACCTGCCCGGTGAACCAGCCGGCAATCTTCGGATTCTTCTGGGCGAGGGCGACCTGGCCAGGATTGTCGGCGATCAAGCTGTCGAGCAGCGCCTCGATGGCGCCGGTGTCGGTCACCTGCTTCAGGCCGCGCTCCTCGACGATCGCTTCGGGATCGCCGCCGCCCTCGAACATGATCGCGAACACCTCCTTCGCGATCTTGCCGCTGATGACGTCCGAGCGGATCAGATCGAGCAGCTTGCCGAGGTTCGCCGCCGCGACCGGGCTGTCCTCGATACCCTTGCCGGCCTTGCCGAGCAGGCCGAACAGGTCGTTGCTGACCCAGTTGGCCGCCTGCTTCGCATCCCGGCCTTTGGCCACGGTCTCGAAGTAGTCGGCCGTCGCCGCCTCGGCCACCAGCACGCCGGCATCGTAGGCGGAGAGCCCATAATCGGCGACGAACCGCGCCTTCTTGTCGTCCGGCAGCTCGGGCAGGCCGGCGGCGATGCGCGCGATGAACGCGTCCTCGAGCTCGACCGGAAGCAGATCGGGATCGGGGAAGTAGCGGTAGTCGTGCGCCTCCTCCTTGGAGCGCATCGAGCGCGTCTCGCCCCGGGCCGAATCGAACAGGCGCGTCTCCTGGTCGATCCGCCCGCCCGCCTCCAGCAGCTCGACCTGGCGCTTGGCCTCGTACTCGATCGCCCGCGCGACGAACTTCATCGAGTTGACGTTCTTGATCTCGCAGCGCGTGCCGAGCTCGCCCTCGCCGACCCGCCGCACCGAGACATTGGCGTCGCAGCGCATGGAGCCTTCCTCCATGTTGCCGTCGCAGGTGCCGAGATAGCGCAGGATCGAGCGCAGCTTGCGCAGGTAGAGGACAGCCTCCTCGGGCGTGCTTATGTCGGGCTCGGAGACGATCTCCATCAGCGCCACGCCGGAGCGGTTGAGGTCGATCAGGCTGGCGTCGGCATGGGCCTCGTGCAGCGACTTGCCGGCGTCCATCTCGAGATGCAGCCGGGTGACGCCGATATCCTTGGCCGAGCCATCGGGAAAATCGATGGTGAGCGTGCCCTTGCCGACGATCGGGTGCTGGTACTGGCTGATCTGGTAGCCGCAGGGCAGGTCCGGGTAGAAATAGTTCTTCCGCTCGAACACCGAGACCTTGTTGATCTGCGCCTTGATCCCGAGCCCGGTGCGAACCGCCTGTTCGATGCACCAGCCGTTCACCACCGGCAGCATGCCGGGCATCCCGGCATCGACCGGCGAGACCTGGGTGTTGGCCGGCGCGCCATAAGCGGTGGCCGCACCGCTGAACAGCTTCGACTGGCTGGTCACCTGCGCGTGCACCTCGAGCCCGCAGACGACTTCCCAGGTCCCGGTGCTGCCTTCGATGGTGTAGGGCATTGCAGTAACTCTCGGAGTGTTCAACTATTGCGCGAAAATTGGATAGGCCTGCGCGCGATGACGAGGGACGAGCTGATCCGAAGGTTGCGGCGACTCGCCCGCGAGCGCAGGGTCGAATTCGAAATCGACCGTGAACATGGCAAGGGCGGCCACTGGATGGTAAAGTTCGGTACGGTGGTGCAACCAGTACCCCAATCGGGCGGACGGGATCTCAAGCGCGGCATCCTGCATGGGATCCTTCGCAACTTCCGCCTCAAGCTGCGCGACCTGGAGTAACTGCCTGTGCGCGTTGCCTATCCGATCGATCTCACCCCTATGTCCGAGGCGGACGGCGGCGGCTGGCTGGTCACCTTCCCTGATTGGGGCGACGCCGTCACAGACGGCGATAACCCGGCCGAGGCGCTGACCAATGCGGTAGACTGCCTCGAGACGATGATCGACTACCGGCTGCGGAAATGCTGCGACATTCCCGATCCGAGCGCGCAAGGAGGCCGCCATCTTATCGTCCCGGGCAGCGACCTCGCGACCAAGGCCGCACTCTGGCGGGCTTTCCGAGCCAGCGGACTGACGGCGGTAGAACTGGCAACACGCCTTGGCCTCGCCCCCGACCAGCTGCACAAACAACTCTTCCACCCTCGCGCGCGACCGAAGCCTGATTTGATTCGCGCCGCGGCCGCCGCCCTCGGCAAGCGCGTCGTGGTCGAGGTGCTGGACGCCGCCTGACACTAGGCGGCCTCCTCAAGCCCGTACGGCAGCGTCGTGAAAGCGGCGGCCTCCTCCAGCGCCCTGCCCACCTTGAACACCGTCGCCTCGTCCCAGGGCCGGCCGATCACCTGCAACCCGAGCGGCAGGCCATCGGCGTCGAGCCCGGCGGGCACCGACAGGCCGGGCAGGCCGGCGAGGTTGACCGTCACCGTGAACACGTCGTTGAGGTACATCGCGACCGGATCGTCCATGTTGGCACCGGCGCGGAACGGACCCGAAGGTGCCGTCGGCGTCAGCACCGCATCGACCCGCTCGAACGCCTGGGTGAAGTCGTCGGCGATACGGCGGCGGACCTTCTGCGCCTGCAGGTAGTAGGCGTCGTAGTAGCCGGCCGACAGCACATAGGTGCCGATAAGGATGCGGCGCTGGACCTCGGCGCCGAAGCCTGCGGCCCGGCTCTTCATGTAGGTCTCGGCGAGGTTCTTGCCCTCGACCCGCAGCCCGAATCGCATGCCATCATAGCGGGCGAGGTTGGACGAAGCTTCGGCCGGAGCGATGATGTAGTAGGTCGGCAGCGCGTATTTGGTGTGTGGCAGCGAGACCTCGACGAGCTCCGCACCCTGGGCTCGCAGCCAGTCCGCACCGCGCTGCCAGATCGCTGCGACCTCGGCCGGCATGCCGGGCACCGAATATTCCTTCGGGATGCCGATCCGCAACCCGCGCACGTCGCCCGACAGCTCGCCGGCCCAGTCCGGTACCGCGAGGTCGGCCGAGGTGCTGTCCATCGGGTCGTGGCCGGACATGGCCTGCAGCAGCAGCGCGCAGTCCTCGACCGTGCGCGCCATCGGCCCTGCCTGGTCCAGCGAGCTCGCGAAGGCAACGATGCCCCACCGCGAGCAGCGGCCATAGGTCGGCTTGATGCCGGTGATGCCGCAGAACGCGGCCGGCTGGCGGATCGAGCCGCCAGTGTCGGTGCCGGTGGCGCCCAGACACAGCCGGGCCGCCACGGCCGCGGCCGAGCCGCCCGAGCTGCCGCCCGGCACGAGGTCGCCATTGTCACCGGGCCGGGTCCAGGGATTGCGCACCCCGCCGTGATGGGAGGTGAGGTTCGACGAGCCCATCGCGAACTCGTCGAGATTGGTCTTGCCGAGGCAGACCGCTCCCGCTTCCCACAGCTTGCGGCTGACCGTCGATTCATACGGTGGCAGGAAGCCGTCCAGAATGTGCGAGCCGGCGGTGGTGAGCACGCCTTCGGTGCAGAACAGGTCCTTGATGCCCAGCGGAACGCCTTCGAGCAGGCCGCCCTGGCCGCGGCCGAGCCGCGCGTCGGCAGCTTCGGCCATCGCCAGCGCCTTCTCGGGCGTCTCGGTGATGAAAGCGTTGAGGCCGCGATGGCGCTCGATGGCCGCGATATGCGCCCTGGTCAGCTCCGCGGCCGAAAAGCTGCGCGCCGTGAGACCGTCGCGCGCCGCCTTCAGCGTCAGCCGGGTGAGCTCGCTCATTCGACCACCTTCGGCACGACGAAGTAGCCGTCATGGGCACGGGGTGCGTTGGCCAGGATCTGCGCCTCTCGCTTGCCGTCGCTGACCACGTCGTCGCGCCAGCGCTGGAGCAGCGGCATCACCGAGCGCATCGGCTCGACGCCAGCGGTGTCGACCTCACCAAGCTGCTCGACCCACTGCACGATCTGCGACAGCTCTCCGGCCAGCCGGCCCTGGTCCGCCTCCGGCACCTCGATCCGTGCGAGCGTGGCAATGCGGGCCACGGTGGCCTTGTCGAGCGACATGCGCGATTATCCCCGGGTTCGAAGCGGCGGCGCTACCGGCCGGCCGCGAAGCGCGCGGAAGCTACACGCCTTGACCGTATGTGACAACGCCGCCGCCTTCGCCGCCCTGCTGCCGGTCCGCGGCTCGCTGCTGGCGCTCGACGTGTCGAAGCGGCGCATCGGGCTCGCCGGCACCGACCAGGAACGCCGGCTCGCGACGGCACTGCTGACCTTCGAGCGGTCTGGAGCGGCCAGGGACCTGGAGCGGCTCGGCCGCGCCGTGCGCGAGCGTCAAGCGGTCGGCCTCGTTGTCGGGCTGCCGCTCAACATGGACGATAGTGAGGGGCCGATGGCCAAGGCTGCGCGCGCCGAGGCCGATGCTTTGGCCGCCGCGCTAGGGCTGCCTGTGCTGCTGCAGGACGAGCGGCTGTCGACCTTCGCGGTCGAGGACGCGATCGCCGAGGGCAGGCTGCCGCGGCCGCGCAAGGGCCAGCCGGTCGATCATCACGCGGCCGCGGTGATCCTGCAGGACACGCTCAAGGCACTTCACCAGTAGAGCATCAGGCGGCCATCCTTCGCCTCCCAGCCTTCCAGCTCGCGCAGGAAACTCATGCCGAGCAGCGAGACCGGCATCGGCGCCTCGTTCACCAAGGCATCGACGCCACGTCGGCTCAGCTGGCCGATACGCAGCTCCCGCAGGGTCACCGGCGCCAGCCGGACGCTGCCGTTGGCCGTCGACGCGGTGCGCGTGAAGCGGATCTGACCGGCGCGATACCCGGCCCGACGGGCATCCTCGGGCGACAGCACGATCTCCGACGCGCCGCTGTCGACGAGGAACGTCACCTCCGCACCGTTGACCATGCCAGCCACCACGAACTGCCCTCTGCCGTCGCTCGGCACGGCAATGCTGTTCCAGCCGTCGCCATAGCCTGCGGCCACTGCAGGCGCGGCTGCGCGTGCCGATCCGGCGACAGGCGCATGTCGCACGACCGCCGGCATGGCCAGCATCAGAGCAACCAGACCGAGCAATCCAGCGAGCAGCAGACGCATGGTGCCGTACCAAACGATCAGGGTTCGCGAGCAACGTACAACCTGAAGATGAAGTGCCGGTAAACCGCCGGACGGTTGCGCAGTGTCGCCGCGGGACCATGGACAGGCCCCGCCGCGAACGCTAAAGGGGCGCGGGCCTCAAGCTCAACCGCGACGACTGCATGTGTTGCACGGCGCGATCGTACCGCGCCGACGCTGGTCGTTTGCGCCCAACGAACAAGGTAGGTGTCGATGTCGGGACTCGAGTGGTTTCTCTACCTGCTGGTGCTGTTATGCGGCGCGGCCGGCGTGCTCTGGGGGCTCCAGACGCGGCGTACGATCCTGGCGATGCCAGCCGGCAATGAGCGGATGCAGGAAATCGCCGCCGCCATCCAGGAGGGGGCCACCGCCTATCTGCGCCGCCAGTACATCACCATCGCCATGGTCGGCGTGGTCATCCTGGTCCTGCTCACCATCTTCCTCGGCCCCACGGTCGGCATCGGCTACGCGATCGGCGCCTGCCTGTCGGCAGCGACCGGGTTCATCGGCATGAACGTCTCGGTCCGCGCCAACGTGCGCACCGCCGAGGCGGCCGCTACCAGCGGCCTGGCCGGCGGCCTCGACGTCGCCTTCAAGTCGGGTGCGGTCACCGGCATGTTCGTCGTGTCGCTCGGCCTGCTCGGGGTCGCGGTCTATTATGGCATCCTGCTGGGCATGGGCGTCGAGCAGCGCAACATCCTCGAGGCCCTGGTCGGCCTGTCCTTCGGCGCTTCGCTGATCTCGATCTTCGCCCGCCTCGGCGGCGGCATCTTCACCAAGGGTGCGGACGTCGGCGCCGACCTGGTCGGCAAGGTCGAGGCGGGCATCCCCGAGGATGACCCGCGCAACCCGGCGGTGATCGCGGACAATGTCGGCGATAATGTCGGCGACTGCGCCGGCATGGCCGCCGACCTGTTCGAGACCTATGCCGTGACCATCGTCGCCACCATGCTGCTGGCCGCGATCTTCTTCACCGGCACCCAGGCCGGCACGCTGATGATGTTCCCGCTCGTGATCGGCGGCGTCTGCCTGCTGGCCTCGATCGCCGGCACCTACCTCGTGAAGCTCGGCCCCAGCAACAACATCATGGGTGCGCTCTACAAGGGCTTCTGGGGCTCCGCGATCATCTCCGGCGTGGCGCTGCTGCCGGTCACGGCGCTGGTGCTGGGCCTCGGCACGGTCTACGGCGATCCGGTCACCGGCCCCACCGGCCTCAAGATCTACTACTGCTCGCTGGTCGGCCTCGGCGTCACCGGCCTGCTGATGTGGATCACCGACTACTACACGGGCGTCAATCACCGCCCGGTGCTGAGCATCGCCAAGTCCTCCACCACCGGCCACGGCACCAACGTCATCCAGGGCCTGGCCGTATCGATGGAGTCGACCGCCCTGCCGGTGCTCGTGATCTGCGCCGGCATCCTGATCTCCTACCTCGCGGCCGGCCTGTTCGGGATCGCCATCGCCGCCAGCACCATGCTGGCGCTGGCCGGGCTCGTCGTCAGCCTCGACGCGTACGGCCCGGTCACCGACAATGCCGGCGGCATCGCCGAGATGGCGGGCCTGCCGCCCGAGGTCCGCGTGCATACCGACGCGCTGGATGCGGTCGGCAACACCACCAAGGCGGTCACCAAGGGCTATGCGATCGGCTCGGCGGCCCTGGCGGCCCTGGTGCTGTTCGCGTGCTACGTCGAGGACCTGAAGCACTATTTCCCGAACCTGGACGTCAAGTTCAGCCTGTCCGACCCCTACGTCGTGGTCGGCCTGTTCCTCGGCGGCATGCTGCCCTATTTGTTCGGCGCCATGGGCATGCAGGCGGTCGGTCGCGCGGCCGGGGCCATCGTCGAGGAGGTGCGGCGTCAGTTCCGGGAGAAGCCCGGGATCATGGCCGGCACCGACAAGCCCGACTACGGCAGGGCGGTCGACATGCTGACCAAGGCCGGTATCCGCGAGATGATCATCCCCTCGCTGCTGCCGGTGCTGGCGCCGATCGTCGTCTACTTTGTCGTGGCCGCCATTGCCGGTCAGGCGGAAGCGTTCACGACCCTGGGCGCGCTGCTGCTGGGCACCATCGTCACCGGCATCTTCGTCGCGATCTCGATGACCTCGGGCGGCGGCGCCTGGGACAATGCGAAGAAGTACATCGAGGAGGGCAATTACGGCGGCAAGGGCTCGGAGGCCCACAAGGCCGCCGTGACCGGCGACACCGTCGGCGATCCCTACAAGGACACGGCCGGCCCGGCGATCAACCCGATGATCAAGATCGCCAACATCGTGGCGCTGCTGATCCTGGCCAGCATCGCCGCCATGTCCGGCGGCTGATGCGACCCGGTGGGCGCTGAGGCAGCGCCCACCGCCCCGGGACCGATGGTGGGGCGCTGCCTCAGCGCCCGCCGCCCGGGGGCGTTGCCGGCGTGGCCTCTGGCGAGGTATTGAATCGGCCGATATTGCCCAGGAATTGCTGCACGACGGTGAGCTCGTTGCCCAGTGTGCGGGTCTTGTTGGGATCGGGCTCGATCGCCTGCGCCAGCTCGAGGCCATGGCTGTGGACGTCGCTGACGATGCCGTTGGCATCGAAGGTGATGCGCGTCACGTCCTGCTGGGTGACGTCGGCCTTGTAAAACGACATCACCTCGTCGCGCTGGCTGATATAGTACCAGTTCTGCTGATCGAACGTATCGGTGGTCGATGGCGAGCCGAGGAGCTGCATCACTTGCTCGCGGCTGGTCACGCCGGGCTTGATCTGCGCCAGCTGGGGCGGGTCGATCGCATGGCCATGGGTGCTCACGATCGGCGTGCAGGCCGTCATCGCGAGCATTGCGGCAGCGGTGGCCGCTCGGATGGCGAACTTGCGCGACGGTTGGTTCATGGTTCTGGTCCCGATGCGAGTGACGACAGCATGACGCGCGACACGCAGCCAGCATACACGGTCGCCACCGGGGCGTCATCGGCCGGCGGGCAGGCCTCCTGGTACCGCCGCGCCCTGGATTGGCTCGGCCATGGCCGCGCGCGGCGCGCCACCGCCGCCACCTTGTACACGGCCCTGGTGGAGCAGGCGCGCCAGCCGGTGTTCTACGCCGCGCTGGGGCGTCCCCGACAGCCGCGACGGCCGGCTGGAGCTGGTCACCCTGCACGCGATCCTGCTGCTGCGCCGACTGCGCGAGGAGGGGATTCCCGGCCGCGAGCTGGCGCAAGCGGTGCTCGACCGCATGTTCCAGGACCTGGACCGGCACCTGCGCGAGTGGGGCGTCGGCGATCCCTCCGTCGGCAAGCGCATGAAGGAGCTGGCGCAGAGCTTCCTCGGCCGCGTCGCGGCGCTCGAGCCGTTGCTGGCCGGCGGCGACCACGACGGTCTTGCCGACGTGCTGCGGCGCAACGTCTATACCGAGGTGGCTGCACCGGATCCGGCCGATATCGACCGTCTAGCACGCTATCTCTCGGCACAGGCGCGCTGGCTCGCGGCTCAGGACGGCGCATCGTTGCTCGATGGGGGCGTCGCATTCGCCGCGCCCGAGCAATGCGGCTGACTCCATGGCCGCGATTTCACATGGCTGGCGACCTGTCGCGCGTTGACCCGCGGACGGCCCGGGCCTAAACTGCGCGCTTACGAATCCAGAACTGGCCCCCCGCGCGGAACTGGCCTTCCTTCTCAGGTGACCGTGCCGATGGAAGCATTTCCGGGCACGATCGGACAGCTACCCGCCCAGGCCTGGAGGCCGTTCTTGCCGATCCCTGCCGAGTTCTCGCGCCTGCTCGCGCTCGACGGCGTGCCGCCGAATGGTACCGTGGTGCGGCTTCGGGCCTCCGCGGAGGAGTGTCGTGCCCTCGCGACGCGGTTCGAGCTGGTGGCGCTGGAGCGGCTCGAGGGCGAGGCCAGGGTCACGCCCACCGACCCCCGCACCACGATGCTGGTGACCGGGCGCCTCGAGGCCGACGTGGTGCAGTCCTGCGTAGTCACGTTCGAGCCGGTGGCGGCGACCGTGGTCGCCGAGTTCGACCGGCTGTTCAGCGAGGACGTGCCCGAGGAGGCCTTCGACGAGGTCGAGATCGACGTCGAGGCCGAGCTGCCCGAACCGGTGGTCGACGGCAGGCTGGATCTCGGCGAGATCCTGGCCCAGGAGCTGTCGCTGGCGCTGGATCCTTATCCGCGCTCGCCCGAGGCCGACCGGCGGCTGGCCGAGCTCGGTGCCGCTGACGCGGACGGGGCCGCCGGGGCCTTCGGGGCGCTCGAACCGCTGCGTCGCCACTGACCAGCGATTCCGGCATGACGCACCCGCTCCCGAACAGCCTGACCATCGCCCTGGACGCCATGGGCGGCGACGCCGCGCCTGCGATCGTCATCGACGGCGCAGCGCGGGCGCTCGGACAGCAGCCGGACCTGCGCTTCCTGCTGTTCGGGGACGCGCCGCGACTCGAGCCACTGCTGGCTGGGCACCCGGAACTACGCGAGCGCTCCACCGTCCACCATACGCCGGATTCGGTGGCCGGCGACGCGAAACCGTCGGTGGCCCTGCGCCAGGGCCGCAACACCAGCATGCGGCTGGCGATCAACGCGGTGAAGGATGGCGCGGCGGCGGCCGCGGTCTCGGCCGGCAATACCGGCGCCCTGATGGCGATGGCCAAGGTGGTGCTGAAGACCCTGGCGGGCGTCGACCGGCCGGCCATGGCCTCGGTGATGCCGGCGCAGCAGCGGCCGGTGGTGATCCTGGATCTCGGCGCCAACATGGAATGCGGCGCGGAGCATCTGTTCCAGTTCGCCGTGATGGGCGAGGTCTATGCGCGGGTGATGCTGGGCGTCGCCAAGCCGCGCGTCGGGCTGCTCAATGTCGGCACCGAGGAACTCAAGGGTGACGACGTCGTGCGCGGTGCCGCGGCGATGCTGCGCGACAGCCCCTTGCCGATCGATTTCCACGGCTTCGTCGAGGGGACCGACGTCACCGAAGGCGTGGTCGACGTCGTCGTGACCGACGGGTTCACCGGCAACGTGGCGCTGAAGATCGCCGAGGGCACCGCCGCCATGTTCACCGCCGCCTTGCGCGAGGCGATCCGCGGCGGCGGCTGGCGCTCCAAGCTCGGCTACCTGCTGGCCAAGCCCGCTTTCGCCATCCTGCGCAGCAAATTCGATCCACGGCGCTATAACGGCGCGATGTTTCTCGGCCTGAACGGCGTCGTGGTGAAGAGCCATGGCGGCACCGATGCCCTGGGCTTCGCCGCGGCCATCGCCGTCGCCGCCGACCTGGTCCGCAAGGGCACCAATGAAAGGATCATCGAGGAGATGGGCGCTATCCGTCCCGTCCCGCAGGCACCCGCCCACGCGACGGCCTCCTGACGCGCATGCTGAGGTCCGTGGTGCGCGGCGTCGGCAGCTATCTGCCGGCGCGGGTGATGAGCAACGATGAACTGTCGCAGCGGGTCGACACGACGGACGCCTGGATCCGCGAGCGGACCGGAATCGGCCAGCGCCATCTCGCGGCCGACGGCGAATTCACCTCCGATCTCGCTGTAGCCGCGGCACGGGTGGCGCTGGCCCGGGCCGAGGTCGGACCTGCGGACATCGACCTGATCCTGGTCGCGACCTCGACGCCAGACCATACCTTCCCGGCGACCGCCACGGCCGTGCAGCGCAAGCTCGGCATCGGTCCGGCAATCGCCTTCGATCTGCAGGCGGTCTGCGCCGGCTTCGCCTATGGGCTGGCCACGGCGGACAACTTCATCCGAGCCGGCCAGGCGCGGACCGCGCTGGTGATCGGCGCCGAGACCTTTTCGCGCATCCTCGACTGGGAGGATCGCGGCACCTGCGTCCTGTTCGGCGACGGTGCCGGGGCCGTGGTGCTGCGTGCGGAGCTGCAGCCGGGCTCACGGCAGGATCGCGGCATCCTGGCGACCCATCTCGGCGCCGACGGGCGGCACTACCAGGATCTCTACGTCGATGGCGGTCCGTCGTCGACGCAGACCACCGGACATCTACGGATGAATGGTCGCGAGGTGTTCCGCTGCGCCGTCGGCGAGCTTGCGGGCGCGGCGCTGACCGTGCTCGACAAGGGCGGCTATGGCCCCGCCGATCTCGACTGGCTGGTTCCGCACCAGGCAAATCGCCGGATCATCGACGCGGTCGGCAAGCGGCTGCACATCCCGGCCGAGAAAGTCATCGTCACCGTCGAGCGGCACGCCAACACCTCGGCAGCCTCGATCCCGCTGGCGCTGGCGGAGGGCGTCGAGGACGGGCGCATCCGCCCCGGCGATCTCGTCGTCGCCAATGCTATGGGCGGCGGCTTCACCTGGGGCGCTGCCTTGATCCGCTGGTAGCCAGCATCTGAATCCACACACGAGTCTTGACGGAACTCTTTGCTGCGCCTAGCTTTTTATGGTCAAGGCCGCATAGTAGAGAGGGCCGCGTCATGGCATCCAAGACGGTGACCCGCGCCCAGCTGGCCGAATCGGTCTATCAGGAGGTCGGGCTGTCGCGCAGCGAGTCGGCCAGCTTGGTCGATGCGATCCTGAACGAGATCTCGCAATCGCTGCTGGACGATGGCGCGGTCAAGATCTCGTCGTTCGGAACTTTCGCGGTGCGCCAGAAGGGCCATCGGGTCGGGCGCAACCCGAAGACCGGCGAGGAAGTGCCGATCCTGCCGCGGCGGGTGCTGGTATTCCGCGCGTCGCAGGTGCTCAAGGAGCGCATCAACGGCGCGCCGGCCGGGCCGTGAGCACGTTGCCGCTGCTGGAGCCCCTGACCGATGCGGGCACCGACGATCCGGAGCTGCGCACGCAGAAGTCCCAGGCGGCATTCCGCACCATCAGTGAGGTCGCGGACGAGCTCGACGTGGCCCAGCACGTGCTGCGCTTCTGGGAGAGCAAGTTTGCGCAAGTCCGGCCGCTCAAGCGCGGCGGCGGGCGGCGCTACTATCGGCCGGAGGATATCGAGCTGCTGCGCCAGATCCGCAGCCTGCTCTACGACGAAGGCTACACGATCAAGGGCGCGCAGAAGCTGCTGCGCACCCGCCGCACCCGAATAGGGACCGACGACACGTCGGCTTTGGCGACCCCGGCCACGGCCTTGCCTCGACCGCCCCGAGCGGCCCAGGCCGAGCGCACAGTTTCGCCGGCGAGACGGCTGCGGCTGACCGCACTGCGCGGCGAACTCGCGGAGATCAGGGCACTGGTGGCTCGGGCCCGCCACGAGCTGCCATGACCGAAGCCGGGGGCCGCGCCAGCAGCCCGGCGGCCAGTAGCGGCAGCAACCAGACGACCCGTGACTGATAGCGTGGATGGACGCCGGAGAGCGCCCCGCAGATGGCGGCATTGAGGATCAGTGCCGCCAGCACGAGCAGCACGCAGGCCAGAACAGGATCACCGATCGGCGCGCGGGCACGGCCTGTCCAGACGAGCAGCCCGCCCAGGGCCACGCCCACCGTCAGGTAGATCACGACGCTGAACCCGGTCAGCCCCCAGACCGCTGCCGGTGCCGATGGCTGGTAGACGAAGGTGTAGTCTTCGGGCGTCACCGCGGCGCCGCGGCCGAGCACGAGGTCATCCAGCCCGAGCTCGCCGAGCTGCATCGCGCTATTGGTCAGCGCAGCCGTTACCTGACGCCACGGATCGTGCGCCAACGCCGGCAGCAGGATGCCCAGCTCCTCCGCCCGCACGGCGGCCCGGGTCGGCAGATCCATGGTCCAGTAGCTGTCCTCCGGGCGCCACAGGAATTCCTGCGCGGTGCCCGCAAGCCGGCCGATTTGCGGGCAGATCGCCCAGCCCGCCTTTGGGCAGGTTGCCTCGAGATAGGCGCGGGCCGGTCCATCCTCCCAGGAACGGGCGAGCAGGAACGGCGCTCCTTGGGGCGTCAGGGTGAGCCGGCCGAAGCCGAGCCAGCTCGCGGCCAGCAGCAGGACGACCGCGGCCAGGATCGGCACGGCGAGCCGTATCGCGCGCGGTACCCTGGCGTCATCGGCAACCGGCAGCAGCACCGCCAGCGGCAGCAACGCCACGGCGAGCAGAAGATGGGTGCTGTGGAAGGTGATCGACAGCAGATACAGACCCAGCACCGCGCTCCGCTCGACCCTGGTCAGAGCGGACCAGGCGAACGCCGCCAGTGCGACCGCCAGGATCATCAGTCCGGCATACAGGTCGGGCATCAGGTAGCTGGCGAACCATGGCAGCGACGTCAGCAGCCCCATGCCGGCCATGATCGCGAGCCGCCGCGCCGGCGCCACGCCCAGGAGACGCGCGAGAAACAGCTCGACGGTCGCAGCCGCCACCAGCGCGTCGAGCAGGGCCAGCAGCCAGAAGCTGCCGCCCGCGGCGAGGCCCCAGCTCAGCAGGCTCCAGGTCGGCGACCGTACCGACGGGTCACGCGCCAGCATCCGGCCCGCGGCGCCGATCCAGCCGGCGGCCGCCTCGGGCGGTGGGGCCCAGAGGCCGCTCCAGCCCAGGAGCAGCTGCCCGTAGGCCTTGCCTTGCAGGAAGTAGCCGTAGGTATCCCAGAACAGATAGGGGTGCCAGTTGAGCGCCGATGGCCAGGCCAGCAGGGCGGTGCCCACCAGGATCAGGACGAGCCTGGGTCGATGGTCGTCGTCGACCCCGGCGAAGGCGATCTCAGGATGGGGCACGCTTGAGCCGGATCTCGCGCCCGAAGTCGAGGATCGCCAGGGCGAAGCCGCTGAACGCGAGCTGGATGCCCAACGCGCCCAGCGTCACCGCAGGGACCACGACTCGCACACCTTGCGGATAGGGCAGTTCACCGAAATCCGCCTCGCCCCAGCGCACGATGGCGAGCAGCACGTGACCGAGACCAAGCAGCAGCAGCAGGCCGCCGCTGACGATGCCGAGCTCGACCGGACGCAGGCGCTGCAGCCGCGTCAGCAACGGGGTCGGCGGCGCAATGCCCTGATGAACCGCGAACGCCTTGGCGAGCACGCCCAGCAGTACCGTCTGCACGCCCGCCACCAGACCGGCCGAGGCCAGGATCAGCGTGTTCACGTCAAAGACCACCGACCCCAGCTCGAGCGGCCCGGCCATCAGCCGCAAACAGACCACGAGGCTCAACATGGCCACGGTCAAGCCCGGCACCAGGAACAGCCAGCGCGGCGAGAACAGCAACATGAAACGCAGGTGCCGCCAGCCGTCGCGCCAGGTGCGCAGGTGCGGCCGGCGCGACCGCCCGTCGGGACGCAGCGTCACCGGCACCTCGGCCAGCCTCAGGCGCGCGAAGGTCGCCTTCACCACCATCTCCGACGCGAACTCCATGCCAGGGCATTGCAGGCCCAGGCCCATGACCGCCTCGCGCCGAAAGGCCCTGAGGCCGCAATGGAAATCGTGCACGGGTGCGGTGAAGAACAGCCGCCCGAGGGCGGTCAAGACCGGGTTGCCGATCCAGCGATGCTGCCATGGCATCGCCCCCGGCAGGATGCGCCCGCCGCCCGACGGTAGGCGGCAGCCCATCACCAGATCGGCGCCAGCCGCCAACGCGGCGAGGAAATCCGGCAGGGCGCCGAAATCGTAGCTGCCGTCGGCATCGCCCATCAGGACGAACCGGCCGCGAGCGGCGGCGATCCCGCCGGCCAGGGCGTTCCCGTAACCTCTGGCCGCAATGGCCACCACGCGCGCACCGGCCGCGACCGCCAACGCCGGCGAGCCGTCGCTGCTGCCATTGTCGGCGACCACCACCTCGCCGGCGACCCCGGCTGCGGCCAGCGCCGCACACGCCTCGCGGACACATGCGGAGATGGTCTCGGCCTCGTCGAGGCAAGGCATCAGGATCGAGACCAGCAGATCCGCCTCGGCCACCGCAACGACGCCGGCCTCGGTGCCGGTCGGGTCGAGAAGCATGGCAGCCCGGCTCCCTCGGTGTCGGGGCCAAGCGCCGGCCCACGACGCAAGCTTGCATCCCTGCGACGAAAATCAAGCACGGTTCCGTGCTCGGGACATGCAGGCCGGTATCGTGAGCGATGCGCGGTTAACAATCTGACAACGCGCCATTATATTGGTTGCAACGCAAGCCTCGCTACATCGGTCGGGTCGATTCGTTTTCGAGATACGGAAAACATGCGCTCACTAGCCTGCGTCCTCGCGGTGCTGCTCGCCCAAGCGGCATCGCTCGGCCCGGTCCGCGCCACCACCGCGCCTGCGTCGCCCATTGTCGCCAGGAACGCGGATGCCGGAGCCGTGGCCGCGCTCTACGCCCTGCGCGGCTCCGCGCCGCTTTGGGCCGGCAGCCCTGCCGCCGACGGCCGTCGGGCAACGATGCTGGTGCTGTTGGCGCAAGAGGAGCAGGCCGAGCCTGCCGCGGCCGATGTGACGGTGCTGCGCGACCGCTTCGCGCACCCGGGGCAGACCGAGCAGGCCGAGCGCGAGCTTACCCGGGCAGCACTCGACTATCTCGCCCGGCGCAACGGCGGCGCCGCGATCGCACCGGCGCGTGCACTCAAGGCCCTGCAGCGGCTGGATGGTGCGGCGACGAACTCGCCGCTGGCGTTGGCGCTGCTGGAGCTCGAGCTGGTGCAGTACCTGGGCGGCTGGCACGAGGTCGGTACGGTGCCAGGCCCCGACCCCACCGCCACGCCGCCTGCCGTCGTCAGCCCGGAGATCGACGTGGCGCCAGCGATGCCGCCACGCAAGCGCCTGCCCGAACCGGTCTCGCTGCGCGCCCGGCTGGTCCAATCGGCCGATTTGTCGGCGCTTAATCTGGCGGGTGACGAGGTGGACGCACGGGTGACGGACGCGCTGCGTCGGTTCCAGAAGCGACATGGCCTGGTGCCCGACGGCGTGGCGGGTCCGCGGACCATCGCGACCCTGAACGACCCGATCGGGCCGCAGATCGCGCAGCTGCGCCTCAACCTCGCCCGGACGGTGCCGGATCGGTCGGGCCTCGCGCGCTATGTCGAGGTCAACGTGCCGGGCTTCGAGCTGCGGGTCGTCGCGGGTGGCCGGGTCGTGCTGCGCTCGCGTGTGATCGTCGGCGGCAAGGACAACGAGACGCCGATCTTCGACAACCGGATCCGCTACATCGAGATCAACCCCTCCTGGTATGTCCCGAAGGACATCCAGACCGAGCTGCTCGAGAAGGAACAGCAGCGCCCCGGCTATCTGGACCAGAACGGCTTCTACTGGCGGGCCACCGCGGACGGCGGCCAGCTGGTGCAGCGCCCGGGCGAGAAGAACGCGCTCGGCCGGATCAAGTTCCTGTTCCCGAACCGGCATGCCGTCTACCTGCACGACACGCCGCAGCGCGGGCTGTTCGGCCGCAGCCAGCGCAACCTCAGCCACGGCTGTATCCGGGTCGAGAAGCCCTACGAGCTGGCGCTGACCCTGCTCGGGCCGGATGGCTGGGATGCCGGCCGGCTCGATCGCGCGTTCGCCGGGCCCAAGACCCGGCGCATCGACCTTGGCGAGCCGGTGCCGGTGTTCCTCGACTACCGCACCGCCTTCGTCGACGACGAGGGCCGCCTCAACCTGCGGCCCGATCTGTACGGCCTCGACCGGGACGGGGTGATCGAGTTCGCGGAGAAGGGCCTGCCCCCGGACCCGGTCGCGGAACCCGAGCCGATACCGGTGATCAACCGCGCGCCGTCCACCGGCACGCAGACCACGGCGATGGGCGAGCATCCGGCGCCGCTGTGAGGCTTTCGCCCCAAGCAACCCGCGTCGATAACATTAACTAAGGGATACGATCCCGCCGCTCAGGCCGCCAAGCTGCGCCGCCGCTTTGGGGTAGCCGCCCAGTCGAGCCGCTGGCCATTGGCGTGCCGCACGATGGCCCGCAGCCCGATCATCGCCGCGCGCGCCGCGATCGGTTCCAGGCGGTCGGCCCGCCACAGCAGCGTCATGATCGGATCGTCGAGCAGATCGTCGAGCGATGGCTCGGCCCCGGGTTCCGACAACCACCGGTCGTCCGGCGCACTGCTGGGCACGACGGTATACCACCCGGCCGAAGCACGATCATTCTGCTCGCAGGCCATCATGCACTCCCCGATACGCCGCGTCAGTCCGGACGAAGCCAAGATTTTAAATAACCCAAGTGAGCATACATGCCCACAGCTTGGATCGTTTTACGGTTGGATAAAATCGATTTGAAGGCGTCGCCGGCGAGGCGGCTCATCCCAGCACCGAGAAGCTGCTCTCCTTGTTGATCTGGCGCAGGCGCGAGAAGAAGCCGAGGTCGATCTCGCAGCCGGTGTAATGCCCCGTCACCCTGACCGGCTCGCGGTCATGGTCCTGCCCGGCCTCGCAGGCGCCGATCAGCTCGGCCATCAGCCGGCCGGCGAGCGGCGCGTTCTTGAACTGGTTGCCGCTGGTGCCGACCGCCATGTAGTAGCCGCCGAGGCTGGAGCGGTCGTAGATCGGGATCCAGTCGTCCGACACGTCGTAGAGCGCCGCCACGCCCTGCGCCTGCTGCGGAATCGGCAAGGTCGGGATGCGCAGCGCGGTGCGGTAGACCTGCGCCGTCCACTGCTCGGAGAGCTCGCGGTTCCAGTCGTCGGCATCGGCCCACTCCAGCGGGTCGCAGGCCGGCTCCATGCCGCCGATCAGCAGCTTGTTGCCGACGTCCGAGCGCCAGTAGCAGCCGACATCGCCGTCGGCGCAGATCAGCCCGCGCTGCGCGAAATCGACCCCGGCCGGCGCCGGCACGTAGGCCACCTCCTGCCGCAGCGGCCGCGTGCGCACCGCCATCTCCGCCTCGATCCCGGCCATGCGGTTGATCACCGAGGAATGCGGCCCCGCCACGTTGACCACCACGTCGGCATCGATCGCGGTGCCGTCGGCCAGCGTCACGCCCACCACCCGGCCGCCCTCGCGCCGGATCTCCGCCACCTTCGCGTTGAATCGGAACCGCCCGCCCGCCGCCTCCGCCGCCTGCTGCAGGTTGCGCGCCGCCAGCTGCGGATCGTTGACATAGCCACAGGTCGGAAACAGCACCGCACCGTCGATTTCCCCTTCGCTGTCGCCGAAGGCCGGGTCGTCCGGCCGCCGCGGCGGGTCGAAGCGCTGCAGGTCGTAGTACGGCAGCTCCCGCCGCAGCCGCGCCGCGTCCCAGTCCTGGTACGGGATGCCCAGCCGCCGCATCAGCGCGCAGACCGGCGCCAACCCGCGATTGCCCGCGGTCTTGATCACCACCGCCCCGGTCTCGAGATAGCGCGCCAGCTCGCTGCCCGCCGGCAGGCCCAGATGCCCCGCCCAATCCTGCCAGTAATGGTAGCCCTCCCAGGCGAGGCGAATGCCGTCCAGGGTCGAGTAGTAGACCCGGATGATCGCGGCCGAGGCGCTGGTCGAGCCGTAGCCCGCCGCCGGCAGCGCATCGATGTTCAGCGTGCGCCGGCCCCGGCGCGCCAGCTCCAGCGCCACCGCCGCCCCGATCACGCCGGCCCCCACGATCACCGCATCGTAACGTTCAGCCATGCTGCCCCCACACCTCGACCACGGCGCAGCCTAGCCGTTCCCGCCCGCCCTGTCGAAACCCGGGCCAGCACCAGCCGTTGACGCGCCGCGCGACTTTCCGCAACCTGCGGCCAGCCAAGGGTAGAAGCTCCGGGGGCCTCGCATGGGTGCTTTCAAGGACGCGCACGGCGGTTCGCTGCGCAATCTCTATCTCGACGCCGACGCCGCCGAGACCGCCAAGCGCGGCTCCGGCGGCCGCAAGTCCTGGGACCTGACCGAGCGCCAGCTCTGCGACCTCGAGCTGCTGATGAACGGCGGCTTCTCGCCGCTCGACGGCTTCATCGGGCCAGGCCGACTACGAGTCGGTCCTCGCCGGCATGCGCCTCGCCGACGGCACCTTGTGGCCGATCCCGATCACCCTCGACGTCACCCCGGCCTTCGCCGAAAAGCTCGAGCTCGGCGAGACCATCGACCTGCGCGACCGCGAGGGCGTGCTCAACGCCACGCTCACCGTCACCGACCGCTGGCAGCCCGACAAGCGCGCCGAGGCGATCGCCGTGTTCGGCGCCGACGACAAGGCCCACCCCGCCGTGCGCTACCTGCACGACCATGCCGGCAGCGTCTATCTCGGCGGCACCGTGCAGGGCATCGAGGCGCCGATGCACTACGACTTCAAGCATCTGCGCGACACGCCGCAGGAGCTGCGCGACCGCTTCAAGAAGCTCGGCTGGCGCCGCGTCATCGCCTTCCAGACCCGCAACCCCATGCACCGCGCGCACCAGGAGCTGACCTTCCGCGCCGCCCAGGCCGCCGAGGCCAACCTCCTCATCCAGCCCGTCGTCGGCATGACCAAGCCCGGCGACGTCGACCACTTCACCCGCGTGCGCTGCTACGAGAAGCTGCTGCCCCACTATCCCGAGCAGACCACCACCCTGAGCCTCCTGCCGCTCGCCATGCGCATGGCCGGCCCGCGCGAGGCGGTCTGGCACGCGATCATCCGCAAGAACTACGGCTGCACCCACCTGATCGTCGGCCGCGACCATGCCGGCCCCGGCAACGACAGCACGGGCAAGCCGTTCTACGGCCCCTACGCCGCCCAGGAGCTGTTCGCGCAGCACCAGGACGAGCTCGACATCTCCATGCTGCCGTTCCCGAACCTCGCCTACTCGCAGACCCGCGCCCAGTACGTCGCCGAGGACCAGGTCGAGCCCGGCGAGACCGTGCTCTCGCTCTCCGGCACCGAGCTGCGCCGCCGCCTCCAGGAAGGCCTGGAGATCCCGGACTGGTTCTCGTTCCCCGAGGTGGTCGAGGAGCTGCGCCGCACCCACCCGCCGCGCCACCGCCAGGGCTTCACCGTCTTCTTCACCGGCCTCTCCGGCTCCGGCAAGTCCACCATCGCCAACGCGCTCGTGGTCAAGCTGTTGGAACTCGGCGGCCGCCCGGTCACGCTCCTCGACGGCGACCACGTCAGGAAGAACCTGTCCAGCGAGCTCGGCTTCTCGCGCGAGCACCGCGACCTCAACATCCTGCGCATCGCCTACGTCGCGTCCGAGATCACCAAGAACGGCGGCATCGCCGTCTGCGCGCCGATCGCCCCCTACACCGCGACCCGCGCCAAGGTGCGCGACATGATCGAGCCCACCGGCGGCTTCCTCGAGATCCACGTCGCGACCTCGCTCGAGGTCTGCGAGGGCCGCGACCGCAAGGGCCTCTACGCCAAGGCCCGCGCCGGCATCCTCAAGGAATTCACCGGCATCTCCGACCCCTACGAGGCGCCGGAGAACCCCGAGATGCGCATCGACACGGCGGAGCTGACGCCGGACATGGCGGCGCACCGGATTTTGATCAAGCTGGAGAGCTTGGGGTTCATCAAATAACGCAAGTCTGTTGGGGCGCACTGCAACTCTTCAGGCCAAGCAGGAGCTAATAGGTGAAATATATGCTGTTAAAACAGCAATTTCACTTTCACCGATACTTGACCCAGGATCCGTTGTATGCCGATCTGCAGCAAATATCAAATTCCGCGTTGAGTGGAAAATGAGAAGAATATGAATAAAATATTCCTTTCGACCGACGGATCAAATCGGACATTTTTGCACGATCTACTGGCAGCACTTCAGTTTGAGGGCATCGACGTTTGGAGTGGATTCAATAAAGATTTAGAAAAGAAGCCGTATTACGGGGAACTTGTTAAGTATCGATTAACGAAATCTGCAGCAATATTGGCTATTATAGATAGTATACTTGACGCTCATGTCCAGTCCGAGTGCGAAGAAACATCCGACCAAACTCTGATAGTCATTATAGACATAAGCGGATCTTTGGCGGGCAAAATATTTGCAAGAACCATAGACCGTGATGCCAAAATATTCAATTTGATAGACTGGCGCTACGGAGCTCAACATGATGAATTTGAACGACTAGTAGCGTTCTTATTTGATTTCCAAAATCAGAATAAAAATTATAAAAGCATTGACAAAGAATTTATAAATAATAATGCGGCTCAGATTTCTATCAGCGCACAAACACTTTCAAGTCAGGTGGATGTGGAAATCGATCGACTTCGATCACAGACACCCAACGACCCGAATGGCCTCAAAGAATCGCAAGAATATATAGGATACTTAGAGTTAATATCAAAAACATTGCTGTCAATATCAGATAATACAGAAGATAAATTAGACAAAGAAAACATCGACAAAGCAATTAGCAATATTAGAACACTAAACGATGTTGTTATTCGATTTGGTGAATGGCTTGTCGGAACTGAGCGAGCACGTTATGCGATCTCGATTGCACATTATGGATTGTTTACAGCATTTCTATTGTCGTGCGGGGTCAACTCAATTATGGCTTCTACTGTTTCAGCAGCGGTGTTTGTCAGCGACAAGATGGGTTCAAAAATAAAGAAGTTCAGGAATATTTTTGACGTCAAAGACTAGACCGCGTTCATGTTTTATAAAGAATGGCATGTGATTTGACCATAGTAGATATGAATGTTATTTCCTGATTAACTGTGCTTTATACAATCAAAACATTCACCGTACCGGGTCAAATTAACGCTTCCTTTCAATGCGACACATGCTCCGGATAACAGCTTTAGGCCTCATATCGCGCGACCCTGACCTCCCCCTGCCGAGCCTGCGCAATGTCGTAGCTGCCCTGCATCCGCATCAGCGTCTCCATGTCCGCCCCGAACGCCTTGTCGAGGCGGATCGCCATCTCGGGCGAGAGCGCCGCCCGCTCGTTCATGAAGCGCGACAGCGCGACGCGGGTAATGCCCAGCGCCTGAGCCGCAGCGGTGACGGTCAGGCCAAGGGGCTCGACGATGACGGTGCGGACGAAGCGTCCCGGATGGGCGGGCCACTTCAAGCGCAGGCTCTTAATCTTGGTCACGGAGCACTTTCCTGGGTTGCCTGCAACTCGCGCAGCCTACACGTGATTTCACCCTGCCAGCAACGCCTTGAGCTTCGCATTCACCTGCTCGACCACGCTGTCCGGCGCCCGTCCGTCCACCTCGATCCGCCGCACATGCCGATCGACGCTCCTGACCTGATCCGCCAGCACCGCGCCGGCGATCGCGAGCCCCTCCGGCAGCAGCACCTCGAACGGATACCCCTTCACCCGGCTGGTAACGCTTCCCGGTACCAGGTGAGATTAACGCTTCCTTTCACTGATACCCAGCCTGCGGCTCATCGGCGGCCGCCATATAGCGGGCGACGCTGATCTCCCCCTGTCGCTGCCGCGCCTGGGCGATGTCGTGGCTGGCCTGCATGCGCATCAGCGTCTCCATGTCGGCCCCGAACGCCTTTTCGAGGCGGATCGCCATCTCGGGCGAGAGCGCCGCCTGCTCGTTCAGGAAACGCGACAGTGCGACCCGGGTGATGCCGAGCGCCCGGGCCGCCGCGGTGACGGTGAGACCCAGAGGCTCGACGATGACCGTGCGCACGAAACGCCCCGGATGGACCGGGTTCTTCGGGCGCAGGCTCTTGGTCTCGGTCATGGCGCCCTCCTAGTGATAGTCCTCGAAATCCAGGTCCTCGATCTCGCCTTCCGGGTTGAGCCTGAAGGTGATGCGCCAATTGCGGCTGACGGTCAGGCTCCATGTCCCTTTACGGTCGCCGGTGAGTTGATGGGCGCGCCAAACGGTGAGCTTTTGGACCGCCTCGATCCCCGGAGCATCGCTGAGGAAACTGAGGATCGCCTCGATCTTCCCCTGATAAGCGGCGGGCAGCCCGGCGGTGTTGCCGTCCACGATCAACCTGCGCAGTCCCTTATGGGCGACGCTCCGGATCTCCATGCTGCTTGCTAGCAGACCGGCTGACGCCTGTAAAGCTACACGTTACAACGCCGGTGGTCTCCTGGTCACCTGCGGAGGTGGCGCTTGCGGGTTGGCCCCATCTCGTCACACCAGCCGTCGGCCGAAAGGAAACGATTGCCCTGACCGAGTTCGCCGCCATCCTCCTGGTCTGCCTCGCCTCGCTACCGCCGGAGCGGTGCGTGGAGGCGACGGCGGTCGAGGTGCGCTCGATCGTGGTCGGCAACGAGCTCGGCTGCACCCAGGGCTGGCAGGAGCTGATCGCGCGCGAGCCGCAGGCGGCGACCGGCGAGCCGGTCTACCTCAAGACGGTGTGCCGACGGATCAAGCCGCAGCCTCAGGAATCCGGATAGTCGTCGACCGAGCTTCGCATGATTGACGATGGCTTGCCTGTGCGACACCGGCCGGACGAGCCGAGGCGCTGCCTGCCGCCATGATCAGCGCAGATCGCGGACCGCGATCACCGTGAACCCGTGGGTCGGTTCCGGTCAGCCCCTCAGAGATCGGGCGCCGCCAATCGGCGAATGCCGCCGGCCTCCTGCGATGTATCCACCGATGCCGTTGCCTCCGGCACGGGTGCCAGATGGCTGCTGGTGCGCGCCGCACCGCTCGTGAGCATAAGCTCGAGCTCGGGCAGCAGCGGCCGCAACTGGGGCATCGCCATGGCGGCGGCGGCGCTGAGGCTGGCCACCAGGGCCACGCCCAGGATCCAGGTACGGCGCCGCAGCCGGCGCTCGAGCACGTCGACCTGGTGCGCGAAGAAGCGGACGTCGTTGCGGCGCCAGCCTTCGAGCTCCTGTTCGGCTGCGTTCACGTCCATCACTGCCGCCTGCTGCGGCTCCGCCGACGCCACGGCACGTACCTGCCGCAGCTGCGGGTGCTGAGGGCTACCCTGTATCATGGTATTCCTCCCGCTTTGGCTGTCGAAACAACCACGAACATCAACCATTAGGATCCAGGCGCTTATCTCACGGCGAGCCATCGGTGCAAAGAGCCTGGATGCCGCGGCGGGCCACGCCCCAAAGGGAACCGAGCCACCGCCTCGACGATGTTACCCGTTCTTTGATAATATTCCTATTTATGCTATCATCCGGGCCAGCCCTCCACTGCCCCGGACCCACCGCCATGCCCGAAGCCGCCACCACCCCGAAGAAGCGCGGCCCGAACACGCCCGAAGGCAAAGCACGTTCGTCCAGGAACGCGCTGAAGCACGGCCTGCGCGCCCGCGACTTCGTCCTGCTGCCCGAGGAGGACCCGCAAGAGTGGACCCAGCACGTGCAGGACCTGGAAGCAGGGCTACCGCCCGGTCGACGCCACCGAGAAGAAGCTGGTCGACGCCATCGCCGTCGCGATGTGGAAGGAGATCCGCGCCGACCGGTTCGAGGCCGAGGTGCTGACCGACATCCCGCCGCGCAGCCCGGACCGCAGCCACGGCTCCGACCTGCAGGTGCCCGACCACGCGGCGGCGCTGACCACGGCGATCCGCTACCAGGGCAGTGCCGGCATGGCCGCCCGCCGCGCCGTCCGCGCCTTCCTCGAGCACCGCAAGGCCAAGCAGACCGGATTGCTGCTGCCGGCGTGCACGCGCGAACCCGACGACATGACAAAAAACACGAACGAATTATCGACGCTCGCTCGGCCGCACGCTGCCGCCCAGCCCGCCACCCGCCGACCCGCCGCCACCGGCCGAGCCCGACCCCGATGCGTGGCTCGCCGACGTGCCGGTGGTCGAGGCCGATCCGTCCGACGAAGCGCTGCGCCGCTCGCTGCTGGGGATGATCGAGCATCCGGGCCTGCGCGCGCAGGTGATGCACGGGCCGCTCAAGGGCATCGAGCAGCTGATCGTCGCCAGCGACAACGTGGCCTACGAGGAGTGGTTCGCGAAGCAGCCGAAAGTGCCGTTCGGGCAGGTCGACCTGCCGGAAAGTCTCAAGGCGGACATCGAGGAGGTGACGAAACACAATCCGCCCTGGATGCGCGGGCAGTATCTCTCCTATTACCGCCCGCCGGTGCCGGCGCATCTGTTCGACCCGGACTACGCCAACGACGCGGAGCCGGCGGCCGAGCCGGCCGCGACTCGCGCCGCCGCCCGGCGAGACCATCCCGTCCCTGCGCGCGCGGCTCGCCCGCCTGCTCGACCGCGGCGCCGCGCGGCTGCCCGAGGAGCTCGACCTCGCCGAGGCGGTCTGCGCCATCAAATGGCCGAAATGGCCCGAATATCGCGGCCCGATCGATCTCGGCCTGCTGCGCCGGGCGCTGGACGGCACCGTCATCGACGGCGCCGACCCTCAACTGGCTCGGCGGCAAGGAGATCGTGCGGGAATGCGTGCGGCGGCGCGCCGGTTGACGCTAGGTGGCGCTCTCGCCGGTCTCGCGGATGGAAGCGACCTCGGCTTCCTCGGCCTCGTTGAGCAGAAAGCGGCTGTCGTGACGGCGGGCGACCATGTAGCGGCGGACCGGCGCGGTGCGGCCGCGATGGTAGGCCACGGCTCGGGTCTCGACGGCGGCGTCGGCCACGGTCATCCGGGCGCGCAGGCGCTGGTGCTCGATCCAGTCGCCGAGCACGAAGGTCTCGCTCCAATGGGTCGGCTCGGCCACGTCCTGGAACAGGCGCCAGCGCAAGGCGCCGTTGCGGCGGCGCAGATTGCCGACCTCGTCCATCGCGACGACGAAGGCCGGCGCGTCGGCCGGGCCGATCTCGAACTCGATCTGCACCATCACCGGCCCCTCCTCGACCGTGGCCTGGACCGCCGGCAGCGGCTCCTGCCGCTGCGCCGGCTGCAGATTGGGCAAGGCACCGGCATGCAGCGGCTGCCACCAGTGCAGCGCCACGCTGGCCAGCAGCATGCCGCCGGCCAGCAGGTAGCCCGCCTCCAGGCTGGTCAGATGGGCGATCTCGCCCCAGGCCCAGGCGCCGACCGCCATGCCGCCGAACACCACGGTCTGGTAGAGCGCCAGCACGCGCGCCTGGACCCAGAACGCCGTGCGCATCTGCAGGGTGATGTTGAAGGTCGAGAACGCGCCGAGCCAGGCGGTGCCGGCCACGGCCAGCGCCAGCACGACCGGCGCGAACGAGCCGGGCACGAGGCCGATCAGCACGAACGCCGCCCCGCCCGCGACCGAAAGGGCCGTGACCACGAACTCGGCGCCGCGCTGCTGCCGCAGCGGATGGATCAGGAAGGCGCCCAGCAGCGCGCCGATGCCGAAGGCGCCGAGCAGCAGGCCATAGGTCACCGGCCCGCCGCCCAGCCGATCGCGCGCGACCAGCGGCAGCAGGGCCAGTGCCGCCGAGGCGGCGATCCCGAACACCGCCGCACGGACCAGGATCGCCCGGAGCGCCGGGGTCTCGCCGACATAGCGCAGGCCGGTGACCAGGGCGCTGCCCAGCCGCTCGCGCGGCAGCACGTCCTTGGGCAGCTCGCGGCGCCAGAACAGCAGCACGGCGACCAGCGCCAGGGCGGCGAAGCCGTTGAGCAGGAACGCCGCCTGGGTGCCGTAGGCGGCGACCACCGCACCGCCCACCGCCGGCCCGAGGGCGCGGGCGAGGTTGAAGCCGATCGCGTTCAGCGTCACCGCCGCCGCCAGCTCGCCGCCCGGCACGATCTCGCGCACCACCGACTGCCAGGCCGGCCCGTTGAGCGCGGCACCGGTGCCGACCAGGAAGGTGAACAGCAGCAGGCTCGCCGGCGTGAGCAGCCCGGCGGCCCCGACCGCGGCGAGGCCGAACGACGCGGCGGCCACCCACAGCTGGGCCACCAGCAGCACCCAGCGCCGGTCCCAGAGATCGGCCATGACGCCGGCGAACAGCGCGAACAGGAGGATCGGCGCCATGATCGCGGACTGGACCAGGGCCACCATGTCCGGGGTGCCGGCCAGCGTGGTCATCAGCCAGGCGGCACCGACGCCCTGGACCAGCCAGCCGACCGAACCCACCAGATTGGCGAGCCAGATGGCGCGAAACAGCGGCAGCCGCAGCGGCGACAGGATGCCGCCGCCGCCCCCTGCCCGCCGCTCGCCCCCGGTCGCCATCGGCGCAGCTTAGCCCCCGGGCGCGACAGGGCAACACTGGCCCGGCCGCCGGACCTCCCCTACCCTGACGTTCCACAGGCAGGGAGGATGATCATGCATGGATGGATGGTGCGGTCGGCCATCGTCGCCTTGACCCTGGCCACCGGCCCGGCGCACGCGCAATCCCAGCCGCTGCTGCAGGCGGCGCGGGCGATCGAGGACCGGCAGGCCGAGATGTGGCTGCGCTCGGTCGCGGCCCAGCTCCAGCTCACCGACGCGCAGAAGCCGGCCTTCGCCGGCTACGAGGCCGCGATTCGCGCGCAGGCGGAGCTGAAGGCGGCCCACCGCAGCGCCGGCCTGTTCGAGGACACGGCGAGCCTGCCGGCGGCGCCCGCGGCGCTCGAGCAGCGGCTGGCCCAGCTGCAGGAGCGCGCGGCGGCTCTGGGCAAGGTCCAGGCGGCAGCCGCCACGCTCTATGCGGAGCTGAGCCCGCAGCAGCGGATCGCGTTCGACTTCCTGGCGACGACACCGATCGGCATCGGCTCGGACGAGGCGGGTTGATCCAGCTCATGATGGCTCTGGATTTGGAATATTTAGAGAGTGTACTCAGATGCGCGGCCGCACGCGGTCACGGATCGTCCGTCGACGCGACCGGCCCGATGGGGAGCAAGATTGATGAGCAAGGCTCGGTCTCTTGTCGGGGGCCTGGTGGCACTCGTGTGCGCCGGCATGTTCGGCGCCACACCGCAGGTGGCGAACGCCACCCCGGACACGAACGCGGACCGCATCGCGCGCGGCTTCAAGATCGCGCCGGTCCCGTTGAATCTGGCGGGCCTGGACCGCAACCTGGTCGGCCTCGGCAGCTACATCGTCAACAGCCAGGGCGGCTGCAACGACTGCCACACCAACCCCTCCTACGCCGCCGGCGGCGACCCGTTCCTCGGGCAGCCGAAGCACGTCAACAAGGCCGGCTACCTCGCCGGCGGGACGGCGTTCGGCCCCTTCATCTCGGCCAACATCACGCCGGACGCCAAGCGCCGGCCGGCCGGCCTGACGCTCGCCGCTTTCGTCAACGTGATGCGTACCGGCCGCGACCCCGACGATCCCACGCGGCTGCTCCAGGTGATGCCGTGGCCGGCCTTCCAGGACATGCGCTACGACGATCTGCAGGCGATCTACACCTACCTGCAGGCGATCCCCTCGCGCCCCGGACACCCGTAGCGGCCGGCCCCGGCCCGGGCGGCTAGCGCGGCACCAGCCGGAACGCCGGTGCCCGGTCGGGGACCGTGGTCACCACCGCCACCGGCGTCACCCGCTTCGAACCGACGATCTCGAGCCGGAACGATGCCAGCAGCCGCGCCATGACCAGCGTCGCCTCGAGCAGGGCGAACTGGGCGCCGATGCAGATCCGCGGGCCGATGCCGAACGGCAGGTAGGCGAAGCGGTCGATCGGCGCGGCGCCGGGCAGGAACCGGGTCGGGTCGAAGCGCTCGGGGTGCGACCAGCGCTTGCGATGCCGGTGCAGGATCCAGGGCGCCATGACGACGAGACTGCCTTTGGGGACCGCATGACCCACCACCTCGTCAGCACCCAGGGCCATCCGGACGATGGTGAAGGCGGGCGGGTAGAGGCGCAGCGCCTCCTGCACCACCGCCCTGGTGAGCGGCAGCTGGTCCATCGCCTGGGCCGCGGCGCCGGGCGAGAGATCGGCCGCCCGCGCCTCCTCGGCCACCAGCTCCTGCACCTCCGGTGCCAGGCACAGCAGGTAGCTGGTCCAGAACATGGTCAGCGCCGTGGTCTCGTGCCCCGCCACGGTCAGGGTCGCGATCTGGTCGCGCAGCTGCGTCTTGGTGAACCCCACCCCGGTCTCGGGGTCGCGCGCGGTGACCAGCACGTCGAACAGGTCGCGCGGCGGGTCCTGCGGCGGGGTGCGCGAGCGCTCCTCGATCATCCGGTCGAGCACGCGCTTGAAGTCGCGGGCGAGCCAGCGCCGCGCCGCGTCGAGCGGGCTCGGCGCTGCCGCCGGCAGCAGGAAGTCGAGGAAGGACGGCCGCGCCAGCCGCGCGCCGTAGCGCTCGAACGCGGCCCGCACCGCCGCCCCGTGCTCGCGCATGCCTTGCGAGAAGAACGACCGTCCGGCGACCTCGAGCGCCAGGCGCTGGACGACGCGCAGCAGGTCGACGGCACCGGTGCCGCGGGCGGTGAGCTCGGCCACCGTCTCCTCCGCGACCTGGGCGATGTGGGTCGCCGCGACGTCCAGGCTGCGGGGTGCGAACGCGGGTGCGGTGGTCCGCCGCTGGTGCTTCCAGTCCGCACCCTCCGCCAGGAACAGGCCGTCGCCGAGGATCGGGCGCAGGATGCGGATGCCCGCCGGGGTGCGGCCGTAATTGGCGTGGTTGTCGACCAATACCCGCTTGATGCCGTCGGGGTGGCTGACCAGGAAGCTGGTCCGCCCCATGAACGGGCGCGAGACGATGTCGAGCTCATAGGCCGGCTCGCCCCAGGTCGAGATCGCGTTACGCTGCAGCTGCAGAATCGTCCGCCACAACGGCAACACCTCGGTCGCGGGCCTGGGTGCGGCGGGCACGATGGGCTGGCGCGCCAGCGCTGCCGTCAGGTCCGCCCACGGTTGGGCTGGCTCCGCGGTCAGCGCGCGCGCCGCGATGGCTGGGGTCATCACCGAATCCTTTCCCGGCGGCACGGCCGCTTGCTCACCGGATGGCCAAGGACCACCTGATCCCGATGCAACCGAATCAAGCGGCCACCTGATGGGTGATCTCGCCAACCACCCTGGCCTTTTCAAGGCCGCGGACGCAGTGCCGGGCTCAGTGATCCGGGCGGTGCAGGATCTGGTCCGCGAGCCCGGTGTCGTAGGCGAGGCCGGCCTTGGTCAGGATCGGCAGGCCGCGCGGCCCGGCCAGGACCAGGCCCTTGCGCGCCAGCGCCCCGTAGACGGCGGGATTGGCGAGGCCGGTGGCGTCGCGGCTGCGGACCACCGCATGGCCGACGTGGAAATGGTCGCCGTGCGGCTCCGGGAGGATGCGGACCAGTATGGAGCCATCCTCTTCAGGCGGATTGGCATAGTCGGGCAGCCGGGCCAGCTCCTGCAGGATGGTCAGCGCCTTGGCCTGGAGCGGGTTCAGCTTCAGCGGGTTGGGGCGGTCCGACATCGGCGCAGGCTGCCTTTCACGTGCTCAGGTAGGGCGCGGAGCGTAGCGAGCCCGGGGCGGGCCGGCCAGTGGTGAACGTCACCCTTGCCCGACGCCTCGTCGGCCTGGCACGCCGCGCCTACGCCCGGCCCGATCGGTCCGGTTGGGAGCCGCGCCGGGTCGACGCGTTCACGACGCCTGCATTCACGGGCTTTGCCGCCTCGGACGAGCATGCGGCGTATCTGGTGTTCCGCGGCACCGAGCTGCGCGTGGACTCGCCTGAAACGTACCGCCAATCGCTGCAGGGCTGGCTCGCCAATCTCGACTTCGCGCAGGTCGCCGAGGGCGGCGGCATGGTGCATCGCGGCTATGCGCGCGAGCTCGACGGCTTGTCCGGGCTGCTGATGGAGGTGGCGGGCGACCATGCCGCCGGCGGCAAGCCGCTCTACGTGACCGGCCACAGCGCCGGCGGCGCATTGGCCATGCTGGCGGCCCGCCGCCTGCACGATGCCGGCATACCGGTGCGGGCGGCGGTGGTGTTCTCGGCCCCGCGCGTCGGCGACCGAAGGTTCGCCGCGAGCTATCCATTGCCCCTGCTGCGGATCGAGCACCGGCACGATCTCATCCCGCATCTGCCGCTGCCGCCCTCGCTCGCGAAGCTGCTGGGTCATGGCCTGGTCGACCCGCTGGTCGCCGCCCTCGACTGGCTTCAGCCCGCGCTGCGCAGCTTCCGGCTGGCGGGAACCGAGTATGTGCATGCCGGCCAGCTGCTCTACGACGATGGCGGCCAGGCTCTCTACCGCGTGGCACCAGGCGACTATTGGCGCCGGTTCGGCCCGCTGCTGCGCCAGGAGCTGGCCGCGGATCTGCTGGGTCGCAGACCGGCCCCGGATGCGCAGGCTTACCGGGCCACACTGTGTCCGCGTTGGGCGACCCCGGTTCCGGCGCGACTGATGGACGGGGTCAGGTTGCCAGCGACTCTCACGCAAATCCTGCGGCAGGCAAGCTCGCGCCGGCTCGACTTTCTGCACGATCATCATATCGACGGGGCGCTGGCCTTCGTCGATCGGATCGAGCGGGCGGTCGGTTGATCGTCACGGCATCGGCGCTTCTCTCCGTCTGGCAGCGGGTTTATCGTCGGGCGTCGGGAGGAACCAAGATGACCAAGGGAGACCCGCGCCACGGGCAGCGCACGCCAACCGTGCCTGCCTGTAGCTAAGTGAGTGCCGATCAGCCGCTGCTGTGCGGCATCGACGCCGGCACCAGCCAGGTGCGTGCGCTTGTATTCACGACAGAGGGCACGGTGGTGGCCAGCGCGGCCGAGCCGACGCCAATCCGGATCCTCGGGCCCGATAGCGCCGAGCTCGATGCGGAAGGCCTGTGGCAAGTCGTGCTCGCCGTGCTGCGGCGGGTCACGGCGCAGGTGCCCGACCCCAAGGCAATCCGCAGCGTCGCGGTCGCCAGCGTCGGCGAGGCCGGCGTGCTGCTCGCCGAGGACGGGCAACCGCTGACGCCGATCATCGCCTGGTACGACACGCGCACCACCGGCGAGTTGGATTGGCTCCTGTCCACGATCGGCTTCGAGCGGCTGCACCGGATCACCGGACTATGTGCCGACCCCACCTTCAGCCTGCTCAAGCTGATGTGGCTCAAGCGCGAAGCTCCCGACGCATTCAGCGCCGCCCGGCACTGGCTGAATGTCGGCGACTTCATCGCCTGGCGGCTGTCGGGTGAGCGGGCGACGGACCACAGCCTCGCGTCGCGCACCCTCATGCTCGATCTCGAGCACCGCAGCTGGGCGACATCCCTGCTGGAGGCCACAGGGATCCCGAGCGCCCTGCTGCCGCCGCTGCTCGCCAGCGGCACCGCTCTCGGCCACCTTCGCCCCGAGATGGCGGACGCGACCGGCCTGCCGGCGGACTGCATGGTGGGCGTGGGTGGTCACGACCATGTCTGCGGCCTGATCGCCGCAGGCGCCGACCGACCGGGCGTGCTGCTCGACAGCCTGGGCACCGCCGAGGCGCTGAGTCTGATCAGCGAGGCTCCCCTGGTCGACCCGGCGCTGGGTTGGGACGGCTTCAACCAGGGCGTGATCGAGGTCGACCGGCCACTTTATTACGTATTCGGCGGACTGCCGACGGCGGCGGCCTCGGTCGAGTGGTTCCGGGCGCTCTTTGCCGGTGTCGATCATGCGACACTCATTGCCGAGGCCGATGCGGCGCCCGCCGGCAGCGACGGGGTGCTGTTCCTGCCCCATCTCCGCCTTGGGTCGCCGCCCTTTCCCGACCCGGTCGGCCGTGGCGCGTTTGTGGGATTGTCGGCCGCGACGAGCCGCGGCGCCATGTTCCGAGCGCTGCTCGAAGGCATTGCTTTGGATGGGGCCAACATCCTCAAGACGATGCAGAAGCATCTGGGCATCGTGGCACCCGAGCAGGTCCTCGCGATCGGCGGCAGCACGCGCAACCAGCTCCTGATGCAGCTCAAGGCCACGGCCTACGGCACGCCGATCGCCGTCCTCGACCTACCCGACACGACCTGCCTGGGAGCCGCCCTGCTCGGCGGGCTCGCCGGCGGCGTGTTCACCAGCCTCGCCGAAGCCCGCTCGCGCCTGGCCGTGCCGCAGCACCTCGTAATTCCTGATCCGGGCTGGAGTGAGAACCAGCGGGAGCACCGGCAACTGCTCTATGCCGCGGCCTACAGCGCGCTGCGACCGCTGCACGCGCGGCTGCTGGACGGCTGAGCGGAGACGGTTCGCTTTAGCGCCGACCCGCGCTATGGTCCCGCAGGGGAAGCGCCATTCACGGGACGAACGCCATGCGTTGGGAGATGGGTCGCCGCAGCAGCAACGTCGAGGACGGTCGCGGCGCATCGCCGATGGGGCGCGGCGTGCGTGCCGGCGGAATCGGCGGACTGGGCATCGTCGCGATCGCCTTGGTGGCCATGTTCCTGGGCGTGGACCCGTCGATCATCCTCAACGGCCTGTCCGGGGTCGGGGGTGACGTCAGTCAACCGGCAGCAGTTCCCGGACCCGTCGACCCTGCTCAGGAGAAGGAGGCGGATTTCGTCAATGCTGTCCTGGCGCAGACAGAAGATACCTGGGGCGAAATATTCAGCCAGGCTGGCCAGCAATATGTGCAGCCAAAACTCTTCCTGTTCGATGGGCAGGTTAATTCGGCGTGCGGCCTGGCGGGAGCGGCCTCGGGGCCGTTCTACTGTCCCGCCGATCAGAAGGTCTATCTCGACCTTTCATTCTTCGATGAACTCGACCAGCGCTTCGGCGCGCCCGGTGACTTTGCCCGGGCCTATGTCATCGCCCACGAGGTCGGCCACCACGTGCAGACCCTGCTTGGCATCTCAAGCAAGGTCAGCCGCGCGCGCGCCCAGGCGAGCGAGGCGGACGCCAACCAGCTGTCGGTGATGATGGAGCTGCAGGCCGACTGCTTCGCGGGCGTCTGGGCACGACACACCAACGATCGCCAGAAGATCCTCGAGGAGGGCGACATCGAGGAAGGGCTGAATGCCGCCAGCGCCGTCGGCGACGACCGGATCCAGAAGGCGACGAGAGGCTATGTCGTGCCCGACGCATTCACGCATGGGAGCTCACAGCAGCGGATGCGCTGGTTCAAGCAGGGCCTGCAGACCGGTGACGTGAACAGCTGCGACACTTTTCAGGCCCAGCGCCTCTGACGCGATCAGTGGCTGGTGGCGACCGCCAGCCGCAGGAAGTATAGCCTACGGCCGATATCCTCCTCGATCTTCAACGATACGGTGGGCTTGGGGCCGGTGCTGCCGTCGCGCCAGATCACCTGACGCTCGCCGCCGGCGAAGGTGAAGTCCTGCCCCTGCCGCCAGATGCGCGGATACCAGATCGGCTGCTGCAAACATGCATCGACCTCGCCGGCGAGCTGGCGGTAGTCCCCCAGCAACAGGTCGCCGGGGCCGCCGACGATCGACCCACCGCGACAGACATAGGTGGCGCCGGGACGGTAGTCTCCCTCGACCGCACATGTTCGCAGGCCCACCGGCACGACGATCCCGTCCCACCGCCGCTCGCCGGCACCAGGGCCGCGCAGCGGGCTGAAACCCGATGCCTCGGCATCGATGATGCGTCCCAGCTCGCCGCAGAACCGAGCGCGTCGCGTGGCGGTATCCTCGATCGGCGCTCGCGCCGGGGGCAGTGCCGCCGTTTGTTGCACCGGCGGCCGCGCGACCTCCGGCGAGCCGCGACAAGCGGCCAACATCAAAAGCAGGCAACACCCGCGCCATCTGCGGGCGCTCACCGGCGGTTCAACCTCCGGCGGCCTGCTCCAGCGCCGCCAGGCGCCGGAGCACGACGGTATGGGCATCGGCCAGCTCGATCAGCCTGTCCTTGCCCAATCGGCCCAGCGTTCGGCTGACCGTTTCCGTGGTCAGACCCAGATAGTCCGCGATGTCGGCACGGCTCATCGCGAGCTCGAGCGGCCGGCCCGAGTCGATTCCCCGACGCCGTGCAAGCGCTACCAGGAAGCTCGCGACACGCTCGCGCGCCGTCTTGCGACCGAGCAGAAGCATTTGCTCCTGCGCCGCGGCCAGCTCGGTCGCGGTTCGGGTCAGAATATCCTTCTCGAGGCTAGGGCATTCGTCCAGCAGCGCCAGAAACTGAGGGCGCCGGAACCGGCAGGTCGTCGTCGGTACGAGGGCCTCGGCGCTGTAGACGTAGGTGCGGCCGAAGGCCAGGCCGAGAAAGTCGCCCGGCACCAGAAAGCCCATGATCTGCCGCCGGCCATCGCTCATCAGCTTGTAGAGCTTGATCATGCCGACGGTGATGGTGAACACGTCATCCGCCGGATCGCCCTCCTCGAACAGCATGCGCCCAGCGGCGACCGAGCGGCCCGTGGCAATCGCGTTGAGGCGTGGCAGAATCTCAGCACCGACCGCGGAACACATGCCGAGTTGCCGCGCCTCGCAGATGACGCACGGCGGGTGGCTGCTGCCACTGACGTTCCGGACAGCCGATGTCTCGCCTTTGGCGACCTCCGTCACTCTGCTTTCCAACGAGCCGTCCATGGCGCCGCAGCCGGCTCACGCCGCCTGGGGAATCTCGAGTGCTCCCCAGACGTCTTGCAGCGCCGCGACCAGCTGGTCCATCAGCGCCTCGTCGTGGGCCGGGCCGGGCGTGATGCGCAGGCGTTCGGTGCCGCGCGGCACGGTCGGGTAGTTGATCGGCTGCAGGTAGATGCCGTGCCGCTCGAGCAGCAGGTCGGACGCGGCCTTGCAGCGCACGGGATCGCCGACCCGCAGCGGCACGATGTGCGACGGGCTCGTCATCACCGGCAGGCCCGCCGCCAGCAGCCGCCGCTTCAGCGTCGCCGCCCGCTCCTGCTGCGCCGCGCGCAAGGCGGCCCCGGCCGGGCCGGCCAGCAGCCGCACCGCCGCCAGCGCCCCGCCCACCACCGCCGGCGGCAGCGAGGTCGTGAAGATGAAGCCCGGCGCGTGGCTGCGCACCGCGTCGACCAGCGCCGCGCCGCCCGCGATGTAGCCGCCCATGCAGCCGAACGCCTTGCCCAGCGTGCCCTGCACCACGTCGACCTCTTCCATCACCCCGTCGCGCTGGGCGACCCCGGCACCCGTCGCGCCGTACATGCCGACCGCGTGCACCTCGTCGAGATAGGTCAGGGCCCCGTAGCGCCGGGCCAGCGCGCAGACCTCGGCCACCGGGCCGAAATCGCCGTCCATCGAGTACACGCCCTCGAACGCCACCAGCTTCGGCCGCTCGCGTGGTGCCGCCGCCAGCAGCTGCTCGAGCTGCGCCAGATCGTTGTGGCGGAAGATCCGCTTCTCGCAGCCCGCCGCGCGCACGCCCGCGATCATCGAGGCGTGGTTGTTCGCGTCCGACAGGATCAGGCAGCCCGGCAGCAGCCGCGCCAGCGTGCCGATCGCGGCCTCGTTGGCGACGTAGCCCGAGGTGAACAGCAGGGCCGCGGGCTTGCCGTGCAGCTGCGCCAGCGCGGCCTCGAGCTCGACATGCAGCCGCGTCGTGCCCGCGATGTTGCGCGTGCCGCCGGCACCGGCACCGTAGCGCCGCACCGCCGCCGCCGCACCGTCCAGCACCGCAGCGTGATGCCCCAGGCCCAGATAGTCGTTCGAGCACCAGACCACCACCTCGCGCTCGGCCCCGTCCGGACCGCGCCACACCGCCCGCGGCCAGCTGCCCACCCGGCGCGCCAGGTCCGCAAACACCCGGTAGCGGCCCTCCGCCCGAACCCCCGCAACGCAAGCCCGGAAATGACCCTCGTAGTCCATCAAGCAACCCCGGTTGAGCGGAACGTTCCCAGTCACATGCCCCGGAATGAGGGACACATGGTTATTGGAATGATTGAAAGCTCCCAAGGATATGTCATTGCGCGGTGGCGAATAGCCGCAACGTTAGGCGTCGTCGCGCAGCGCGCAGAAATCGCCGACCCGCAGCCTTGCGGTGGCTTTGCCGGCCAACCCTGGCACCGCGTTCTGGCCGAACCAGGCGCCGCCCGTGCGCGTGTTGCGCCGGATCTGCTTGAGGGTCGCCAAAGGCTCCTTGCCGGTCCTGATGCCGCTGCCCTGGTCGATCGTCGTCACGACGCAACGGTCGCAGCGCTTGACGAGGGCGAGCGTCAGGGCCTCGCCGATGGCGAGCGTGCGATGGCGATCCTCCGCTCCTGCCTGCGTGCCGCTCAGCACCATGTTGGGCCGAAACCGGCTCATCGGCACCGGTGGTGCGCCTGCGGCTTCCAGCGCCATGTTGAGGTCGGCCAGCGAGGCCTGGGTCGTGACCAGGAGGGGGAACCCATCGGCGAAGGCGGTATGACTGCCGTCCGGAGCATATTCGGGTTCGCAGGGCCGCACCGCGCGCTCGGGAAACCGCACCAGCCGCACGGTCTTGCCGAGCCATTCCGACAGCGTGCGGTCGACCCTGGGATCGACGGCCAGGGCCGTCACCGAGTCGCGCCAGACCGTCACGCGCAGCGGCTCGCCCACGTCGGCCATGGGCACGGCGATCTGGTTTGCGTCGTCGAGTGCCAGGCGCAGCTTGCCGTCCGTCAGCGTCGGCCGCAGCGTCGCCAGCTGTGGCAGTTCGCGCTGGCTCTGGAAGCGACCGGCCGGCGTGACGACCATCCACCGGCGGTCGTGCGCGAGCCCGCGCGCGGTCAGCTGCGCCTCATCGAGCTCGATGCCCGCGCAGCCCTTGACCGGATAGACGAACAACCCGGCGATTCTGGCCCCAGAAGACATTCAGGCACTCCTTGCTCCGGGCATAGCCCGCTACATTCCAGGCCAGAAGCCTGCCCCGGTGCTCGTCCCCGGAGTGAATTGACAATCGTCACGGCAACTGCGCGAGTCGGCTCATGTCGTTCCCACCGCCACCGACGGCCGCGCGCCGGCCCACGATGCTCGAACGCTTCGGCGTGACCTGGAGCGACGATTATGCATGGCTGCGCGACCCCGCTTATCCCGAGGTCGTCGATCCGGCAATCCGTAGCTATCTCGAGGCCGAGAACGCGTACTTCGACGCCACGATGGCTCCGCACCAGCGGTTGATCGAGGCTTTGCACGCTGAACTCAAGGCGAGGATCAAGGCGGACGACAGCTCGGTGCCGGTGCGCGAAGGCGCGTTCGAGTATCATTGGCGATTTTACGAAGGCGCGCAGTACCGCGCCTGGTTCCGGCGGGCGCTGGCGGAGACCGAGCCGACGCTGATCCTCGACGAGGTCGCGCTCGCCGCGGGCAAGAGCTACTTCAGCCTGCGCGCGCTCGAGGTCAGCCCGGACGGCCGGCTGCTCGCCTACACCACCGACGAGGACGGCTCGGAACGGTTCCGGCTGCACCTGAAGGATCTGGCGACCGGCGCGGAGCTGGCCGATCTGGTCACCGGTACCTCGGGGTCGGTGGAGTGGGCCGAGGACGGGCGCACGCTGCTCTATGTGGAGCTCAACGACCAGCTGCGGCCATTCCGGGTGCGCGCCCATCGGCTCGGCGACGATCCGGCCGGCGACGCCGTGCTCTACGAGGAGGCGGATCCCGCCTACTTCGTGTCGATCGGCAAGACCCGCAGCCGTGGCTGGCTGCTGATCGCGACCGGTACCCATGTCACGCGCGAGATCCGGCTGCTCGATGCCGCCGACCCGACAGCGCCGGCGCGACTGGTGGCGCCACGGCGCGACGGGCATCGCTACAGTCTCGACCATGCGCATGGCCGGCTCTGGATCCTGACCAACGACCAGCACGAGAACTATCGGCTGGTGAGCGCGCCCGAGCTGGCTCCCGAGGAGGAGCACTGGCGCGAGGAGATCCCCGGCGACGACCACCACTATCTGCTGGCGGTCAGCTGCTTCGCCGAGTTCATGGTGCTGGCCGAGCGCGCCGACGGCTTGGCCGATCTGCGCATCCGCGCCTATGGCGGGGCGGAGCACGTGATCCCGTTTCCTGAGCCCGTCTACACGGTGACGCTCGGCGACAATCGTGAGTTCGTCACCGACCGCGTCCGGGTCGGCTACACCTCAATGGTGACCCCGCCCTCGGTGATCGAATACCTCGTCGGCAGCCACGAGCTGATCGTCCGCAAGGAGCTGGAGATCCCATCGGGCTACGACAAGGCGCGCTACGTGACCCGCCGCCTGATGGCGCCAGCCGCCGACGGTGCCCTGGTGCCGGTCACCATCGTCCATCGCGACGACTTTCCACCAGTCGGCGGTGGGCCACTGCTGCTCTACGGCTACGGCGCCTACGGCCACGGGCTCGACCCGGCGTTCGCGGCGTCACGGCTGAGCCTGCTCGATCGTGGCATCGCCTTCGCCTACGCCCATGTCCGCGGCGGCGACGAGATGGGGCATCACTGGTACCGCGCCGGCAAGCTGCTCGAGAAGCCCAACAGCTTCACCGACTTCATCGCCTGTGCCGAGTATCTGGTCCGCGAGGGCTACACCCGCGCCGGCCAGATCGCCATCAAGGGCGGCAGCGCCGGCGGCATGCTGATGGGGGCGGTGGCCAACCTGCGGCCCGAGCTGTGGGGCTGCGTGGTCGCCGAGGTGCCGTTCGTCGACGTGCTCAACACCATGCTCGACGCAAGCCTGCCGCTGACGCCGATCGAATGGCCGGAATGGGGCGATCCCCTCCGGGACGCGCGGGCGTTCGAGTTGATCCACAGCTACTCCCCCTACGACAACATCCGCCCCCAGCCCTACCCGCCGATGCTGGTGACGGCCGGGATCAGCGACCCCCGGGTGACCTACTGGGAGCCGGCGAAGTTCGTGGCGCGCCTGCGCGCCACGAGGACCGACGTGAACCCGCTGCTGCTGAAGACCAACATGACCTCCGGCCACTTCGGTCAGTCCGGTCGGTACGACGCGCTGCGTGATCTCGCCGAGCAGTACGCGTTCGTGCTCGCATGCCTGGGCATGGCGGAGACAGCCGCCTGCTGAGCGGCTTCGCCAGACTTGCTGTCGCGGCTGGCGCACTCTGCGCGATCGCCGTCGGCCTCGGCACGTTGCTGGGCGCCACAGCGCCGGTGACGATCACTCGGACCATGCTCGGCACGACCCCCATCACGGTGTTCGCCCTCCCCCTTGGCGGGCCGGCGCCCGTGGTCGTGATCGCGCACGGCTTTGCCGGGTCCCAGCAGCTGATGCAGCCGTTCGCCGTGACCCTGGCGCGCAACGGCTATGTCGCCGTCACCTTCGATTTCCCCGGCCATGGCCGCAACCGGGCGCCTCTGCCGGGCGGTCTCGCCGACGATGGTGCGCGCGGCCGATCGCTGCTCGACACATTAAGTGCCGTGGTGGGCTATGCGGCGGCCCTGGACGCCGCTGACGGCCGCGTGGCCTTGCTGGGCCACTCGATGGCGTCCGACATCGTGGTCCGGTTCGCCCGATCACACCCCGAGGTCCTGGCGACGGTCGGGGTATCCCTGTTCGCCCGCGACGTGACGGCGGGCAGCCCGCGCAACCTGCTGGTGATCGACGGTGCCCTGGAGCCGGCGATGCTGACCGATGCGGCCTACCGCATCGTCGGCATGGCGGCTGGGGGTGCTGCCCAGGCGGGCGTGACCTACGGCAGCTTCGCCGAGGGCACTGCGCGGCGACTGGCCCTGGCCGACGGGGTCGAGCATATCGGCGTGCTCTACAGCCGCGAGAGCATGGCGGAGGCACTGAGCTGGTTCGATCAGGCTTTCGGTCGGCAGGGCGACGGCTTTCTCGATGTGCGAGGCGGCGCGCTCGGCCTGCTGTTCGGCGGGCTCGTGGCGCTCGCCTGGCCGCTGGCGGGCTTGCTGCCGCGGGTGACGGCCACGCGGTCCGGCGCCGGCTTGTCCTGGCGGCAGCTGCTGCCGGTGGCCGTCGGCCCGGCCCTGCTGACACCGCTCATCCTGTGGCAGCTGCCGACGAGCTTCCTGCCGATTCTCCTCGGTGACTATCTCGCGGCCCATTTCGCGCTGTACGGGGTGCTCACCGCGGCCGGGCTGTGGCTCGTCGCGGGCCGCAGCGCCTTCGCCTCGGCGGGGCCGGTCCCGCTGCGCCGGCTCGCGGTCGGCGTCCTCACCATGAGCGGCTACGGCATCCTGGTGCTCGGCTGGCCAATCGACTGGTTCGTCACCTCGTTCGTGCCGGTACCGGGACGGTGGCCGCTGCTGCTGGCCGTGCTGGTTGGGCTGCTGCCCTATTTCCTGGCCGACGAGTGGCTGACCCGGGGCGCTGCCGCGGCGCGCGGGGGCTACACCCTGACCAAGCTATGCTTCCTGCTGTCATTGGCGCTGGCCGTGACGCTGAACCCGCAGCGGCTGTTCTTCCTGATCATCATCGTGCCCGCCATGCTGATCTTCTTCGTCGTGTACGGCCTGCTGAGCGGCTGGGCATACCAGCGCACGCACCATCCGCTGACCGGCGCGCTGGCCAACGCGCTGGCGTTCGCGTGGGCGATCACGGTGACGTTCCCGGTCGTGGGCTGACCGCCCGGGTCAGCGCCAGCGGCGGCGGAGGTCGCTCAGATGGGCGACGAGCGAGGCCGCGAGGCACAGCCCGATCCAGCCCCACCACGCCCCCACCAGCGCGCCGCGCAACGCCAGCATCAGGCAGATCCCGGATGCCAGATTGCCGAGCAGGTCGACCGGCGCGATACCGGATCCGTTCCTGCGGTAAAGGGCCAGCAGCACCAGCGCCTCCAGCACGGTGATGCCCAGGATCAGGTCGACGATGCGGCCGCTGGCGAACAGCTCGCTCACGGTAGGACAACCGGCTCAGGCCGGGGCATGGAACGGATAGTTGAGCCTGACGACCGCGAGATTCAGGATCGCGGCGAACGCGACCCACGCCAGATAGGGCAGCAGCAGCCAGCTGGCGGTCTTGGAGTAACGGCGCAGGACGACCATCAGCAGCAGGATCGACAACCAGAACACGCCAACCTCGGCCAGCGCCCAATCGGGGCGCTGGAGGCCGAAGAACAGCTCGCTCCAGGCAACATTGAGGAGCGCGTTGAGCGCGAACAGCGTCACGATCCAGGTGCGGCTGCGCTTGTCGCGGGCGGCCGCCCAGGCCAGCCCGCACGATAGCGCCGCCAGCGCGTAGATGAGTGTCCATGCCGGCCCGAACAGCCAGTCCGGCGGCTGCCAGGATGGCTTGACCAGGGATTGGTACCAGGGGCCGAGATCGGTCGCGGAGGCACCCAGGGCCGCCACCGCGATGGCCGCGACGGCGGCGCCCAGCACCGCGCGCCAGCGCGGCGTGGTCAAGCGCGCACGAGCCCCAGCAGATGGGCCATGTCCTTGAAGAAGATGCGGACATGCGCCATCGGCTTCTTCCTGACCAGCTCCTTGTTCATGTAGGACTCGAAGGTCAGCTGCTGAACGTCCTTGTCGCGGCAGATCGTGACGAAGCGCTCGCGCAGCATGTCGTTGGCGTACCAGAAGCGCTGCATGATGCCGAGGATCCAGAATACCCGGCCATGCGCCTTCATGAACTGCCGGCGCGCACCGGCGAGCGCGCGCGAGTTGCCGGTGGCGAGGTAGCTCTCGACGGCGCCGGCGGCGAGCTGACCGCCCAGCATGGCGTAGTAGATGCCCTCGCCCGAGGCCGGCGCCACGACGCCGGCGGCGTCGCCCGCCAGCACGACGTCACGGCCATTGTCCCATTTGCGCAGAGGCTTGAGCGGGATCGGCGCGCCCTCGCGACGGATCGTCTCGCAGCCGGCGAGGCCGATGGCCTCACGCAGCTCGGCGATCGAGCCGCGCAGCGAGAAGCCTTTGTTCATCGAGCCGGTGCCGATGCTGGCGGTCTCGCCGTGCGGGAAGACCCAGGAATAGAAGTCGGGCGAGAACTTGCCACGATAGATCACGTCGCAACGGGTGGGGTCGTAGTCGGCCTCGCCGGGCGCAGGTGCCTTGACGATCTCGTGGTAGGCGAAGACATGACGCGTCTTCTCGGCGCCCGGCACGGCCTGGCGGCCGACCTGCGAGTTCGCGCCGTCGGCACCGATCACCGCCCGGGCACGGACCGACGAAAGATCGGCGCCGCGCTGGCTCCCTTCCGGCCTGTAGCGGATGACGGCGGTGCCGTCGGCATCACGCTCGAGGCGCTCGAAGGTACCCGATACGCGCACCGCCCCAGCGGCGGCAGCGCGATCGCGCAACCACTCGTCGAACACCTCGCGGTCGACCATGCCGACGAAGCCGTTCTCGATGTGCATGTCGACCTTCTGGTTCTTGGGCGAGACCATGCGCGCGCAATTGACCCGTGCGACCAGCAACTCGTCCGGGATGGCGAAGTCGCGGATCAGGCGCGGCGGGATTGCACCGCCACACGGCTTGATCCGGCCCGCCCGGTCGAGCAGCAGCACTGAACGGCCGCCTCTGGCCAGATCGTCTGCGGCCGTAGCCCCAGACGGGCCGCCGCCGACCACCACCACGTCGAAGGTCTGGGTATCCGTCATTGCCTCATCTGCCACCTAGGCCGGCGGCATAGCGCGTGCCGGCGGTTGGGAGAGCGGCCGAGGCGCGCTGCGGGCTCGAGTCGCCCACCCCCGCAGCGAGTCCGGCCGAAATCACGAACAATACCGCCTGGCCCGCGAACACGGTGCCGTAGGCGATGTCGGGGGAACCCATGAAGTGGCGGGCGACGTCGGCGGCGACCGTACCCGATAATCCGCCGAGGCCGAAGGCGATCGCCTGGGCCGCGCCCCACAGGCCCATGCGCACGCCCTCGCGCGCCTCGCGGCCCTTGCCGGCCAAGCCCATCATCGAGCCGATGGCCGCGACCGCGAAGGCGCCGTTGGCCATGCCAAGGGCGAACACGGTCGGCCGCAGCGGCCAGGTCGGGCCAACGAAACCGGCAGCCGCGAGGCCGGCCAGCATCACCGCCGAGGCGAGACAGCCGCCGATGCTCCAGCCGCGCAGCGAGCCGAGGCGGCCGCGGCCTAGGCTGCCGGCAAGCGCCACGGCGATCATGCCCAGAAATACGCCCCCGTGCTGGACGCCGGAAAGCTGGGTGGATTCGCCGGGCGTCATGGCGAACACCAATCCGGCGAACGGCTCGAGGATCAGGTCCTGGGCGCTGTAGGCGAGCATCGAGACGAAGACGAAGATGGTGAACCGGCGCGCCTGAGGCTCAGCCCAGACCTGGGAGAGTGCCTCCAGGAACGGTGCCTTCGCACCCTCCTGCGTGCTGGTCGTCGCATGGCTGCCCCGCTCCACGCCCCAGACCGCGAGCAGGGTCAGGACGAACGCGAACGCGACCACACCGCCGGCGACCGCAACTAGACGCGCGGGCGAGAACGGGTCGAGCAGGCCGCCGGCGACGCCCGCCGTGACCGCGATCCCGGCGATCATCATCAGCCAGACGATGGTGGCCGCCGCCGCGCGACGCTCCTCCACCACGCGCTTTGCCAGCAGCACGAGGACAGAGGTGCCGGACGCGCCGACCCCGATCCCGATCATCAGGAAGGCGAGGACGGCCAGCGCGATCCCACTCCACTGGCTCGTGGTCATCCAGGCGGTCGCCAGTGCCGCGAGCAGGCCGCCCGTGCATAGGATCGCCATGCCGCCGATGATCCAGGGAGTGGCCCGCCCCGAGACATCCGAGCCGTAACCGAGGCGCGGGCGCAGCACCTGGACAGCATAGTGCATGGCCACCAGGGCGCCGGGCAGCGTCGCCGGCAGCGCCAGCTCGACCACCATGACGCGATTCAGGGTCGAGGTGGTCAGCACCACGATCGCGCCCAGAGCGGTCTGGACCAGCCCGAGCCGGACGATCCCGAGCCAGCCGAGCGGGGCGGCGGTCATCGCAGGCCCAGCTGGACGGCGCAGGCGGCCGTGAGCATGCCGAAGACATAGAAGGTGGTGCCGGTCGCGTTGTAGAGCGGCGCATGGAGGTTCGGGTTGCGCAGCATGCGGGTCATCAGGCGCGCCTGACCGAGCAGCAGGAAGGCGACGATCCCCGCATGGATCGGGTAGCCCCAAGCCAGCAGCAGGGCCACGACGAGCACTTGCGGGATGGCCATGAACAGGCACGCCACCCGGGCCGCGCGGTCGACGCCGAGCAGGACCGGCAGCGAGTCGATGCCCATGCGGCGGTCGCCCTCGACCGACTTGAAGTCGTTGAGCGTCATGATCCCGTGCGCCCCGACACTGTAGACCACGGCCAGGGTGATGGTCTGCCAGCTCGGCCGGGTGCCCGCCATCACCGCGGCGCCGGTGAACCAGGGCAGGCCCTCGTAGCAGGCGGCGACGGCGCTGTTGCCCCACCAGCCATTGCGCTTGAGCCGGATCGGCGGCGCGCTGTAGGCCCAGGCCAACGCAAGGCCGACCACCGCCGCGCCGAAGCCCCAAGGCCCCAGCAGGGTGGCCACCAGCAGCGACAGCACGGTCCAGGCGATGGCGATGTAGAGGCCCCACCGGCCGGGAATCCGGCCCGACGGGATCGGCCGGTTCGGCTCGTTGATCGCATCGACATGCCGGTCGTACCAGTCGTTGGCCGCCTGGCTGGTGGCGCAGACCATGGGTCCGGCCAGCACGATTCCGGCGACGATCGCAGGCCAGCGGCCCTGCGCGGAGACGCCCGAGGACAGCACGCCGCAGCCATAGGCCCACATCGGCGCGAACCAGGTGATCGGCTTGAGCAGCTCCAGGACGGCGCTCCACTCCGGACGCGCGTGCAGGGCTGTGCTAGGAGCTGATCTGTCCATCGGCGAACGTTAACTCTGACATCCAGAGTTGTCAACCAAGGTTGACAGTTTGCCGGTACCTGCGCTCATCAGGTGTCCGACCATGTCGTCTGCGTCCAGCCCGCTTGCGCCCACTTCGCCTGGCGCTTCGCAGCCGAGCGGCGCGAGCTCAAGGGCGGGCCGGGCGACTCAGCTACTACGTGGCGGGCAGCGGCTCGCCGCTGCTGCTGATCCACAGCATCAACGCCGCCGGCTCGGCCTACGAGGTGCGGCCGATCTTCGCAGCATCAGCAGCTCGCGGCGGCGCGTCTATGCCGTGGATCTGCCCGGCTACGGCTTCTCCGACCGTTCGCCGCGCGCCTACACGATCCGCCTGTTCGTCGATGCGGTGCATGACATGCTGGACGCTGATCGCCGCCGAGCATCGGCCCCGGACCGGTCGACGCGCTGGCGATCTCGCTGTCGCAGCGAGTTCCTGGCGCGCGCGGCGACCGAACGGCCGGACCCACCGCGGACGCTGGCGCTGGTCACCCCGACCGGATTTCTCCCGCTCCTATCGGCAGCTGGACCCGAGCGACCATTCGGACCCGCGAGGTGCCCGGGCTCTACCGGCTATTCACCTTTCCGCTGTGGACAAAGGGGTTTTACGATCTGCTCGTGAGCCGGCGCAGCATCCGCTATTTCCTGGAGCGGACCTGGGGCTCCAAGCAGATCGACGAAGGGCTGCTGGACTACGACTACCTGACCACGCACCAGCCCGGCGCGCGGCACGCGCCCTACGCCTTCGTTTCCGGCCGCCTGTTCAGCAAGGACATCCGCAGGCGTCTACGAGCGGCTGGCGATGCCGGTCTGGATGCCCCATGGCACGCGCGGCGATTTCCAGGATTTCAGCGAGGCCGGCTGGGCTCGAGCGACCGCGCGAACTGGACCGTGCAGCCCTATGATGCCGGCGCGCTGCCGCATTTCGAGCGGCCGGAGTTCATGGACGGACTACGAGCGATTCCTGACGGCGGCCTAGGCGTCGTCGTCGCCCGAGCCAAGGTCGCCCAGGCCATAGCGGCGCAACTTGACGTACAGGCTCTGGCGGCTGAGGCCCAGAATCTCGGCCGCGGAGGCCCGGTTGTCGCCGGTCAGCTCGAGCGCCGCCTCGATGCACAGCCGCTCGATCACGTCGGTGGTCTCGCGCACCAGATCCTTCAGCGGAACCCGGCCGACCAGCTCGGTCATCTGCTCGACCGAGCGCGGCAGCTGGCGGTCCGGAGCGCGAGTCGGTGCTGAGGCGCCGGCCGACATTGCGGATCGTGAAGCCGAAGCAGGGCTGGTCACCGTTGGGCATCGAGACCGCGGAGACCTCGATCTCGACCGTGGCGCCATATTCGCCGCGCAAGCGTCGTCGCGAACAGCCGGACCGAGCCGTGCTGGCGCAGATTGGCGATCAGCACGTTGAGATCGACGCCGGGGCGCCCGAGCCAACGCTCCAGCGATTCGCCCAGCGCCTGCTCTTCGGTCGGCAATTGGGCGAGATCGAGGAAAGCGGCGTTGGCAGTCAGGATCCGCCCATCCGGGCTGGTCACGACCAGCCCATCCGGGGCGTTCTCGACCAGTTGGAGCAGAGTGGACTTGGCACGGGCGGCAACCACGGCGCTGGCATCGTCCTCGAGCGGGATCAGCCGGACCAGGAACAGCGAGGCGTTCTCCTGACGGAACAGCGAAGCCGACACGAGCAGCTCATGTCGGCCATCCGCCAGATGCGCGCGGACATTGTCGGCGCGGCCGGTCGCGCGCACGCCCGCCAGCAACGCACGCACGCCGGCAGGCTTTCGACAGCGAAGCCCTTCGGGAAACGATCGCCCCGCCAGCCGCTTCGGGCGGCTCAGCCGAACAGCTGCGCGGCAGCTGGGTTGGCTTCGAGAACCTTGTGCGTGGCCGCGTCGACGACCAGGACCGCCTCGGACGTCACCTGGAACAGAAGCCGGTAGCGCGTCTCGACATGGCGCAGGCGCGAATAGTCGCGCTCCATCGACTGCTGCGCATCGATCAGGCGCTGCTGCAGTTCGGCGGTGACCCGCAGGTCGCGCCCGACCGCGACCAGATTGCCGCCGTCGGCGGACCTGCACCATCGAGTAGAGCACCGGGAAATCGCGCACCGTCCGGCAGCGGATGATTGACCTGGCGCCAGCGAGGCGGGCTCTGCGCAGCTGGCGTCGCGCAACATGGCCTCGATCTTCGGGCGGCTCTCAACGGTGACCGTCTCCGACCCACGGCCGGCCCAAGCCACTTGGCATGCCACACCGCCGACAGCTCGTCGGTGCCGAACGCCAGATCGCGGATCACGCCCGTGCTGTCGACGATCAAGCGCGATATCGGCGGTTGCGGCGATCAGGGTCGCGGCGGCCTCGGCGTCGAGGTCGCCGAATGACTCTTTTGGGGCGTGAAAGTTCGTCACAAGAGGCTGTGGCCCCCTCATGCGAGGCATCGTCGTCAAGCCTGACCTGCTCGAAACCAGCCTACTTCCCCCGCGCGGGACATCTCACCCGCATCGGCACGGCGCGAGGATCAGCAAGCACGACGCCGGAACTTATGTCAAGGTTTGTTTACGTAAACTTAAGTTTACACTTTAGGGCGCAATAAGCGTCATCGCGCACAGCTAAGTGATTGCTAGCGCGATATAATTGCCGCATGCAGCCGGGATCCGGTAAAGTCGGTCAGTGCGCGGCTGCGGGAACAGTGTGAGCAGGTTTTCTGCCTGAAGCGCAGCCTGACCGCCATCGATGGCCGTGGCGTCCGCGCCGACGCGCGCAGACAAGCTCCGGGTGCGCGACGAAGATCGGGCCGCCGACGAGGATGCCGATGTCGCGGTTGAGCGAGGCTCGCCGGATGGCGCGGATGCCCGCCGACAGTGCATCGATCCTGGTCTCAGAGCCTACCGAGAGCCCGACGACCGAGAACCACTCTGCACGCGACGAGCCGCACCAAGATCGAAACTCGTACCCTTGCGAGCCGCTCCATACGTCCCATCCGGCGCGGCGAAAGAACTCGACCACCATCAGCAAGCCCGAACGTGTGCTGCTCCCCTGGGACGGGCACCAGCAGGGCACGACGGCCGTGCTCGCGATGCTCCACCTCGCCCCCGAAGGCGGGGCTCAGCTCGTGGAGCACGCTGCTGCAGGCGGCCGAGACCCATGGTAACCGGGCGAAGTCGCAGGCATCGGCACACCACAGATCGCCCAAGATGGCGCGCTGCCGGCGCGAGAAGGTCGAGATAGAGTGCTCTCGACCGGCGTGCCGCGCTCGCGCAAGGCACCGACGAACGCGTGCGCCGCGCCACATCGGCGGACAGCACAGACCCGCGAACTTCAGCACGTCCGTTGGGCCCGGGGTCGAGCCGTCCGGCGCGGCAGCTGTCGACGATCTTCGCGGCGCCCGGCGCGCCAGCACCAGCCGAGGAATGACCTCTTCCTCGATGGTCGCGTTCCAAGCCGATTCGCGGGAATAGCGCGGCGCACCCGTCAGCGGCGTGACTACCGGTTTGGCGGCAGATCGCCGCCGATTGCACAGGACGTCATCGCGTCCTCCCATTCGGTCCTGCTGGCCTGCGCGGCGTCGCGAGATTGTCATCCATCACCTCCCCGTAGGCGACAATTCAGCCTTACACCCGCGGTCGACGGTGACAACAAGCCAGAACGTTTCGAAATCGACAGTTTTACCGTCAGGCTGAATTCGGCGCGTTCGTCGAGACCGGCCGACGCCGCTCATGTCATGTCTAACTGTTACGTTAAGCGTGGTTGACAGTTCAAGCGCGGCGGGTCTAGCGTTCTCGCCTGTGGACGACAGCGATGGGGAGGAGCGCGGTGGACCATGGTCGGCCCTGGCACGCTGGGAACCAGCCGCTTTACACCGCGGACGAGCGCCGGCGGCGCGACGCCTCGCGGTGGACGCTGGTCCAGGGCGTGCTCGCACCGATCCAGTTCGTCGTCTTCCTGATCAGCCTCGGTCTCGTGCTGCGCTACCTCGCCACCGGTGACGGTCTGGCGGCTCGCCACGGCGTCGATCGTGATCAAGACGCTCCTGCTCTACACCATCATGATCACCGGCTCGATCTGGGAAAAGGAAGTCTTCGGCCGTTACCTGTTCGCGCCGGCCTTCTACTGGGAAGACATGGTCAGCATGCTCGTGCTGGCGCTCCACACCGCCTATTTGGCGGCGTTGGTCTTTGACTTCCTTTCGCCTCGCGAGCAGATGCTGTTGGCCCTGGCCGCCTATGCGAGCTACGCGGTCAACGCCACCCAGTTCCTGCTCAAGTTGCGCGCGGCCCGTCTCCAGCAGAGCCGCGTGACCACCGATCCCGTCGGCGCTCTGGGACTGGCGCAATGAGCCTCGCTAACGGCCTCGATGGCTGTGGCGACGCGCCTGTCCTGCGCGAGCGCGGCCAGCGCGAGGTGTTCTGCGGGCTCACCGGCATCATCTGGCTCCACCGCAAGATCCAGGATGCCTTCTTCCTCGTCGTCGGCTCGCGCACCTGCGCCCACCTGATCCAGTCGGCGGCCGGCGTCATGATCTTCGCCGAGCCGCGCTTCGCCACCGCCATCATGGAAGAGCGCGACCTCGCCGGGCTGGTCGACGCCAACGAGGAGCTGGACCGGATCGTCGCCCAGCTGCTCGCTCGGCGCCCCGACATCAAGCTGCTGTTCCTGGTCGGCTCCTGCCCGTCCGAGGTGATCAAGCTCGACCTGTCGCGCGCCGCCGCCCGCCTGTCGCAGACCTATTCGCCGGGCGTGCGGATCCTCAACTACTCGGGCAGCGGCATCGAGACGACCTTCACCCAGGGCGAGGATGCCTGCCTCGCGGCCCTGGTGCCGAGCCTGCCGCGCGAGCCGGCCGGCGCGCCACGCTCGCTGCTGGTGGTGGGTGCTCTGGCCGATGTGGTCGAGGACCAGATGCGGCGGCTGTTCGCGGGCATGGGCATCGAGCCAGGTGCGCTTCCTGCCGCCCCGCCGTGCGGCCGACCTGCCGCCGGTCGGCCCGAACACCTCGTTCCTGCTCGCCCAGCCGTTCCTGGCCGAGACCGCGCGGGTGCTCGAGGAGCGTGGTGCGGTCCGCTTGGCTGCCCCGTTCCCGCTCGGCGCCGAAGGCACCACGCTCTGGCTCGAGGCCGCGGCCAATGCATGGCGGGTCGATCCGGCCCGCTTCCGCAGCGTGACCGGCCCCGCCCAGGAGCGCGCGCGCAGCGCCCTGGCGCGCGCCCGGCTGGAACTCGCCGGCAAGCGAATCTTCTTTTTCCCCGACTCGCAGCTCGAGGTGCCCCTGGCCCGCTTCCTGTCGCGGGAGCTCGGGATGGAGCTGGTCGAGGTCGGCACGCCGTATCTGCATCGCCAGCATCTGGCCCAGGAGCTCGAGCTGCTGCCGCGTGGCACCGTGCTGAGCGAGGGCCAGGACGTCGACAGGCAGCTCGACCGCTGCCGCGCCGCCATGCCCGATCTGGTGGTCTGCGGGCTTGGCCTCGCGAACCCGCTGGAGGCCGAGGGCATCGCCACCAAATGGGCGATCGAGCTCGTGTTCACCCCGATCCAGGGCTACGAGCAGGCGGCCGATCTGGCCGGGCTGTTCACGCGGCCGCTCGATCGCCGCACCCGGCTGGTGGCCTGACCATGCAGCTCACGGTCTGGACCTACGAAGGCCCGCCGCATGTCGGGGCGATGCGGATCGCCACCGCGATGGAGGGCGTGCACTACGTCCTGCACGCGCCGCAGGGCGATACCTACGCCGACCTGCTGTTCACGATGATCGAGCGCCGCTCCAAGCGCCCGCCGGTCACCTACACCACCTTCCAGGCGCGCGACCTCGGCGGCGACACCGCCGAGCTGTTCAAGACCGCGGCCCGCGACGCCTACGACCGCTTCCAGCCGCAGGCGATGCTGGTGGGCTCCTCCTGCACCGCCGAGCTGATCCAGGACGACCCGGGCGGCCTCGCCAAGGCGCTGGGCCTGCCGATCCCGGTCGTGCCGCTGGAGCTGCCGTCCTACCAGAAGAAGGAGAACTGGGGCGCGGCCGAGACCTTCTACCAGCTCGTCCGCGCCATGGCCGGCCCGAGCGCCCCGCCGGCCGGCACCAAGCGTGCGGCGCGCGAGCCCGGCACGCGGCCCAGCTGCAACCTGCTCGGCCCCACGGCCCTGGGCTTCCGCCATCGCGACGACATCACCGAGGTGACCGCCCTGCTGGCGCGGCTGGGCATCGACGTCAACGTGGTGGCGCCCGATGGGCGCTGACCCGGCCGACCTGGCACGGCTGGGCGCGGCCGACTTCAACGTCGTGCTCTACCCGGAGATCGCGGCCCTGACGGCGCGCTGGCTCGAGCGCACCTTCGGGCAGCCCTGGGCCAAGACCGTGCCGATCGGCGTCGGCGCCACGCGGGACTTCATCGCCGAGGTCGCCGGCGCTTGCCGGGATCGACGCGTCGGCCGTGCTGGCGGCCGAGACGTCGCGCCTGACCTGGTACTCCAAGTCGGTCGAATTCGACCTACCTCACCGGCAAGCGCGTGTTCGTGTTCGGCGACGCCACGCACGTCATCGCCGCGGCCCGGGTCGCCGCACAGGAGCTGGCGTTCACCGTGGTCGGGCTCGGCACCTACAGCCGCGAGATGGCGCGCGAGGTGCGCGAAGCCGCCAAGAGCTACGGCGTCGAGGCGCTGATCACCGACGACTATCTCGAGGTCGAGGCCAAGGTCGCCGAGCTGCAGCCCGAGCTGGTCCTGGGCACGCAGATGGAGCGGCACATCGCCAAGCGGCTGGGCATCCCCTGCGCGGTGATCTCGGCCCCCGTCCATGTCCAGGACTTCCCGGCCCGCTACTCGCCGCAGATGGGGTTCGAGGGTGCGAACGTCCTGTTCGACACGCTGCGTCCACCCGCTGATGATGGGCCTGGAGGAGCATCTGCTCGGGATGTTCCGCGAGGATTTCGAGTTCCACGCCGAAGCGGCCCCCTCGCATCTGGGCTCGGCCGCAGCGACTCCGCCACCACCCGCAGTACCGTCCGGCCCGACCGGCTGGGCGCCCGAGGCCGAGAAGGAACTCGGCAAGATCCCGTTCTTCGTCCGCGGCAAGGCGCGCCGCAACACCGAGCGCTATGCCGCGCAACAGGGCATCGCCCTGATCTCCATTGAGACATTGTACGATGCCAAAGCCCACTTCAGCCGCTGAGACGGTTCCAGTGCGCGTCGTCGTCGTGACGATGGACAGCCATCTGGCTGGCGCGATGGAGCGGGCGAGCCACGACCTGGCGCGTCGGATCCCGGGCCTGTCGCTGCGGATGCACGCGGCGGCGGAATGGGGCACCGATCCCGCGGCGCTGGACCGTTGCCGCGCAGACATCGCCCAAGGCGACATCGTCGTCGCGACGATGCTGTTCATGGAGGAGCACTTCCTGCCGGTGCTGCCGGCCCTGCAGGCGCGCCGCGACAATTGCGACGCCATGGTGTGTGCCATGTCGGCCGGCGAGGTCATGAAGCTGACCCGTATGGGCCGGTTCAGCATGGACGGTACGCAGGGCGGCCCGCTGGCCCTGCTCAAGCGGCTGAAGGGCAAGCGCAACGGCAGCTCCCACACCGGTGCCGGTGCCCAGCAGATGAAGATGCTGCGCCGGCTGCCCAAGATACTGCGCTTCATCCCGGGCACCGCCCAGGACGTGCGGGCCTACTTCCTGACGCTGCAGTACTGGCTCGCCGGCTCGTCGGACAATGTCGTCGGCATGGTCCAGTTCCTGGTCGATCGCTACGCCGACGGTCCGCGTCGTGTGCTGCGCGGTGCCGCCAAGGCGACCCCGCCGGTCGAGTACCCGGAAGTGGGCGTCTATCACCCGCGCCTGCCGGGCGGCATCGGCGAGCGCGCCGAGGCGCTGCCTCAGGGCGGCGGCCGCGGCACGATCGGCCTGCTGCTGATGCGCTCCTACCTGCTGGCCGGCAACACCGCGCACTATGACGGCGTGATCGCCGCCATGGAGGCCCGCGGCCTGCGCGTGATCCCGGCCTTCGCCACCGGCCTCGACTCGCGGCCGGCGATCGAGAAGTACTTCCTCGCCGCCGGGCAGCCGGTGGTCGAGAGCGTGGTCTCGCTCACCGGCTTCTCGCTGGTCGGCGGCCCGGCCTACAACGACGCCAGGGCCGCCGAGGAGATGCTGGTCCGGCTGGACGTGCCCTACCTCGCCGTGACGCCGGTCGAGTTCCAGACGCTGGACCAGTGGGAAGAGTCGGATCGCGGCCTGCTGCCGGTCGAGTCCACGATGATGGTGGCCCTGCCGGAGCTGGACGGCGCCACCGGCTCGATGGTTTTCGGCGGCCGCTCGGGGCAGTCGAAGGGCGAGCAGTCCCACGACATGCAGTCGCATCTCGAGCGCGCCAATGCGCTGGCCGCCCGCGTCGCCAAGCTGGTCGATCTGCGCCGGGTGGCGCGCGCCGACCGCAAGGTCGGGCTGGTGCTGTTCAACTTCCCGCCCAATGCCGGCAACACCGGCACCGCCGCTTATCTCGGCGTGTTCGAATCCCTGCACAACACGCTCAAGGCGCTGGCCGGCGCCGGCTACACGGTCGAGGTCCCGGCCACGGTCGACGCACTGCGGCTGCGGATCATCGAGGGCAATGCGGCCCGCTTCGGCGCGCATGCCAACGTCCATGTGCGCATCCCGGTCGACGATCACGTGCGCCGCGAGCGCTGGCTCGGTGAGATCGAGGCGCAATGGGGTCCGGCACCCGGCCGGCAGCAGAGCGACGGCGGCTCGATCTTCGTGCTCGGCGCCCAGTTCGGCAACGTGTTGGTCGGCGTGCAGCCCGCCTTCGGCTACGAGGGCGACCCGATGCGGCTCCTGTTCGAGAAGGGGTTCGCGCCGACCCACGCCTTCTCGGCCTTCTACCGCTACCTGCGCGAGGATTTCGGCGCCCACGCCGTGCTGCATTTCGGCACTCACGGCGCGCTCGAGTTCATGCCCGGCAAGCAGTCCGGGCTGTCCGCCGCCTGCTGGCCCGACCGGCTGATCGGCGACTTGCCCAACATCTACCTCTATGCCGCCAACAACCCTTCCGAGGGCACGATCGCCAAGCGCCGCTCGGCGGCGACGCTGATCAGCTACCTGACCCCGCCGGTCGCCCATGCCGGTCTCTATCGTGGCCTGCTCGACCTCAAGGCCTCGATCGAGCGCTGGCGCGGGCTCACCCCCGACGCCGAGGTTGCCGAGCGCACCGATCTCACGGCTCTGATCCAGGCCCAGGCGGTCGCCCTCGACCTAGCGACGGCGGAACCGATTTGGGGCCGCGATGCCGAGGGCCACGTCGTGCGGCTGGGCGAGGCCATCCTCGAGCTGGAATACACCCTGATCCCGCACGGCCTGCACGTGGTCGGCCAGGTGGCAAGCCCCGAGGAGCGCATCGACCTCCTGCTCTCGATCGCCGAGGCGGCCCATGGCGCCCGGCCCGAGCGTGCGGCGATCGCGGCCCTGGTGGATGGGCAGGCACCGGAAACGGCGCTCACCCTCGCCGGCCCGATGGCAGGCGATCCGACATTGGCCATGCTCCGCGAGCTCGCCGCTACCGACGGCCTGCTGGTCGAGGACCACGAGATCGCAGGCATCCTCACCGCTCTCGACGGCCGCTTCGTCCGCCCGGCCCCCGGCGGCGACGTGCTGCGCACCCCGGCGGTGCTGCCGACCGGCCGCAACCTGCACGGCTTCGATCCCTTCCGCATCCCCAGCGCCTACGCCGTCCAGGACGGCGCCAAGCAGGCCGCCCGCCTGCTCGCCCGCCACCAGGCCGACGGCCACCCCTTCCCCGAATCCATCGCGGTCGTGCTGTGGGGCACCGACAATCTGAAGACCGAGGGTGGCCCGATCGCCCAGGCGCTGGCGCTGGTCGGCGCCAAGCCGCGCTTCGACAGCTACGGCCGCCTCGCCGGGGCCGAGCTGATCCCGCTCGACGAGCTGGGCCGGCCGCGGGTCGACGTGCTGGTGACGCTTTCCGGCATCTTCCGCGACCTGCTGCCGCTGCAGATCAAGCTGCTGGCCGAGGCCTCGTTCCTGGCCGCATCGGCCGAGGAGCCGGCCGAGCTGAACTTCGTCCGCAAGCATGCCTTGGCCTATCAGGCCGAGCATGGCTGCGACCTGGAGACCGCCTCGCTGCGGGTGTTCGGCAATGCGGAGGGCGCCTACGGCTCGAACGTCAACCACATGGTCGAGAACGGCCGCTGGGACGACGAGGACGAGCTGGCCGAGACCTACACCCGCCGCAAGGGCTTCGCCTACGGCCGGACCGGCCGAGCCGTGCCCCAGGCCGCCCTGCTCAACAGCGTGCTGGCCGGGGTCGACCTCGCCTATCAGAACCTCGACTCGGTCGAGCTCGGCGTCACCACGGTCGACCACTATTTCGATACGCTGGGCGGGATCAGCCGCGCCGTGAAGCGCTCGAAGGGCACCGCGGCCGAGGTCTATATCGGCGACCAGACGCGGGGCGACGGCACGGTGCGCACGCTGGGCGAGCAGGTGGCGCTGGAGACTCGGACCCGCATGCTCAACCCGAAATGGTACGAGGGCATGCTCAAGCACGGCTACGAGGGCGTGCGGCAGATCGAGGCCCACGTGACCAACACCATGGGCTGGTCCGCCACCACTGGCCAAGTGGCGCCCTGGGTCTACCAGCAGCTGACGCAGACCTTCGTGCTCGACGCCGAGATGCGAGAGCGCTTGGCCACGCTCAACCCGACGGCATCGGCCAAGGTCGCCAATCGGCTGATCGAGGCACACGAGCGCAACTATTGGACGCCCGACCCGGCGATGCTCGAGGCATTGCGCGAGGCGGGCCAGGACCTCGAGGATCGCCTCGAAGGCATTGGCGTAGGGATGGCCGCATGACGATCGTGATGGAACGGCCGAGGACCCGAGCCGACGGCGAGGGCAGCGTCCAGGTGCAGCTGGACCCCAACCTGAAGATCGGCACCGCCAAGGTGTTCGCGGTCTACGGCAAGGGCGGCATCGGCAAGAGCACGACCTCCTCGAACCTGTCGGTGGCGTTCTCCAAGCTCGGCAAGCGCGTGCTGCAGATCGGCTGCGACCCCAAGCACGATTCCACCTTCACGCTGACCAAGAAGCTGATGCCGACGGTGATCGACGTGCTGGAATCGGTCAACTTCCACGCCGAGGAGCTGCGCGTCGAGGACTTCGTCTACGAGGGCTACAACGGCGTGATGTGCGTCGAGGCCGGCGGCCCGCCCGCCGGCACCGGCTGCGGCGGCTATGTCGTCGGCCAGACAGTGAAGCTCCTCAAGGAGCATCACCTGCTCGAGGACACCGACGTCGTCATCTTCGACGTACTGGGCGACGTGGTCTGCGGCGGGTTCGCGGCACCCCTGCAGCACGCCGACCGGGCGCTGATCGTCACCGCCAACGATTTCGACTCGATCTTCGCGATGAACCGCATCGTGGCCGCGATCCAGGCCAAGTCGAAGAACTACAATGTCCGGCTCGGCGGCGTGATCGCCAACCGCAGCGCCAAGACCGACGAGATCGACCGCTTCAACGAGGTCGTCGGGCTCAAGACCATGGCCCACTTCCCGGACCTCGACGTGATCCGCCGAAGCCGCCTCAAGAAGTCGACCCTGTTCGAGATGGAGAGCTCGCCGGAGCTGGAGGCCGTGAAGGGCGAATATATGCGCTTGGCGGCCACTTTGTGGGCCGGCACGGAGCCGATGATCGGCACGCCGATGAAGGATCGCGACATCTTCGATCTGTTGGGTTTCGACTGATGCACACGCTCTCCTACCAGCAGCGCCGCGGGCAGCTCCTGACCTACTTCGACCGCACGGCGGTGGAAGCCTGGTCACGGCTGACCTCGGATGCGCCGGTCGGGCGCATCCGAGCCACGGTCCGGGCTGGGCGCGATCAGATGCGCGCCACCCTCTTGTCTTGGCTGCCGCAGGATCTCCGCGGCCTGCGCCTGCTGGATGCCGGCTGCGGTACGGGCGCGCTCGCGGTCGAGGCCGCGCGGCGCGGCGCCAGCGTCGTGGCGATCGACCTGTCGCCGACGCTGGTCGGCCTGGCTGGCCAGCGCATCCCCACCGATCTCGGCGAGGGCAGCATCGAGTTCCGGGTCGGCGACATGACCGACCCGAGCCTGGGCCGCTTCGACCATGTGGTCGCCATGGACTCGCTCATCCACTACGTGGCCGGCGACATGGTGCGGGCAGTCACCGGGTTGGCCGCCCGTGCCGATGCCTCGGTGCTGTTTACGTTCGCCCCCCGGACCCCGCCGCTGGCCATGATGCATGCGGTTGGCCGCCTGTTCCCGCGCAGCGATCGCGCGCCGGCGATCGAACCGGTCGGGCCAGAGGCACTGGCCCGCAGACTTGCTGCGGCACCGGATCTCGCCGCGTGGGAGCAGGTTCGCAGCGAGCGCATCGTCCGCGGTTTCTACACCTCCCAGGCTCTGGAGCTGCGCCGCGCATGAACCGGGTCAACGCCGCTCTGGTTCGGGGATGGGGCCGTCTGGGTCCACGCTTCCTGCCATTCGCCGATGCGGCGACGCCCGAGCTGCCCTTGGGTCGCCTGTTGCGGCTCTCGCTGTTCCAGGTGTCGGTCGGCATGGCGCTGGCGCTGCTCAACGGCACGCTCAATCGGGTGATGATCGTCGAGCTCGGCGTGCCGACCTGGCTGGTCTCGCTGATGGTGGCGCTGCCGCTGGTGTTCGCCCCGTTCCGCGCGCTGATCGGCTTTAAGTCGGACACGCACCGGTCGGTGCTGGGCTGGCGCCGTGTGCCCTACATCTGGATGGGCACGCTGATGCAGTTCGGCGGCTTCGCGATCATGCCGTTCGCGCTTCTGGTCCTGACCGGCGAGGGTAACGGCCCGGCGATCTACGGCGACATCGGCGCGGCGCTGGCCTTCCTGCTCGTCGGCGCCGGACTGCACACGACCCAGACCGCGGGGCTCGCCCTCGCCACCGACCTGGCACCGGAGGAATCGCGCCCCAGCGTGGTGGCGCTGCTCTACGTGATGCTGCTGGTAGGGATGGTCGCCGGCGCCCTCGCCTTCGGCGCGGCGCTGGAGAACTTCACGCACACGCGGCTGGTGCAGGTCGTGCAGAGCGTGGCGTTGCTGACGATGATCTTCAACATTGTCGCGCTGTGGAAACAGGAGGCGCGCGATCCGTCGCGCACCTCGGCCGATGCGCCACGGCCAGAATTCCGCACCACTTGGCGTCGCTTTATCGGCGGTGGCCGCTCCAGCCGCCTGCTCGTGGCAGTGGGCCTCGGTACCGCCGCGTTCAGCATGCAGGACATCCTGCTGGAGCCGTATGGCGGGCAGATCCTGCATCTCAGCGTCGCGGCGACGACGGCACTTACCGCCGTACTCGCGGGCGGGAGCCTGATCGGGTTCACGATCGCCGCGCGCGCGCTGATCCATTCGGTCGACCCCTATCGGCTCGCGGGTGGCGGGGCGGTGATCGGGCTGCTCGCGTTCGCGGCCGTGATCCTGGCGGCCCCCTTCGAGTCCACGGTGCTGTTCCGGATCGGCACGCTGCTGATCGGCATCGGTGGTGGTCTGTTCTCCGTCGGCACCTTGACCGCGGCCATGGCGCTGGCGCGCGACGGCCATAGTGGCCTCGCGCTCGGCGCCTGGGGTGCGGTGCAGGCGACGGCCGCCGGAGCCGCGATCGCACTGGGCGGCGCCACGCGCGATGTGGTGTCGAGCCTCGCCGAGCGCAGCCTGCTCGGCCCGGCGCTGACCGACCCGGCCACCGGCTACGGCTTCGTCTACCTTATCGAGATCGTCTTGCTGTTCGCGACCATGATCGCCGTCGGTCCGCTCGTGCGGCCCGCGGGCGAGGTCCGGCAGCAGTCGCCAGCCAGGTTCGGCCTGGCGGAGTTCCCCGGCTAACGACGTTGTGTGCGGAGGTTAAGCAATGGCCACGGGTGCAATCACCGGCTACATCGACGTAGCCCAACTCGTCCTCTACGCCTTTTGGATCTTCTTCGCCGGACTGATTCTTTACCTCCGACGCGAAGACAAGCGGGAAGGTTTCCCGCTCGAGAATGAGCGCTCGGCCCATGTGAGCGTCATGGGCTTCCCGCGGCCGCCCTCACCCAAGACCTTCCTGCTGCCGCACGGTGGCACCTACTCGGCGCCGAACAACAAGAAGGACGAGCGCCAGATCCACGCCAAGCCCGTAGCGGCATGGCCAGGAGCGCCGCTCCTGCCGACCGGCAATCCGATGCGCGACGGCGTCGGCCCGGCGTCCTACGCGGAACGGCAGGACGTCCCGGAGTATACGTTCGAAGGCTTGCCGAACATCGTCCCGATGCGGGTCGCGGTTGAGGCGTTTGTCGCCCCGAGCGACCCGGACCCGCGCGGTCTGAACGTGGTGGGCTGCGACAATAAGGTGGCCGGCACCGTTAGCGAGCTGTGGGTCGATCGTTCGGAGCCGCAGATCCGCTATCTCGAGGTCGCGGTGGCGGGCGGCGACCAGCATGTGCTGGTGCCGATGACGCTGGCGAAGATCGTGCCCCACCGGCGCCGGGTGGAGGTCGCCTCGATCCTGGCCTCGCAGTTCGCTTATGCGCCGGGACTGAGCAACCCGGATCAGGTGACCAAGCTGGAAGAGGACCGCATCACGGCCTATTTCGCCAGCGGCCACCTCTACGCCACCCGCGCGCGTTCGGAGCCCTTGCTGTGAGCGACTACGACACCGAGCCAGTCCCGGGGCTGCCGGCACTTCTTCCAGCGGGCGAGACGCTGCTGTGGCAGGGGGCGCCACAGTGGCGCGCCCTGGCCCGCCGCGCCTTCCACACCTACAAGGTCGCCATCTATTGCGGCGTGTTCCTGCTGTGGCGTGCGATTTCGGGACTGTCGGATGGCGAATCGGTGGCTTCGGTCGGCATGGCGCTGCTGAAGCTGATCCCGCTGGCCTTGGCGGCGGTGGCCATCCTGTCGTTGATCGCATTCGCCTTCGCGAAGATGACCGTCTACACGATCACCAGTAAGCGGCTGGTCATCCGATCGGGGGTGATCCTGCCGATCACCCTGAACATCCCGTTTCGGATGATCACCGGCGCCGGGCTGAATGCCCATGCGGGCGGCACCGGCGACATCTCGGTGACCCTCACCGATGCCAACAAGATCGCCTATCTCCTGCTGTGGCCGAATGCTCGGCCATGGCGGGTGAAGCGACCCGAGCCGACGTTTCGTGCGGTTGCAGACGCGGCGCGTGTCGCCGACATCATGGCTCGTGCCCTGGCAGCCGATGCAGGCACGGCGAAGGCGGTAGCGGCGGCTGCACCGGCACTGGCCGAGAATCCTTCGCGGTCGACCATGACCGCGGCAGCGGCCTGAGAGGTGGGACGTGGTGACCGAGTCGTTTGATGATCGGCGTTTTCCGCGCGGCACCCTGTTCGGGGCGGCGGCGCTGCTCGTCGTGACCCTCGGGCTGGTATCCGCCAGCCGCCTCGGCGTGATCGGCACGGCGCCGTTGACCTCGGGATCCCCGGCGGTGACCCGCGAATTCCGCTTCATGGACCAGGCAGACGGAACGGTGGCCGTCTATGACGTCCACGTGGACCGTGTCGTGTTCGTGGTACCGCAGGGCACCAACGGGTTCCTGCGCAGCGTGGTGCGTGGGCTGGCCCGCGATCGCAAGCTCGAGTCCATCGGCGTCCAGCCGCCGTTTCGGCTGACGCGCTGGGATGATGGGCGCCTGTCGCTCGAGGACCCGGCGACCGGGCGGCACATCGACGATCTGGCGGCATTCGGGCCGACCAATGAGGCTGCCTTCGGCCAGCTGTTGACCGCGCAGGGGACGACACCGTGATCGGCGATTGGCTCACCGGTCGGCAGCAGGTCGAGGTGCCCTGTACCATCGACATCGAGAACACGCTGGACAGCCTGCATGCCTATGTCGAGCTGCAGGGTGTCGAGGTCGGCCCGGGCGACGAGGTACGGGTGATCGACGCCCCGACGCAGATCCCACCCTATGGCGAGCGTATCGTGTGCGAGCGCCGGGCGTCCGTGAAAAAGGCCGGCTGGCTTGGCCGGCAGTGGACCCAGCTGACTGCGCGCTTCGAGCTCACCGAGCTGTATGAGGTCGGTTTTTCATCCTGGAGATGTCCATGAACGAGATCGTCCTGGACAGGGTGCCCAATGCGAGCACCCGCGAGGCCTTGTCCAACACGATGCTCAGCCCGCGGTTCTACACCACCGACTTCGAAGCCATGGACCGCATCGATATCAGCGCCGTCCAGACCGAATGGGACGAGCTTATCGCTGAAATGCGCAGCGATCCGAACAAGGGCCATTTCGTTCGCAATGCGGACTGGCAGTTCGATCTGGCGACGGTCCCGGAGGGATTGCGACGCGAGCTGCAGGACTTTCTGGTCAGCTCGGTGACCGCCGAGTTCTCGGGCTGCGTGCTCTATGCCGAGATCAAGAAGCGGATCAAGAACCCGGAGATCCGCGACCTGTTCAGCTTCATGGCCCGTGACGAATCGCGCCACGCGAGCTTCATCAACGATGCGCTGAAGGAATTCGGCGTCGGTGTCGATCTGGGCTTCCTTACCCGCGCCAAGAAATACACCTACTTCCAGCCGAAGTTCATCTTCTACGCCACCTATTTGTCGGAGAAGATCGGCTACGCTCGTTACATCACCATTTATCGCCAGCTCGAGCGCCATCCGGAACGGCGATTCCATCCGATCTTCCTGTGGTTCGAGAACTGGTGCAACGACGAGTTCCGCCATGGTGAGGCGTTCGCGCTCTTGATGCGCGCCGACCCCAGCCTGCTCAGCGGCCTCAACAAACTGTGGGTGAAGTTCTTCCTGTTGGCCGTGTTCGCCACCATGTACGTCCGCGACCACGCCCGGGTCGAGTTCCACAAGGCGCTCGGCATCGACCCCACCGACTATGATTTCGAGGTGTTCAAGATCACCTCGGACATTTCGCGGCAGGTCTTCCCGCTGACCCTCGATCTCGACAACCCGGCCTTCCATGCGGCGTTGGAGCGGTTGCTGCGGATTTCCGAGCGGATGGCCGCCGCCGAGCGCCAGGGCGGCTTGATCGGCAAGCTCAAGAAGGCCGGCCTCGTTGCCGCCGCGGGCGTAGGCTTTCTGCGCCTTTATCTGATCCCGGCACAAAACAACGACCTGCCACAGCAGGTCCGTCTCGCCCCCGCCTGGTAGCGCAGGACCCGCCGCGTGGCCGACCATGGCTTTCCTGTGCTCTATGCCCTGTTCGTCTGGTGGTTCAGTACGGGTCTGATTCTGTACCTCGATGGCCTGCCGGCGCGAACCTTTCGCTGGAGCATGTTGGGGGCCACGGCGCTGACACTATTTGCGCTGTACGGCCTCGCGGCGAGCAGCGACGACACCAGCATCTATGGCGCATACTGCGCCTTCACGTGCGCCCTGATGATCTGGGGCTGGCACGAGATGAGCTTTCTGATGGGCTTCCTCACCGGCTCGCGCCGCGAGGCCTGCATCGGCGACTGCCGTGGCTGGAGCCATTTCTGGCACGCGACCCAGACCATCCTGCACCACGAACTCGCTATCGCGGCGACGGCGGTCGTCATGGCGGCGTTGACCTGGGGCGGGGCCAATCAGGTCGGCATGTGGACCTTCCTGGTGCTTTGGGTGATGCGGGTCAGCGCCAAGCTCAACGTTTTCTTGGGCGTGCCCAACCTCACCGAGGAGTTCCTCCCGGAACACCTACAATATCTGAAGAGCTTCCTTACCCGAAAGCCGATGAACCTGTTGTTTCCATTCTCGGTGACCGGAGGGACGATCGTCGCCTGTCTGCTGATCGAGGAGGCGGCCAGCGCCGCAGCCGGCTCCTTCGACGCGACGGCGTTCACCTTCGTCGGCGCGCTGCTGGCGCTGGCGGTCATCGAGCATTGGTTTCTGGTGCTTCCGATCCCCGATGCGGCGCTCTGGAGCTGGGGCCTGCGCTCGCGTGAGCCGAAGCAGGCGCCTGACGCGGTCTCCGGCATTCCGGTGGCGGCGCTCGCGACCCGGCCCGAGGCGGTGACGCGGCGCAGTCATCCAAGCGAGCGGCGCGCGCACGGCGACTTCACCCCAGCCTGGGGCCGATCACGGCCACAACCGATCCTTTCGACGAGTGGGAGGCAACGATGAACTATGAAGGCTATTTCCGGTCCCAGCTCGACGGCCTTCGCAGAGAGGGCCGTTACCGGGTGTTCGCCGATCTCGAGCGACATTCCGGCGATTTCCCGCGTGCCACCCACTATCGCGACGGCCATCGGGCCCAGGTCACCGTGTGGTGCTCGAACGACTATCTGGGCATGGGCCAGCATCCGACCGTGGTCGAGGCGATGCACGAGGCGCTCGACCTGTGCGGTGCCGGCGCCGGCGGGACCCGCAACATCTCAGGCACCAACCACTACCATGTGCTGCTCGAGCGCGAGCTCGCGGACCTGCACCACAAGCAGGCTGCTCTGCTGTTCACCTCCGGCTATGTCTCCAATTGGGCCTCGCTCGGCACGCTGGCGTCGCGCATCCCCGGCTGTGTGGTGTTATCCGACGCCGGCAACCACGCCTCGATGATCGAGGGCATCCGACACAGTCGCGCGCCATGCCGCGTCTTCGCGCACAGCGACCCACGCGACCTGGAGCGCAAGCTCGCCGATCTCGACCCCGAAGCGCCGAAGCTGGTGGCGTTCGAGTCCGTCTACTCGATGGACGGCGACATTGCGCCCATCGCCGAGCTGTGCGACGTCGCCGATGACCATGGCGCCATGACCTACCTCGACGAGGTGCACGCGGTCGGCCTCTATGGCCCCCGCGGCGGCGGCGTCGCCGAGCGCGAGGGGCTCATGGACCGCCTGACCGTGATCGAGGGCACGCTCGGCAAGGCGTTCGGCGTGATGGGCGGCTACATCGCCTCCACCGCCGCCTTGTGCGATTTCGTGCGCAGCTACGCCTCGGGCTTCATCTTCACCACCGCCTTGCCTCCGGCGCTGGCCGCCGGCGCGATCGCCAGCATCCGTCATCTCAAGACCAGCGTCGCCGAGCGCGAGCGCCATCAGGAGCGCGCGGCCACGGTTCGCGCCCGGCTCGACGCGGTCGGCATCCCGCATCTGCCGAACGATAGCCACATCGTGCCGGTCATGGTCGGTGACCCGGTCCGCTGCAAGCGGATCAGCGACATCCTGCTCGAGCATTACGGTATCTACGCGCAGCCGATCAATTACCCGACCGTGCCGCGCGGCACCGAGCGCCTGCGTCTTACCCCGTCGCCGGTCCACACCGACGCCGACATCGACCGTCTGATCTCGGCGCTGGCGGAGATCTGGTCCGAGCTGGAGCTCAAGCAGGCGGCCTAGGCGGTGCCGCCGCTCAGGACGGCACGCCGGGGAGGCGCGCCATCCTGAGCAGGTTGGTGGTGCCGGCGACGCCAAACGGCATGCCGGCGGCAATAGCGATCAGCTCGCCGGGCTCGGCCAGACCCGCTGTGGCAGCGGCGATCGCGGCCTGGTCGACAATGTCGTCGAGCTGTGCGGCCTCGGATGTTTGCATCGCATGGGTACCCCAGACCAGGGCCATGCGGCGAGCGGTGGCGAGATCCGGGGTCAGGCAGAGAATCGGGGCGGCCGGGCGCTCGCGGGCAGCCCGCAGCGTGGTCTTGCCGGACATGGTGTAGGTCACGATCGCCTTGACCGGCAGGATCGACGCCGCTTGCCGCAGTGAGTGGCAGATCAGGTCCGAGATCGTGGCCTCGGGCTCCGGGTGGGCGGCATCGGTGGCCTTGCGGTAGTGCGGGTCGGCCTCGACCTCGGCGATGATGCTGTCCATCATCCGCACCGCCTCGACGGGGAACTTGCCGGCGGCCGACTCGGCGGACAGCATTACCGCGTCCGCACCCTCGTAGACCGCCGTGGCGACATCGGAGGCTTCGGCCCTGGTCGGTGTCGGCGCCTCGATCATGCTTTCCAACATCTGCGTCGCGACGATCACCGGCTTGCCCGCTGCGCGGCAGGCGCGGATGATCTGGCGTTGGATCGTCGGCACCTTCTCCGGCGCCATCTCGACGCCGAGATCGCCGCGCGCGACCATCACCGCGTCCGAGCGGGCGACAATCTCGTTTAGCCGCTCGACCGCGGACGGCTTCTCGAGCTTGGCCACGAGAAACACGGGGCCGGCCGCAAGTGCGCGGACCTCGTCGAGATCCTCCGGCCGCTGCACGAACGACAGCGCGACCCAGTCCACGCCCAACGGCACTGCGAAGGCCAGGTCGACCCGGTCCTTTTCGGTGAGCGCCGAGACCGGCAGCACGGCGCCGACCACACTCACCCCCTTGCGATCCGACAGAGTGCCGCCGACCAGCACTCTGGTGGTCGCCGCTTGGGCGCTGGCCGTCTCCACTTCCAGCCGAACCTTGCCGTCGTCGATCAACAACTGCACGCCCGGCGCGAGCGCCGCGAACACTTCCGGATGCGGAAGCGGCACCCGATCGGGGCCGCCCGGCGTTGGATCGAGATCGAAGCGGACCCGATCACCGACCGCCAGCGCCATCGGCCCGGAGGCCAGCTGCCCCACGCGCAGTTTCGGCCCCTGCAAGTCGGCCAAGATGCCGATCGGCCGACCCACCTCCTGCTCGATCGACCGGATGATGTCGTAGCGGGCGCGGTGCTCGTCGTGGCTGCCGTGGCTGAAATTGAGCCGGAACACGTCGGCGCCGGCATCGACCAGGGCGCGAATCATCTCGCGGGTCGAACTCGCAGGCCCGAGCGTCGCGACGATCTTGGCCCGGCATGGGCTCGGCTTGGTCATCCTCTATGCTCCCCGATCGGTCGATTGGCTGGCGCGATCAGAAGATGAACCACCTCTCGCTGAACGTCGAGGTCTGCTGCCGCACGATGGTAAACGGCAACCGATCGGCGCTTGGGTTCTCGCGACTTGCATTGGTGAGCGCCCGCTTGGTCGCCTCGGAGTACTCCCATTGGCCGAGATGACGCCACTTTGGTGCCGCGTATAGCCTCCCCCCGAAGTCGACGGCCGAGCCCGGCTACGCCGTTTACGAATAATTGTGGCAGTGAAGGAGGAGACGCGGCGATGCGACCACTGACTGCCGTCACGGCAGGGAATGATCGGCGCGGTCCCACACCGCGACCTGCCGGGTTCTCGGCCAAGCCCAGACGCGGCTCGAACTGGGGGCCCGAGGCGCTTCGGCGCTCGCACGGATGGCTGCGCCGCTACGGTGATGTGACTCTGTTCGGCATCGGGCTCGCAGCCCTTGTTTTCCTGGTCGGCCTGGTGGTCGGCCGCGTCGGCCTGTTCCCCTGGCCGCTGATCAATGCCGCATACGACGCGGTGACCGATCTGCGGGCGAATGCGCCGCATTACCTGGGCATTCGGTCACGTTTCGACGAGCCGACGGACCGCGTCGGAGTTGGGCTGACGGTGAACGATCCGAGCCTGGCATTCCAGGGCTACACCTTCTTCACGGGCTACCGCCCGGAAACGCCGAACAAGTATTATGCCTACATGCTCGACATGAAGGGCAACATCGTCCACCGCTGGGATACGGATCTTCGTCGAATCTGGGCGAATTCGAGCCACGTCAATGTGCGGCAGCTGGAGGGCAACGTCGAGATTCACGGGGCGTTTCTCTACCCGAACGGCGACATTCTCGTGAACATGGTCGGGGCCGGCACCGTCAAGCTCGACCGGTGCTCGAACGTGCTGTGGACCGTCGACCGCCCGACCCATCACCATGTCGAGCCGCTGCCGGATGGCGGCGCGTTCATCCTGAGCAAGATCCTGCGCACGGAGGGGCAGGCCGACCGGCCGTATGTCGGTGTCGGACCCTCCGGCTTCTATGATGACGACACGGTGCTGGAGGTAGGCCCCGACGGCAACGTGCGCCACGAGGAGTTGGTCATCGACATCCTGTTCCGCAGCGGCTGGGAGTCCGTGCTGTTCTCGCGGCCGGGCGCGGCCCGCCGGATCCGGGAGGAGGACCCGATCCATATCAACGACGTCGAGCGGCTGAAGCCCGAGATGGCGGCCGCGTTCCCGATGTTCGCCGCCGGGGACCTTCTGCTGTCACTGCGCGAGACCAACACCCTGCTGGTGGTCGATCCGCGGACCTGGAAGGCGAAATGGGCGATGACGGGGCCATTCCTCGGCCAGCACGACCCGGACTTCCTGCCGAACGGCCATATCATGGTCTATGACAATCGGATCACGGGCAAGAAGCCGCGCTTCGGCAATACCCGACTGCTCGAGATCAACCCGAGCACCAAGAGCGTGGTCTGGGAGTTCGAGGGCACGCCGGAGCAGCAGTTCTACTCGGAATTGCGCGGCCAGCAGCAGTTGCTGCCCAACGGCAACATCCTGATCGATGACCCGCACCATGGTCGGCTGTTCGAGATCGCGCCCGCGCACGGCGGAAAGACCGTCTGGGAGTGGATCAACTCATCCGAGCCCGGCTCTGCCGGTCTGGTTGCCGATATGCAGCGGGTGGGCCGACAGGATGCCTCGTGGCTCGGGTCATCCTGCGACGGTCAGGAAGAGGTCGTAGCGTCGTCGCATTGACGACGGTGACGCAGCATCTTCTACCAGTTTGTCCCTATTCCTGGGGGAAGGCGCCGGGCTACGGGTTCTGGCCCGGTCCCGCGCGGCGCCGACCCCGACCCGTCACACCAGCACCATTCCCTCTTCCGAGATCGCCTCGTGCGCGCCGTCATCATCGGGGCTGAGCTTGATCTCGTTGTGGGCGGCGCCACCGGGGATCATCGGGTAGACGTTCTCCGCCCGCTCGACGACGATGTCGGCGATCACCGGCTTGTCGGAGCGCAGCATCGCCTCGATCACGCCGTCGAGCTCGTCGATCGTGCTGGCGCGCAGTCCCACCCCGCCGAACGCCTCGGCCAGCTTCACGAAGTCCGGCAGTGCGTCCATGTAGCTCGAGGAATGGCGCTGGCCGTGGAAGAAGTCCTGCCACTGGCGGACCATGCCCATGTAGCTGTTGTTGAGGATGAAGCTCTTGACCGGCAGCCGGTACTGCATGGCCGTCGACATCTCCTGCATGTTCATCACCCAGGAGGCGTCGCCGGAGATGCAGACCACGGTGGCGTCGGGGTGCGCGATCTGCACGCCGATCGCGGCCGGGAAGCCGTAGCCCATGGTGCCGAGGCCGCCCGAGGTCATCCAGCGCTGCGGCAGGTCGAATGGGAAGTGCTGCGCCGCCCACATCTGGTGCTGGCCGACGTCGGTGGTGATGTAGGTGTCGAGATGCTTCGTCGCCTCGTACAGGCGTTGCACCGCGGTCTGCGGCTTGATCGTGCGACCGCTCTGGCGGAACTTGTAGGAGTTCTTCGCGCGCCACTCGCCGATCTGGCCCCACCAGGGGCCGATCTTGTCGCGGCCGACCGTGTTGGAGCGCCGGTGCCACGCCGCGGTCAGGGCGGCGAGGCTCTTCTCGGCGTCACCGACGATCGCGACGTCGACGCCGACATTCTTGTTGATCGAGGACGGGTCGATGTCGATGTGGATCTTCTTGCTGCGCGGCGAGAAGCCGTCGACCCGGCCGGTGACCCGGTCGTCGAAGCGGGCACCGATGCAGACCATCACGTCGCTGTCGTACATGGCGAGATTCGCCTCGTACGTGCCGTGCATGCCGAGCATGCCGATGAACTGCGGGTCCGACGCCGGGAAGGCGCCGAGGCCCATCAGCGTCAAGGTGATCGGGTAACCGGTGGCGCGCACCAGCTCGGTCAGCTGCGCGCAGGCCTTGGGGCCGGCATTGATGACGCCGCCACCGACATAGAACACCGGCCGCTCGGCGCGGGCCAGCAGCTCGGCCGCCTCCTCGATCCGGGCGGCATCCGGATCGGTGCGCGGGTAGTAGGTGCGATGCTGGACCTCGTCCTTGGCGACGTAGGGCGTCTTCGCCATCTGGATATTCTTGGGCAGGTCGACCACGACCGGACCCGGCCGCCCCGAGCGCGCCACGTGAAACGCCTCGTGCATCACACGCGCCAGATCCTCCGGCCGCTTGACCAGATAATTGTGCTTGGTGCAGGGCCGGGTGATGCCGACCGTGTCGGCCTCCTGGAAGGCGTCGTTGCCGATCATGTGGGTCGGCACCTGGCCGGTCAGGCAGACGATCGGAACCGAATCCATCAGCGCGTCGGTCAGGCCGGTGACGGTGTTGGTGGCACCCGGGCCTGACGTGACCAGGACCACGCCGACCTTGCCGGTCGAGCGGGCGTAGCCCTCGGCCGCGTGCACGGCCGCCTGCTCGTGGCGGACCAGGATGTGGCGGATCTTGTCCTGCTGGAAGATCGCGTCGTAGAGCGGGAGCACAGCACCGCCCGGATAGCCGAAGATTACCTCGACGCCTTGCTCGACCAGCGCCTGAATGACCACCTGCGCACCCGTCATGGTCTGGGTGTCGTAGATGGTGGCGATCTGCGTCGTCGCGGCAGTCATAAGGATACTCCTCGGGCGCCCGAGCCCGTTCTACTTTAAGTTGATCTGGCCGATGGTCCCGACGGACCCAGCCGTCGGGGAGCGGGGACACTAATCGCGGGCCAGGATCAGGTCAACGACCAAGCCCAGCGCAGGGAAATTCGCCGGAACACGGGCGCGCGGTGGACCGGGTCTTGACCTGCAAGCGGGGAGCCGGAAAGTTCGGACGCCATCGGCCCGAGATCGGGTCGACCAAGGAACGGGCCTTATCGATGCACACGACGCCGCCACCAGAGCCATGGGTGGCGGGTTTCTGGTGCGGCCGGATGGCATGATCGGCTTTCCCGCCAGTCCGGCGGATGGGCCGGGGCTGGGCGCGCTGGACGCGCACCTCGCGAGCTATCTCATCGCCGACCAGGCACCCATCGCCGCCGACGCCTGATCAACCTCGCTCACGGTCTCGACCGGCCGCAGCTCGGGCAGCTGGTGGCGGAACCAGGTGCGCTGGCGCTTCGCGTACTGGCGGGTCCGGGCCGCGATCACGGACTTGGCTTGCTCAACGTCGAGGCTTCCCTCGCAAACGGCGGCGAGCTCGCGCAGGCCCTGGACCTTGGCGATCGGCAGGTCCCGGAGGTCGGGATGACGCGTCCTGAGCGCCCGGACCTCCGCGAGTGCTCCGGACTCGAGCATCGCATCGAGCCGCGCCTCGATCCGCTGGTTGACGATCGATGCTGGTGGCACCAGGGCAATGCCACATCGCTGCGCGGGTAAGGCGATTTGCCGGCTGGTCAGTGCCTGAATGGTCGACAGCGACCGACCGGTCGCCTCGATCACCTCGAGCGCGCGTAGGCTGCGTTGGCGATCACCCGGCTGCAGTCTCGCCGCCATGCCAGGATCGCGTGCCGCGAGCCGGGTGTGAATTGCCGCGGACGGCACCGTCGCAGCCCAGGACCGCAGGCCGGCCCGGAGTGCCGCGGGGATCTCGGGCATGACGGGGATGCCGCGCAGGAGGGCATGCAGGTAGAGGCCTGTTCCGCCGACCACGATCGCCGGCCGTCCTTCGGCCCGGGCTGCGGCCAACACCGGCTCGACCAGGGTCAGCCAGCGTCCGACCGAGGGTTGATCGTCGGCTGCGAGCAGGCCGTAGAGTCGATGCGGCACCGCCGCCTCGTCGGCGGGGGACGGGCGGGCGGTCAGGATCGGCAGGTCAGCGAACATTTGCTGGCTGTCGGCATTGACGATCACGCCATCCAGCTCCCGGGCCAGACGCAGCGCCAGGGCCGACTTGCCGCTAGCGGTGCTGCCGCCTATGACGACCAGCGCCTCGATCGCCCGCCTCCCCGCAGCCCTGGAGCAGCCATGCCGGCCGTCGCCTGCCTGATCGCCGACCCCCAACGATCGCCACTCGATCCGCGGCTGGTGGCGGCCCTGGCCCAGGCGCTCGACGTTAAGGCGCGGTGGCTGAGCGAGGCCGAGGCCGTGGAGATGGTCAGCGCAACGATGGAGCCGCTGGCAGCCGAGCAGTTGCTGCGGCCGCTCGTGGCCGGCGCCGCCGTGGATCTGGCCGTCCTGCCGATGGCACAGCGGCGCAAGCGGCTCCTGCTATGCGACATGGACAGCACCATCATCACCATCGAATGCATCGACGAGCTGGCCGACGTGGCTGGCATCAAGCCGCAGATCGCGGCCGTCACCCGGCGCGCCATGAACGGCGAGCTCGATTTCGCCACCGCCTTGCGTGAGCGCGTGGCACTGCTGGCCGGCCTGCCCCAGGACGCGATCGAGCAGGTGATTGAACAGCGCCTGCGGCTGATGCCGGGGGCGACAACGTTGGTACGCACGATGCGCGCACATGGCGCGAGCACCGCGCTGGTTTCCGGCGGGTTCACCGCCTTCACGCGGCATGTCCAGACGCTGTGCGGCTTCGACCACGAGGAAGCCAACGAACTGGAGATCGTGGGCGGCAAGCTGACCGGGCGCCTGGTCGGCGAGCTGCGCGGGGCTGCGGCCAAGCTTGCCGCGTTGGAGGGGCTGCGCACCCGCCTCGCACTCGCCGTCGGCGACACGATGGCCGCGGGCGACGGGGCCAACGATCTGCCGATGCTGCACGGCGCCGGGATCGGCGTGGCATTTCGCGCCCACGAGCGGGTGCGCGCCGCGGCGCCGGTGCGGATCGACCATGGCGATCTCACCGCGCTCCTGTTCCTGCAGGGCTACCGGCGCGACGAGTTCGTGGCCGCCTGAGCCGCTATTCCTTGAACCGCAGGGCAACGAAACGCAGGTCTCCCTGGCGGTCGATCAGCAGGAGAATCGACTTCTTGCCTTCCTCCTTGGCCTGATTGACCCGCGCGCTCACCTCGGGCGGCGAGCCGACCTCTTCCTGGCCGACCTCGACGATCAGGTCGCCGGGCTTCAGGCTCTCCTCGGCCGCAGGCGAGCCTTCGCTGACCGCCGTGATCACGACCCCCTTGGCGTCCTCGGGCAGGCTGAACTGCGTGCGCTGCTCCGGCCCCAGACTGGCGATGGTGATTCCGAGCGGCTCGACACTCGCACCGGCAGTCGGCGCCGGCGTCTCCTGAGCCGGGCCCAGTTCAGCCATCTGCTCGTCCTCGGGCAGCTCGCCCAGGACCACGCTCAGGTCCATCTCCTGCCCCTTGCGCCACAGCTTGACCGACGCGTCCTTGCCGATCGCGGTTTCGGCAACCAGCCGTGGCAGGGAACGCATCTTGTCGATCGTCTTGCCGTCGAACTCGAGGATGATGTCCCCAGCCTGAATCTGGGCATTGGCGGCGGGGCCGCCCGGCGTCACGCTGGCGACCAGGGCACCCTCGGTCTGGGGCAGACCCAGGCTTTCGGCGATCTCATCGGTGACGCTCTGGATGCGCACGCCGAGCCAACCGCGGGCGACCTTGCCAGACTTCATCAGGCTGTCGATCACCGGCTTGGCGAGGTTGGACGGGATGGCGAAACCGATCCCGACATTGCCGCCCGAGGGCGAGAAGATCGCGGTGTTCACGCCGAACACCTTGCCGTCGATCGTAAAGCTCGGACCACCGGAATTGCCCCGGTTGATCGCGGCGTCCACCTGGAAGAAATCGTCGTAAGGTCCTGCCCGGATGTCGCGACCCCGCGCCGAGATGATCCCGGCGGTGACCGTGGAGCCCAGGCCGAACGGGTTACCGATGGCGATCATCCAGTCGCCGATGCGCACCTGGTCGCTGTTCGCCCACTCCACGAATGGGAACGGCTTGGGACCCTCGATCTTGAGCAGCGCCAGATCGGTCTTGGTGTCGGTGCCGATCAGCTTGGCCGGATACTCCTTGTCGTCGCTGAAGATCACGGTGATCTCGTCGGCGTCGGCGATGACGTGGTTGTTGGTCACGACGAAGCCCGCAGCGTCGACGACGAACCCGGAACCGAGGGAGAAGCTACGGCGCGGCTGCTGCTCCTTCTGTTGCTTGTCCTTGTCGAAGAACTCCTTGAAGAACTCCTCGAACGGCGAGCCCGGGGGGAATTGCGGGGCTTGCGGCGCGTTGGGCGCCGCCTCGGTGGCAACGTCCTTGCGCGTGGAGACGTTGACCACGGCCGGCGCAATCCGGCTGACCAGATCGCCGAACCCGGCTGTCGGCGCCGGCTGCTGCGCCAGCACGGTCGTCGCGTGCGCCGCCACCAGCATCGTCAGCGCCAACGCCGCCCGCCGCAGCCCCGCCACCACCGTCCGCGGGGGGACGCCCTGACCCGTGCCGAGAGCACCGCGCATCATCATCTCCTCATTCGCCTCGGCCATGCCGCAACGCGACGGCGACCCGCGCGGTCGAGCGCAGCGCGCTCCCGCTGTTGTTGTTGTCGCGGCCGAGAACCACCCAATTTCACCGATCATCGTCGCGCGCGGTCACCGAAGCAAGCGCTGATGGCCGGCCGACCCGCAGCGCCGTGCTCACCGGCGTATCGCCCAGACCAGCACCACGCCGACGACGGCAAAGGCCAGTCCGGCCAGACGCAGCCGGCCGCTGTCGAGCATGATCGCCTGCGCCGCGGCCTGCTTCATCCGGTCGGGAAACAACGCCCAGAGCACGCCCTCGATGACGAGGACGAGCGCCAGGCCGGTGCCGAGCTCGCCCATCGGGACGGACACGCCGCGGCGCGCCCGTTAAGGCGTCGTCGCCGCGGCCGCCGGCGGCACGGTCGCGGCGGCGTCGGCGGCGCCGAGCGCAGGCCCCGGCCCAGCAGGTGCCGCCCCCGGTGCTTCCGCCCGGCCGTTGAAGAAGCGGAAGAACTCGCTGTCCGGCGACAGCACGAAGGTGGTGGCGCCATCGCCCAGCGCCTCGCGATAGGCCTGGAGCGAGCGGTAGAAGTCGAAGAACTCGGGGTTCTGCCCGAACCCTTCGGCGAAGATGCCGATCGCCTCGGCGTCACCTTGCCCGCGCAGGATCTGGGATTCACGCCCGGCCTCGGCGATCAGTACCCGGCGCTCGCGATCCGCGCGGGCGCGGATGCGCTGGCCGACCTCGGCGCCCTGCGCGCGGAGCTCCTTGGCTTCCCGCTCGCGTTCGGTCTGCATCCGGCGGAACACCGCCTGGCTGTTCTCGGGCGGCAGGTCGGCGCGCTTGATGCGCACGTCGACGAGCTCGACGCCAAAACCGCCCAGCGACGTGTTGGCCTCGCTCTTGATGCGGTTCATCAGCTGCGTGCGGTCCTGGGAGAGGATCGTGAACAGGGGCGCCTCGCCCAGCACGCTGCGCAGGCTCGAGAAGATGATCGGCTCGAGCCGCCCGCGAAACGCCAGCTCATTGCCGACCGACTGGCGAAAGCGCAGCGGGTCGGTGATCCGGTAGCGGGCGAAGGTGTCGACCACGAGTCGCTTCTGGTCGCCCAGCACCAGCTCGACCGAGGGGGCGTCGAAATCCAGCACGCGCTTCTCGAAGAAGTCGACCTGCTGGATGAACGGCACCTTCCAGTTCAGCCCGGGATCGGTGACCGTGCGAACCGGGTTGCCGAACTGGAGCACCAGCGCCTGCTGGGTCTGGTTGACCGTGAACAGCCCATTCAGGAGCAGGAACACCAGCGCTGCGGCTACCGCGGCGCCGGCCATCATCATGCGCGACCTCATTGCGCTGCTCCCTGCACGCCTTCGAGTTGGCTCGGCGCGGCCGAACTGGCTGGCGGCTGCGCCGCCCGCGACCGCAATTCCGGCAGCGGCAGATAGGGCACCACGCCGTTCGCACCTTGCTTGCCGTCGAGCAGCACCTTGCTCGAGCCCTTGAGCACCTGCTCCATGGTCTCGAGGTAGAGGCGACGGCTGGTCACGTCCTGGGCCTTCAAGTAGGCGGCCAGGATCGACTTGAAGCGCTCCGATTCACCGGTAGCGCGGGCGGTCGCCTCCTGCCGGTAGGCCTGGGCCTCCTGCAGCAGCCGCTCCGCCTCGCCGCGCGCCCGCGGGATGATGTCGTTGGAGAAGGCCTCGGCCTCGTTCTGCGCGCGCTCGCGATCGGCCTGGGCCCGCTGCACGTCGCGGAAGGAGTCGATGACCTCGGACGGCGGGTCGGATTTCTGCAGCTGCACCTCGTCGATCAGCACGCCGGTGCCGTACTCGACCATCAGCTGCTGCAACTGCTCGCGCGCCTTCAGCTCGATGGCGCGGCGCCCTTCGGTGGTTGCCTCGACGATCGGGGTCTGGCCGATGATCTCGCGCATCACGCTCTCGGCGGCCGCCTTGACCGTGTTCTCCGGGTCGCGGACGTTGAAGCGGAAATCGGCGGCACTGCCGATGCGCCACAGCACGACGAAGTTGATGTCGATGATGTTCTCGTCGCCCGTGAGCATCAGCGCCTCATCCGGCACGTCGCGCGCGGAGCCCACCGAGCGCCCGGCGGTTGGCTGACCGGCCGAGCGGAAACCGATCTCGACCCGGTTGACGCGCGTGACCGGCACCTTCTCCACCGCCTCGATTGGCGTCGGCAGATGATACTGCAGGCCCGGCACGGCGGTCCGGTTGAGCTTGCCGAACCGCGTGACCAGACCCTGCTCGTCCGGCTGGATCGTGAAGATGCCGCTGGCCAGCCACAAGCCGAGGATCGCAAGGCCGGCCAGGAGCAGACCCTTGCGCCCAGCGCCGGCGGAGCCGCCGCCTGGAAACAGGCTCTTGACCTTCTCCTGGCTCCGGCGCAGCAGCTCCTCGAGGTCGGGCGGCTGCTGGCCGCCACCGGGACGGCCACCCCAGGGCCCGGGGCCACCTCCCCCTTGCCAGCCCCCGCCGCCTTGACTGTTCCAGGGCATTCCAAACCTTCCTAGGCTAGGGCGACCGTACGGCTGGCGGACTGGCCGTCGGGGTGGCTCGCCTCACTCGATCCGCGCGAACTTGCGTGTATATCGGTCGTGGCACTTGAGGGATCAACCATGAACGAGCCTACCAGCGAGCAGGTGCTCGCGGCACTGCGCCAAATCCGGCATCCGCATCGCGAGGAAAACCTCGTGGCGCTGGGCATGATCACGGGCGTTGTGATCAAGAACGGCAATGTCGGATTCGCGATCGAGGTCCATCCGGCGGAGGCGCAGAGCCTGGAGCCGGTGCGCAAAGCCTGCGAGCAGGCGGTCCGCGCGCTGCCCGGCGTGCTCTCCTGCTCGGCCGTGCTGACCGCGGAGCGCGCCCCCGGCGGGCGCGCCGGGGCCGGCGCACCGCCGACGCTGGGCGCACCACGGCCCGCGCAACAGGCGCTGGTCCCGGGCGTGACGTCGATCATCGCCGTGGCGTCAGGCAAAGGCGGCGTCGGCAAATCGACCACCGCGATCAACCTTGCCATGGGCTTGGCCGCGATCGGCCAGCGCGTCGGCCTCCTCGATGCGGACATTTACGGCCCGTCCATGCCGCGGATGGCCGGCATCACCGGCCGGCCGGTCACGGCCGCCGACGGCAAGAAGCTGCGGCCGATGGAGAGCCACGGCGTCAAGGTGATGTCGATGGGCTTCATGGTCGACGAGGACGCGCCGATGATCTGGCGCGGACCGATGGTGCAGAGCGCCTTGCAGCAGATGCTGGGCGACGTGCTCTGGGGCGAGCTCGACGTGCTGGTGGTCGACATGCCGCCCGGCACCGGTGACGCGCAGCTCACCATGGCACAGAAAGTGCCGCTGGCCGGTGCCGTGATCGTGAGCACGCCGCAGGACATCGCGCTGCTCGATGCGAGGAAGGCGATCAACATGTTCCGCAAGGTCGACGTGCCGGTGCTCGGCATCGTCGAGAACATGTCCTATTTCTGCTGCCCGAACTGCGGCCACCGCAGCGAGATCTTCGCCCATGGCGGCGCGCGCGAGTGTGCGGTCAAGTATGGCATCGACTTCCTGGCCGAGATCCCGCTGGACGTCGAGATCCGCGAGACCAGCGACGACGGCCGGCCGATCGTGGTCAGCCAGCCCGAGCACCCGGTCGCCGAGGCCTACAGGCAGCTGGCGCTCACGGTGCGAGATAAGCTCGCCGTCGGGCAGGGAGGATCGGTTCGGAAATTTCCGGGGATCGTCTATGCGTAGTCGGGAATGTGGGCATGGCAGGGATCACGACCGCACCACGACGCGCGGCCGCCTCACGTTCATCATCTGATCGGTGATCAGCTGACGTGCGGCTCGCGATCGTAAGGCTGCAACGCGTGCTGAACTGAATCTGAAGGCCACCACGCTTGAGCGGTCTACGAGTTCACGCGATTCGACCCTCGGGCCAGCTCGGCGTTGGCGGATCTTGGTGCGACGAGGCTTCAGAGGCTCTCCGCCGCTTCCACCCGCGCCCGCGCGATCTCGACTGCCTTGGTGAGCCGCTCACGCTCATGGTCGGTCTTCGCGCCGCCGACATCCTCCTCGGCGTCGCGCAGGTCCTGGCGCGCGGTCTCGAGCGGTATCTCGTCCAGCGGCTCAGCACGCTCGGCGAGCACCGTGCAGCCCCTCTCGTTGACCTCGGCGAATCCGCCGGCAACGAAGACGCGCTCGTCGACCTTGTCGCCCTGATAGACCGAGATCACGCCGGGTCGGAGCAGCGCCATCACCGGCGCGTGCTGCGGCAGCACGCCGAAATCGCCGTCGGCACCGGGGATCACGACCATGTCGCAATCGATGCTGGCGAGCAGCCGCTCGGGTGCCACGAGCTCGAACGCGATCTTGCTGTCGGCCATCAGTCCGCCGCCAGCTTCTTGGCCTTTTCGACCACTTCCTCGATCCCGCCGACCATGTAGAACGCAGCCTCGGGCAGGTGATCGTACTCGCCGGCGACGATGCCCTTGAAGCCCTTGATCGTGTCCTCGACGCCGACCAGCTTGCCGGGCGAGCCCGTGAACACCTCGGCGACGTGGAACGGCTGGCTGAGGAAGCGCTGGATCTTGCGCGCACGCGCCACCACCAGCTTGTCCTCCTCCGACAGCTCGTCCATGCCCAGGATCGCGATGATGTCCTGGAGCGCCTTGTAGCGCTGCAGCGTCTCCTGCACAGAGCGGGCGACCTCGTAATGCTCCTTGCCGACCACGGCCGGATCCAGGATGCGCGAGGTCGAGTTCGAGCGGGTCCACCGCCGGATAGATGCCGAGCTCGGCGATCTGCCGCGACAGCACGGTCGTGGCGTCGAGATGGGCGAAGGTGGTGGCCGGGGCAGGATCGGTCAGGTCGTCTGCCGGCACGTACACGGCCTGGACCGAGGTGATCGAGCCCTTGTTGGTCGAGGTGATCCGCTCCTGCAGCGTCCCCATGTCGGTCGCCAGGGTCGGCTGGTAGCCCACCGCCGAAGGAATACGGCCGAGCAGGGCCGACACCTCGGCGCCCGCCTGGGTGAAGCGGAAGATGTTGTCGACGAAGAACAGCACGTCCTGGCCTTCCTGGTCGCGGAAATACTCCGCGACGGTCAGGCCGGTCAGCGCCACACGCGAGCGGGCGCCCGGCGGCTCGTTCATCTGGCCGTAGACCAGGGACACCTTCGACTTCAGCGGCTCTTCGAGGTTGATGACGCCGGACTCGATCATCTCGTGATAGAGGTCATTGCCCTCGCGGGTGCGCTCGCCGACGCCGGCGAATACCGAAACGCCACCGTGCGCCTTCGCGATGTTGTTGATCAGCTCCATGATCAGCACGGTCTTGCCGACGCCGGCACCCCCGAACAAGCCGATCTTGCCGCCCTTGAGGTAGGGGGTCAGCAGATCGACGACCTTGATGCCGGTGACCAGCACCTCGGCCTCGGTCGACTGGTCGACGAAGTCGGGGGCGGGAGCGTGAATCGGCGCGGTGATCGAGACGTCGACCGTGCCGCGCTCGTCGACGGGCTCGCCGATGACGTTCAGGATCCGCCCCAGCGTCGACTTGCCGACCGGGATCGAGATCGGGGCGCCGGTGTCGAGCACGTCGCGGCCACGGGTCAGCCCGTCGGTCGAGTCCATGGACACGGCGCGGACCGTGAACTCGCCCAGCTGCTGCGCCACCTCGAGCACCAGCCGGCGACCGCCCACGTCGGTGGTCAACGCGTTCAGGATCGGCGGCAGTGACTTCTCGTCTTGGAACTGCACGTCGACCACGGAGCCCAGCACCTGGGTGACCCGTCCCACCGCCACGTTCTTGTTCACACCGGCCTCGTTCATGTTCTCGCTCCCAAGCACGCTCGCGCTCGATCTAGAGGGCTTCGGCACCGGAGATGATTTCCATCAGCTCCTTGGTGATCTGTGCCTGCCGTTGCCGGTTGTAGCTGATCGCCAGCTTGTTGATCATGTCACCCGCGTTGCGGGTCGCATTGTCCATGGCGGCCATGCGCGCGCCCTGCTCGCTGGCCGCGTTCTCGAGCAATGCCCCGAACAGCTGCACCGCGAGATTGCGCGGCAGCAGCTCGCCCAGGATACGCTCCTCGTCGGGCTCGAACTCGTAGAGCGCACCGCTCTCGCTGGTCTCGCCGCCGCCCTCGGCCGCAGGTGCGGCCTGGACCGGCACCAGCTGCTGGAAGGTGAGGATCTGCGTCACCGCCGACTTGAACTTGTTGTAGATCAGCGTGCAGACGTCGAACTCGCCGGCTTCGTAGAGCTCGAGCAGGCGCTCGGTCACGCGCTGCGCGTCGACATATTCGATCCGCCGCTTGCCGACGATGCCGTCGAAGAACTCCAAGATCCGATCACGCTGGTCGCGGCGCAGCAGATCACGGCCCTTCTTGCCGATGATGATCAGCTTGACCTGCTTGCCCTGCCCCAGCAGCTCCTGGATGCGGCGCCGCGCGCCGCGCACGATCGTGCTGTTGAAGCCGCCGCACAGGCCGCGATCGGCGGTCGCGACGATAAGCAGATGCACCTCGTCCTTGCCGGTACCGGCAAGAAGGGGCGGCGCGTCGGGCAGGCCCGCCACGCCCGCGGCGAGATTCTGCAGCATCTCGGTCATGCGCAGCGCGAACGGGCGCGACGCCTCGGCCTGGTCCTGCGCGCGCCGCAGCTTGGAGGCCGCGACCAGCTTCATCGCACTGGTGATCTTGCGCGTCTGGCGCACGGAGTTCATCCGTGCGCGCATATCCTTGAGACTGGGCATCGAACGGCGCTCTTACGCGAAGCGCTCGAGGAACTTGTCGAGCGTCCCTTTCAGCTTCTTCTCCGTGTCGGCGTCGAGCGCCCCGGTGCTTCCGATCGAGTCCAGGATCTCCTTGCCGCTTGTGCGCAGCTCCCCGAGGATCCCCTGCTCGAAGCGGCCCACGTCCGACACCTTGAGCGTGTCCAGATAGCCGTTCACGCCGGCATAGAGCACCGCCACCTCCTCTGCCATCGGCATCGGCTGATACTGGGGCTGCTTGAGCAGCTCCGTCAGGCGGGCACCGCGGTTGAGCAGGCGCTGGGTCGACGCGTCGAGGTCGGAGGCGAACTGCGCGAACGCCGCCATTTCGCGATACTGCGCCAGCTCCAGCTTGATCGACCCCGCGACCTTCTTCATGGCCTTGGTCTGCGCTGCCGAGCCGACCCGGCTGACCGACAGGCCGACATTCACCGCCGGGCGGATACCCTGGTAGAACAGGGTGGTCTCGAGGAAGATCTGCCCATCGGTGATCGAGATCACGTTGGTCGGGATGTAGGCCGACACGTCGTTGGCCTGGGTCTCGACCACGGGCAGCGCGGTCAGCGAGCCGCCGCCGTGGCTGGAATTCATCTTTGCCGCGCGCTCGAGCAGGCGGCTGTGCAGATAGAACACGTCGCCCGGATAGGCCTCGCGGCCCGGCGGGCGGCGCAGCAGCAACGACATCTGACGGTAGGCGACCGCCTGCTTGGACAGGTCGTCGTAGACGATGACCGCGTGCATGCCGTTGTCGCGGAAATACTCGCCCATGGCGCAGGCGGTATAGGGGGCGAGATACTGCATCGGCGCCGGGTCCGACGCGGTTGCAGCCACGATGATCGTGTACTCGAGCGCGCCATTGTCCTGCAGCGTCTTGACCAGACGGGCAACCGAGGAGCGCTTCTGGCCGATGGCGACGTAGATGCAGTAGAGCTTCTTGCTCTCGTCGCCGTCGGCTGCGTCGTTGATCCGCTTCTGATTGATGAAGCAGTCGATCGCGATCGCAGTCTTGCCGGTCTGGCGGTCGCCGATGATCAGCTCGCGCTGGCCGCGGCCGACGGGGATCAACGAATCGATCGCCTTGAGGCCGGTCAGCATCGGCTCGTTGACCGACTGCCGCGGGATGATGCCCGGTGCCTTGACGTCGACCATGCGCCGCTCGGTCGACTTGATCGGACCCTTGCCGTCGATCGGGTCGCCGAGGCCGTCCACCACGCGGCCGAGCAGGCCGGGGCCCACCGCCACGTCGACGATGGCCTTGGTCCGCTTGACGGTGGAGCCTTCGTGGATCGCTCTGTCGTCGCCGAAGATCACCACGCCGACATTGTCGGTCTCGAGGTTGAGCGCCAGGCCCCGCGTGCCATCCTCGAACTCGACCATCTCGCCGGACTCGACCTCGTCGAGGCCGTAGACGCGGGCGATGCCGTCACCGACCGAGAGCACACGGCCGACCTCGGCCATCTCGGCCTCGGCGCCGAAGTTCGCGATCTGCTCCTTGAGAACGGCAGAAATTTCGGCGGCCCGGATATCCATCAGCGAAGCCCTCTCATCGACAACTCGAGATTCTGTAGTTTGGTCTTGAGCGATGCGTCGACCATGCGCGAGCCGATGCGCAGGACGACCCCGCCGAGCAGTGCCGCGTCGACCGCGGCGGTGAGCTGGACCGGCCGCCCGGCATAGGCGGCGACCGCGTCTCGAATGCTGGCCAATTGCGGTTCGTCCAGCGCCACCGCGGAGGTGACCTCGGCGGTCTCCTCGCCACGATGGGCCGCAAGCTGGCGCTGAAACTCGACGATCATCGTCGGCAGGGCGGCGAGCCGCCGCTGCTTGGCGAGCACGCCCAGGAAGTTGCGCACGATGTCGCCCAGGCCGAAACGCTCGGCCAGGGCATCCACAGCCTGCCCCTGCCCATCACGGCTGAGGACCGGGCTTGCGATCATGCGGCTAAAGTCCGAACTCTCGGCCAGCGCCCGGCTCAGCGTGCCGAGGTCGCCTTCGACCTGCTCCAGGGCATGGCGCTGGGCGGCAAGCTCGAACAGGGCGGTGGCGTAGCGCCTCGCCGGCCCCGATGCCGTGGTGTTAGCAGGCAATCTCAGCTTCCCCGACTTGGCGCGAGAGCGAAACCGTTATTGGGCGCGGCGGCACTCGACGTGCATCGATCCGCGTGAGGCGCCGTGGGCTTAACACAGCGATCCAGGCCGAACAAGCAGACCCGCCGGAGCCGCGTCTAAGACGGTTTGCCGCAGAGCGGCGGGGTGACCGACGCGACCGGGATAGCCACGCTGGCGTGCATTTCACCGGTCCCGCTGGTAGACAACGCCGGCAGCCGCCCATGACGCGCGCGCTGCGCGGGGATCGAGGCCGATGCCGGTGCGTGCAACCATCGTTGCGATGTGGGCGGGGCTGGTGCTCGCCCTGGTCATCGGTGCGGCGGCGGCCCAGGCACCGGCCGGCGGCGAGGTGCCTCCCGACAAGGTGCGCGCGCTCCTGGCGCTGATCGACGACCCCGACATCCGGCAGTGGTTGACGCGTCAGGACAGGGCGCCGCCAGCTATGGCGCCACCGGCCGCGCCGAGCAGCGACATGACGATGCCGGTGACCGCGGTGCGCCACCACATCCTGGCCTCGCTGGCGGCCGTGCCGCTGGTGCCGGGTCAGCTGGCTCAGATCGGCAGGCTGCTTCACGACGAGATCTCAGCCCAGGGCATCTGGTCCGGGCTGTTGCCGATCGCCGTGTTTCTGGCACTCGGCGTCGCGGTCGAGCGCGTCTACTGGCGCCTGACCACCGGCTTTCGCCAGCGGCTGATCGCGATGCGGCTCGACTCCGTGCAGACGCGGCTGGGCGCGGTCGGACGCCGGCTGGCGTTTGGCCTGGGCTGGGTCGCGGCGTTCGCGCTGGGCTCGCTCGGTGCTTTCCTGCTCTTCGACTGGACGCCGCTGCTGCACGGCCTGATCTCGCGCTGCCTGCTGATCGTGGTGGTGGTCTGGCTGACCACGGTCCTGCTGCGCTTCATCCTGGCACCGGGCGCCGAGAAGTTCCGCATCCTGCCGGTGAGCACGGCATCGGCCAGGCACTGGTATGTATGGCTCACCTGGATCGTCGGCTGGTACACCGGCGCCCGGATCATCGACTGGTACCTGGCCGATCTCGGCCTGTCGCCCGCGGTTGGAAGCTTGTTCGCCGACCTGTTCTCGCTCGTGTGGCTGGCGATCATGTTGCTCGCGATCTGGCGCCGGCCGGCCCTGCAGGCGTCGGAAAATCCCGACCCTGCCGCGCGCGCCACAGCCCGGACCCGAAATTGGCTCGCGACCATGGGGCTGGTGTGCCTGTGGCTGCTGGTGCCGCTGGGCGCCTATCGGCTGTTCAGCACCGCGCTGGTTGTCCTCGCGGTGCCGGCCCTGCTCCACATCACACGTGCGTCCGTCGCCCACGTCCTGCGCCCCCCGGGCTCCGACACCGCCGAGACGGTGCCGCCGCTCGCCGCCGTGCTGCTGGACCGCGGCCTGCGCGCACTCTGGATCATCGGCGCCGCCCTGCTCCTGGCCTGGATCTGGGAGGTCGACGTCAACTCGATGGCTAGCGACGCGACCTTCGCGCGGGTGCTGCGCGGCATTCTGCACGCCGTGGTGATCCTGCTGGTGATCGATCTGCTCTGGCACGTGCTGCGCACCTGGATCGACCGCCAGCTCGCCGACGCCCAGCATGTCACGGCGGACGGTACGCCGGAGGCCATTCACCGCAGGGCGCGGATGCGCACCCTGCTGCCGATCGGCCGCAACGTTCTGCTGGCGGTACTGGCCGTGATGGCGTTGCTGATGGCGCTCTCCGCGCTCGGCATCGAGGTCGGGCCGCTGATCGCCGGTGCGGGCGTGGTCGGCGTGGCGATCGGCTTCGGCTCGCAGACCCTGGTCAAGGACGTCATCTCGGGTGTGTTCTTCCTGCTCGACGACGCGTTCCGGGTCGGCGAGTACATCGAGAGCGGCAGCATCCGCGGCACGGTGGAGGGCTTCTCGCTGCGCTCGATCAAGCTGCGCCACCATCGCGGCTACCTGCACACGGTGCCGTTCGGCTCACTGGAGCGCATCACCAACTATTCGCGCGACTGGGTGATCGACAAGGTCACGATCGGCGTGACCTACGACACCGACATCGAGAAGGTGAAGCGGATCATCAAGCAGGTCGGGCGCGAGCTGGAGGCCGATCCCGCCCTCGCCCCGAACATCATCGAGACCCTGAAGATGCAGGGGATCGAGGAGTATGGCGACTTCGCGATCAAGATCCGCCTCAAGCTGACCGCGAAGCCTGGGGAGCAGTTCGTGATCCGCCGCCGGGCCTACGGGATGATCAAGCAGGCCTTCGAGGCCCACGGCATCAAGTTCGCATTTCCGACCGTTCAGGTCGCCGGCGGCGATGCGGTGCCGGCGGCCGCGCACGTGGCGCTCGAAGGAGCCGCGAAGCCGGCGGCTCTGGGATGAGGAATACCATGGCGGCTTTCTCGAAACTGCTCGTCAGCTGCCTGCTGGCCCTGCTCGCGGCACTGCCGTGCCCGATGGCCGCGGCCCAGACGGCCGCTCCGTCGGCAGCGACCCCGCCGCCGGAGATCCAGCAGCTGGTCGATCTGTTGCGGAAACCCGAGGTCCAGGCGTGGCTGAATCAGGGTCAGCCAGCCCAGGCAGAACCGGCGGCACCGATTGCGGTCGAGGAGGACCGGGGAGAGAATGTCGCCCGGGCCTTTCGGCTCTGGATCGCCGCGACGCGCGATCATCTGGCAGCGATCCGGAGCAGCGCAGCGCTCGTTCCCGGCGAGCTCGAGCGGATCGGCGAGCTGGTCGCGGTCGAGATCCGAGAGCAGGGGCCGTGGCGGATCGTGCTGCTCGCCTCAACCTTGCTGGTGCTCGGCTATGGCATCCAGCGATTGTTCTGGATGGTGACGCGCGGCTGGCGCAAGCAGGTGCTGACGATGCCGCTCGACACGGTGCAGCAGCGGCTCGCCGTCGTCGGCCTTCGTTTGGGCTACCAGCTGCTCTGGATCGCCAGCTTCGCCATCGGCAGCCTGGGTGCGCTGCTACTGTTTGCGTGGCCACCGCTCCTCAAGACAATCCTCAGCGCCTCGTTCCTGATCATCATCGTTGCGCTGCTGTGGGGCGCGATGGCGCGCTTTCTGCTGTCGCCCCACAGCCGCCGGTTGCGCGTATTTCCCATCGCCGACAATTCGGCACGCCACTGGGCGCGCTGGAGTGCGGTGCTGCTCAGCTGGTTTTTCGGCGGCTGGTTGACGATGCAGGTGCTGCGCGATTTCGACATGGATCAGCCCGTCCGTCTGCCGATCGCCTATACGCTGGGCCTCGTGCTGTTCGTGCTGGCCATGGTCGCGCTGTGGCGTCGCCCCGCCATGCGCCACGTGGAGGAGCGATCACGGGAGCGTGGGCGCAACATCACCATCGCCCTTTCCATACTGTTCGCGGCGCTGTGGCTGCTTTGGGTATTCGGCGCGACCCACCTTTTCTGGCTGGTCGCCGTCGCGGTCGCCCTGCCCGCCTCTGTGAGCGTGGTCAACCGCTCGGTCGACCACATTCTGACCCCGCCCGGCATGCCGCAGACAAAAGGCCCGCCGAGCGTGCTGGCCGCCGCGCTCGAGCGTGGGGTCAGGGCGCTGCTGATCGTCGGCGCGGTTTGGCTGCTGGCCTGGGCGTGGGGAATCGACCTCGACACGCTGACGGCGGGCGATACGCCGGCGACCCGCCTGCTACGCGGCCTGTTCAACGGCGTCGTCATCCTGCTGGTCGCCGACTTCGCCTGGAACGTGGTCCGGACCATCATCGATCAACGCATTCACGTTAACCAGCCGGTCGAGGATACGGTCGATCCAACGGAGGCCAGCCGCCGATCGCGCGTGCGCACGCTGCTGCCGATCCTGCGCAATATCCTGTTCATCGTCTTTCTGGTCATGGCAGCGTTGATGGCCCTGTCCGCCATGGGCGTGCAGATCGCCCCGTTGATCGCCGGTGCCGGCGTGGTCGGCGTCGCCGTCGGCTTCGGCGCGCAGACGCTGGTCAAGGACGTGATCTCGGGGATCTTCTTCCTGCTCGACGACGCGTTCCGCGTCGGCGAGTACATCATCAGCGGCAGCTACAAGGGCACGGTCGAGAGCTTCTCTCTGCGCTCGATCAAGCTGCGCCACCATCGCGGCTATCTCTATACCGTGCCGTTCGGCGCGCTGGGCGCGGTGCAGAACATGAGCCGCGACTGGGTGATCGACAAGCTGCAGCTCACCGTGCCCTACGACACCGACCTTGAGCTGCTGAAAAAGATCGTCAAGCAGATCGGCAAGGAGCTGGCCGCCGACCCGGAGCTAGCATCGGACATCATCCAGCCGCTGAAGATGCAGGGCGTGGAGGCGATGGGCGAGATCGGGATGCAGGTGCGGCTGAAGATGATGACCAAGCCGGGGGAGCAGTTCATCGTGCGAAGGCGCGCCTATGCCATGCTCAAGCAGCGCCTGAAGGAGAACGGCATCCGGATCGCCACGCCGACCGTGCAGGTCTCCGACGGCGATCCCGCCGCCGCAGCGGCGACGGCGGTACGGCGGCAGAGCGCGGCCGAAGCCGCCTGAGCGGCGGTCAGCACCCGCGCGGGGCGAGTTCGAGGCAGCGTGCGATTCCGGCCAGATCGGGGTGGGTGCGCGCAACCGCGAACCAGGGCTCCGCCATCGGTACGATCTGGCTTTCCTGGCCCGCACCAATTTCCAGGAACACCGCCGCGTCCGTTGCCAGCAGCCGCGATAGCGCCGGCAGGATGGCACGATAGGCGTCCAGCCCATCGGGTCCACCGTCGAGCGCGGCGCGCGGCTCGAAGCGCGCGACCTCGGGCTCCAGGCCGGCGATGTCGGCGCTCGGGATATAAGGCGGGTTGCTGAGCACGATGTCGAACGGTCCGTCGACGTCTTCGACCCAGGGCGTGAGTTCCAGCCGGACTCGCGCAGCGAGCCCGAGCCGCTCGGCGTTCAGACGCGCCACGGCCAGCGCATCAGCGCTGGTGTCGGTGCCGACACCGTGCGCGTTCGGGAAGTGTCGCAGCAGCGCCAGCAGCAGGCAGCCGGAGCCGACGCCGATATCTAGAATCCGCAGCGGCCGTCCGGGGTCCGCGAAGCGCTGGATCGCCGCTTCGATCAGCGTCTCGCTGTCTGCGCGCGGCACCAGCACGGCAGGCCCGACGACGAAATCCAGGCTCCAGAACTCGGCTTGGCCGACAATGTAGGCGAACGGCTCCCGCCCGGCACGCCGTCCCACCCAGCCACGATAACTCCTGGCCCCCTCGTCGGGCACCTCCGCCTCCGGATGGCTGAGCAGACTCGATGTGCCGATTCCCGTCGCATACCTGAGCAGATGGCGGGCCTCCGCGCGCGGACGCGGGACCCCTGCGGCCACCAGGAGATCCTCACCTTGGCTCAACAGTTCTGCGACCGTACTCAACCAGCCTCGGCCAGCCGGGCCGCCTCGTCCTCGTTGATCAACGGCTCGATCACCTCGTCGAGCGCCTCGCCAGCGACGACCTGCTCGAGCTTGTAGAGCGTCAGATTGATGCGGTGGTCGGTAAGACGGTTCTGCGGGAAATTGTAGGTGCGGATGCGCTCGGAACGGTCGCCCGAGCCGACTTGACCCTTCCGGTCGGCCGCGCGCACGGAGTCCTTGGCGGCGCGCTCCTGGTCGTAGAGCCGTGCCTTGAGGATCTTCAGCGCCTTGGCCTTGTTCTTGTGCTGCGATTTCTCGTCCTGGATCGCCACCACCAGCCCGGTCGGCAGGTGGGTGATGCGCACGGCACTCTCGGTCTTGTTGACGTGCTGGCCGCCGGCGCCGCTGGCCCGGTAGACGTCGATGCGCAGATCCTTGTCGTCGATCTCGATGTCGACATCCTCGGCCTCCGGCAGCACCGCCACGGTCGCGGCCGAGGTGTGGATCCGGCCGCTGCCCTCGGTCACCGGCACCCGCTGCACCCGGTGCACGCCGGCTTCGTACTTGAGCCGCGCGAACACTCCCTGCCCCGTGATCTCGGCCACGACCTCCTTGATCCCGCCGAGATCGCTCTCACTGAGGGACAGGATCTCGCAGCGCCAGCGCTTCAGGTCGGCGTAGCGCTGGTACATGCGCAAGAGGTCGCCCGCGAACAGCGCCGCCTCGTCGCCGCCGGTGCCGGCGCGGATCTCCAGGATCGCGTTTTTGTCGTCGGCCGCGTCCTTGGGCAGCAGCAGCAGCCGCACCTGCCGCTCCAGCTCGGGCAGGCGTCCGGCGAGCTCGCGCTGCTCCGCCTCCACCAGGTCCGCCATGTCGGCATCGCCCGCCATCGCGCCGAGCTCGCGCAGTTCGCGCTCGACCGCGCGGTACGCCTCGATCGTCGCCACCACCGGACCGAGGTCGGAGAACTCCTTGGCGAGCTTGGCGTAGCCGCTGGGCGTGACCTCGGCGAGCAGCGCCTGCAGCTCTTCGCGGCGGGCGAGGATGGCATCGAGCTTGGGCTCTAGGGCGGAGACTGACATGGCGCCGGAAGCTGCCGGAGGACCACCCCCGCGGTCAAGGCCCGGCTGGGCCGATCAGGCCGGCCGTTCGCTGCCGAGCCGAGCCGGCATCGCCCGCAGGCGACTGTCCGCGAGCTCGCCCGTCGGCTCGAGGATCGGGTAGGCGATCGAGGTCAGATGCGAATTGATGCGCTTGAGGTCGCGCACGATATCGAGATGCAGGCTGCTGCTCTCGATCGTATCGGCCCGGCCGGAGGCCAGCCGCGCCAGATGCCGCTCCGTCGCCGCCTGCTCCACCGAGCGCAGCGAGACCTTCTGCGCGAGCAGCTGGCGCGCGAGTTCCAGGTCGCCGGTGATGAACACGTTCAGCGCCAGGCGCAGATTGGCCAGCACCATCGCATGGATGGCGCGGATCTCGTCGAATCCCGCCGGCGAGAAGCGCAGCCGATGTTTGATCTTCTTGGCCGCCAGCTCCATCAGGTTGCGGTCGATGATGTCCCCGACATGCTCGAGGTTGGTCGTGAAGGTCAGAATCTCCACCGCACGCCTGCTCTCCGGCTCGTCGAGTTCCTGTCGGGTGACCGCGGTCACGTACAGCTTCACGGCCTCGTAGAGCGAATCGACCACATCGTCGCGCGCCTCCACCTCGCGCGCGAGCCGAGCATCGTCGTTCGCCAGCACCTCGATCGTACGCTTGAGCATGTCCTCGACGTGATCGCCGATCCGCAGCGCCTCGCGCGTCGCGCAGGCCAGCGCCTCAGCCGGCGTCTCCAGCGCCTCCGGCTCGAGATAGCGGGGCTTGCGCCCGTCGACGGCGACCGGCTGTTCGGGGAGGACCCGCTGCAAGAGCCGCGCGATCGGTCCAACAACGGGCAGCATCAGACAGGCCAGCAGCAGATTGAACGCAACGTGAGCCGCCACGACCAAGCTGCCAGGATCGGGAACCATGCGGCTCAGCCAAACCGCGGCGGTGGGCAGGAGCGGCAGCAGCGCGGCGGCAAGCACCCCCTGCATCAGCAGGTTGCCCGCAGGAATCCGACGCGCGGCACTCGGCGCTGCCGCGGTGACGAGCACGGAAACCAAGGTGCTGCCGAGATTGGCGCCGAGCACCAGAGCCAGCACCAGGGGTGGCTCCAGCAACTGGTTGGCGGCGAGCGACGTCAGCAGCAGGACGATCGCGAGGCTCGAATGGGACATCCAGGTCAGCAACATCGCGACCAGGACGGCCACCGGTGGGGCCGCGGCAAGACTGGCCAGCACCGGCGGCAGGCCGGGCGCGTCACGGAGCGGTACTGTGGCAGCGACCAGCAGATGCAGCGACAGGAGCATGAGCCCGAGGCCGATCACGACGCGGCCCAGATGCCGCGCCCGGTCACCCTGCGCCGACATGAACGTGACGACGCCCATCATCAGGAGCAGTGGCGGCAGCCATGGCAGGCGAAACGACATCAACGCCGCGACCAGCGACGTGCCGATGTCGGCCCCCAGCACCACCGCGAGCGCGGCCGCCGTGGTCAGCAGCGCCCGCCCGGCGAAGGAGCTCACGATCAGGGTCGTGGCCGTGCTGCTTTGAAGCACCAGGGTCGCGCCGATCCCGACCATGAAGGCGGACAGTCGATGCGAAGCGCAGGCGCTGATCGCCTGCCGCAGGCGCGCACCGAAGGCACGGGTCATGCCCGTGCGCACCATGCGCACGCCCCATAGCAGCAGCGCCACGCCGCCGCCGATCTGAATCAGAATGTCCGTCGCGTTCACGCACCTACCCGCCTGGGCGCACGACGTGCGCCAAATTGCAGCTTAGGGCGCGGACGTTAATGAGTTCTTGCGCGACACGACACGATTTATGTCACGAAACCGTCACATGGCGATGCCTAGGCGCGCCAGCAAGGAATCGCGGGCGACCTCCTCGCTGACGCCCGTGTCCAGGTCCCGCAGGCCGACGACGCCGCGCGCCAGTTCGTCGTCGCCGAGCGACACCGCCCAGCGCGCGCCCAGCCGGTCCGCCCGCTTCATCCGCTGCCCGGGCTTGCCCTTGAAGGCGAGGTCGACCGCGAGGCCGGACCGGCGCAGCTCCTGAGCCAGCGGGTAGGCGACCGCCTCCGCGGCAGCGCCGATCGGCACGATCGTGACCGGCCGTTCCGCCTGCGGCGCCTCGGCCAGCAACATGCCCAGCCGCTCCACGCCCGCCGCCCAGCCGACGCCCGGGACGTCCGGCCCTCCCATTGCGCGCATCAGCCCGTCATAGCGCCCGCCGGCCATCACCGCGCCCTGCGCTCCCAGCGCCGTCGTGGTGAACTCGAATGCGGTGTGGGTGTAGTAGTCCAGCCCGCGCACCAGCCGCGGGCTCAGCTCGAACGCGACGCCCAGCTGGGTCAAGCCTTCCTGCACGCGCGCGAAGAAATCCCGGCTCGCCTCGTTCAGGTGCTCTTGGAGCAATGGGGCCTCGGCCACCACGGCACGGTCGCCCTCGTCCTTGCTGTCCAGGATACGCATCGGGTTGCGCTCGAGCCGGGTCAGGCTGTCTTGCGACAGTCGCTCTCTGTGGCCGTCGAGGTAGCGCACCAGCACCTCGCGATAGGCCTGCCGGCTGTCGCGGTCACCCAGGGTGTTCAGCTCCAGCACCGTGTGCTGCAGCACGCCCAGCTCCTCCAGGATGTGGGCACCCAGCGCCATCACCTCGACATCGCCCATGGGCTCGGCGGCCCCGATCAGCTCGACGCCGATCTGGTGGAACTGGCGCAGACGGCCCTTCTGCGGCCGCTCGTAGCGGAACATCGGGCCGTGATAGTAGAACTTCTGCGGCAGCTCCTGGGTCAACCCGCCGCTGATCACCGCTCGCACCACGCCGGCGGTGTTCTCGGGCCGCAGCGTGATCCGCTCGCCGCCGCGATCCTCGAAGGTGTACATCTCCTTGGTGACGATGTCGGAGGTCTCGCCGAGCGTGCGCTGGAACACCTCGGTGAACTCGAAGATCGGCGTCGCGATCTCGCCGTAGCCGTAGCGCCGCGCGATCTCGCGCCCGGTCCCGGCGACATGGCGATGGCGGCGCAGCTCCTCGCCGAGCAGGTCATGGGTGCCGCGGGCCGGGCGGAGCTGGCTCATGGTGACGGTTCTACCTGAAAGAACGACGCTCAGGCGTCGACGGCGGCTCGGCCGTAGCGGCGCTCGATATAGGCTTCGACGATCGCCTGGAAGTCCTCGGCGATCCGGTCGCCGCGCAGCGTGTGCGCCTTCTTGCCGTCGACGAAGACCGGTGCGGTCGGATTCTCACCGGTGCCGGGCAGGCTGATCCCGACATCGGCGTGCTTGCTCTCGCCGGGGCCGTTGACGATGCAGCCCATCACCGCGACGTTCATGCTCTCCACACCGGGATAGCGCATCTGCCAGACCGGCATCTGGTCGCGCAGCCAGGTCTGGATCCGGTCGGCCAGCTCCTGGAACAGCGTGCTGGTGGTGCGGCCGCAGCCCGGGCAGGCGGCGACCTGCGGCGTGAACGCGCGCAGGCCCAGCGACTGCAGCACCTCCTGGCAGGCCACGACCTCGTTCGTGCGCGGCTCGTCGGGGCGCGGCGTCAGCGAGGCGCGGATGGTGTCGCCAATGCCTTCCTGGAGCAGGAGCCCCAGCCCGGCGGCGGTCGCCGCGATCCCCTTGATCCCCATCCCGGCCTCGGTCAGGCCGACATGCAGCGCGTAGTGCGAGCGCCGCGCCAGCTCGCGATAGACCGCGACCACGTCCTGCACCCGGCTGACCTTGGCCGAGATCACGATCCGGTCCGCGCCCAGGCCCAGCCGCTCGGCATAGGCGGCGCTGTCCAGGGCCGAGCGCACCAGCGCCTCGCGCAGCACGAAATCGGCCGGCTGCGGCTGGCTCGACGGCCGCGTTCAGGTCCATCAGCCGGGTCGCCAGATCCTGGTCCAGGCTGCCCCAATTGACGCCGATCCGGACCGGCCGATCGAAGCGCAGAGCCGCCTCGATCATCAGCTCGAACTGCCGGTCACGCTTCTCGCCGAAGCCGACATTGCCCGGGTTGATGCGGAACTTGCCCAGCGCCGCGGCCATCTCGGGGTAGTCGGCCAGCAGGCGGTGGCCGTTATAGTGGAAGTCGCCGACCAGCGGGACATCGTGGCCCAGCAGGTCGAGCCGCTCGCGGATCAGCGGCACCGCGCGCGCCGCCTCCTCGTTGTTGACGGTGATCCGCACCAGCTCGGATCCGGCGCGCGCCAGCTCGATCACCTGCGCCGTGGTGGCGGTGACGTCGGCGGTGTCGGTGTTGGTCATCGACTGGACGACGATCGGCGCATCGCCGCCGACGACGATCCTGCCGACCCGCACCGCGTGGGTGCGGTGCCGGTGCCGCTCCGTCAATGCCACCATGGCCGATCCATGTCCGAGAGAAGCACCAGGATGGCCGCGATATGCCGTGCCGCCGCCGCCACCGCAAGCCTCAGTGCGTGGCGGCGACCCGCTGCCTGAGCGCATCCGGCGCCAGCGACAGGTTCTTGACCACCTCACCCGGCGCGCCGGCCGGGCCCATGCTCTGGCCGTCGAGCAGGATCTCCAGGCCGCCGGCATTGCCGGTCGAGAGTGCCAGATCGTTGCGGTCGGGCGCGGCGAACCGGTCGCCGGGCTGCAGGGTGCGGGTGCGGACGAACGCCCGATCGGCGCTGCGCACCTGGATCCAGCTGCTGTCGCGGGCCAGCAGCACGACCCTGCCCGCAACGGTCTTGTCGGCGAGCGGCACCTTGGCCTCGCCGTCGAGCGACACGAGGACAGCCGGCATGGCATGCTCGCCGGTTGGGCTCTCGGCGGCCACGGCGCTGCTGACGTCGACGGTGGGCGAAGGCGTTTCGGGATCCGCCAGCGCAAGCGGCACCTGGGCTCGCGGCTCGGGGAGCACCGACGGCGGCATCGGCGGCAGTTCCACCGCCGCCGGGGCCTCGGCCACCAGCTCGGGCGGCTCACCACGATCGAGCGCGAAGACGTGGTAGCCGGCATAGAGCGCGCTGGCCAACAACAGCGAGGCGGCCAGCACCGCGAAAGTAGGCCGATGGCTCTCGCCCACGGGCTCGCGATGGATCGTCGGCCGGGCTGGCGTCACCGCCTCGACCGCCGGCTTCAGGCTCGCCGCCAGCTGCTTGCCATCGAGGCCCAGATGGTCGCCGTAGCTGCGCAGAAAGCCGATCGCGTAGGGGCGCCCCGGCGTCGCCGCGACGTCGCCTGCCTCGAGGGCCGCCAGAAAAGCCGGCCGGATCCGCAGGTAGGCGGCGATGTCTTGCAAGTCCTCGCCGCGTTCCAGGCGCGCCGTTCGCAACTGGTCGCCGACCGCTCGCAGCTTCTGGTCACTCACCTCGCGCGCGTCCACTGACGCTTGCGGGCGTCGAATAAACATGGGTGCAGACCTCGATCGAGTCCGTCGCAGGCACCGAGCACACGTGGTCGATATTTCTATACCAAATCGGGCCCGCGACGCCAAACAAGATCCGCGCCTGCGCGCGTCGGTTGAGAGCATTAATTCGGCTGATAGACGCTCGCCGGCAACACCACCCCGTGATCCTGAGCGTAGGACTGGAGCCGCCCGCGCAGGCTGTGATCGGGAAGATCGAGCAGGCGGTGCAGGTACTGCTGCAGTCGTCCCGCGTCGATGCTGCGCAACATCGCCTTGACCGGGCCGACCTCCCTTGGGGTCAGCGAGAGATGGTGCACGCCGAGGCCGATCAGGGCCATGGCCTCGAGCGGCCGGCTGGCCATCTCGCCGCACACCGCGAGCCGCACCCCCGCCGCGCGGCAGCGCTCGACCATGTCGTGGAAGAAGCTGAGCGCCGCCGGCGAGAGCACGTCGTAGCGGTCGGCGAGGGCCGGGTTGCCGCGATCGCAGGCGAACAGGAATTGGAACAGATCGTTGCTGCCGATCGACAGGAACTCAACCCGCTGCAATAGCGAGTTCATCTGCCAGTAGAGTGCCGGCACCTCGACCATGGCGCCGACCTCGATGCGGGTCGGCAGCTCGAGGCCGCGCGCCTCGGCACGGTCGATCTCCATCTTCAGCAGATGCTTGGCCGCCTCCAACTCGGCGACCTCGGCCACCATCGGGAACATCACCTGCAGGTGCCGGCCCGACGCCGCCCTGAGCAGCGCACGCAGCTGCTCGCGCAGCATGGTCGGCCGATCCAGTACCATCCGCAGCGCACGCCAACCCATCGCCGGGTTGTCCTCGGGCGGCATCCGGAAATAGGGCAGGTGCTTGTCGCTGCCGACATCCAGCGTGCGGAACGCCACCGGCCGGTCGCCAGCCGTGTCAAGCACCTCGCGATAATGCGCCGCCTGGGCGTCGACGTCGGGGTAGCGGACGCGGGTCATGAACGCGAGCTCGGTGCGAAACAGGCCGCAACCCTGCGCGCCGACCGCCTCGAGCTCGGCCAGATCGATCAGGAACGCGGCGTTGATCGACAGCGTGATCGGGATGCCGTCCAGCGTCACCGCGGGCAGCTCGCGGATCTCGTCGAAATAGCGGCGCCGGTCGGCCCGGGCCCGCATCGCGTTGTGAAACGCATGCAGGATCTCGTCGTTCGGCCGGACGTAGAGATGCCCGTTGTCGCCGTCGAGCGCCACCGGATTGCCGGGGTCGATCGCGGCCATCGCCCCCTCGATCCGGCCCAGCATCGGGATGCCGATGGCGCGGGCGACGATGGTCACGTGCGCCGTCTTGGAGCCTTCCTCCAGCACGATGCCGCGCAGCTTGCGGCGGTCGTACTCGAGCAGGTCGGCCGCCCCGAGGTTGCGGGCCACCAGGATCGTCTCGTCGAACAGCTGCGAAGGATCGTGGCTGCGCGGCTTGCCGACCAGCAGGCGCAGCAGGCGGTTGGCGACATCGTCGAGATCGATCAGCCGCTCGCGCAGATAGGAATCGCTGGCATGACCGATACGGACGCGGGTCTCCTCCTGCACCCGGCGCACCGCGGCCTCGGCCGAAAGGCCGGTACCGATCGCCTCGCGGATCCGGCGCAGCCAGCCGGTGTCCTGCGCGAACATCCGGTAGGTTTCCAGTACCTCGCGCTGCTCGCCCCCACCCAGGTCGCTGGTCGCGAGCATCTGATCGAGCGTCTCGCGCAGCTCGATGGTCGCCCGGCTCAAGCGCTCCAGCTCGGCCTGCGGGTTCTCGGCCAGCAGCCGGGTGACCTCGACGCGGGGCTCGTGCAGCCAGGCCTGGCCGATCGCCACGCCCTCGACCAGCCGCGTCCCGTCGAGGCGACGCATCGCGGAGGTATCCGCCGACAGATCGGCATACTTGCTCTGATCGATCAGCTCGCCGGAGCCGAACATCTCGGCCAGGATCGAGGCGATGATCTGCATCGCCTCGATCTCGTCCTCGGCGTAAGCGCGCCGGGCCCGATTCTGTACCGTCAGCACGCCGACGACGCGGCCCGCGCGCAGGATCGGCACGCCCAGGAACGAGTGATAGAGTTCCTCGCGGGTCTCCGGGAAGTAGCGGAAGTTGGGGTGGCTCTGGGCGTCGGCGGTGTTGACGACGTTGCCCTGCGCTGCGATCGTCCCGACCAGACCCTCGCCGACCCGCATCCGCGTGCGGTGCACCGCCTCAGCCGCCAGGCCGACTGTTGCGAACAGCTCGAGCACTTCGCCGGCGCGATTGAAGTATACCGAACAGACCTCCGCCACGAGGTTGGCGGCGATCAGCTCGGCGATCCGGTCGAGCCGCTGCTGTGGCGTCACCGGCTCGGCGACGACCTCGACCAGCCGCTTGAGCAGCATCCGTGAGGCGGAGAACTCGGCACTGCGCCTGGTGTCGGCGGCGGGTGTGGGCGGGCTCCGCCCGCCCGAGGCCGGCATCAGGTCGCCGCGCGAGCGAGGGGTGAAACCTCCGCGCGGCGGGCCAGCGCGAGCTCAGCCTGGCCGACCAGCTCGGCCAGAATCGCCCGCACCGGCTGAATACGGCGCACCAGTCCGACGCTCTGCCCAGCCATCAGCGAGCCGTTCTCGACGTCCCCGTCGACGACCGCGCGACGCAACGCGCCGGCCCAGTAATGCTCGATCGCGAGCGAGGCTTCCTGAAACGTGAGCTCGCCGCTGCGGAAACGGGCGATCACCGCGATCTGGGTCTCGGTGAAGCGGCGGGTGGCGCCGTTCGCCAGCGCGCGCACCGGGATCACCTTGAACTCGGGGTCGATCTGCACCGACGGCACGGCATCGCGCGCGGCACCGCGGATGAACGCCTGCTTGAACGCCGGGTGCGCCGTCGACTCCTCGGCGCAGACGAACACGGTGCCCATCTGCACGCCGGCAGCACCCATCTGCAGGTAGGCCGCGATCATCTCGCCATGGCCGATCCCGCCGGCGACGAACACCGGCACCTCGGTCAAAAACGGCAGGATCTCCTGCGCCAGCACGGAGGTCGAGACCGGCCCGATATGGCCGCCCGCCTCCATACCCTCGATCACCAGTGCGTCCGCGCCCGTGCGCACGAGCTTCTTGGCGAGAGCCAGCGAGGGCGCGAAGCACACCACCTTGGCTCCGCCCGCCTTCAGCCGCTCCATGGTCCCGCGCGGCGGCAGGCCGCCCGCCAACACGACATGGCCGACCCCGTGCGCGACGCAGACATCGGCCAGCTCGTCGAGCTGCGGGTGCATGACGATCAGGTTGACGCCGAACGGTCGCCCGGTCCGCGCCGCGGTGGCGGCGATCTCCTCCGCCAGCCGCTCCGGCCCCATCGAACCGCAGGCCAGCACGCCGAAGCCGCCGGCGTCGCTGATCGCCGCCACCAGATGCCGCTCGGACACCCAGGTCATCGCACCGCCGAGCACGGCCAGCTCCGTGCCCAGGAAATCCCGGCCACGCTGCCAGAGGGCGTCGACCCGATCGTGGCGCTGCGTTGTGGTCAATGCCTCAATCCCGGTCGAGGCCATAGGCGGTGTGCAGCGCGCGCAGCGCGAGCTCGGTATATTCCTCGCCGATCAGCACGCTGACCTTGATCTCGGAGGTCGCGATGGCGTGGATGTTGATCCCCTTTGCCGCCAGCGTGGCGAACATCTGGTGCGCGATGCCGGCGTGGCTGCGCATGCCGACGCCGATGATCGAGACCTTGACGACGTCGGCGTCGGCGACGACACGCTCGTAGCCGATCTCGCCATTGGCGCGTTCGAGAACAGCCAGCGCGCGCGGAAGATCCGCCCGCGTCACCGTGAAGGTGAGATTGGCGTACACGCCGTCGCGGCTGACCGACTGCACAATCATGTCGACGTTGATGCCGTTGCCGGAGAGCGGCCCGAAGATGGCGGCGGCGACGCCCGGGCGGTCCTTGACGCCCAGCACGGTCACCCGCGCCTCGTCCCGGCTGTAGGCGATCCCGCTGACGATCTGGCTTTCCACGATCTCATCCTCATCCACGACCAGCGTCCCGGGCCGGTCCTCGAAGCTGGACAGCACCTGCACCCGGACATGGTGCTGCATCGCCAGCGCGACCGAGCGGGTCTGCAGCACCTTGGCCCCGAGCGAGGCCATCTCCAGCATCTCCTCGTAGGTGATGCGCTCGAGCTTGCGGGCCTTGGCGACGATGCGCGGATCGCTCGTGTAGACGCCGTCGACATCGGTGAAGATGTCGCAGCGCGCCGCACCCAGCGCCGCTGCCAGCGCCACGGCCGAGGTGTCCGAGCCGCCCCGCCCGAGCGTGGTCACCCTGCCCTCCGGGCTCAACCCCTGAAATCCCGCGACCACCGCGACCTCACCCGCGTCCAGGCATGCCCGTACCGGCGCCGGGTCGACCTCCATGATCCGAGCTTTGCTGTACGCAGTGTCTGTCTTGAACCCGGCCTGCCAGCCCAGGAACGAGCGCGCCGGCACGCCAATAGTCTGCAGCGCGATCGCCAGCAGTCCGACGGTTACCTGCTCGCCGCTAGCGACCACCTGATCGTATTCGGCCGTGTCGTAGCCGGCAGCGTCCAGGCCATGTACCCAGGTCACCAGCTGGTTGGTGTTGCCGGCCATGGCGGAGACCACGACCGCCACCTGATCACCATCGGCCACCTGACGCTTGATCCGCGCTGCGACGTTGCGAATGCGCTCTGGATCGGCGACCGAGGTCCCGCCATACTTCTGCACGACCAGCGTCACCGGTAAGCTCGCACTCTGCGCGACGGCACCAAATCGCCCATGCGAGCTCGCGCCGGCTGTGATTGACGGATGCCGGTCTTCTAATCACATGCCCGGGCGTCGGCAAGGCACCTCGATGGGGAACTCTACCATGGCGAGTGCGCCCTCCGCACCCGACACCACCAGCGATCCTGTCGAGCTCGCGAAATTCGCGGAGTTGGGCCGCGCCTGGTGGGACACGACCGGGCCGATGGCGCCCCTACACAAGATTAACCCTATCCGCGTGGCCTATATCCGCGATCGAGTATGCACCCGATTCGGCCGAGATCCGCGCGCGAGAGCGCCGCTGACGGGGATCACCGCGCTGGACGTCGGCTGCGGCGGCGGATTGCTGGCCGAGCCATTGACACGCCTCGGAGCCGCCGTGACCGGGATCGACCCGCTCGCGGCCAACACCGAGACCGCGGCCTGGCATGCCCGGGAGGTCGACCTCGCGATCGCGTACGAGGCGACCTCGGTCGAGGCGGTCGCTGCCGCGGGCCGCCGCTTCGATCTCGTCGTCGCGTCGGAGGTCGTCGAGCATGTTCCGGACGTGCCGGCATTCCTCGCGGCTATCGCTGCCGTCACGCGGCCGGGCGGGCTGGTGATCCTGTCGACGCTCAGCCGCACCACGGCGAGCTTCCTGAAGGCGATCGTCGGCGCCGAGTATGTGCTGGGCTGGCTGCCGCGCGGCACGCATGACTGGCGGCGCTTCCTGACCCCGGCGGAACTCGGTGGCGCGTTGCGTACCCACGGCATCCGGCCGCTCCACGTCAGCGGTATCGGCTATGATGGCTCGCGCGACAGTTTCGCGCTGATCCGTGACCCGAGCGTCAACTACCTGATGGCAGCCGGGCGCGGCTGAGGCCGATCAACCGTCCAGTTCGGGTAGATCGGGCAGCGGCCGCACCGGAACGCCTTCGTCGTGCAACTCTTGGGCCTCCGCGGGCGTGGCCTGGCCGTAGATCTCGCGCTCCTCGGCCTCACCGTAGTGAATGCGGCGCGCCTCCTCGGGGAAGCGGGTGCCCACGTTCTCGAAGTTCTTCTCGACGTGCTCGCGCATCTTGCGCAGCATCCCGACCATCATCGCCGCCTTGACCTGGTCCGGGCTGAGCGTCGGCTTCGGCGGCGGCGCAGGCACTGGGGTCGGTTCAGCTATCGACCTCGCGGCAGCAGAGCGCACCACCGCCGGCGCCATCATCGCCTTGCGTACCGCGCTGTCACCGCAGACAGGGCAGGTGATGACGCTCTCCGCGGCCTGCAGGTCGAACGTGGCACCGTCGCGGAACCACCCCTCGAACGCATGATCCCGACTGCACTGCAGCGCGAACCTGATCATCCGGGGACCCGTTCCGGCGCCCCGTCAGCAAGCAGCGGGTCGAGCCCGCCCATGGCGTCGAGCGCGTGCAACTCGTCCGAGCCGCCCAGCCCGCGGCCGTTCACGAACACCTGCGGCACTGTTCGGCGTCCATCCGCACGCTCGATCATCTCCTCGCGCCGAGCCGGAAACTGCCAGACATCGATTTCCGTGAACGCGACGCCCTTGCTGCTCAGCAGCCGCTTGGCGCGGACGCAGTAGGGACAGAGGGGCGAGGTGTAGATCTCGACGGTCGGCATGGTGGGAACGCATCCACATCACGCAGCTGCAACGCAACCATCATATAGGTAACGCTTCGTCCCTGACTACCCGGGCCAGGGCCAGTGCATCCACCCGTGTGGCGCCGGCGCGACGCAGCACCGCTGCGCAGGCAGCGATGGTGGCGCCCGTGGTGAGCACATCGTCGATCAGCAGCACCTTGGCCCCGTCGATGCGCTCGGGACGCCGCACTCGGAACGCGGCCGCGGTGATGTTGGTGGCGCGCTGCCGCGCGCCCAGCCCCTGCTGCGACACCGTCGCCTGGTGCCGCTCGAGCAGCGCCGGCGCCCATGGCCGCCCGGTCAGGCGGGCAATGCGCTGCGCCAGCACCGCGGACTGGTTGAAGCCGCGAGTCAGCAGCCGCCAGCGGTGCAGCGGCACCGGCAGGATCAGGTCGGCGTCGGCCAGCAGCTCCTCGCCCGCCTGCGCCATCCAGCGCGCGAACACCGGTACGCCGTCCAGCCGTCCGCCACGCTTGAAGCCCAGGATGATCCGGCTGCTGCGCGCGTCGTAGCGTAACGCAGCTCGCGCCCGATCGAAGCCCGGCGGCTGCTCCGCACAGGTTCCGCACAGCGGCGCATCGGCGAAGGCATGTGGTAGCGGAAACCCGCAGCAGCGGCACCAGGGTGGCGCCAGCAACCTCAACTCGCTCCAGCAGGCCGGGCACAAGCCGTCCGCGGCGCTGATCTCGACGCCGCAGACGAGGCAGCGCGGCGGCAGCAGCAGGTCGAGGAGGGTACCCAGGACGCCGCTGATGCTCGCCATGCCAGATATATGATATCGTGAGCAGATATATTCAACCATTACGTTATTTCTGACGTGGATCCAACGCGGACTGGAGGCCGTCGCCCAGCAGATTGAAGGCAAGCGCGGCCGAAAAGATCAGAAGCCCTGGCCAGAGCGCCAGCAAAGGTGCCTCGAACACCAGCTCCTGAGCGCCGGTGAGCATATTGCCCCAGCTCGCCAGCGGCGGCTGAACGCCGAGGCCGAGGAAGCTCAGCACCAATTCCACCAGGATCACGTTGCCGATGGATAGCGTGGTGGCCACGATCAGCGGTGCCAGCGCATTGGGCAGAATGTGCCGCCACATGATGCGCGCCGGTCCTGCGCCCAGCGCCCGGGCAGCCTGTACGAACTCGCGGCTGCGCAGCGAGAGCACGCTCGCCCGTGCCAGCCGGGCCGTGGTGGTCCAGCCGAACAGTGCCACGATCACGACGATCCGCACGACGCTGGTCAGCTCGCCCGTGGCGGGCAGGCCGACCTTGCCGAGATCGATGGCGGCCAGCACGATCAGCAGCGGCAGCAACGGGAGGCTGATCACGGCATCGGTCAACCGCATCAGCCCGGCATCCACCGCACCGCCGACATAGCCCGCAACGACGCCGACCAGGGTTCCGATCGCCGCCGCGAGCAGTGCGCCGCATAGGCCCACCGCCAGCGAGATGCGCCCACCGTCGAGCAGCCGTACCAACACATCGCGTCCGAGCTCGTCGGTGCCCAACGGATGCATGGCACTCGCCGGCTCGAGCCGAGCCAGCAGATCGACCGCCGCCGGATCGACCGCGAGCCACCGCTGGGCCAACGGCGCCGCCAGCACGGCCAATAGCAGCGCAGCGAGAAGAATTCCGGCGCAAGCAGCTTGGCGATCGGCCGCGAACCGGCGCCACCTGGATGCCTCACGCTCCGCCAGCTCAGCCGCCATAGCCGATCCGTGGATCAAGCCAGACATAGGCGAGGTCGGCCGCGAGGTTGCTCAGCAGCGTCACCAGGGTTGCCAGCATCAAGGCCAGCAGTGCCAGGTTGAAGTCGCTACCGAGGATCGCGTCGTAGATCAGCTTGCCGACGCCGAGATAGGCAAAGGTGGTCTCGACCACGAGCGCGCCGGAGAACAGTGAGCCGAACGACAAGGCGATCATCGTCGTCACCGGGAGCATGGCATGACGCAACGCGTGCCGCAGCAGGAGGCGGCCCTCGCCCACCCCCAGCGCCCGTGCGGTCCTGATGAACGGCTCGCGCAAGGTCTCCTGCATCGCCGCGCGCACGAAGCGCAGGAACACCCCGGCGGTCAGCAGGGTCAGCGTCAGTACCGGCAGCGTAAGATAGCGCACCCGGTCGAGCAGCCCGCCGCCGTCGACGCTGGTCGTGCCGCCCGCCGGGAGCCAGCCCAGCTCGACCGCGAACAGGATGATCAGCAGCAGCCCGAGCCAGAATGCCGGGACCGAAAAGCCCACGAAGGCCACGAGGTTCGCCAGCCGATCAAAGGCGCTGCCGGGCCGCGCTGCGGCCCAGATCCCGGCTGGAACGGCCAGCGTCAGCGCCAGCACGAAGCTGATCCCCATCAGCAGCAGCGTGTTGACCAGCCGCCCGCCCAGCACCTGGGCCGCCGGCACGGCATAGAGCCGGGAATAACCGAAATCCCCCTGCACCGCCCGGCCGAGCCAGCCGACCCAGCGTTCCACCACCGGCCGGTCGAGCCCCTGCAGCGCCTTGAGACGGACCGCATCGGCCGAGGTGAGCGACGGGTCCGCCTGCAGCATGACATCGATCGGATCGCCGGGCATGAGCCCGATCAAGGTGTAGACAACGAAGGACACTACGAGCACGACGAGCGCGCTCTCCACGAGGCGGCGGGCGATGAACGCGCTCACGTCACGCTGCTTCCTGCACGACGATCAGTCGCGAAGCCAGTTTTCGACCCGGAGATCCGCAACGCGTAGGAATTCACGCTCGTTGTCGGTCACCAGTACGCAGCCCAGCGCCAACGTCTGTGCCGCGATCAGTAGGTCGTTGGGACCAATCAATTGTCCCCTGCTTTCGAGGGTCGCACGCAGGTGACCATAGTGGTCGTCGGCAGGCGGCTCGAACGGCATCACGGCGAGGGTTGTCAGTACCTTCGCAACCTGCGCCGAAAGTCGCGACGAGCCCTTCCTGACGGCTCCGTAGCGCAGTTCCGCCGCCGCGATGACGCTGGTGCAGACATGATTTTCGCCGACATCGGCAATGCGCTCGGCAACCTTGCCCTGGGGATGACGGATGAGGTCCGAAAGGATGTTTGTGTCGAGCAGGAAACGCACCGATCAGAGATCGACCGGCGTGTGTGGCAGCTCGACAATCACCGGAAACTCCTCCTCGATCGGCTGGAGCGAGGCCAGCAGGGCTAGCAGCGATTTCGGCGGCGCCGGCTCGATGATCAGCCGATCGCCCTCCTTGCGCATCAGCGCGTCCTCGCCGGGAAGCTCGAATTCGCGCGGAATGCGCACGGCCTGATTGCGCCCATTCCTGAACAGCTTGACCTGCCGCTCCAGCATGCTGGTCACTCCAGTGGCATAGGCCACGGCATAGGCCGGAGACCTAGAGATGTCAATCCTCAACACCCCGGCTAACCCTCGCCCCCGGTCGATCGCCGCGCCTGACCAGCTCATTCATCAGCTCGATCTGAATCTCCTGGATCTCCAGCAGCCGCTCCCACTGGTGTCGCAGCAGGTGGTCCAGCTTCTCGTGCAGCAGCCTGATCTCGAGTTCGGCCTTGAGGTTGATCAGATAGTCGTTCTTGGCGCGCAGCCGGTCGCGCTGCTCCTGCCGGTTCTGGCTCATCAGGATCACCGGCGCCTGCACCGCGGCGAGGCAGGAAAGCGCCAGATTGAGCAGGATGTAGGGATAGGGATCGAAGGCTCGGGTCGCCAACAGCCAGGTGTTGAGACCCATCCAAGCAACCATGACGGCCGCGAACAGGATCAGGAATCGCCAGCTGCCGCCGAAGGTCGCTACCTGGTCGGACAGGCGTTGGCCGAAGGCAAGCGAGCGATCGAGCTCGGCGTCGACGTCGGTGGCCAGCGTCTCGTGGCGCGAGATCCGCTCGACCACCGACTGCTCCAGCGCCGTGATCTCGCCGATGCCCTCCTGCAGCACCGCCTCGACATAATCGGCGCGGAACCGGTTCAGATCGTCCAGGCAGATATAGCCGTCCTTGGACCAGCCCGGCACCTGCTTCGCGATCTGCAGGGCAAGCCGGGGACGGATCAGCTCGCCGTGGATCAGGGGCACCTCGCCACGGTGCCGGCCGCAGATCTGGCAGACGGGACCAGTGCGCGCGGCCATCGGCTCAGCCCTCGCCCACGCGCCAGTGCTCCACCCACAAGGTCGTCGGCGCCATTTGCCCGGTGGGCTCCACACCCTGCAGCCATTTCGGCCAGATATGCGCATCCGCGCGGAAGAACAGAGGCAGCGCCGGCAGCTCCTCCGCGTAGAGCTGTTGCAGCTCGGCCCACAGCACAGACCGCTTGTCCCGGTCGAGCTCGACCTCGATCGCGTCCAGCAGCTCGTCCATCCGCTGGCTCTTGAAGCCGGTGAAATTCTGCCCGGACCAGCCATTGGCCGCGCTCGGGATCTCCTGCGAGTGCAGCGTGCTGCGCGGCACGTTCTCGGGTGAGCTGATCCAGGCGAACAGCGCGAGCGCGGTGAACCGGCGCTTGGTCGTGGTCTCGCCGAAGAACACGCGCGCCGGCTCGTTCTTGATCGCCGTCTCGATGCCGAGCTGACGCCACTGGCTCTGGGCCACCTGTTGGATCAGCTCGCGGGTGCGATTGCCGGCGGTGGTCATCAGCTCCAGCCGCAACGGCTCTCCGGCCGCGTTGCGGCGCAGCCCACCGGCGCCGAGCGGCCAACCGGCCGCGTCGAGCAGCGCCGCGGCACGGGCCGGGTCGAACGGATAGTGCCGCACGTCGTCGGTGTGGACCCAGTCCAGGGGGTGCACCGGCGTGTCGGCCACGGGCTGGCGGCCAGCGAACAGTTTCTGGCTGATCGCGGCGCGGTCGAGCCCATACAGCAGCGCCTGCCGTACGCGCACGTCGGCGAGGATCGGGTTGTCGAGCATGACGTCCAGGTGCTCATAGGCGAGACCGGGCTGGTAGCGGATCTGGAATCGGTCGCCGTGGCGCCGCTCGAAGGCCAGCGCCTGGTCGAGCGACAGCCCGGCCGAACCCTCTATCATGTCGACCTCGCCGGAAAGCAGGTTCGCCTCCAGCGCGGTGGTGTTCTCGACCGCCTTGATCACGATCCGCTCGAACGCCGGCGGCTCGCCCCACCAGGTCGGGTTACGGTCGAGCACGATCTGGCTGCCCGGCTCCAACTGCGCGATCCGGTAGGGCCCGAAGGCGAGGCCCGGGTTGGTCGGATCGGTGTCGAACCGGGTGCGGTTTCGGTAGGTGGCCGGATCCGCCTCGAAGATCGTTCGCTCGAGGTGCTCCGGCAGCAACCGGAAATCGTTGATCGCATTGTAGCTGAAGCCGAGCTTCTCGTCGTGCACGACGAACGTCTTGTCGTCGACGAGGTCGAGCTGCCAGAATCGGCGGTACATCTCGGCATTGCCGACCCCGCTCATCGCATGCCGGCCGACTTCCCAGGTAAATTGCACGTCCTTCGTGGTAACCGGCGTGCCATCGCCCCAGGTGGCGTTCGGCTGGATCGTATAGGTCAAGGCGACGCCTTGCTTGCCGTCCGGTGTCGTCTCCATCACCGCCCTGCCGTTCTCCAGGGTCGGAAGCTCGGTGCAGAGCATGCACACCAGCTCCCATTTTTGGTCGTAGGCGGTGAACGGACGCTGGGTCAGGCCGAGCACGTAAGATTTGGTCAGCATCGAGTCGATGTTGGGATTGAGGTTCGAGGGAAACTGGTTGATCCCGATCACCAGGTCGCGAGCCAGCGCCGGCACCGTTGCGAGAGCAAGCGCCAGCAGCGCATAGGCGAACCTCGACATCATACCCGCTCCCCGCTGCGAACACGGCAGACCTAGCAGGGCCGTCCCGGCAGCGGCACCCGTTGCGCGACCACAGTGAAGCTGCCATCCGTTGCCGCGCATTTGCTACACGGATCTGCGAAGACCCCGAGGTGAGCGGGGCGAGGTCGTGCCTAGGCGGCGGCGCGATCGGAGATGACAGGGAAAAACGGCATGCGACGCAATCGCTGCGCCAAGATCGTGGCGACTCTCGGACCGGCAAGCTCGACCAAGGCGCGGATTCGTGAGCTGGCCGATGCCGGAGCCGACGTGTTCCGGTTCAACTTCAGCCATGGCAGCCACGAGGACCACGCGGCGCGATTCGCGATCCTGCGCGAGGTCGAGCAGGAGCGTGGCCGCCCGATCGGCTCGATCATGGACTTGCAGGGACCGAAGTTGCGCGTCGGCCGGTTCGCGGCCGGACGGGTCGCCCTGAGCCGTGGCGATCCGTTCCGTCTCGACCTCGACACGATACCCGGCGACCAAGTTAGGGCCAACCTGCCCCACCCCGAGATCTTCGCGGTGTTGCAGGCGGGCCAGGACCTGCTGCTGGACGACGGGCGCATCAGGCTCAAGGTCGACCGATGCGGCCCCGACTTCGCCGACACCATTGTCGTCGACGGCGGCGGCCTGTCCGACCGCAAGGGCGTCAACGTGCCCAACGCGGTGCTGCCGATCTCGGCCATGACCGAGAAAGATCGCGCCGATCTCAGCTTCGGGATCGAGCTCGGCTTCGACTGGGTGGCGCTGTCGTTCGTGCAGCGCCCGGAGGATATCGCAGACGCGCGCAAGCTGATTGCTGGACGGGCCGCGATCCTGGCCAAGATCGAGAAGCCGGCCGCGATCGAGCAGCTGGACGAGATCATCGAGCTGTCCGATGCGGTGATGGTGGCGCGCGGCGACCTCGGCGTCGAACTGCCGCCGGAACTGGTGCCGGGTCTGCAGAAGCGGATCATCCGCAAGTGCCGCGATCTCGGCAAGCCCGTCGTGGTCGCGACGCAGATGCTGGAGAGCATGATCAGCTCGCCCGCACCTACCCGCGCCGAGGCGTCGGATGTGGCGACGGCGGTCTATGACGGCGCCGATGCGGTGATGCTGTCGGCCGAGAGCGCATCGGGCGAGTATCCGGTCGAGGCGGTGACGATCATGGATCGGATCATCGCCAGCGTGGAGCATGACGACCTCTACCGCTTCTATCTCGACGCCTATCAGGCACAGGCGGAGCGCACCTCCGCCGACGCGATCACCCTGGCGGCGCATCAGGTCGCGCACACCATGCAGTCCGCGGTGATCGTCACCTACACCACCTCGGGTGCCACCACCCTGCGGGCCTCGCGCGAGCGGCCGGACCGGCCGATCCTGGGGCTGATCACGCGCATGACGACCGCCCGCAAGCTGGCATTGGCCTGGGGGGTCCACGCGGTGCACACCGCCGATGCCCACGACCTCGACGATATGGTCGCCAAGGCCCGGCAGATCGCCCGCCACGAAGGCTTCGCTGCCGCCGGGGAAAGCATCGTGATTACCGCCGGGCTGCCGTTCGGCACGCCCGGGGCCACCAACCTGCTGCGAGTGGCTTGGGTTATCTAGGCTCGGCCGACTCGGCCTGCGGCGAGATCCAGCGCAGGGCTGCCTAGCGGCTAGGCAGCCCCTGAGACTGGCATCGAACTTGCTTCATTTGTGGGCAACCCGGCGCGGTGAACCTGACGGTCATCGCGCCCGGAATCGAGCCGGCTTACAGCAGCGGGAAGCGCGCATGCGAATGACGACCAATATCTTTCGAGTACTGCTCCTGGTCCTCGGCCTAATGCTGCCGACCGCCGCGGTGGTGCATGCCCAGCAGGCGACCGATGCTCCGGCTGCGACGGAGGCTCCTGCTCTGGACCAGCCGGCCGAGGCCGTGCCGGAGCCCACCATCGACAGCGGCAATACCGCCTGGATGATGACGTCCTCTGCCTTGGTGCTGATGATGTCGATCCCAGGCTTGGCCCTGTTTTATGGCGGTATGGTCCGCAGGAAGAACGTCCTCTCAGTCCTGATGCAGGTGTTCGCCACCGTCTGTGTCCTCGCGGTCGTGTGGATGATCGCCGGCTACAGTTTGGCGTTTGGCGAAGGCGGCCCTTATATCGGCGATCTGAGCAAGGTGTTTCTGGCCGGACTCAGCGTGGGCTCGATTTCAGGGACGATCCCGGAATCGGTCTTCATGATGTTCCAGATGACCTTCTTCATGATCACACCGGCGCTGATCGTCGGCGCATTCGTGGACCGGATGAAGTTCAGCTCGATGCTGGTGTTCATGGTCCTGTATTCGCTGATCGTCTATGCGCCGGTGGCACATTGGGTGTGGGCCTCCACCGGGTTCCTGTTCGGCGAGGGCGTGCTCGACTTCGCGGGTGGCACGGTCGTGCACATCAACGCGGGCATTGCCGGTCTGGTCTGCTGCATCGTGCTGGGCAAGCGGATCGGCTACGGGCAGGAGAACATGGCGCCGCACAACCTGACCCTGACCCTGATCGGCACCTCGCTGCTGTGGGTCGGCTGGTTCGGCTTCAACGCCGGCTCCGCGCTCGCCGCCGACGGCCGCGCGGGCATGGCCTTCGCCACGACCCAGATCGGCGCCGCGTCCGCCGCCGTGGCGTGGATGCTGGTCGAGTGGGTCGCCAAGGGCAAGCCCAGCCTGCTGGGCATCGCGTCCGGTGCCGTGGCTGGCCTCGTCGCGATCACCCCTGCCGCCGGGTTCGTGCTGCCGGGCGGGGCCTTGGTGATCGGGCTGGCTTCCGGCATCATCTGCTACTGGTCTGCGACTTCCCTCAAGCATATGTTGGGCTACGACGATTCCCTCGACGTGTTCGGCGTGCACGGCGTCGGCGGCATCGTGGGTGCCATTCTGACCGGCGTGTTCGCCGTCGGTGCGGTCGGCGGCGATGCCGCGCGGGGCCTGCTCGACGGCAATCCGGCGCAGGTCTGGATCCAGGTCAAGGGCGTGCTCTACACCGTTGGCTGGTCGGCCATCGCGTCGTTCGTCCTCCTCAAGCTGATCGATCTGGTGATGGGCCTGCGGGTCGACACGGACAGCGAGCGCGAGGGCCTGGATCTGGCGCTGCACGGCGAGAGCGTCGCCTGAGCGAAGCCCGCTCACCGAGTTTCCCTCCCTGACGACTGGGCGCGCCTCGCGAGAGGCGCGCCATTTTCTTGGTCAGGGCGCTGAGCTGCGCATCGCCCGCGGCAGGTCGCCGACCAGACCCATCGCGTGCTGCATGAACAGGCGCTTGAGCGGCGGCACACGGTCGACCAGGGCCAGCCCGGCCTCGCGGGCCAACCGGACCGGCAGGATGTCGTTGCCGAACAGGCGGTTGAGGCCGTCGGTCACACCGACCAGCGCCATGCTGTCGAACCGCCGCCAGCCCGCGTACTTCTCGAGCGCCAGCGCGTCGCCTGGGTCGAGCCCCAGCCGCAGGCGGTCGACCACGATCTCGGCCAGCGCCGCCACGTCGCGCAGCGCCAGGTTCCAGCCCTGTCCGGCGATCGGATGGATACCGCGTGCGGCGTCGCCGACCAGCGCCAGACGGTCGGTCGTGTAACGGTCGGCCATCACCAACGACAGCGGGTAGGACCAGCGCGGCCCCTCGAGCGCGAGCTCGCCCAGATCGTCGCCGAACCGCGCGGCGATCTCCCCCAGAAACCCCTTGTCGTCCAGCGCCAGCACCGTCCTTGCGAGCCCATCGTCGAGCGCCCAGACGATCGAGCAGCGGTCACCGGTCATCGGCAAGCGGGCGAACGGCCCGTCCGGGAAGAACCGCTCTACCGCGAGGCCGCCGTGCGGCCGTGCGTGGTGGACCGTGCAGACGATCCCGGTTTGGCCGTAGGGCCATTGCCGGACCCCGATTCCGGCCAGTTCGCGGGTGCTCGACTGGCGCCCCTCGCACAAGGCCACCAATGGGGCCTGCGCCACCCGGCCGTCGGCCAGCCGGACCTCGGCCCGCGTCGCCAGCAGTTCGAGACCGGTCACCTCGGCCGGTGCTGCCAGGGTTACGGACGGCAGGGCCCGCGCCTGGGCGAGGAGAGCGGTGCGGATCGCCCGGTTCTCGACGATGTGGCCCAGAGGCTCGCTGCCGACGGCGCGATGGTCGTAATGCACCTGGATCGGCGAGAAACTCTCGCGCACGACGATGTCGAGGATCGGCTCGGCAGCCGGCGCCATCGCGGCCCACGCCCCGATCCCGGTCAGGAAGCTCCGCGCACCGCGCGCGACCGCCGTAACCCGCCCGTCGTAGGGCGCCGAGACCAGCTGCGCCAGGGGCGCGCGCTCGATCACCAGCACGCGGTAGCCGGCACCGCCGACTGCGTCGGCCAGCGCCAGCCCGGTGAGCCCGCCGCCGACGACGATCAGGTCATGTCGGTCGCTCGTATTTTCGACCTGCATCGCTGCCCTCAACGCGGGTACCCCAATGTGCCCAAGAAATGTGCGCCCGCACGGTTTGCAGGCAGCCGGAACCTCGGCGCGCCGACCGAGCGTGGCAAGCACGGCTGCAACGAGGTGGCACAAGCTTTGCAGCACTCGTCAGTACGGTGTCGGAGACGACCTACGGCCCGGAGATATGCTTCGGCAAGCCCGTTCCCAGAGCGTGGCGTGTTGGCGCAACCGGGTGGAGTGACGATCGGCAGCGTGTGTCGAGTTGCAGTTTTGGCCCGAGCGCCGTGGCCTGACCATCTGGTCGGCCCGGCCGACTGATACCCGGAAGGGGCGACCCTTCCGGGTCTTTTTTTGTGCCGGGGCCGGGCGACGCGCTGTCCCCCTTTGACGATGGTCCTCCCGGGGTGCCACAAACTGCACCCTGCCGGCAGGCTGCCCCAGCCGCCGTGAATCGGGAGCGATGCCGCATGGCGGAAAACATGCAGACGGCGCGCGGCGGGAAGGCCACCGCCCCGGACAATGACATGGACACACTCAAGGCCGACCTCGCGGCGCTGCGCGCCGAACTCGACTCCGTCGTGAAGGCGATCAAAGATCTGGGCAGCAATGCGGTCGCCGCCGCCAAGCGCCAGCAGGGCGCGGCGGTCGATCAGCTGGCCGACGGGGCTCAGTCTCTGGCGGCCGACGTCGCCGCCACCGGTCGCAATCAGATGGCCGAGCTCGAGCAGCGCGTGCGCGACCAGCCGCTGATGGCCGTTGGCATCGCCTTCGTCGTGGGTCTGCTGTTCGGCAGCCTGCGACGGTGAGTCTTCTTCGGCTGCTGCTGCCGCTCTTGCCGGCGCTGCTCAAGCTGCTACCGGAGGCGCAGCAGACGACGCGTCACCTGGGCCGCCGCCTGGCGCTGCGTGCGGTGTTGATACTGATCCCGGTGCTGTTGCTGCTGATCGCGGCGGGCTTCGCGATCGCTGCCGCCTACATGGCTCTTGCCGCGGCGCTCACCCCGCACGCCGCTGCCGCGATCATGGCGCTTGCGCTGACGCTGATCGCCGCGCTGGAAGCGACGGTACTGCTGATCCGCGACCGGTCCGCCGATCAGCGCCGCGCCGAGGCCGCGCGAGCAGCCCGGGCCAGCATGCTGCAGCCGCTGGAGGAGGTAGGGCGGCAGATCGGCGCCAAACCTATCCAGAGCCTGCTGCTTGCCGCCGCCGCCGGCGCAATCGTCGCCATGCTCGGCCGGGGGCGCTGAGCCGGCTCAGAAAGTCTCGACCCAGGGCCGCAACTCGACTTCCCAGGTCCAGGCGCTGCGCTCCTGCCGGATGACGTGCAGGTAGCTGCGCGCGATCGCGTCGGGGTCGAGCATCGAATCCGGCGTCGGCTCGCTTCGACCCGGATTGCGGATCGCGCCGTCGATCACGAAATGCGCGACATGGATGCCTTGCGGCGCCAGCTCGCGCGCGATGCTCTGCGCGAGCCCGCGCAACGCGAACTTCGCCATCGCGAACGGGGCGGAGAGCTTGTAGCCCTTCACGCTGGCCGAAGCACCGGTGAACAGGATCGCACCCCGACCGCGCGGGACCATCCGCCGGGCCGCCTCCTGCGCCACCAGGAACCCGCCGAACGCACCGACCGCCAGCGCCCGCTGCACGGCCGCGGGTTCGAGTTCGAGGAGCGGCCCGCGCGCGCGAGCGCTGGCATTGTAGACGACGATGTCCGGCGGCCCGCCAAGCCGCTCGTCCATTCCGGCGAACAGTGCCGCCACTTGCCCGGCATCGGCGGCGTCGCACGAGGCGGTGACGGCACCGATCGCGGATGCGAGCTCACCCAGCTTGTCGACATTGCGCGCGGCGAGGCCGACCTGCATCCCTTCGGCCGCGAACAGCCGCGCCAGCGACGCGCTCAACCCCTCTCCTGCGCCTACGATCAACGCGGACCTGAACTCGCTCATCGGCATCCCCTCACTCGCCACGCGCCGCACCCTCGCGCCGCGGGTCGACGCCGCTCACCAACCCGCCGGCGGTGATCTCGATCGCGTGGAGGCCGCTGGTCAGATCCTTCACCTGAACCTTCTGCCCGCGCGCGGCAAGCGGCGCCTCGAAGGCCGCAGCCTCCGTGCCGGCCTCGAGCTCGGCCGGGCCGTTGCGGCTGAGCACGTGCCCCATGCCGGCGGCTTGCTGGGGGGTCATCCCCCAATCGAGAATGCCGACCAGCGCCTGGGCGACGTAGCCGATGATCTGGCTGCCGCCCGGCGAGCCGATCAGCAGGCTGGGTGCACCGGTGGCGTCGAAGACGATCGTCGGCGCCATCGAGCTGCGCGGCCGCTTGCCGGCCTCGACCCGGTTGGCGACCGGCCGCCCATCGACCGTCGGCACGAACGAGAAATCGGTCAGCTCGTTGTTGAGCAGGAAACCGCCCACCATCAGTCCGCTGCCGAAATTGCTCTCGATCGTCGTGGTCATCGAGACGGCGTTGCCGTCGGCGTCGCGGATGACGATGTGGCTGGTGCCCGGGAGCTTGTCGCTTGCGTCCGGCGCCAGCAGCTGCGCGGTGCGCCAGGGTGGATTGCCGGCCGCGGCCTTGTCCATGGAGGCATCCAGCCGGATCTGCTGCGCCCGCACCGTCAGGTAGCCCGGGTCGAGCAGGCCCTTGATCGGCACCCGCACGAAGTCGGCGTCGGCGAGGTAGAGATTGCGGTCTGCGAAGGCCAGCTTCGAGGCCTCGAGCAGTGCCTGCATCCCATCGGCGGACGCGCCCAGCCCCGCCATGTCGAGATGCTCGAGGAGGCCCAGGATCTGCAGCACCGCGACGCCGCCCGAAGTGGGCGGCCCCATGCCGCAGACCCGCACCGCGCGATACGGACGACAGACCGGATCACGCAGGACGGCACGGTAGCGAGCGAGATCCTCGCGGCTGAGCAGGCCCGGATTCACTGGTGCGGTACGGACGGTCTCGACCAGCGCATCGCCGATCCGGCCGCGATAGAGCGGCGCGCTGCCCTCGGCCGCGATCAGTCGCAGGGTCGCCGCGAATTCGGGATTGCGCAGCAGCTCCCCGGCTTGGCGTGGCGCTCCGTCGGGGCCGAGAAAATACGCGCGGGTGGGCGCGAACGCCGCGAGCTTGGCGGTATTGTCGGCGATGGCCACGGCCAGCCGATGCGAGATTTCGAATCCCTTGTCGGCAAGATCCGCCGCGGGTGCCATCAGTTCCGCCCACGGCAACCGTCCGTGCAGCCGATGCGCCAGCTCTAGCAGGGCCAAGGTCCCGGGCGTCCCGACCGATCGCCCCCCGACCACGGCCGCGTCGAACGGCATGGCGGTGCCGTCCGCCTGCAGGAACAGATCCGGCCCGGCCGCCCGCGGCGCCGTCTCGCGCCCGTCGAAGGTGGTGAGTTCCTTCGCCTTGGCGTCCCAGTACAGCATGAAGCCGCCACCGCCGATGCCGGACGATTGCGGTTCGACCAGGTTCAGCACGAGCTGGGCTGCCACCATCGCGTCGATGGCGCTCCCGCCTCGGGCCAGCACGGCAGCACCAGCATCGCTGGAGTGCGGATTCGCGGTCACGATCATAGAGCGCTGGGCGGTGATCAACTCCTGCTCGGTGCGTCCGCTCGGCCCCTCCGGCTGTGGAGCCTGCTGCGCCATCGTCGGCCGGACGACCGCCAGCGCGATCGCCAGCGCGACCCAGCATGCACGCCGGGATCGCAGCGGACGCCGCGCCGATGTGGCATTAACCTGCTGGGACTTCGAAAGCAGGAGATCGTCATGCTGAATCATGGCCTGCGCGCCGCCATCCTTGTCATCGGCCTCCTGGCCGGCGCTGCCCACGCACAGACGCTTCCACTGCCTGACAACCTGATCGACCTGCGTTCCGGTCAAGGCGAGCAACTCCTCCACGACAGCGATGCGTCCGAAGCCTTCATCCCGCTCACCAGCAACTTTGTCACCCAGAAGACGCAGGCCTATTGCGGTGTCGCCAGCATGGTCATGGTGCTCAACGCGTTGCAGCTGCCGGCCCCGGCCGTCCCCGAATACGACCCCTACCATACCTTCACCCAGGACAATCTCCTAAACGAGCAGACCGACCAGATCCTGCCGCGCGAGGTCCTGGCCAAGCAGGGCATGACGCTGGACCAGCTGGGCGGCATCCTGGCGGCGCAGCCGGTGGCCGTGGAAGTCCATCACGCCGCCGAATTCGACCGTCGACACCTTCCGGTCCGCGGCTCGCGACCACCTTGCCAACGAAGGCGAGTTCGTGATCATCAACTATCTGCGCAAGGCCATCGGCCAGGAGCGAGGGGGACACATCTCGCCGCTGGCCGCCTACGATGCGGAGACCGACCAATTCCTGATCCTCGACGTCTCGCGCTACAAATACCCGCCGGTCTGGGTCACGGCGCCGGACCTGTTCAACGCCATGAACACGGTCAACTCCGACAACCATGACCTGACGCGCGGCTATGTGCTGGTCAAGCGGGCGGATGCCGCCGCGACGCCGGTGGCGAATTGAAAGGGAGATGAACAATGTCGACAAATGTAGGGACGGTCGATCGCGCGCTGCGGGCGATCGCCGGACTGGCGCTGATCGCGCTCGCCCTGTTCGGCGGGCATTGGTGGGGTTGGATCGGCGTCGTGCCGCTGGTGACCGCCTTCGCCGGCTTCTGCCCCGCCTACAGGCTGCTCGGCCTGAGCACCTGCCCGGTCGCGCCGACGCGGGTTTGAACGACTGACCACAGCCGTAGGCCGGCGCTCCGCGCCGATCGTGCGCAAAGTCACATTCGAGCGTGGTTGAACTCCCCTAGGGTCGTGCTACGCCGTTAGCGGCGGTCCCCGTCACCTGGAGCTGTTCATGCCGCGAATGACCGATCTGGCCGTGCGCCGGCAACGCGTGATCGGCCCGCTACTGATGATCGCGGTGTTTCTGGGCCTGCTGGGCCTGCCGATCGCGGTCTGGCTGGATCTGCGCACCCTGTCGGAGCGCCTGCTGCGGCTCCAGGCGAGCGAGACCGGCCGGATCATCGACGACATGCGCGGGTTTTATGCCAGCGACGTGGTCGGCCGGGTGTTGAAGGCGCATGGCCAGGTCACCACCGGCGCCGCCGACTATCAGAGCGTGCCAGGCGCCATCCCGATCCCCGCCACCCTGTCGATCGAGCTCGGCAACCGCATCAGCGCCCATGACGGCGCAGTCAAGTATAGCTTCGTCTCCGACCTGCCGTTCAAGGGGCGCGAGCGCCATCCGCTCGACGCATTCGAGCAGCAGGCTCTGACGGCGCTCCGCGGCGACCCGGCGCTATCGGTGGTCGATGTCTCCGGCTCTCTCCTCGACCGCCATGTGCGGATCGCCACCCCGGTGCGGATGGGCGAGGTCTGCGTCTCCTGCCACAACACCCACCCCGACAGTCCCAAGACCGACTGGAAGGTCGGCGACGTACGCGGCATCCAGGAGATCTCGGTCTCCCAATCCCTTGGCACCAATATCCTCGCCTTCAAGTACCTGCTCGCCTATCTCGTCCTCGCCGCCCTGGCCGGAATTACCTTCATCCTGATGCAACGGCGGCAGGCGCGGCTGATTCGCGGCATCAACGGTGAACTCACGCAGGCCAACGACTTTCTGGCCGCGATCTCGATGAAGCTCGCCAAATACCTCTCGCCGCAGATCTACAAGAGCATCTTCAGCGGCCAGAAGGACGTGGCGATCACCACCGAGCGCAAGAAGCTCACGATCTTCTTCTCCGACATCGAGAACTTCACCGGCACCACCGAGCGCCTCCAGCCGGAAGACCTGACGGCATTGCTCAACGAGTATCTGACCGAGATGTCGGCGATCGCCCAGGCCCACGGCGCCACCGTCGACAAGTTCATCGGCGACGCGATCCTGGGCTTCTTCGGCGACCCCGACACCAAGGGCGTCGAGGAGGACGCGCGCGCCTGCGTGCGCATGGCGGTGGTGATGCAGCAGCGTCTGGCGCAGCTCAACGCCGAGTGGCGCCAGCGCGGCATCGAGCAGCCGTTCCGCGCCCGGATCGGCATCAACACCGGCTACTGCAATGTCGGCAATTTCGGCAGCGACGACCGCATGGACTACACGATCATCGGCGCCGAGGCCAACCTCGCCGCCCGACTGCAGACCATCGCCGACCCGGGCGGCATCGTGCTCAGCTACGAGACCTACGCGCTGGTCCGCGACCTGGTCCGCGCCGAGCCGCTGCCGGCGATCCGGGTCAAGGGCATCAGCCGCGAGGTCGTGCCCTACGCCGTCGAGGGGATGCTGGGCGAGCTGGCGCAGCGCTCCCAGGTGATCAGCGAGCACGGCAAGGGCCTCGATCTGTTCATCGACCTCGACGTGATCGACGACCGCGCCGCCGAGCGGACCAAGCGCCGGCTCAAGGAGCTGCTGGCGGCGCTGGAAGGGCGGGTGAAGCCGGCGTGACCGGTAGCCGTCAATCGGGCACGCCGGACAAACTCAGCGCGGCCAGATACCGCTCGGCGAAGGCTGTGTCCCGCCACGGGTTGATCTCGCGCTGCAGCGAGACCGTGTAGGTCGGGAAGGCCTCCATCAGCCGCCGCGCGGCCGCGCGGGCTTCCTCCAGCCGCCCCAAGCCGACCAGCGCGCAGATCACCACGCGGTGCGAGGAGCCGTAGCCGGGCATTTCCCGCAGCGCCTGCTCGCCCCAGCCCAGCGCATCCTCGAACTGTTGCAGCATGAGATAGCTCATGCCGATGCCGGAAAGCGCAATGCCCTTCTCCGGGTCGAGCGGGCTCAGGCGCATCGCACGGTGGAAACTCTCGATGGCGACCTGAGGCCTGGAGGCATGGGCGTTGACCCAGCCGCTGCTGGTATAGCTCTGCGCCGAGTTGGGGTTGAGCTGCAGCGAGCGCTCGATCGCGCTGAGCGCCGTCTCGTAGTCCTTGGCACTGTAGGCCAGCACCTGGGCGGCGAAGCGCAGGCAGGTCGGATCGTCGCGCGCCTCGGCGTGCACCTCGCGCGCCATGCGCACCGCGACCCGGACATCGTCCGGCTCGTGCCAGCACTGGCTGACCGAGATGCTGCGGATATAGGCGCCCAGGGCCTTGGCGAGGTTGAAGCCGGGATCGATCGCCAGCGCCTCGTTGGTCAGCCGGCGCACGTCGGCGAAGCCATCCTGGGTCATCGCATAGAAGCGGGGCAAGGCGCGCAGATAGAGGTCGTAGGCCGACATGTAGCTCGTGGGCTTGGCGCGGGCCTGGCGGATCTCCTGCAGGCGGATGCTGGGCTCGACCGAGCCCACGACACTCTCGGTCACCCGGTCCTGCAGGTCGAAGATGTCGGTGACGTCGCCCTCGAAGCGGTCGGCCCAGACATGGTGGCCCGTGGCCGCGTCGATCAGCTGGCCCACGATCCGCACCCGCGTGCCCGCCTTGCGGATGCTGCCCTCCAGCACGTAGCGCACGCCCAGCTCGCGGCCGACCTGCTTCACGTCGACGGCGCGGCCCTTGTAGGTGAAGCTGGAATTGCGGGCGATGACGAAGAACGAGCGCACGCGACTGAGCGAGGTGATGATGTCCTCGACCAGACCGTCGGCGAAATATTCCTGCTCGGGGTCGCCGCCGATGTTGGTGAACGGCAGCACGGCGATCGACGGCTGGTCCGGCAGCGGCAGGGGCCGGCCGGCAGCGCTCTCCGCCGCGGCCGCCGGTGCGCCGAAGCCGGCGAGCGCATAGACCCCGATCGGCTCGGCGATGTTCTTGACCTGGTGACGGCCCAGGTCGACCACGCCGTGCGGCAGCCATTTGCGGACATGCTCCAGCGCGCTGGCCGAGAGACAGATCCCGCCCGATCCGGCCAGCAACTCGATGCGGGCGGCGATGTTCACGCTGTCGCCGAACAGGTCGCCTGCCTGGACCATCACATCGCCGACATGGATGCCGATGCGGAACTCGAGCCGCCGGTCGGCCGCGACCGTCTCGTTGGCCTGGGCCAGCTGCTGCTGCACCGCCACGGCACAATCGACCGCATTCACGGCGCTGGGAAACTCGGCCAGCAGCCCATCGCCGGCCGTATTGGCAATGCGACCGCCATGACCTGCGATGAGCTCGGCCAGCACGGCCCGATGCGCGTTGAGCTGGCCGAGCGTCCAGACCTCGTCCTGTGCCATCAGGCGCGCATAGCCGGCGACGTCCGCTGCGAAGATCGCCGCGAGCTTGCGACCCACGGGCCGGACGGGTGTGGCCGTCATACGGTGTGCCCTCGGCTCAGGGACCGGCACTGTGGACCCACCCCCATGGGTCCCGAGCCATACTAGCTTCGACGGCGATCGGGCGTCGAGCACGGTCGACACGAATAGTCTCCCAGCGGCATTCGAGGAGGCCGCAAACTGCTGCAAGGGAGCCGAAGATTCCGTGACGAAGCGCACATTGCGCGGCAGTCGCCCACGATGGCGCGAGCTGTCCGCGACGCTAGGACAGGACAGCCCTTGTAAGGTCGCGCAACAGCGCGTCGCATCGCTCGAGCTGCTCCAGCGCCACCCACTCGTCCGGCTTGTGGGCGACGGCGATGTCGCCCGGGCCGCAGACCAGGGACGGGATGCCGCGCGCGGCGAAGCAGCCGCCCTCGGTGCCGAACGAGACCTTGGCCGGGGCCGGCGTGCAGGTCAGCTCGCGACAGAGCCGGGCGAAGTCGGTATCCGCGGCCGGCGGCAGGCCGGGATAGGCCAGGATCTCCTCGAACCGGATCTCGGCCTCGGGGGCGGTCGCGCGCAAGGTCGGCAGCACGCGCTCGTCAGCGAATGCCTGCACCGCCGCAACGAACTCCACCGGGTCCTGCGCCGGCAGGGTACGGAACTCGAACTCAAAGCTGCAGCGGTGGGGGATGATGTTGAGCTGCGAGCCGCCCTCGATCCGGCCGACCCCGGACGTGTGATGCGGCGGCACGAAGCCCTCCAGCAACGGCCCGTCCGCAGCGAACCGACCGCCCATCGCAGCCACCTCGGCGATGATCCGCGCCGCCGCGATAACGGCGTTGGCGCCGAGCTGCGGCAGTGCTGAGTGCGCCTCGCGACCGGTGACGGTGCAGCGGTAGCCGGCCTTGGCCTTGTGGCCGTCGATCAGCCGCAGCAGCGTCGGCTCGCCGACCAGGCAGGCCTCCGGGATCGGCAGCTCGGCCAGCAGCGCGTCGATCAGGCGCGGCACGCCCTTGCAGCCGACCTCCTCGTCGTACGAGAAGGCCAGGATCGCCGGCTTGCGCAGCCTCGCCGACACCAGATCGGGTACCAGCGCCAGCACGCAGGCGAGAAAGCCCTTCATGTCGGCGGAGCCGCGCCCGTAGAGCCGGCCGTCGTCGATCCGCGCCCGGAACGGGTCGCTGGTCCACGCCTGCCCCGCGACCGGCACGACATCGGTATGGCCGGAGAGCACGATACCCGGCACGTCGGCCGGGCCGATCACGGCCCAGAGATTGGCCTTGCTGCCGGTATCGTCGTGCACCAGCCAACTCGCGACCCCGTGGCCCGCCAGGTACTCCTGCGCGAACTCCACCAGCTCCAGATTCGAGCGAAAGCTCTGCGTGTCGAACGCGATCAGCCGCTCGAGCAGCTCGGTGGAATTCGGTGCGGCACCCATGCGTCGAGCATAGAGTCGCCAGCCGATGCTGTCACCGCCGCACCTCGATCTGTTCGAGCGCCACCATCAAGGGTGCCAGCATCCGCTCGACAGCGGCGACCACCACCAAGCCACCGAATCTACCGATCATGCGGGCGATGACCGGGACGAGATCGTGAACGGGATCGCGGCGACCTCGCGCCCGCGTGCTGGCGGAATTCGATCCCCGCGCAATGAGGCGCTGTCGAGGGCTGGCACGGCCCGACCTTCGAACTCCATGTTGCAAGATGGTGAACCCGTGGTGGAGGGCCGCCTTGCCAACAGCGTCACGTCCCTTGGCCGGAGCCGGTTTCGTGCCGTGGCTAATCCTGCTTATCGCGTTGGGAATCGGTACTGCCGCACATGCCGGACCACGCGAGACGGCCGCAGCCGTCGTCGGGGTGCGCGCGGAGGTCCCAGCCGAGGCACGCACCGCCGACACGCTCGGGCGCGAGCGCAGCGGCTCCGGCGTCGTGATCGACGCCGGCGGCCTCGTCCTGACCATCGGCTACCTGATCCTGGAGGCCTCGGCGGTCGATATTTACGACGCGGCCGGCAAGCGCATCCCCGCCACGATCGTCGGCTACGACCACGATACCGGCTTCGGTCTGGTACGGGCTAACCTGCCTTTGGATGTGGTGCCGCTGCCACTTGGTCACAGCAGCGAGGTCGCGATCGGCGACCGCCTGCTGGTGCTCAGCCGAGAGGGGCAACTGGGTGGGCGCGAGGCCAAGCTCGCGAGCCGGCGCGAGTTCGTCGGTTACTGGGAGTACTTGCTGCCCAACGCCCTGTTCACCACGCCGCCGCACCCGGATTTCTCCGGCGCGGCGCTGATCGATGCCGGTGGCCGCCTGGTCGGCATCGGCTCCCTGAGCGTCGCCGACGCCACCGCCGAAAACGTCGCCTCGCCCGGCAACATGTTCGTGCCGATCGACGCGCTGGCGCCGATCCTGGGCGACCTGCTGGCGCTCGGCCACCGCGACGGACCGAGCCATCCCTGGGTCGGCGTCACCGCCCAGGAGCATGCCGGCCACCTGATCGTGCGCAGCGTCGCCGACGACGGCCCCGCGCAGCGCGTCGGCGTCCGCCCGGGTGATGTGGTGCTGGCGGTCGGCGGCGCCACGGTCGCGTCGCTGGCGGAGCTATACCGCGCGATCTGGGGTTTGGGCGAGCCGGGCGTGCCGGTGCCGCTGCGGGTGATGCGCGCCAACCGTGTGATCGAGCTCAGTGTCCCGTCGATCGACCGGCTGCGCTGGCTGCGCCTCAATCAGACCTACTGACGCAGACCCGTCCGACCGGTAGCGACCGTCCTGACCGCCCAGGAATGTCGCGGCCTTCGGCTTGAGGATTCGCGTCGCGACAGGTAGGTCCTCGGCAGGCCCGGCGGTGGCACGTCGCTCGCTGAAGGGCGCCCGGTTGCGGGAAGAAGAACGGACTATGCCCACGACCGCGCACTCGACCGGCCCGGCCGCCCATCGGTTGGGGATCGCTTTCGTCCTGATGTCGACCATCGCCTGGGGCTCCGGCGGCCTGTTCGTGCGTCTGCTGCCGTTTGATCTGTGGACGATCGTGTTCTGGCGCGGCGTGTTCGGCACCGTCTTCGTCGGCGCCTATGTGCTCTGGCGCTTCGGTTGGAAGACGCCACGAGTGGTCAGGGGGATGGGCGCTGCTGGCATCGTCGCCACCGCCTGCGCGACGGCGACGATCACCTTGTTCGTCGCGGCCTTCCAGCACACCAGCGTCGCCAACGCGATGACGATCTACGCGGCCATGCCGTTCTTCACCGCGGCGATCGCCTGGCTCTGGCTGCGCGAGCGTCCATCCCCGCGCACCATGGCCGCCAGCGGGCTGGCACTGCTAGGCATTGTCGTGATGCTCGGCCCTGCCGCCGGCGGCCCGCGCTCGGGCGACCTCCTGGCCATGCTGGCAACTGCCGCGATGGCGTTGCTGACCGTGGTCATCCGCAGGCACCGGGAGGTCGAGATGCTGCCGGTGGCGGCGCTCTCGATCGCCCTGAGCGTGCTGATCGCATTACCATTGGCCCAGCAGCTGCACGCGCTCGTCGGTCGCGACTACCTGGTCGCTGCCGGCTTCGGGCTGGGGCCGATGACCTTGGGCATGATGCTCTACGTCATCGGCTCCGCTTTGATCCCGGCCACGCTGTCGGCGCTGATCGGGACGCTGGAGGCGCCGATCGGCGCGCTCTGGGCCTGGGTTGGGGTCGGCGAGGTGCCGGCAGCTACCACGTTCATCGGTGGCGCGATCGTGCTGGCGGCGGTGTTCGGACGTCTCCTGCTGGAACGCCGCGATCAGACCCAACCCGTTCAGGCGTAGAATGATGGCAGTAAGTCCGAGGACGGAGCCTCGACGGCCCGATCTCGTTGTCCTATGCGGACGACGGGTCGGTCGCCCGGTAATTCATGGAGATGACGGCATGTACAGGCTTCCGGTGATCGCCTTGATGACGGTCGCCACCACGCTCGCGACCGCGGCCCGCGCCGATGAGGTCGGCAGCTTCACCAATGACTGGATCGGCAACGGCATCGTGATCGAGGCCATCGCGGACCCCAAGGTCGATGGCGTCACCTGTCACATGAGCAGCTTCGATCGCAGCCTGATCGACCGACTGAGCAAGGGCAATTGGTTCGAGGACCCCTCCAACGCCGCGATCTCGTGCGCGCAGACCGGACCGATCACGATCCACGACATCGAAAAGGGCAAGGGCGGCGAGGAAGTGTTCAGCCAGCGGATCAGCCTGGTGTTCAAGTCGCTCGGCGTGCGGCGGATCTTCGACGAGAAGAACCAGAGCCTGGTCTACGTCGTGTATAGTCGGCAGATCACCCAGGGCTCGGCCAAGATGGGCATCAGCACGGTGGCGCTGTACGGACAGCAGGTTACCTGGACGCCCTAAACCACACGACCGGCTCGCCTTTCAAGTGATGCGGCAGTAGGTTGGGCCATCAGAATGCGGGAGGGAACATGCGCACCATCGGAATACTGGCCCTGATCGGCGGGTCGGCGCTGGTCGCGGGGCCGGCGGCGGCCGAGGCGCCGAAGCTGGAGACCACAGCCGATCTCGTCGCCTACTGCGACACGATCGGCCCGGTCGGCGAGGTCCGCGACGGCCAAAACTTCTGCGACGGCTTCATCATGGGCAGCGGACTGCTCTATCTGGAGCTGGTTGCGGCCGGCAAGATGAAGCAGGTCGCCTGCGCCAAGCCAACACCGACGCTCGAGCAGGCCCGCAGTGATCTGGTCGCCTGGGCGGAGAGCCATCCCGACCATATGCAGGACAAGCCCATCGATGGCTTCTGGCAGGCCATGGCCGCCACCTACCCGTGCTCGAAATGAGCTGCGTCGAAAGGGAGCGCTGAACATCATGCGCAAGACATCGCTGGTCCTGACCGCCGCATTGCCGCTGCTCGTCTGCGCCTGCTCGGTTGACAGCAAGACCGGCAAAAGCGCCGGCACCGGCGCCGCAGTCGGCGCCGCTGCCGGTGCCACCGTCGGCCTGCTCTCCGGCAACTTCCTCGCCAGCACCCTGACCGGTGCCGCGGCGGGTGCGGCCGGCGGCTTCGTGTACGACCAGATCAAGAAGTAGCGCCAATCTGGTCACGGGCGGCGGAGCAGCGTCCGCGTGAGCAGGCGGGCGGGTGTGCTCACGGGGCGGGTCAGCTCGGTGATGCGTTCCGGCCCAATGCCCGGCCGTTCGAGCCTCGCTAGATAGGCCCTTGTGAGTGACGCCGGCAGGAAGGCAGGCATGTGCTCGCGTGCCGGTCGCCCGGCCTGCTTTCGCCCCGTGCGCAACAGTTCCCCGCTTCGTGCCACGAGCGCCTCGATCAGGCCGGTCACGGCGCTAGGCGCGGTCGACTCCGGCGGCCGGGCGAGGACCTCGTGGGCCACGGCGCGAACGATGCCGATCAGCCCGAACGCAGTCCCGATCTGCCTCGCCGCGGCGGCCATTGCGGGCTCCATGCCACCCAGCGCGGTGTAGATGGCGTCCTGCAGGGACCCGCTGGTCGCAGCGACGAAACGTTCGATCTCGGCCGCATCGCCCCCTGCGGCCTCCGCCAGCGCCGGTTCCCGCGCATCGATCATCTGCTGCAGCGCCGCCGCGTCGATCCAGCCGCGCGCGATTCCCACGGCCAGCTCGCTTACGACCGGATGCTGGCGCGCCGGCTTGCCCGCGCTGATCTCGTCGAGCGCATCCCGCCACCATTGGTAGCGGATCATCCCCGCCATCGGCTGGCTCACGACCTCGGGAATCCGCGCCAGCTCGTGGTTGAACAGTATGAGGCCGAGCACCGCATCCCGGCGGCCGGGCGGGCTGAATAGCGCGCAGAGATACCGGTCCGGATCGCATCGGCGCGCTTCGTCGACGAGGTAGGTCGAGCGCTCGTCAGCATCCAATAGCCGCAACCTTTCTGATTTCATCCGGTCTGCGGCCGACCGCCGCCCCGGGCTTTCACCATCTGTTCGGGCCATCTAGCACATGAGGATGACCCATAAGCAGACCGGTATGACCACTGCACCCGCTATGCGACGCGATTGGCACGCCGAGTTTGTCGACGATGTGACGGCGGCCCTCGCCTCCGGCGCCGCCGGGCTCTCCTCGTCCGAGGCCGCGGCACGCCTCGCGCGGTTCGGCCCAAATTTCTTGCCCGCGCCGAAGCCCCGCAGTGCCTGGCGGCGTTTCCTGGCGCAGTTCCAGAACCTCCTGATCTATGTCCTGTTGGCTGCGGCGGTGGTCACGGCCGGCATCGGCGAATGGATCGACGCGCTGGTCATCCTGGGCGTCGTCGTGATCAACGCCGTTGTCGGCTTCGTTCAGGAAGGCAGGGCGGAGGCGGCGCTCGAATCGATCCGTGCAATGCTCTCGCCCAGAGCCACGGTGATGCGGGATGGCCAGCGCGTGACGGTGGCCGCCCAGGGGTTGGTGCCAGGCGACACCGTTTTCCTGCAGGCGGGCGACCGCGTGCCAGCCGATCTGCGCCTGATCGACGTCGCGAGCCTGCGCTGCGATGAAGCGGCACTGACGGGGGAGTCGGTGCCGGCCGAGAAATCGGTCGAGCCGGTTCGAAGCGATGCGCCCGTGGGCGACCGACGCTCGATGGCCTATTCGGGGATGCTCGCCACCTATGGTCAGGCGACCGGTCTAGTCGTGGCCACCGGGTCGGCGACCGAGATCGGCCGGATCAGCCATCTGCTGGCGACGCTCGAGGTGCGCGACACACCTTTGACGCGACGCCTCGACGGCTTCGCCCGCCAGCTGACTGTCATCGTCCTGATGCTGGCGGCCGCCGTACTGGCCTTCGGCACGCTGATCCGTGGCTACTCGGCGCAAGAGATGTTCCTGGCCGCAGTCGGCATAGCGGTGGCAGCGATTCCCGAGGGTCTGCCCGCCATCATGACGATCGCGCTTGCCGTCGGCGTCCAACGCATGGCCCGGCGTCACGCCATCGTGCGCCACCTGCCATCCGTCGAGACCCTGGGCTCGGTCGGAATCATCTGCACCGACAAGACCGGCACACTTACCCGGAACGAGATGACCGTGCGCAACGTCGCCATGGCGCGTGCAAACATCACGATCGGCGGCACCGGCTATGGGCCTGAAGGGGAGATCAAGCTGGACGGCCGCCCGGTCGAGGGTGCGGTCCGTGCCGGCCTGATCGAGTTCGCCCAGGCCGGGCTCCTGTGCAACGAGGCCCGCCTGCGTCAGGCGGACGGTCAATGGCGGCTCACTGGCGACCCGACCGAAGGCGCGCTGGTCACGCTGGCCCTGAAGCTGGGTTTCGACCCGGCGCTCGAGGCCGCGGCGCATCCCCGTCTGGCCACCATCCCGTTCGCCGCCGAGCGCCAGTACATGGCGAGTGTCCACGCGCACGGTGCCGGCACCCGCCTGATCCTCAAAGGCGCGATCGAGCGGCTGCTGCCGATGTGCGGTGCCGCCCGCGACGGCACGGGCACGGTGCCGCTCGATGCTGCCTTCTGGCAGGCGCGGATGGAAGCGATGGCCGAACGGGGCCAGCGCGTGCTCGCCATCGCCACGAAGGATCTGCCGGCGGGCACGCAGCAACTGGACGCGGCACTGCACCTGGACGGTCTCGTGCTGCTCGGCCTGTGCGGGATGATCGACCCGCCACGGCCCGAGGCGGTGACGGCCGTGCGGCGCTGCCACGAGGCCGGCATCCGGGTCAAGATGATCACGGGCGACCATGCGGTCACCGCCCTCGCCATTGCCCGGGAGGTCGGCCTCGTCGCGACCGGCTGCGCCGTCACTGGGAGAGAGCTCGCCCTGCTTGACACCGATGCGTTGGAGTCGTTGGCGCTTGCCTCGGACGTGTTCGCCCGGGTCAGCCCCGAGCAGAAGCTGCGGCTGGTCGAGGCGCTGCAGCGCCGCGGCGAAGTCGTGGCCATGACCGGCGACGGGGTCAACGACGCGCCGGCGCTCAAACGGGCGGACATCGGCGTGGCCATGGGCGAGCGCGGCACCGAGGCCGCGAAGGAGGCGGCCGCGATGGTCCTGGCCGACGACAATTTCGCGTCGATCGAGGCCGCGGTCGAGGAAGGGCGCACGGTCTACGACAACCTGCAGAAGTCGATTTTGTTCATCCTGCCGACCAATGGCGGGGAGTGCCTGTTGCTGATCGGCGCCATCCTGCTCGGCACGGAATTGCCGATCACGGCGCTGCAGATCCTCTGGGTCAACATGATCACCACGGTCGCGCTCGATCTTGCTTTGGCGTTCGAGCCCGCCGAGCCCGGTGTGATGCACCGCCCGCCGCGTGTGCCCGACGAACCGCTGCTGTCCAGGCACGTCCTTTGGCTCGTGCTGCTGGTCACGCTGGTGATCGAGGCCGGCGCGTTCGGCGGCTTCCTCTGGTACCGCCACAGCGGCGCCGAGCTTGAGCTCGCGCGCACCGTCGCCGTCAACACGCTGGTGTTCTGCGAAGTCTTCTATCTGTTCAGCTGCCGCAGCCTCAGCGAGCCGGCGCTGACCCGCTCGGGGCTGCTGGGCAGCCGCGTCGTGCTGGCGGCCGTGGCCGTCGTCGCCCTGTTCCAGCTTCTCTATACCTATGCCCCGCCGCTGCAGACCGTGTTTGGCAGCCGTCCCTTGGCTGCGGCCGACTGGCTCTACGTGCTCGCGGCCTCTGCTGTTCTCCTCCCGATCGTCGACGTGAGCGAGGCGCTGCTGCGGCGGTGGCGGGGCGACACCCCGACGCCGCCAGCGCAAGATATCGGTCAGGCGAGCGCGTAGATGCTCGGCTGCTGCCGGGCGACGCAGCGACGTCACGACCCACCGTCGCGGCATTGCCGTCCCAGGCGCCCGGATCACTGAACGAATTGTCACAAGCCGCCGCTTGCATCGGCGCACCAATGCTGCAATGCGTCACTCGGCGTTCCCTACCGGTAGGCGACCTTGACCACGACACTTTCACACCATTCGTCGGCAGCGCGACGGATCGTGCTTGGCACGGTTGCCGCGCTGATCGTTTTGGTCCTGGTGCTGACCGTCCTTTCCTGGTTCGGCCGCCATAGCTGGATGCTCGATCTGCTGAGCTTCGCACGCCAGCATCTGGCCGTGCTGGGCCTCGCATTCGCGGCGGCGGCCCTTCTGCTGCGGAGTCGCGCATGGGCCACGCTCGCCCTTATCGCGGCGCTGCTCAATGCAGCGGCTCTTGTGCCATCCGGTGCGGATAGCGTACCGCCGGCGGCCGCAGCACCTGCGGGCATGCCGTTGCGCGTGCTCTCCCTCAACGTGCTGACGGGCAACGACCGCTCCAAGCGCGTCCTGCGCTATCTCCGCGCCAGCGGCGCCGACGTGCTGGCGTTGGAGGAGGTCAGCGACTGGTGGGCTGCCAAGCTGACGGGGCTCGAGGACCTCTATCCGTACGTCACAACCGGGCGTGATGCAGGGTGGAACTCGGTCGTCATCCTCAGCCGGTTTCCGATTGTCGAGGCCGGCGAGCTGCAGCTGCCGCCGGGCGTGGCGCTCGAGACCGAGGTGCCGGTACGCGCAGTGATCGAGATCGGCTCCCGGCGCATCGCGATCTACGCCGTGCACCCGCCGACGCCAAGATCAATCGAGCAATGGCAGATGCGCAACGCCCAAATGACCTGGCTGGCGGCGACGTCCGATCGGCTCGATCATGACCTGCCGCGTGTCATGCTCGGGGACTTCAACACCCCGCCATGGTCGTTCCTGTTCGCCGATGTGCTCGAGCGTTCCGGTCTGCGCGATGCCGCGGGTGCCGGGCCGCGCCGGCCGACCCGGCAACCCATGCTGCTGCCGCCGCATCTGGCTTGGGTCGGCGTCCCGGTCGACCATGTGCTGGTCTCGCCGGATCTTGGCGTCGCTGACTTTACGGTCGGGCCCTACGTCTTTTCCGACCACCTGCCGGTAACCGCCGACCTCGTGGTGCCGTCAGCCGTGCCGGCCTCGCAGGCTCACAGCGACTCGCCGCCGTCGACCACCAGCGCGTGGCCGGTCATGAACGCCGAGCGATCCGAGACGCAAAACAGGATCGCCTCGGCAATTTCCTCAGCGCTCGCGAATCGGCGTAGCGGAACCTTGTCCTCGATGTAGCGCAACAAGCCCTCCCGCCCGCCGAGCTGCCGCGTGTAGGGGTCGTTGAAGGGCGTGTCGACCCACCCCGGACAGAGCGCGTTCACACGGATGCCGAATGGCCCATAGTCCAGAGCCATCTGCCGGGTCATGGTGATCACGGCGCTCTTGGTCGTGATGTAGGCGAGCATGCCATTGTCCAGAAACACTCCGGAATTGCTGGATGTGCTCAGGATCACGCCCTTGCCCGCCGCCTTCATGTGCGGCACCACCAGCTTCGCCAGCATGAAATGCGCTCGCACATTGACCCGCCAGGAATTGTCCATCCCGTCGGGCGCCACCTGCTCCAGCGTGCCTTCGACCTGGATCCCGGCATGATTGTGAAGAATGTCGATGCGGTGCCGGTGTCGCAGCGTGTGCTGAACCAGATGCTCCAGCTGCGCATCGTCGGTGACGTCGGTCACCACCGATTCGCCATGGCCCCCGGCCGCGTGGATGGCATGCACCGTGTCCGCCGCGGCCGTGGCGGCGCGGTCGGCGACGACGACGAAGGCGCCCTCGCGTGCCATGATCAGCGCGCCCGCACGGCCGATGCCCGAGCCGGCACCGGTCACGATCGCCACGCGATTGGCGAGGATCATCGCTGTCTCCTCTGACGGCAGAACACGGTTGTCGGACGTAGTATGGAGGGTCGATTACGATATCGTAGCTTGCGCATCCAGGCGTTCCGTGCCTATTGCAGTGCAGCATTCCGCCAGCAGAGGAGCGATGCCATGGCGCGTGTACATCGCACCTATTGGGTGGTTCGTCAGCGCTATCGTCGGGCCGGCTATCTGGGCTCCGTTCTCGGAGCTTTCATCTGCGCGGTCTTGATCATCCCGAATGTGCATGGCGCTCAGTGGGCACTTCCTGCAACGCCGACGGAGATCCTACCCGGCCTTGGGGCATTGCTCGCTGCTGTGGTCGTTCCCCCCGTGCTTGCCCGTCTCTGCTGGCGCCTGCATCGTCGCCGGTTCTTCGCCGACATGTACCTGATTACTCCGCACTGACCTGCCGACGGCGGCACGGTCGTTGGCCGCGCCAAGCTCGACAATGGCCGAAGTGGGCGGCGGGCTTCGCGGAGCATTTCGATAGCAACGGCTGCAGGTAGCCATGACACGCGACCGTTTCGCTCCCGCCGGGGGCGGCGCCACGATGAAGGCGATCGTCACCACCGGCCATGGCGGGTACGACAAGCTCGTGTACTGCGATGTCGCCGTGCCGGTGCCGTCGCCGGGCGAGGTCCTGGTCCAAGTCCTGGCGGCCGGCGTCAACAACACCGAGATCAACACCCGCGTAGGCTGGTACTCGAGATCGGTCACCGAAGGCACGGCCCGCGCGGCGATCGCCGACGAACAACTGGCAACCGCTGCTGCCGATGGCGGCTGGAACACGGCGACTCCCTTTCCGCTCATCCAGGGCACCGATTGCTGCGGCCGAATTGTGGCGGTGGGCTCCGGCGGCGACATCGGTCGTATCGGTTCGCGCGTTCTGGTGCGTGCCTGCATGCGCGTCGCGGGCTTCGGCTCGCTGGAGACCATCTGGATGGGCTCCGATTTCGACGGCGCTTTCGCGCAGTTCGTCAAGGTCCCGGCCGCTGAGGCCTTTCCAGTCAGTTGCGCTTGGAGCGATGTCGAACTCGGCTCGATCCCCTGCGCCTATGGCACTGCCGAGAACATGCTGCATCGCGCCGGGTTGACCGAAGGCGAGCATATCCTGGTCGCCGGCGCCTCGGGCGGGGTCGGCTCCGCGGTGGTGCAGCTCGCCAAGCGGCGCGGCGCCAGGGTCACGGCGATCGCCGCCAGGTCGAAGATGGATCAGGTGCGCGCCATCGGCTGCGACCGGGTCATCGCTCGCGACAACGAGGTGATGGCCTCTATCGGTGAAAAATCCGTCGACGTCGTCGTCGACAACGTGGCGGGCCCGGCGTTCGGCGGGATGTTGCAGGTGCTGAAACGCGGCGGCCGCTACGCGTCCTCGGGCGCGATCGGCGGCCCGATGGTCGAGCTCGACATGCGTACTTTCTATCTGAACGATCTCACGCTCATCGGGTCCACCGCCTGGGACGAACCGGTCTTCCCGAACCTGATCGGCTATATCGAGCGAGGCGAGATTACGCCGCTGATCGCCAGGATCTTTCCGCTCGAGGACGTCGCCCACGCCCAGCGCGAATTCCTGGAGAAGAAGCATGTCGGCAATTTCGTCCTGGTGCCGCCACAGACTATGTAGAGTCAAGTTTTGCCGCCAGCTCAGCGGCCGTCTGACCGATCATGCCACTCTGACGTGCCGACTACCCCGCAGCAACAGCTGTGCCGCCACCATCACCGTCAGCGAGACCGCCAGCACCATCGTGCCGATCGCGTTGATCTCCGGTGTCACACCACGCCGGATCGACGCGAACACGTAGATCGGCAAGGTCGTGTTCGGGCCGGCCACGAAGAACGCGATCACGAAATCGTCGAAGCTGAAAGTGAACGCCAAGAGGAAGCTCGCCACGATCGCGGGTGTCAGCTGCGGCAGCGTGATCTGGCGAAAGGTCGCGAAGGGCGGCGCGTACAGGTCCATCGACGCCTCGACCAACGAACGGTCCATGCCTTCCAGCCGCGCGCGGACGATCAAGATCGCCAGTGCCATCGTGAACAGCGTGTGGGCCGCCACCAGCGAGACGAGCCCGAGCTGCAGCCGCGGCGGCGCGCCCAGCGCAGTCGGCCATAACACCGCCAGCGCCGGATTGACCACGCCGAACAAGGTCACCAGCGCGATCAGGGTCGCGATCCCGATCACGATGCCCGGGATCATGATCGACACGTAGACGAGGCCATCGAACGCGGTGCGCCAGCCGCCGTGAACACGCTGCAGAGCGAGCGCGGCCATGGTGCCGAACAGGGTCGCCAGCATGGCCGAGGTCAGTCCGACGGTCACGCTGGTCTGCAATGCCTCGATCACGAACGGGTTGGCCAACGCCTTCCCGTACCAAACGGTCGAGAATCCCTGCAGATCCGTCGCGTACCGGCCCGAGTTGAAGCTGAACAGGACGATCAGCGCGATGGGCGTGTAGAGGAACAGATAAGCGGCGCTGACATAGGCGCGCACGGCTCAGAGCACCGAGACGTCGCGGGCCGCCCGGCGGCCCAGGACGAGCTTCATGTAGATGGTCACCGTCGCCAGCATGATCGCGACCAGCGCCACCGCGACCGCCGCCCCGAACGGCCAGTTGCGCGACTGCAGGAACAGGTCGACCAGCGCATTGCCGATGAAGAATACCTTGCCGCCGCCGAGGAGTGCCGGAATCAGGAACTCGCCCATCAGCAGGATGAACACCAGCATCGAGCCGGTGGCGACACCCGGCAGCGAGAGCGGTAGCGTCACCTGGAGGAAGCTGCGCCAGGGCGAGGCATAGAGGTCCGCCGACGCCTCCAGCAGCCGCCGGTCGAGCTTCTCCAGGCTGACATAGATCGGGAACACCATCAGCGGCAGATAGCCGTAGACGATGCCCAAGAGCACGGCAAAGGGCGTATTGATCAGGCGCGGCTCGCCCAGTCCAAGCCAAGCCAGTAACGCCGGCAGACCGCGACCGCCGAGAATGAAGATCCAGGCGTAGGTCCGGATCAGCAGGCTGGTCCAGAACGGCACGATCACCAGTACCAGCAGGAACAGCCGCCAGCGCGGATCGCAGCGCAGCGCCAGCCAGTAGGCCAGCGGGTACGCGGCAAGCAACGTCACCAGCGTGCCCAGCGGCGCCAAGGTGAGCGTATTCTGGAACGCAGCCCAGCGTGCCGGGAGGTTGGCGTATTGGGCCAGGGTCAGCGCTGGCGCATAGCCGCCCTCAGGCGCCCGGTCGCCGAGGCTGTATACCAGGATGACGATCAGCGGCAGGACGAGCAGGACGAGGAACCACAGGGTCGCCGGCAGCAGCAAGAGCGCAGTCAGCCTGCGCTCCGCCGTCATCGTCACGCGGCCTTGAAGCGCGCCATGATCTCAGCCCGGTTCGGGTCGGTGAGCGTCGCCGCCGCCCCGAATTCCAGCGGCGTCAGCAGCTCCTTCGCCGGGTAGAGGATCGCGCTATCCAGTATCGCCGGCGGCAGCAGCTTCTCGACGCGCGAGTCCGTGGTCGGGTAGCCGTGCGCCATGACCTCCTTGGCGTTCACGGCGGGATCGAGCAGGAAATTGATCAGGGCGTAGGCGCCGGGCCGGTTGGCCGCGTCCTTGGGCACGGCATAGAAGTCGCTCCAGATCTCGCCGCCCTCCTTGCCGATGACATACTGCATCTCGGGCAGGTCGCGATGCAGCTGCGTCGCGTCGCCCGTCCAGCACACGCCGCACCAAGCATCGCCATTGCGCATCGCCGGCTGGTAATCGCTGGTGATCGCGAACAGATGCGGCTTCGCCTTCAGCAGCAGTTCTTCGGCCTTGGCGAGCTCGGCCGGATCGATCGAGTTGAAGGAGTAGCCGAAATACTTGAGCGCGTTGCCGATCGTGGTCAGCTGGTAGTCGTGCACCGTCACCCGCCCGGACAGCTCGTTCTGGGTCATGTCCCAGAAGTCCTTCCAGCTGGTCATCGGCGCCGTAACCTTGGCGGTGTTGACGATGTAGCCGGTGGTGCCCCAGTCCTTGGGCACCGCGTACACCTTGCCGTCGACGACACCTTCGCGGGTGAAGCGCGCCTCGTTGGTGGCCTGGTCGAAATTGGGCAGCATGGCCAGCTCGAGCGGCTCGATGATGCCCAGCTTCTGGTAGGTGCTGATCGTGTAGTTGGTCGGCACGAACACGTCCCAGCCGCTGCCACCCGCCTGCAGCTTGGCCAGCATCTCCTCGTTGGAGCCGAACGCGTTGACCTGCACGTTGGCGCCCGTGAGTTCGGTGAATGCCTCGAAATTGGCCGGGTCGTGGTAGTTGGGCCAAGTCGCGAGCGTCACCCGGTCACCGAACTCGCCGGCCGCGAACGCCGGCCGGGGCAACAGCCACGGCATCGCCTGACCGAGTGCGATGGTCGCGGTCCCGAGGCCGGTCACGCCCATGAAGTGCCGCCGGGTCACCGAGCCGCGACGGTAGCGCTGCAACTCGTCGAGAAAGGCCGGGGCGCTGATCGGCTTGCCGCTTTTGCTGCGGGTCATCTCGTTTCTCCTTGTTGCGCTACTTTGCCTCGCGGTCGTCATGGAGCGCAAGACCGGCCGATGCAGGCCAGTGCAGCGCCACCGCATCGCCTGGCGCGAAGCCGCCCGAGCCGCCTTCGGCCCCCCGCGGCACCAAGGCCAGCAGATCACCCAGATCCGGTGTGCGGACGAGATATTCGGTGTGCTCGCCCAGAAAGATGCGATTCAGCACATGGCCGGCCGCCGCGCTGTCCGGATCGGGCGGCCCGACGCGTACCAGCTCCGGGCGGATCGCCACCACGATGGGCTGCCCCGGCGTCAGGGGTGGTGCTGACACCGAGCGGCGGGCGGCGAACCGCCGTCCCGCCACGATCGCCTCGGCTTCACCCCCACTGGCCGCGCCCACCGCACCGGCCAGGAAATTGGACTTGCCGACAAAGTCTGCGACCCAGGCGCTGGCCGGCGCGTCGTACAGCTCTGCCGGCGACCCCTGCTGCACGATCCGGCCACTGCGCAGCACGCAGATCGTGTCGCTCATCGACAGCGCCTCCTCCTGGTCGTGGGTGACCAGGACGAAGGTGATCCCGACCTCACGCTGCAGATTCTGGAGCTCGATCTGCATGTCGCGCCGCAGCTTGCGGTCGAGTGCCGCCAGCGGCTCGTCCAGCAGCAGCACGGTCGGGCGGTTGACCAGAGCGCGCGCCAGCGCGACCCGCTGCTGCTGGCCGCCGGACAGTTCCCAGACGCGGCGGCCGCCATAGCCGGCCAGCCGCACCAGCTCCAGCGTCGCATCGACCCGCCGACCGAGCTCCGCCTTGTCGGGCCGGGGCGAACGCTGCCTGAGCCCGTAGGCGATGTTGGCGGCGACATCGAGATGCGGGAACAGCGCGTAGTGCTGGAACACCATGTTCACCGGCCGCCGATAGGGCGGCACGCCCACCATCGACTGGCCGCCGATGCGCACGTCCCCGGACGAAGGCTGCTCGAAGCCCGCGATCAGGCGCAAGGAGGTGGTCTTGCCGCAGCCCGACGGCCCCAGGAAGGTGAAGAACGAGCCGCGCTCGACCCGCAGGTTCACCTCGTCGAGCGCCACCACCTCCCCGAACCGCTTGCCGGCCGCGGCGAACTCGATGTCTGCCTCGGTCAAGCTGTTCCATCCTCCCCGCAGCACAGCGTCTACGGCTATCAGTCGGGCGGGCAGGCTGCCAAGCGCGAACCATTCCAAGCAACGGCCTTGACCTCCCACCGGCGCTTTGATCGACTGCCGGCACGTGGTGGTCGGCATCCCAGCGCCGCGCCCGAGGAGGTCGCCCTTGAGCCAAGCCCCCGACATCGCCCCGAGCCGCCTGCCGCCGGAGCGCTACGCCACCAACTTCGCCGACCTCCACCCGCCCCTCGGCCCACGCGAGGCACGGGTCGCCGCCGAGCGTTGCCTGTTTTGCTACGACGCACCCTGTCTCGAGGCCTGCCCGACCTCGATCGACATCCCGCTGTTCATCCGCCAGATCGCCACCGGCAATCCGCTGGGCTCCGCGAAGACCATCCTCGACTCCAATATCCTCGGCGGCATGTGCGCCCGGGTCTGCCCGACCGAGACCCTATGCGAGGAGGTCTGCGTCCGCGAGACCTCCGAAGGCAAGCCGGTCGAGATCGGCCGCCTGCAGCGCTACGCCACCGACACATTGCTCGCGACCGGCCGCCAGCTCTACGGCCAGGGTGCCGCCACCGGCCACAAGGTGGCGGTGGTCGGCGCCGGCCCCGCCGGCCTTGCCTGCGCCCACAAGCTGGCCACGCTGGGCCATGCCGTCACCCTGATCGAGGCCCGGGACAAGCCCGGCGGCCTGAACGAGTACGGCATCGCCGCCTACAAGACCGTGGACGGCTTCGCGCAACGCGAGGTCGCCTACGTGCTGGGCGTCGGCGGGATCGAGCTGCGCTGCGGCATCCGGCTCGGCCGCGACGTCACCCTGGCCGAGCTGCGCCGCGACCACGCCGCCGTGTTCCTGGGCCTGGGGCTCGGTGCCGTGAACACGTTGGGCATCGACGAGGAGGGGCTCGACGGCGTGATGGACGCCGTGGCCTACATCGCGGCCCTGCGCCAGGCACCGGATCTGTCGGCCCTGCCGGTCGGCCGCCACATCGTGGTCATCGGCGGCGGCATGACCGCGATCGACATCGCGAGCCAGACCAAGCGCCTGGGCGCCGAGGACGTCACCATCGTCTATCGCCGTGGCCCCGAGCAGATGAACGCCTCGGTGTATGAGCAGGAGCTGGCCCAGACCGACGGCGTGCTGCTGCGCCACTGGCTGCAGCCGACCCGGCTGCTGGCCGAGCACGGCAGGCTCGTCGCCGTCGAGCTCGAATACACGGACGAGCGCACCGGCACCTTGACCCTGCCCTGCAGCCAGCTGTTCAAGGCGATCGGCCAGGCCTTCCTGCCGGCCGATATCGACGGCTCGCGCGAGCTGGTCGGGCTGGACCACGGCCGGATCACCGTCGACGCCGAGCGCCGCACGTCGATCGCCGGCATCTGGGCCGGCGGCGATTGCGTCGCGGGCAGCAAGGACCTGACCGTCACCGCCGTCGAGGACGGCAAGCAGGCCGCCCTGTCGATCGACCGCACGCTGCGGGCCGCCACCGCCAGCGCCGCCTGAGGAGCAACCGCCATGGCCGATCTGCGCGTCGAGTTCTGCGGCATCAAGGCGCCCAACCCGTTCTGGCTCGCCTCCGCCCCGCCCACCGACAAGGCCTACAATGTCGAGCGCGCGTTCCGCGCCGGCTGGGGCGGCGTGGTCTGGAAGACGCTGGGCGAGGACCCGCCGATCGTCAACGTCAACGGCCCGCGCTACGGCGCCATCCACGCCCAGGACCGGCGCGTGATCGGCTTCAACAATATCGAGCTGATCACCGACCGGCCGCTGGACGTGAACCTGCGCGAGATCAAGGAGGTCAAGCGCAACTGGCCGGACCGGGCGCTGCTGGTCTCGCTGATGGTCCCCTGCACCGAGGAGAGCTGGAAGGCGATCCTGGCCCGGGTCGAGGACACGGGTGCGGACGGCGTCGAGCTGAATTTCGGCTGCCCGCACGGCATGTCCGAGCGCGGCATGGGCTCGGCCGTGGGCCAGGTGCCGGAATATGTCGAGATGGTCGCCCGCTGGTGCAAGGCCAACACCCGCATGCCGGTGGTGGTCAAGCTCACCCCCAACATCAGCGACATCCGCCAGCCGGCCCAGGCCGCCCACCGCGGCGGTGCCGACGCCGTCTCGCTGATCAACACCATCAACTCGATCATGGGCGTCGACCTCGACGCGATGACCCCCTCCCCCGCCACCGACGGCTACGCCACCCATGGCGGCTATTGCGGCGTGGCGGTGAAGCCGATCGCCATGAACATGGTGGCCGAGATCGCCCGCACGCCCGCCATGGCCGGCCTGCCGATCTCCGCCATCGGCGGCATCGAGACCTGGCGCGACGCCGCCGAGTTCATGGCGCTGGGCGCCGGCACGGTCCAGGTCTGCACCGCCGCCATGGTCTACGGCTTCAAGATCGTCCAGGAGATGACCACCGGCCTCTCCGACTGGATGGACGCCAAGGGCTACACCAGCGTCGACCAGATCGTCGGCCGCGCCATCCCCCGCGTCACCGACTGGCAGCACCTCAACCTCGACTACGTCGTCAAGGCCCAGATCGACCAGAGCCAAATGCATCCAGTGCGGCCGCTGCCACATCGCCTGCGAGGACACCAGCCACCAGGCGATCAGCCGGCTGCAAGGACGGCAAGCGGCACTACGAGGTGATCGAGGCGGAGTGCGTCGGGTGCAACCTGTGCGCGGTGGTGTGCCCGGTGGAGGAGTGCATCACGCTGGTGCCGCTGACGGAGGGGGTGGACCCGCGGACGGGGGTGAAGGTCGGCGGGCATCGGACGTGGCTGGAGCATCCGAACAATCCGGCCGCGAAGTCGGCCGAGCGGGCGCTGGAGCCGGCGGAGTAATCGGCTTGACAAGCAGTTTGGCGGCGTTCGGGTCAAGCATGCTGCGGAAATCGGGCCGGCTCTTGAGATACGTTGTATTGGGTCATCATCTACTCTCTCCCAACACAATGAGCGGCAAAGCACCGAAAAGACGGATCAGTCGATATTTTATGCTACTATGCGGAATGACTAGCATGATAGATATTACAGCTTGCTCGCCAAATAAATTACAGGAGAACATCCAGAATAGAGCAAATGTTGAGCGCCCAAGTGGAACGTGCCGAGCTTTTCGTGAGTCATTCGAACAAATGATGACAGACGCAGTTTATGGAGAGATTTCGGTGACCGATCTCACAAATGCCTACGATAGGAGTGCCACGGAAAGGGGATCGCAGTGCGAAGTACCACCGCGAGGGATAACGGCGGCGGATCCCGTGCCGACTCCCCGTGACATTGACCATTCCTATGTAAATGATGCCAACAGATCTTTTGCGCTGCGCAGCGCCGCCATGCAATGTGACATATACGATCCAAACAGCATTACTGGTCCGCTGGATTGGTTGTTGTCTCCATGCGTACAGCAGAAGCTGGAAATGTGGCAGCGTCGCGGTAATGCCCCAAGGTTACCGCCCGACAAGGCACAAACAGAGGCTGTAGCTGCGAAACTGCGCGAGACATCGGCCAAAGACAAGAATTCGCGCTATCTGTCAGCTCAGATGACAGCGTGGAATTGGCTGACAGACACGCCCTTCTTCTATAAAGTCTCTTTGGCGTCTTCTACCACTGAAGAGCGAATTCTTGACGAACTGCGATCAATCAATCGGACAATGGGTACCGAATGATGAACCATCAGCACCTAAAATGCTCAACACAAAGATACACCTGTCGGCTGGCAGGCCGACCGAGCCTTAGTAGGAATTGAAATTTCGGATGGGATACTGCTTGCGGGTGTTGATGTTTTGCTCAACGGCTTCGTAACAGGCTTCACCGTGTCAAGCGCCCTTACCACGCCGCTCCTAGTCACGGAGCGAATTTACGATGGCTACGGCAAGGGCCCCCAGGGACGCGACGGCTGCAAGACCAGTGGCAACAGCCGACCAGAATGCCGATTTCCCAGCATCCCGCGAAAGCTTGAGTTGCTCTGAGAGAATCTCGTCCTGCTTGATGCGCTGCCGCCGTGCAAGCTCAGCTTTAATTACACCGCGCTTCGTGTCTTGACCTGTGTTCACCTCTGCCGCAATCAGCAGTTCCTCCTCTGTGGCTTCCCGAACCTCGTTTCTGAATTCCTCGGATATGGCCTGATTCTCGCCATGTTTTTCCAAGAATTTGCTCATAATGCTCTTCCACATAAGTGGCCACGACAATGCTGGAAAATAACCATTGTGAGAGCCCTGTAGGACGGGTCAATCCGAAATACACTTTTGCTACCGGACGAAGCGGAGCCAGGACGAATTTCAGCCAGCCTGTGACGTCCGTCGACCAGCTCGTCGGCCGTGCCGTCCCCCGCGTCACCGACTGACAGTGGCTCAACCTCGACTATCTGGTCAAGGCTCGTGGTTCACGGTACTAGGTCAAATTAACGATCCCTTACCGACACGGTGGCGACACGGTACCAGACCGAAGGGAAACGGGGTTAGGACAAATTTCTGCGACCGAAGGGAAACGGGGTCAGGACAGACCGAAGGGAAACGGGGTCAACCGAAGGGAAACGGGGTCAGGACAAATTTCTGCGTCCACCGATTTAACCGAAGGTCATGCCCGTACCTTCCAACGCGATGAATACGCCGCGCCCATTCGACCCCGGTTGCTGCCGCGCCGGTACCCCTGGGGAGATGTGGCCGCCAGCCTCCGGAGCGAAGGTCGTGACCTGCCGCCCCCAAAGCGCTAATCTTCTCGCCATGACCAAGAACGCCCAGTCGGCAGCCACCCCCGTCCGCATGACCGCCGACGCATTCATCGCCTGGGCCATGGAACGACCCGAAGGCGAGCGCTACGAGCTGGCCGCCGGCGAGGTGGTCGCCATGGCGCCCGAGCGGTCCGCGCACGCGCTGGTCAAGGCTCGCATCTGGCGGGCGCTCGACGCCGCGGTCACCGCCGCTGGCCTCGCGCTGCACGGCCTACCCGGACGGGATGGCAGTGCGGGTCGACGACGCCACGGTCTACGAGCCCGACGCTCTGGTCCGCTGCGGCGAGCCGTTGCCGGACGACGCCGTGCAGATCGTCGACCCGATGATCGTGGTCGAGGTGCTGTCGCCCTCGACCCGAGCCCGCGACGCCGCCGCCAAGCTCGAGGAATATTTCCGCATGCCGTCCATTCGACACTACCTGATCGTCAAGACCGAGAACCGGTCCGTCATCCACCATCGCCTGGACAATGACAGGTCGATCGCGACACGCATCCTGCGCGGCGGCGAGCTGGAACTGGCACTGCCGGGCCTGCGCGTGACGGTGGCGTCGTTCTTTCCATAAGCCTGCTGGAATATCTTGCGCAGTCTGACCTCGAAGATATATCATTGAGATATATCAATCCGAGGAGCATGCATGGCCGAGATCGCCAAGGTGTTCATGTCCGGCCGGTCGCAGGCGGTGCGCCTGCCGCGCAGCCATCGCTTCGACTGCGCCGAGGTGGTGATCACGCGCGACGGCGATGCGTTGATCCTGCGCCCGCGCCGGCCCGAGGCTTGGGCCAATCTGACCGAGGCGCTGCGAGGCTTCGACGCCGAGCGGTTCGACGACTGCTTCGGCCAGGAGCGCGAGCAGCCCAAGAGCGGGGAGCGTCCGGAACTGGATGATCTGCTCGGCTGATGCGCTTCCTGCTCGACACCAACATGCTGATCGCGCTCCTGCATCCGCAACGCCGCCAGCATGTGCTCGAACACCTTGCCGGCCTGATGCCGAGCGACGTCGTGACCTCCGCGATCGCAGCGCACGAACTCTATTTCGGCGCCGCCAAGAGCAGCTGTCCGGCAGAGATCCGGCAGCGGTTCGACCTGCTGTTCCGCGACCTCCAGCCGGTCGAGCTGACGCGCGACGATGCCGCCGCCGCCGGCTTGATCCGGGCCGACCTCAAGGCCGCCGGTACGCCAATCGGCCCCTACGACGTGCTGATGGCCGGTCAGGCCAAGGCGCGCGGCTTGACGCTGGTCACCAACAACCTCCGCAAGTTCGCCCGCGTCGAAGGGCTCAATGTCGTCGACTGGCTCGCGGCGTGACCGGCCAGGGACATGACGTCGGGGACCGAAGCCAAGCACCGTGGCCCGCTGCGGATGCTGGCATCGCGAACCACACCGACCATGCTGATAACAACACAGATGTCGGGTCTGGCGAACCGGCAGCGATCTGAGCGGTTATCATCTCGTTGCAAGGGAGGACAGCCATGAGCTACGTCGAGGGATTCGTGCTGGCGGTGCCGTCGGCCAACAAGGAGACTTTCCGCAGCCACGCGGCCGAGGCGGCGAAGCTGTTCAAGGAGTTCGGCGCCACGCGTGTGGTCGAGTGCTGGGGCGACGACGTGCCCGACGGCAAGCTCACCGACTTTCGCGGCGCGGTGAAGGCGGAGGCTGGCGAGACGGTGGTGTTCAGCTGGATCGAGTACCCGTCCAAGGCGGCGCGCGATGTCGCGCACGCGAAGATGATGGCCGATCCGCGCATGCACGCGATGGGCGACAAGATGCCGTTCGACGGCCGGCGCATGATCATGGGCGGCTTCGAGCCGATCCTCGACACGTGACGCGGCCGGCGGCCATCGGCCTGTGGCCGATCTCCCGGAGGGATGTCAGCGGAGCTGACAGGGGCGGACCGGCGGATATAGGATCACGATCCTTGACGAATATCAACTAGAGCGCGATAACGTGGCGGGTCGTCGACCGGATCGGAGACCCGCATGCCCGCCACCCCCTCGCTCGCCCAGCAAGCCGCCTCGCGCGCCAACGGCGCCCGCTCCCGCAGCCCCGCCACCGCGGCCGGCAAGTCCCGCGCCGGCAGCAACGGCACCCGCCACGGTCTGCGCGGCGGCACGTTCGCGCTGTTGCCCGACGAGGACGCTGAGGAGCTGGAGCTGCTGCGCCAGGCCATCGCCCGCGACTGGTCACCGCGCGACGCCTACGAGCGGCATTGGGCCGCCGAGCTGGTCGCCGCCATGTGGCGCCAGCAGCGCCTGCGCCATCTCGAATTCGCCGCCCTGGAGACGGCATCGCAAGAACATCCGCCCACCGAGGCCAGCCTGAAGCGCCTGCTCACCTTCGCCCGCTACGGCGCCCGGATCGACAAGGAGCTCGCCCAGGCGCTCCGTGCGCTGAGAGTATTGAAGGGCCGGGCTGACGCCGACCTGATCGGCACGGAAAATTGCACGCGCGAACCCGAGCCGACGCCGTCTCTTGCCGCGCGCACGCCCGAACCCGAGCGCCCGCCAGCCACGCCGCTCCGCGCCCGCACCGCCGCCCAGCCGATGAACCGCCACGAGCGCCGCCGGCGCGAAGCCCTGGCCCGCTCGGCGCAAAGCCGAGCCGCGTGACTCAGGCCGGAACCACCACGTTGCGCGGGCTCCCGGCCCAGAACGCCTCGATATTGTCGACCAGCTGGTCGGTCAGACCCTGGATCGCCTCCTGGCTGGCCCAGGCGACGTGGGGGGTCAGGATGAAGTTGGGCAGGTCCAGCAGCTCGACCAGCGGATGGTCGTCCGGCGGCGGCTCGACCGTCACCACGTCGAAGCCCGCGCCGGCGATCTGCCCGCTGCGCAGGGCCTCGACCAGCGCCGCCTCGTCGACCAGCCCGCCGCGCGCGGTATTGATCAGCAGCGGCTTGCGCTCCATCGCCGCGAACTCGGCCGGGCCGATCAGGTTGCGGGTCGAGGGCAGCAGCGGCGTGTGCAGGGTGATCACGTCGGACAGGCGCAGCACGTCCCAGAACGGCGTGTAGAGCGGGCCCATGCCGGTGGTGCCCTTGTAGTCGGAGTACAGCACCTTCATGCCGAACGCCTCGCCGAGCTTGGCCACCGACTTGCCGAGCGCGCCGTCGCCGATGATGCCCAGCGTCGACCCGGCGAGGTCGCGGATCGGATAGTCGAAGTAACAGAACTGCGCCGCCTCGCGCCACCGGCCGCGCGCCACCGAGTTGCGGTATGGCAGGATGCTGCGCCGCAGGGCCAGGAGCAGCGCGAAAGTATGCTCGGGCACGGTGTTGACCGCGTAGTTGCGGATGTTGGAGACGGTGACGCCCCGCGCGTTGCAGGCCTTGACGTCGACCACGTCGGTGCCCGTGGCCGCCACCGCCACCAGCCGCAGCCGCTCGGCGCCCGCCAGCGCCGCCTCGCGCACCGGCGCCTTGTTGGTGATCACGATGTCGGCGTCGGCGATCCGTTCCGCCACCTGCTCGGGCGTCGTCCGATCATGGACCACGAGCTCATGCGGGAAGCCCAGCTCGCGCACGATCGGTCTCGGGCGAGAGCGTGTCGCGATCGAGAAACACCACCCGGGCAACCCGGTCGGCTGGCTGGCTCATGACGTCGTTCCTCCGCTGACCCCTACCCGACTGCGCCTATCATCGGCGGCTGGTCGGGTAAAGGCGGGGCTGACGACGGAACTCAGGCGTCCTTCGCGACGTGCTCCGGCTTGCCCTTGCGCTTGGTCGACGCCATGCGCTCCAGCTCGTCCTCGCTCATCGATTGGGCCATCGACCGCGATGCCCCCTTGAGCTGGCCTTTGGGGGTCTCGCCGCGTTTTGCCGAGAGCGCCGCCCCGGCGGCTTTCTGCTGTGCCGCGGATTTCGCTGGCATGACCGCACCTCCGTTGGATCATGCCCGATCAAATCGCCACGCGACGCCAGCGTTCCGTCGCCGCAACGTCAGTTCGCGGCAAAACAGTAGAACAGCCCCGCCCCGCCGGTGCCCTGCAGCGCCGTCTGGCTGCAGCCGCCACGCGATGCGTGCGACGAGTTCCAGGACTTCGACGGCGCGTCGTCCTTGAGGCCCATCCGGTCGTGATGGCCGAGCATCGCCGCACCCTCGGCACCGCTCCTGGTCCAGTTGCCGCAGGTCATGTCGTCCGCACCGGCGAAGGCCGTCCCGTCCGGCTGCGAGCCGGTCAGCATGTCGTGCGTGTTCGGGCTATCGCCGCGGCCATTGACCGGCTTGCCCTGCTCGGTCAGCGCCGTCGCCTTGGTCAGGTTGTTGCTGCCGTGCAGCTCGGCGACATTGGCGGCGATCACGACACCCTCGACATTCCGCCACGGTCCGCTGCCGATCCGATCGCGCGCGTCGACCGCCGGCTGCCCGTCCGCCGCCTGCGTGCTGAGATAGGCCCGCCACGTGCCGCCGGCACCCACGGCTGCGGCCAGCTCCTGGCAATGCGCGTCGGCCCCGGCCAGCCCGCCCAGGTCGGCGCCGTTGCCGGAGCCGACGCTGGTGACGAAGAAGGTCATGCCCGCCACCCCGCCTTGCTGCGCCCCGACCCCCGTCGCCCAGCCGAGCGCCAGCGCCGTCGCCGCGATCACCCCCACTGTCCTCGTGCCCATCGCTGTCGCCTCCCCTCGTTCGTTCCGCCGCCACGCGCCGGTCAGCCCATTCCACACCTCGCCGGCGCGCATGGCACGCCCGGCCTGACATGCGCTCACGGCAAAATGACCGCTGCGATCGGCAGGTCAGCCGCCAGCAGGCGGCCGGCCGGACCGGCGGCGGCGGGAGGTGCGGCAGCGGCAGCAGGGTCACGCCGGCGAGCTCCGGCCGGTCGCTCAGGGCCGCCTCCAGCACCGGCTCCAGACACTTGGCGGCCTTGTAGAGTGCCGACTGGCTGGCGAGCTTGTCGTCGAGCAGGGCCATGGACAGGTCCTTGCCGTCCTTGACCGCGTTGGCGGTCAGCAGCACGAGGCCGAAGCTCTCGGCCATGCCGGGCGTGAGCTCGGCGCTGCCGGTCAACAGGCCGGCGCCCGTGGCCTTGCCCCAGCCGTCGAGCATCAGCCCGCCCACCCCCAATGCCAGCGTCGGGATGTCGGCACCCGCCTGCCAGCGCTGGTAGAGCGCCCGCGCATTGTAGGCCGACCAGACGAGCGGGACGGCCACCGCCACGCTCGCCGGCACGCCCGGCTGCTTGGCGAGCATGAGCGTTGCCTGCCTGAGCAGATCGATCGCGGCCTTCTCGGCGGCGGCCTCGATCTTCGGGCTATGGCGCAGCGGCCCCGGCGCTGCCAGCAGCAGCTCGCGCGGCGGCTGCGCCAGCCCGAGCCGCAGCTGCGCCGCACCAGCCAACCGGGGCGACAGGTCGGGCAAATAGTAGAGCGTGCCCACCGGAGCGGGCGGCACGGCCCGATCCGCGGCCGACGGGAGGATCGTCCGCGGCAGGCGCGACGCCTGGATCGGCGGCAGGACAGTCACCTGCATCGCAAAGCCCTCGCTGGTGGCGCTTCGACAAACCGGACCTGCGCCAGCGCGATCACCATCAGCGTGGCACTGGCAACGCCGATCAGATCGCACGAGCGGGCGCCCTCCGCCAAGGGTCAGGCGGCGCGGCGCTGATCCTGCCGTTGCAGCGCTTCCAGGCGGCGGCGCTGGTGGCGGTTGAGCGGCGGCCGGGCCGGCTGCGCCGTGCCGCGGTGTCGGCAATGTCGGGTTCGAACGTGCGCGCGGCCACCGTGATGGGGTCGAGTGCTGGAGCCTCGGCGGGCGCCGGCTCGGGTTCGGGCGTGCGCGCGGGCGCGTCGGCGATCCGGTCCGCGGGCCGGTCGCGGAGCGAGCGCAGGGCGCGCAGGGCACGGCCGATGTCGCCGTCGATGCGGGCGCCGTAGCGGGCGAAGGTGAGCAGCCGGCGCAGCGAGATCTCGGACGGCGGCGCCTCGGCCGCGGCCGCGTCCAGCGCCGCGAGCTCGAGCCCGCGCAGCCGCCGCTGGCGCCACATCGCGGCCACCAGCTCCTCGGCCCAATGCCGCTCATAGGCATCGCGCGGCGCCCAGTCTGCGGCGACCGCCCGGCGCAGGCTCGCAAGCTCGTCCGCATCCTCGCCGGGCAGCAGGGCGAAGTCGCCGCCGCGCAGGCCGTGGCGGGTGCCGTTGGCGGCGGCGCGCGCCTTGCCGGTGGCGGTCACCGGGCCGCGTGACGCGGCGCCGTTGGCGCGCGAGGCGGCCTGCTGCAGAGGCGTGCGGGGCTTGAGCATGAGGTAGCTCCTTCATCCATCATGAGAGGAATGGAATATCGCCTTAAAGTTGTAAGACGTCAAGGATCATGGTCCTGCGAGTGGGATCGCGCACAGTTGTCGGCGGCCGACGTGCGGCGATAGATCAAGCGGGATTGACGCTAGTGTCGGACGCGCTGCATGTTGCCATGCGGAGCCGTCGGGAGCGTTGCATTGGCCCGGACTCCCAGCCAAGCGCGCATGCGACCTCGACAAGATCCACCCGACCGCCCGCGCCGATCTCGACAGAATCTCCACTCCAACGAGGCGAGGCTCCGCGTCTCAGCAGCCGGAGAGACAGCCCCTGTAAAGAACCATTAATAGTACCCAGTATCTGAACCAACCCTGGTTCCTGAACCAAAGCACAGCTTCATTCCCCTGAGGGTAGCTTCCATATCATCCGCGCAAACTCGAAGAGCCCTATTCCGCGTCCAACGATCTCATCCTCATCCCACTTATCGCGCGCCGCTATCTCTCGGTTCATGACGAGCAAAGAGTGTTCTTGAAGCGCAACGCGCTTGTCGGTGAACGGTCCGTTGCTGACCTTGCCATTGAGAGGTTGCGTCAAAAGGGTTAGGTTGCCAAGGGTATTCTTGAGACGGCCGCGGCGAACGATCCTTCCGGACACCGTCTCATCCTCTCTTAAATAGAACGTCGCGGCATCAATTTCAGCTGCAGTTGGGATATAATCATCCATCAACGGCCAGCTCGCTGCCCAAACCGACGGCATCACGTGTTCTACAGTGAGCGCGTCCGTCAGCGACTGTGTTTCATGATACTTGGTTCGTTTAGCGGTTTCGATTTCTTGAAGAAGTGCACGTACGCGCAATCCTCCAAGCTGTCCATAAATCGGGTGGTTCAACCATTTTTCCTCAAATTCTTCGTCGCGTGGGAAGCGCCCCGACTCTGACTTCTGTCCGAGGAGACAGTCGGCAAGCACCGCCAAGCTCCAGCCGCGCTCGTTCATCTGCGCGATAACTGACAAAAAAAGTCTATTATAGTTCTTTGTCGTTAATCCGCACACAGCACGCCGGACGATGAATGATAGTAGCGCGCCGAGGCATGCCGCCTTTCCGTCGTCGGATAGGTCGCCAGTCCATATACGCAGCACCAGAGGATAGACAGTAGTGACTTCCCAGGGATTCAAACGCTGTGAAAATGAAGCAAGAGCAGAACCGCTTGTGCGTTCGATCAACTCCCGATATACGGACCCGTAACGGCGAAGGTCCTGGAGCTCCTCGGCGACATTCGTATAGCGCGCCGCCTTGGCTCGACGCGGATGAAGGAATGCCTTGTACTCGCTGAACAATTTAGAAATGTTCACCTCATTGGCGATATGTGCGGCGATAAAATTGGACAGAAAGAACTCAAGGCGGGGCTTCTTATAGCGCCCTTGCCTCTCCTCCACGCTCCAAAACCGGTCTTCAAAATTGGCCCAATAATTGGCAAAGAGCTTCTCAGCTTTTTCACCCCCACCTTTGGCACGGTGGAAGATGTTGTTGCGCACAAGATCAGAGGCAAGCAATGGTTCTCCACGCTCATTCAGTGTACCAAAGATCACCTGAGCATCGTCCCCATCCTCCAACGTAATCTCAACTACCTTGAATTCCTCGACGAGCGCCTGCCACAGGGCGTCGAGGCGCTCCCCGTCCACCTTATTATTCGGTTCCGGGATCGGGTCGTCGCCATCCCGATCGGCGGGATTCGTCGCGGATGCGAACTCGTCGTCGAGATCATCGCTTTCGACAGCATACCTTATACGGTCATAAAAGTAACCATAAGCGGAGAGCAGTCTGGGCACAGTGCTGTATTCATAGACTTTATCTCGATATGTATAAAAGTATCCACGATATTTTTTCTTAACGCTCTCCCTTCCTAATGTCATCAAGTCGATAAATAGCGGGCGATCAGCCTGTGTGGGCCAAACCTTATAGATTTTCACCTCCGTTTCGGTCATCTGTTCCGGCTTATCATTCAGGATGAAGTCATTGACTATTCCAGCAGTCTTCTCGAAACCCTTGAGTTGAGCATAGTCGCGGATTGCTGCAAGGAATAACTGAAAGGTAGTCAGACGTTGCTGGCCGTCGACGACCTGAAACGCTGGGACGCGGCTGGTCTGAAAGCCGCCTCGGGCCTCAAGCACTACAGCACCCATAAAATGTGAGAAGCGACGCTCGCGCCCATGCAGGCGCTCGATTGCCTTGGTTCGAACGTCCTCCCAAAATGGCTCCCATTGCTTGTGGCGTGTCCACACGTAGTGCCGTTGATAGATCGGAACACAGAAGCGCTGGCGGTGCTGGAAAAGCCGCCCGACTTCCCGAGCATCGGCCTTCAAGGTGCACCCTCCACCACTGTTCGACTTTCCCGCTTCGTTGTTCCC
>CAWCSG010000012.1:0-447515 GCA_963798145.1 uncultured Alphaproteobacteria bacterium
GGGCGGGTCGTCAGCAACCGTTATGCGTTCAGGTTTCACGCGGGGCTTTTCCACTCCTGCCTGGTCTTGAGCATGGCGTTGAGGGTGACGAGCATCTTGCGCATCAGGGCGGTGAGGGCGAGCTTGGGCGCTTTGCCTTTGGCGATGAGCAGATCGTAGCGTGCCTTGAGTGGGCTGGCCTTGATCCTGAGCGAGGCGACGGCGGCCATGTAGAGGGCGCGGCGGACCTGGCCGCGGCCGCCCTTGATGACGCGTTTGTGCTCGCGCAGGCCGCTGTCGCTGCGCGACCGGGGCGAGGCCGGCGAGGGCTGCGACCTTGCGGCGGTCGAGGCTGCCCAGCTCGGGCATCTCGGCGAGCAGAGTCGCGGCCAGGATCGGGCCGCAGCCGGGCATGCTGGTCAGCAGGGCGAAGTCGGCGGCCAGGGCCGCGTCGGCCTGGATCGTCTGCCGCAGCAGCTTGGCGAGCTCCTTCGCCTCCTGGCGCAGGAAGGTCAGGGCCTTGGTGACCCGCTCGCGCATCGCCGGGGTCTGCAGGTGCTCGAGCTGCTGCGTGCGCACCGTGATCTCGTCGATCAGCTGGCGGCGACAGGCGAGGATCTCGCCCAGCTCGGTGCGCGCGGGGTCGGGTGCCGGTGTCGCTGCCGGGCGCATCACCTGGCCATAGCGCGCGATCAGCCGGGCATCGACCCGGTCGGTCTTCGCCTCCAGCCCCATCCCGCGCGCGAAGTCGCGCACCCGCTTGGGATTCACGATCGCCGCCAGCACGCCCTGCGCCAGCAGCTCGCGATGCGCGGTCCGCTCGTAGCCGCCGGAAGCCTCCATCACCACCAGGCAGCCGGCGCCATCCCCCAGCGTGCGCACCAGCGCCTGGATGCCGGCCGCATCGTTGCTGACGCGAAGTCGCCGTCCGCTGCTCGCCAAGTAACCATCGAGCCAGGCCTTGCTGACGTCCAGGCCGACGATCTGCTGTTCCATCCCGGTCCCATCCTTGTCTGCGGGCTTGCGCCACTCAACCGTTCGGGCTCTCATGGATGCGGGGCGGGATCACGCTGACCAACGGGCTCACACCCTGGGTTCGTTCCGATCTCCGACCCCGCGCACCCAGCCCCTGCAGGGGCTGGGTGCCTCATCCTTCTGCCACAGATGCGTAAGACAGGGTTCGTTCTGCGACTTGTGCTCTCGGGTTCGTCCGTGCATTCCGCGACAGCGTCGCGGCGCAGCAGCCGCAGCTCCTTGAGGCATCGGGACAGCTCTCTTCCCTGCTGGGCCTGGTAGCCGCGCACGGCGTTGAAGCGCTTGAGGTCGAAGGTGGTCAGCGGGTCGGCCTGCTCCCATTCGAAGCCGGCCTGCGGCGGGCGGAGCTTGGGGGCGGCATCGAACAGGGCGACCTCGATCCGTTCGGCGCGCTCGCTCTTCCAGAACGCGATCGCCATGCGCTTCACGAGGCGGGCTTCGATCTCGCTCTCGGGTTCAACTTCGGCGATCAGGCGGGCCGCGAGTTCGTCCAGCTCGGAAGGCGCTTCGTCCTCGAGCACGAAATGCTCGAGGGCGGCGAGACCGTGCTTCAGCGCGTTACGGGAGCTGCGGGCCTTGCCTTCGGGGGTGACGGGGCCGCGCGAGCGGGCGCCGTTGCGCCGGGCGGCCTCGATCTGGGCTGGGGAGCGGGGGCGAGCGGCGGTGGCTGGCATGGCGGACGTCCGGCTGGGGGTTGCCGGAACATAGCACGGACAGGCGGATATTCCTAGCTGGTGACCCGAGGTGTCGTCACGCGAATTGTACCAGGTGCGATTAACGTCCCCTTAACGCCGCCGGGTCAGGATCGCGGCGCTGGATTGGACGGAGCGGGAGCGGGCATGGCGCGGCGGCCACGCGACCTCGCCGGTGGCGAGATCTACCATGTCGTGAATCGCGGCGCGCTGCGGGCGCCGCTGTTCGCGGACGCGGTCGATGCGCAGGTGTTCCAGGGCGCGTTGCGCGACGCGCTGACCCTCCATCGGGTCGACCTGCTGGCCTGGTGCGTGATGCCGAACCATTGGCACCTGCTGCTGCGGCCGGGGTCGGCCGAGGCGCTGCCGGGGTTCATGCGCCGGCTCACGCTCACGCACAGCCGCCGCTGGCAGGCGTCCCATGCCCGGCCTGGACAGGGGACGCTCTACCAGGGCCGCTACCGCTCGGCCCGGGTCGCGGGCGACGCGCACTTGCTGACGGTGCTGCGCTACATCGAGCGCAACCCGGTACGGGCGGGGCTGGCCGCCAGCGCCATCGACTGGCCATGGTCGAGCCTGCGTCAGCGGGTCAGCGGCCGGGCGGGCAGGCTGGCGGCACTGCCGGTAGCGCTGTCGGATGGCTGGCTCGCGCACGTCGACGCGCCACAGACAGCGGGTGAGGTGGCGGCGGTGCGACGGGCCGTGATCGGCGGCAGAGCCGGCCGGCCGAGACGCGTGGCGGGCGCGGCAGCTGTTACCGGACGTTAATCGCACCTGGTACCGAGGAAACAAGTGGTTACCGGACGCTAATCGCACCTGGTACCGAGGACGGTATACCTCGGCTCGATCGGATGTGGATGCTAGGGAATGAACACGACCGTGAACGCGGCATTGTAAATGAAGCAATTCGTGCCGGGGTCGATGCGCCGCGGCCGGACCCGATAGTGGAAGGTCTGCGTGCTGGCGCCATTGAAGGTGAATACCCGGGTGGCGGCGAGGTTGAACGTGTTCGAGGTGTTCGTCGCGAGCACCATCGCCTGACGCAGACCGCCCGGCAGGTTAGCCGACGCGGCACCGCTGGTGCTGTTGGTGATCTGCATCACGAGGTCGACGACCCGGTTGTTGCCCGAGAGGTCGGCGCCGCACACCAGGGAGCCATTGAAGCTGACCGCGGCGTTGCCCTTGCTCGGCGCCTTGAACGTGAACGACCGGAGATCGAACTCGACCAGGCCCAGGATACCGACACCGAAATTGAAACAATTGTCGCCGCCGTTGGTGCACGGGGCTTGCGTTTTGATGGTGGCCGCGGCCGCGGCCGGACGAGGTGTCACGGCAAGGGCGCCGATCGCCAAAAGACAGAGCGCCCACAGCGCCGCCAAGGTCTTTCCCACAGCATTCCTCCACTCGATGGTTCGCCCACGTGGACTGGAGCGGACCGTAGGCCGACCTTGCCGATTCGGCTAGGCAATCTCGGAACGGACAGCTTCCGGTAGATCGCTGGCCAACAATCAAAGAAAACTCGTGAGAAACGGGGTGAGAAACGGGGTCAGGACAGTTTTCCGTCCTTCTCACGGGCGGCGGCCCGCCATCGGTCATCTCTCGACGAATTCGGAGGCCTTGCCGTGGCTCTGCGCATACGCCTTGAGCACCTTCGCCATCCGGGTCAGATGCCCTTTCCCGGTGGCACGGAAGAACGCGAAAGTCTCCGGGTCGATGCGCAGATGCACCGAGGTCTTGCGGGGCTCAGCGGTGCTCACCACGCGGGCGTTGCGCCAGTACTCCTCGTCCAGCTCGATCTCGGGCGCGTCAGCCGGGGTCGTGCTCGGAACGCGCCGCGTCGACGGCGATAGCAATGACTATGCCGCCCTGAGCAGGCGAGCCGCGACAGCCTCGAGCAGCACTTGCCGGGTCCGCCCGGAACGAGACGGGGTTTACGACCCTCGATTCTTTGCAGAATAGGAGAGGGGCAGCTGCGGCGACTTCCTACTCATTGAGCGATCTCGAACCGCTGACAAACTGACTGTCGCGAAGATAGTATCGCAGGAGGCGGTCCGCCTCCCGCGAAATGCCGATCCTGATGCTCTGCCCGATCTCGCCGGGCGCGTGCTCTGCGCGGCCCAGCCATAGCGGGCCTTCCTGGCAAAGGTCGAGCCCGTCAAGTAGACGATCGATCCGCATTGCCACGGCGAGCCTGCCCAGTCCACGCGCAAGATCGCGCATGCGCTGAATGCCGCGGTTTAGCGGCATGATAGGAATACCTTCCGCGCGGCTCCAGCGCGCTGATGAGGGCCGCGGAAGTTAGCTGTACCCGGTTCGGCTAAACTCCGGATTGCCCACGCCCGCTCACTGCTGCCCGCGCCATTTGTACCGATCACGATCCGGCCGATGGTGCCGGGAAACAGCCAAATTGCGCGCACCATCGCTATCTCGATAGGGTGGCCGTACCATCAGGCAGGCGGGGAAACGAACATGGCGCGGCTCGGCCACTTGGCGATAGCGCTGCTGGTTCTCTTTGGCGGTGCAGGCGTGGCGAGCGCGCAGGCGGTGCCGACCAAGACCATCACGTTCTACAATAATTCGAGCGGCCACACGCTGTATCCGGTGATCCAGGCGCCGATCATCAACGGCAAGAACGTGCGCGATCTCTGGATGCAGGCGCAGTTCAACGTGGCCAACGTCAACACGCAGGTCTTCAACACCACGCAGCTCTACAAGATCTACGTCAACCGCAATGGCGGCGTGCCGCCGCAGACTTCCGTCACGCTGACGATACCGTTCTACACCCAATTGCTGCCGACCACCCCCGGCAACCTGGGCAAGGTGAACGACCAGTTCGTCGACTGGTGGAACGCGATGCGGGTCTACGTCTTCGATGGCAAGGACGCGGCCGACGCCGCCTACAATTACAGCGTCGACCGGAAGGGCAACGTGATCCCGCCGATCCCGGTCAACCCGGTGGCCGGTGCCGCGCTGCCCACCTGCGCCTCCAGCAGCACGACCTGCGAGCCGCTGGTGATCAAGGCCTACGTCACCGGCTTTCCGACCTCGGTTCCGGCCCAGCTGATCGAGTACACCTTCGCGGCAGCACAGGGTCCGCCGCTCAATCCGACCCTCAGCATCGATCGCAGCTTCGTCAACTTCAACATCTCGGCCGTGGACCAGATCTACCTGCCGGCCGCGATCGGGGCGCACGGCAACTCGACGCCGCAGAACACCTACCTGGGATCGACCCAGGACCTGATCCCGTTCCGCGCCGCGCTCGGGGCGTTCACCGGCAACGGCACGCTTGTGGCCGTTCTATGTCCCGGCCTACTACACTGCCAAGAACCCGACCATTCCGCTCGCGACGCCGCCCGCGGGTGGCCAGGCCTACCCCCAGCCGCAGCTGCCCTCGACCGACACCCTCTACGCCGAATCGTTCCGCGACCCGCCGCCGGCGCCGCCGGTGCTGTCCTCGGACACGCTGGGCGGCATCGGCAAGCTCGGGCAGGTGGCGCAGGGCACGCTCGATCTGTGGAACAAGTGCACGTCGGCGACGCCGGTGCAGAGCCCGACCTGCACCAAGATCCGGCAGGTGCAGAGCTTCTTCGCCGCCAGCTTCCAGCAGTGCTTTCCCGGCCAGCCTTTGCCGGGTGCCGTGCAGTTCCTGCAGAGCGTCTATGGCTGGGTGCCGTTTCCCGGCTGCGCCACGCCGCTGGTCAAGGTCCCGGGCTACGACGCGACGATCAGCACCTATTGCGCGCTGCAGTACAATTTCTTCGATCCCACCGTGCTGCCGCAGGACGTGTTCAATCCCTACGTGAAGCTGATCCACCAGACCCTGGCCTCGAACGCCTACGGATTCTCGATCGACGATGCCGTGGCGTTCAAGAGCCTGCCGGGCGACGGGGTCGTGATCGCGATCGCCGGCCCGCAGGGGCTGGTGAACCAGACCCAGACGCCCTTGCCGACGGCAGCGACCTACCGGACCTACTGCGAAGGCGGCGCCACCGGCCTCGGCGCGCCGCCCCCCGCGCCGTTCTGGAAGAAGCTGCTGCGCTCGTTCACGGTCTTCGTCCAGGTCGGCGCCCAGCCGGACTGGGGGATCGGCAAGGTCCGCGAGGTGGCCGGACCGTTCGTCTCCGTGTTTTTTCGCCAGCGCGGCATCGTCACGGTCGACACCCGCAGCGCCCGGCTCAGCTTCGTGCGGATCGTGCCGAAGAGCCCGACATTTCCGGTGCGGTAGGAGGGGGCCGATCTTAGCGATTGAGCGACTTTGGACCGCTGACGAACGGACTGTCGCGCAGATAGAAGCGCAGCAGGCGGGCCGCTTCCCGGGATATGCCGATCCTCACGCTGTGCCCGATCGGGCCGGGCGCGTGCTCGGCACGTCGGAGCCATAGCGGGCCCTTCTCGCAGAGGTCGAGCCCGTCGAGCCGACGGTCGATGCGCAACGCCGCGGCGAGCCTGCCCGGCCCTCGCGCCAGGTCGCGCACGCGCTCGACACCGCGGTTCAGCTGCATGATCGGGATGCCTTCGAGCGGCTCGAGTGCCCTGATCAGGACGCCGGCGCCGATCCCGGGCAGCTCGCTCGAGACGTTCAGCATCCATGAGATGCCGTAGGAGAGATAGACGTAGGCGTGCCCGCGCTCGAGAAACAGCGAGCGATTGCGGGCTGTGATTCCCCGGTAGGCGTGCCCGGCGGCGTCGCCGACGACATAGGCTTCGGTCTCGACGATCCGGCCACTGACGATACCTTCGGGCAATTCCCGCACCACGACCATGCCGATGAGATAGCGGGCGAGTGCCTCGGTATCGATCGGCAGGTCCGAGCGGGCGAGCGGCAAAGGCAATTCTAAGGTCCGGATTTCAGGACATCCGCTCGACCCATTGCGCGCGCGACGGCCCCGGCGCGAACGGATCGGCGAAATACTGGGTCTCACGGACGACCTTGCCATCGAGGAACTCCATGATGCTGACGGTGTAGGACGGCCGCCCGTCATAGGTCAGCACGAATTCGGTCACCCAGAGGTCGCCCGTGCCGACGATCCGCCGCACCGTGAAGCGTTTTTGGTTCGGTTGCGCGGTGCGCGATTTTTTCGGTCTTCCATGGCAGATCTCCCTGGAAGGATATGGGGCAAGACCGTTTTCACGCCACCGCCCGGCGGATCGCAGTGCGAAGTCGGCGGCACGCTGGCGACAATCATCGTGGTGTGTGCGGACTGTCACAGCCCGGGCGGCACCCCCATGGCAGGGTTTGCGCATGGCCACCGGAAGGGTCGTGGCCACCACAGGGAGTGGAGCCATGTACCCGCAACGGCGTCCTCGAACTTCCACCACGACACCCGTCACGCGTGAGCGCAGCCAGCGCCCGGCCGACGACAGGGGTGAGCTGGCGGTGGCGTGCCGCGAGGCCTGTCGCGAGGTCGAGGCGGCGCGGCTGGTGCTGGCCGAGCTCGGCCGCCGGCATGGCCCGGTCGACTGAGGGCCGTGCCATGTCGCCCGTCCAGGAACAGGCGAGCCCGCTGGAGCTGCAGCTGCGCGGCTACCGGCTCGCCACGGCCGAGATCACCTACCGGCTGCCCGACCATCCGAGCCTGCTGCAGACCTTCGTCTGGCAGCATTACGACCTTGCACCGGAGTTTCCGGTGCTGCGCCGATTCCTGGATTTCTGGTCCACGCATATCGAGGGAAGGCTGTTCAGCGTCAGCGTCGGCCGCACCGAGCTGCTGACGCCGCCGCGCCACGCGCACGCGGCCGGGATGTGGCTGCTGCACTGACGTCAGCGCCCCAAAACGGCACAGGGCCGCGCAACCGCGCAGCCCTGCTTCGTCATTCAGTCGATAGACGCTAAGATCAGTCGTCCATGTCGCCGTGCGAGTGGCCGGCGTCCTTGTCCTTGCTGCGCTCGGCGACCATGGCTTCGGTGGTCACCAGCAGGCCCGCGACCGAGGCCGCGTGCTGCAGGGCGGAACGGACGACCTTGGTCGGGTCGATGATGCCCTTGGCGACGAGATCACCGAACTCGCCGGCCTGGGCGTCGTAGCCCCATTTGTCGTTGGTGCTCTCGAGCAGCTTGCCCACGATCACCGCACCGTCGACGCCCGCGTTCTCGGCGATCTGCCGGGCCGGGGCCTGGATCGCCTTGCGGACCAGATCGACGCCGAAGCGCTGGTCGTTGTTGGCGGGCTTCACGCCGTCGAGCGCCTTGAGCGAGTAGAGCAGCGCCACGCCGCCGCCCGGGACGATGCCTTCCTCGACCGCGGCGCGGGTCGCGTGCATCGCATCGTCGACGCGATCCTTGCGCTCCTTGACCTCGGTCTCGGTCGACGCCGCCGACCCGGATGACGGCGACGCCGCCGGCCAGCTTCGCCAGACGCTCCTGGAGCTTCTCACGGTCGTAGTCCGAGGTGGTCTCCTCGATCTGCGCCTTGATCTGGTTGATGCGGCCCTGGATCTCGTCCTTGGCGCCGGCACCGTCGACGACGGTGGTGGTCTCCTTCTCGATCAGCACCCGCTTGGCGCGGCCGAGCATCTCGAGGGTGACGTTCTCGAGCTTGATGCCGAGATCCTCGGTGATCACCTGACCCTGGGTCAGAACGGCGAGGTCCTCGAGCATCGCCTTGCGGCGATCGCCGAAGCCCGGCGCCTTGACGGCCGCGACCTTGAGGCCGCCGCGCAGCTTGTTGACCACGAGCGTGGCCAGCGCCTCGCCCTCGATGTCCTCGGCGATGATCAAGAGCGGCTTGCCGCTCTGCACCACGGCCTCGAGCACCGGCAGCAGCGCCTGCAGCGAGGACAGCTTCTTCTCGTGGATCAGGATCAGCGGATCCTCGAGCTCGACCCGCATCTTCTCGGCATTGGTGATGAAGTAGGGCGAGAGATAGCCGCGGTCGAACTGCATGCCCTCGACGATGTCGAGCTCGGTCTCCTGGCTCTTCGCCTCCTCGACCGTGATGACACCCTCGTTGCCGACCTTCTGCATGGCCGTGGCCAGCATCTTGCCGACCTCGGCGTCGCCATTGGCCGAGATCGTGCCGACCTGCTCGATCTGCTCGTTGGTCGAGACCTTGGTGGAGCGCGACGCCAGATCCTTGACGATCGCGTCGACGGCGAGGTCGATGCCGCGCTTCAGGTCCATCGGATTCATGCCGGCGGCGACGCCGCGGGCACCCTCGCGAACGATCGCGGCGGCGAGCACGGTGGCGGTGGTGGTACCGTCACCGGCGACGTCGCTGGTCTTGGAGGCGACCTCGCGCACCATCTGCGCGCCCATGTTCTCGAACTTGTCGGAGAGCTCGATCTCCTTGGCGACCGTCACACCGTCCTTGGTGATCCGGGGTGCGCCGTAGCTCTTGTCGAGGACGACGTTGCGGCCCTTCGGGCCCAGCGTCACCTTGACGGTGTCGTTGAGGATCTGCACGCCACGGAGCATCCGGTTGCGCGCGTCGGTCGAGAATTTGACGTCTTTGGCGGCCATGTTCTTCTCTGTCTGCTAGGTTTCAGCGCGAGCGTCAGGCGGCCTTGGCGACGGCCGGGGCATCCTCGAGGACGCCCATGATGTCGCTTTCCTTCATGATCAGCAGGTCGTCACCGTCGAGCTTGACCTCGGTGCCGGACCACTTGCCGAACAGGATGCGGTCGCCGGCCTTGACGTCGAGTGCCACGATCTCGCCGTCGGCGTTGCGCGCCCCGGGGCCGACGGCGATCACCTCGCCCTGCATCGGCTTCTCCTGGGCGGTGTCGGGGATGATGATCCCACCCTTGGTCTTCTGCTCGCCCTCTACACGCTTGACGACGACGCGATCGTGCAACGGCCTGAACCGCATATCCAAATCTCCCTGTGCACCCTCTGGTGGGCGACTATTAGCACTCGTTTGCAGTGAGTGCCAACCTGCATGGCAGCTGGCGATGCCCAAAGGATTTTGCAAGGGGGTGTCGGAGGCGTGGGTCAATTGCGGCTGGAAAACCGGAGGCTGATACGATAGGCCGCTGCAAAGCCTCCGATGGAGGGCCAGCCGTGCCTGGTCTCGCTCCATCCGATCCGTTGAACGCCTCGACGAGAGAACCATGCGCGACAGAATTGCCAAGCTCGTCTCTATCGGTGCGTTGCTCGTGGTGGTGTTCTGCCTCGGCATGGTCTGGCCGAAGACGCAGCTCTGGCCGACATCCTGGTTCAAGCAGGCCAACGTCGCCGCGTCCGCGTTCTATGATCGCTATCTGGCACCCGATCTCACCCTGATCGCAGCGCCCGATGATCGCGCAGGCGTCATCATCAATGAGCCGGAACGCGTCCAGCCCGGCTACACGCTGATCTCCCAGCGCAACGAGGATGGATTCGGCGCGCTGCTGATCGACCTGGACGGGACGGTGCTGCATCGCTGGCAGACCAATTACGACGACATCTGGCCAGCCGGGGCCCCGCAGCTGATCGACCGGGGCAACCCGGAGCGGGTCCGCTGGCACGGGGTGCACCTGTTTCCCAACGGCGACGTGTTGGTCAACCTTGAGCTGGAAGGCTTTCCGTATGCCGGCGGGCTGGTCAAGCTCGACAAGGACTCGAAGGTCCTATGGAAGGTCGAGCGCAACATCCACCATGCGATCACCGTCCTGCCCGACGGGACGATCCTGGTGCCGGCGCTCAACTATCATGCCGACTCCTTGCCCGGCCTGGAATATCTCGGCCGCCAGATCTACGAGGATGTCGTCCTGGAGATCTCGCCCGACGGCAAGGTGGTCGACGAGATCTCGATGCCGACCGCGCTGGCGGGGATGGCGGGTGTCCTGCAGCGCACGACCGATTTCCACGACCCGACGCATCTCAACGATGTCGAGGAGGTCACGCCGGAGTTCGCGGCGGCATTTCCGCAGTCCAAGGCGGGAGACCTGGTCGTCTCGTTGCGCAACCTGAACGCGCTGGCCGGGATCGATCGACAGACCAAGCGCGCCACCTGGATACTGGTCGGGCCGTGGGTCCAGCAGCACGATGTCGACCTGCTGCCCGGGGGCCTGATCTCCCTGTACGACAACCAGGGCGGGCCCCATAAGTGCGGCGGCACACGGATCCTGAAGCTCGACCCGGCGACGCAGAAGATCCTCTGGCAATATGACGGCTGCGAGGGGAATCACTTCAGCAATTACGAGTGGGGCGAGCAGCAATCGCTGCCCAACGGCAATATCCTGACCGTCGAGGTGTATGGCGGCCGCGCGTTCGAGGTCACCACCGACGCCCAGCCGCATGTCGTGTGGGAGTACATCAACCGGCTGGCACCGCGGGACGGCAAGCCGACGCGCGGCCTGATCGGCGACGCGCGCCGTTTTCCCTACGACGCGCTGACGTTCATCGATCGGCCGGTCGCGCGCCCAGGACCGAGCCCGGAGCAGGTGCCGGCAGGCGCCGCGCCAGTCGCGCCATCAGCCGGTTGATCTCGCTCTCGGTCTCCGCACTCAGGCGCGGCGCCGGCGCCCGCAGGGCGGGCGAGGCCAGGGCGCCACGCCGCCACAGCACATATTTGCGCACGGCGAGGCCGAGGCCGGGCTGCTGCTCGTAGCGGACCAGGGGCAGGTAGGCGTCGAACAGGTCGTGGGCGGCCTCGGCCTCGCCGGCGTGGACCAGCCGGCAAACCTCGACCAGCATCTCAGGGTAGGAGAACCCGGTCATCGCACCGTCGGCGCCGCGCTCGAGCTCGTGCGGCAGCAGGATGCCGCCATGGCCGCACAGAATCGCGAGGCGCCGGGCACCTTGCGCCTCCTGGGCACGGATCGCGGTGATCTTGTCGAGGCCGGGCCAGTCCTCGTGCTTCAGCACGACCATGTTGGGGCAGGCATCGGCGATCCTGCGGACTAGGCCTGCGCTCATCGGCGGACCGCCCGCCAGCGGGAAGTCCTGCAGCACCCATGGCACGGACCCCAGCAGTTCGCGACGTCGCGGCAATAGGCCAGGATCGCGTCGTCGCCCTTGAGCGTGCCGGGCGGTGCGACCATCACTCCGGCGGCGCCGGCGTCCATCGCGGCCTCGGTCAGCTCGGCGAGGCTCGCGTAGCCTGGGCTGGAGACACCCACCACGACCGGGACCTCGACCCGGCGACAGGACGCGCTGGGCAACCGCCAGCGATTCCTCCTGCGTCAGCTTCGGCGCCTCGCCCAGCTGGCCCAGGATGGTGAGCCCGTCGACGCCATGCGCCAAATACCAGTCGATCAGCCGGTCGAGGCCCGCAAGATCGAGCGCGCCATCGGCGTGGAACGGCGTCGCCGCGATCAGGTAGACGCCCTTCGCCGCTGCGGTCAGCAGAGCCATCAGCCACCCTCCCCACGCGCATCCAGACCGCGCGCCCAATCGTGCGCCAGATGCACCCAGCCGTCAGGCATCAGATGCCCGCCAGGATGTAGGCACAGCCGCAGCTCGCGCCCACTGGCGCAATCGTCCCAGATGCTCGCAACTCAGGCCCATCACAGTCTCCTCGCGCGCCGGCGCCGCCGGGCAGCCATCCGCCTCGCGCAGGATCGCCAGACCCTGCCGGACATCGCCCTGGCGCCAGCGCGCGCCGATCGACCGGCCGGCCATCGGCACCATGTCGTCGCTGGTGCCGTGCAGATGCATCAGGTCGACCGGCCCGACGCGCAGCCTCGCGGCAGCGGCTCCCAGAACGCGCCGGACACGGCGACGAAGGCACGGTAGTCGTGGCCACGGTAGCAGGCGAGATCCCAGACCATCGAGCCGCCCTGCGAAAAGCCGGTGACCAGGATCCGGCCGGGATCGACCGGCCAGCGCGCCAGCAGATCGGCGCGTACCTGATCCATGAAGGCGAGCTCGTCGCGTGCCTGGCTGGGCGAGCCGACATGGGCCCAGGTGCGGTTGCGGCCGTCCGGCAGCACCAGCATGACGCCCTCGGCCGCGAACGCGGCGGTGAAGGCGGCATCGCCGGCGAAGGAGGCAGCACTGCTCTGCCAGCCATGGAAGAAGATCGTCGCCGGCAGCGGCCGCCTGCCGTCCCAGCCGGGCGGCAGGAGGGCGAGGTAGCTGCCGCTGGCGACGACACACGGCTCGGTGCCCGGGCATGCCGCCGCGCTGTCGGGTCGCAGGCCACAGGCGAGCAGGGCCAGAGCCGCGAGGCAGAGCGCGGCGACAGGTCGGCGATCCGCGTCAAAGCGGCGCGCCGGCCGCTGGGTCGTTTGGCGGCGCCCGTGCATGCACATCTTCCCGCGAGCCCCAGTCATCTCAGTCGCCCAACTCCGCCAGCAGCGCCTTGGCCTCGACCAGCCGGGCCGCGAGGTTGGGCGTGTCGCCGATGACCGCCTGCTCCTGGGCGGCACCCTCGCCGACGAGATCGCCCACCACCAGACCCGTGGCGATGCCGACGCGGCAGGCCAGCGCCTCGCCGCCGCCCGTCAGCCTTGCCACCGCCGCGACGATCGCGAGGCCGGCCCGCGCCGAGCGCTCGGCGTCGTCCTCGTGCGCCCGGGGCCAGCCGAAAAAGGCCAGCACGCCGTCGCCCATCAGCTTCGCCACCAGCCCCTCGAAGCGCGACACCTCGCCCGCCACCGCATTCTGGTAGGCGCGCAGCACCTCGCTCATCGCTTCGGGGTCGAGCCGGGCGGACAGGCCGGTCGAGCCGACCAGATCGACGAACATCACGGTAAGCTGGCGGCGCTCGGCCTCACGCCGGGCGGCGGGCATGGCGGTCGTGGTCGTCGGCGCAGTCGCGTCGAGCGCGGCGATCGCCTTCAGCAGCTTTTTGCGCGGACCGAGCGGCAGCCCGAGCTTCTCGAGATCGGCCCCGGTCAGATCGGGCAGGATGTCGCCGGTCACCTCGTTGTCGCTGAACATGGCCGCATAGCGATCCAGCCCGAGCTGGCTCAGCCATGCGGCGACGACGATCACCGCAGCTCCTCCAGCAAGGCGTTGGACTCGATCAGATCCGGCGTGCCGAAGCCCTCGGTGAACCAGCCGTGGATCGGGGCCAACAGGTCGTATGCCTCCTGCCGTCGCCCCTGCTCGGCCAGGAGCCGGACCAGCTCGCACGCAGCGCGCAGCTCGAACAGCCGCGCGTTCTGTCCACGCGCCGTCGTCATGGCCTCCCGGAAGGCAGCCTCCGCCTCGACGGTGGCGTCGGGGCGCAGCCACCGCAGGACCACGCCCCGGCGACGCTGGATCTCGGCCAGCCCGTAGAGCGCTCCGGTCCGGCGCGACAGCGCCTCCGCTTCCTCGCCCACGGTGATGGCGGCGGCATCTCCGCTCCTGGCCAGGGCCTCGGCCAGCACCGACCGCAGCAGCGCCCCTACAAGCCCGCTCCCCACCGTCTGCGCTGCTGCGAGGGAGCGGGTCAGCCCCGCCACGCAGCCCTCGGGATCGCCGGCGTCGAGACGGCCCCACGCGGTCAGGGTGCCGCCCATGGCTTCCCAGAACGACAGGCCGTGCGCACCCGCCAGCGAGACGAGGCCGCTGCCCAACTCGACCGCCTTCGCCGAGGCTCGCCCCATCGCCGCCGTCAGCCCGAAATGAAAAAAGGCGTAACCGCGCGCATTGAGCTGCTCGACCGCCGCTGACGTTGCCCACGCCTCGTCGGTGAGCGCATGCGCACGATCCGGATAGCCGCACGCCTGCTCCGCCAGAGACTGATAGCAGTCGATGGCTAGCCCGGGATCGACCCCCGTGCTGAGGCCAAGGGCACGATCGCGCAACGGATCGTACAGCTCGCGGGCGCTCTGGAAACTGCCGAGCGCCTCGTCGAGTCGACCGGCCATCGTCTGGCTGGTGCCGAGCAGCCGGTACGCCATCATCACCAAGCCGGGCTCCTGCCCGCTCGACGCCACATTGAGCATGTGTTCTGCCACGGGCAGCGCCGGGCCTACTTGCTCGCGGACATGGTGAACAGCCCAGACCCCATAGCGCGCGAGCAGGAACAGCCGCGGCTCGTCGGCCGCCTGGGCGAGGGCGTCCGCCGCCGCGTAGAGGTCTCCGGTGCGCTCGTGGCCATAGCCGTTGCGCACCAGGGAGGCCTGGGCACGGGTGACGGCGATGCCGGCCTCCTGGCGCCCCCGGGTCGCGAGATCGCCCAGGCCCGGCAGCAGCGCCAGCGCCGCGTCGAGATGCACCTCCGCCTCGTCGAACGCAGCCCGAGCGATCGCGGCCTCGCCCGCCTCGCGCCACCAGCCGACCGCCCGACCGGCCTCGCCTGCGGCCTGCGCATGCTGCGCCAGCAGCTCCGGTGCCGCCGGTCCGCAGGCCTCAAGGATCCCCAGGAGGCGCAGGTGCAGCGCCTGGCGGCGGCTCTTGAGCAGGCTCTCGTAGGCCGCGTCGCGCACCAGCGCGTGCTTGAAGCAGGTAGGTAGCGTCCGGGCGGCGTGCCGCGGCGGAACACCAGCTCGGCCTCGACCAGCCGGTCAAGCGCCTGCGGCCAGCTCGGCTCGGCGGCAGCGGCGAGAGCGCCGCCGAGCAGTCGCGTGGTCGAGAACTCGCGGCCGATCACGGCGCGCGATCTGCGCCACCTCCTTGACCGGCTGCAAGCCGGTCGAGCCGCGCCATCAGCGAATCGTGCAGCGTGGTCGGGATCGCCAGCGGGGGCAGCGGGCCGTCGAGCTCCTAGCGGTCGCCGGTCTCGCGCAGCATGCCCGATTCGAGCACCGCCTTGGTCAGCTCCTCGACGAACAGCGGCACCCCGTCGGTGCGCGCCGCGATCTCGCTCGAGCAGCCTCGCGGCAGTGCCTTGCCGCCGCGTGATCCGCGCCACGATCGCCTGCGTCACCGCGCGCGGCCAAGCCGGTTCAGGGCCAGGCGGGTGACGATGCGGGTGGCCGGCCAAAGCGTGGCGCGAAGGTCGGGCCGGCGCGGTGACCAGCACCAGGATGCGGCACGTCGCGCGACCCGCTCGAGCACCAGCTCGATCAGCTCCAGGGTGGTCGGGTCGATCCAGTGCGCGTCCTCGACCACCCACAGCACCGGCTCGTGCCGCGGCCAGGCCCGATCAGCTGGTCGAGCAGCGCCGCCAGCGTGCGGCGCGCGCTGCTGCTGCGGGCGTGAGCGTCGAGCGGCGCCGTAGCGCGCCGTGCCGTCGAGCCGCAGCAGGGCCGCGAGCAGCGGCAGCGACCTCGCGCTCGTGCCGCCGGCGCGGCCGAGCAGCGCCTCGAGCTTGTCGAGCCGCGTCTCGACGGCGTCGTCGGCGGCGAGGCCGGCCGCGCGGCTCGAGCTGCTGGATCGACCGGATAGAGCGCGCTGAATCGGCGTGGTAGGGCGAGCACTGCTAGCTGATGCAGGCATGCGGCTCGGCCGCGAGCCGCCTCGACGCAGCGCCTCGGACGATCCGCGACTTGCCGATGCCGGCCTCGCCGGTGAGCAGCACCAGCTGCCCCTCGCCGGCCTGCGGCCTGCCGCCAGCGCTCGAGCAGCAGCGCCAGCTCCTGGTCGCGGCCGACCAGCGGCGTGCAGCGGCCCCGGCCCGGCGCGCCGCGAAGCGGCTCTCGCTGGCCCGCTCGCCGCGCACCGCGAAGGCCGGCACGGGCTCGGCGATGCCCTTCAGCGCATGCGCGCCCGAGATCGCGCCAGCTCGAACAGCTCGCCAAGCAGCCGCCGCGTGCGCCTCGGCGACCACCACCTGCCCGGGCTCGGCCAGCGCCTGCAGCCGGGCCGCCAGGTTGGGCGTGTCGCCGACGACCGCCTCGCTCCTGCGCCGCACCCTCGCCGACCAGATCGCCCACCACCACCAGCCCGGTGGCGATGCCGACGCGGCAGGCCAGCGCGCTCGCCGCCGGCCGTCAGCCTTGCCACCGCCGCGACGATCGCGAGGCCGGCCCGCACCGCGCGCTCGGCGTCGTCCTCGTGCGCCCGGGGCCAGCCGAAATAGGCCAGCACGCCGTCGCCCATGAACTTCGCCACATAGCCCTCGAGCCGCGCGATCTCCCCGGCCACCGCATTCTGGTAGCCGCGCAAGACCTCACTCATGGCCTCGGGGTCGAGCCGGGCGGAGAGGCCGGTCGAGCCGACCAGGTCGACGAACATCACCGTGAGCTGGCGCCGCTCCGCTGTGCCGGCGACCCGTGCGGGTTGGGATGCTGCGGGTGCCGCGGCAAGGGCGGCGATGGCCTCCAGCAGCTTCTTGCGATGGCCGAGCGAGACGATGCCGATGTCCTTGAGATCGTCGCCGGTCAAGCCCAGCCAACAGGTCGCCATCGATGTCGTTGGCGCGGAACAGGTCGGCATATTGGACCAGCCCGAGGCCTTGAAGCCAATCACCGACGTTCAGCATCGCTCGCCCTGACCGATTTCGGCCACGGTAGCGCCAGCTAGGGAATCCGCAACTTCGGTGGATCGGCTCAGCCGACCGGGGCGGCGTCCTCGATCTCGAAGCTGGCCTGCTCGCGGCCCTGCCAGGTGTCGAGCTTGACCCGGCCGGCAAGGTGCAGCGGCAGCCGGCTCTCCTGCAGCGCGCGGCCGAGCGCGGAGGCTCCGGCGCGAAAGGCGATCGCCTTGACCCGGCCGCCGGCCGGGCCGGTCAGCTGCAGCTGACGTGGCCGTCGCCGACGATACGGGATTGCGCGACGCGAGCGTCGGTCAGGGCGAAACGCGGCTCGGCGTTGCCGGGGCCGTAGGGTGCCATCTGCTGGATCTGGGCGGCCAGGGCCGGCTGGGCGGCGCCGACGCTGAGCACGCCATCGAGCTGCAGCGGCTCGGGCGCCGGCACGCCGGTACCGGCCTCGGCCGCGAAGCGTTCGACCAGGAAGCGGTGGAAGGCCGGGATCCCGTCCTGGGCCAGCGTCATGCCGGCGGCCATGGCGTGGCCGCCACCCTGCTGCAGCAGGCCCTGCTGGCGGGCGGCGATCACCGCCGCGCCCAGATCGAAACCGCGAATCGAGCGCGCGGAGCCCTTCGCGATCCCGTCGGCGACGCCCAGCACGACCACCGGACGATGGTGGCGCTCGACCAGACGGCTGGCGACGATGCCGACGACGCCCGCGTGCCAGCCGTTGCCGGCGGCCATGCAGCACCGGCAAGATCGCGGGCGAGTTGGGGCTCGACCGCGTGCTGCGCGGCATCGATCAGTCCGCGCTCGACGGTCTGGCGCTCGCCGTTGAGCGCGTGCAGCTGGGCGGCGAGGTCGGTGGCCTCCTCGGCGGAATCGGTGGTGAGGAGGCGGGCGCCCAGGTCGGAGCGGCCGATCCGGCCGCCAGCATTGATGCGCGGTCCGAGCGCGAAGCCGAACTGACGCGCATCGGTGATCCCGGCGAGACCGGCCGCAGCGGCGAGTGCCGCCATGCCCGGCAGGCCGGCGGCGTGGGCCACCTTGAGACCCTGATGGACGAAGGCGCGGTTGAGGCCGGTGAGCGGGACGACGTCGCAGACGGTGCCGAGGCCGACGAGATCGAGCCAGCCGAGCAGAGGCGGATCGGGCCGCTCGGTGAACGCGCCCAGCGCGCGCAGGGTCCGCGTCACCGCGACCAGGACCATGAACGTGACGCCCACGGCGGCAAGATGCTGGAGCGGGCTGGTCTGGTCGACGCGGTTCGGGTTGACCACCGCCCAGCGCCTTCGGCAGGCGCGCCTCGGCCGCATGGTGGTCGATCACGATCACCTCGAGACCGATCGCAGCGGCATGCTCCAGGGGCGCAAACGCAGTCGTACCGGTATCGAGGGTCACCACGAGGCGGCAGCCACGGCGCGCCAGCTCGTCGAGCAGGCGCTCGTTCGGACCGTAGCCGTCCAGCATCCGGTCGGGGATCAGGATCTCGACCTCGATGCCTAGCGACCGCAAATAGCGCGCGAGCAGTGCGGTCGAGGTGGCGCCATCGACGTCGTAGTCGCCGATCACGCCTACCCGCTCACCGGCGCCAACTGCCGCCGCCAGTCGCTCGGCGGCGCGGTCGAGGTCGTGCAGGTGCGACGGGTCCGGCAGCCAGTCCTTGAGGCGGGGGCTCAGGAACGAGGCTGCCTCGGCTGGCCGGACCCCGCGCCCGGCCAGCACCCGGCCCACCAGCTCGGGCACACCGTGCTGCTGGCTGATCGCCAGCGCCTGGGCGGCATCGCAATCACGCAGCCGCCAGCTTCGCCCGAGAACGCTGCGCTCGACTTCCATTCATCCTCCACGAGGTGCCAAGCGGGCTCTAGCACGGCAGCGGTGCGGCGCTTAGCATCCGCGTAAGCGAGCAGGGGCGACCAAGGAGCGGAGCATGCCAAGCTTCCCGATCGTCGACAGCCACGTCCACCTCTACGACCCGAGCTGGCTGCGTTACAGTTGGTTGCAGCGTGTGCCCAAGATCGACCGACGTTTCGACCTCGCCGATTTCGACCGTTGCCGCGCCGAGATCGTGGTCGACAGACTGGTGTTCGCGGAGGTCGCGGTCGACCCAGGGCTGCATTTCGCGGAAGCGGCCTGGGTGCAGGAGCTGGCCGACCACGATCCGCGGTTAGCGGGGATGGTCGCCCATGCGCCGCTGGAGAAGGGCGCCGCGGTGGAGGCCGACCTGGAGCGGCTGCTGCAGTACCGCTCGCTGCGCGGCATCCGGCGGCTGATCGAGGGCGAGGCCGATCCGAGCATCTGCCTTGCCCCAGATTTTCTCGATGGGCTGCGCCTCCTCCCCAAGCACGGACTGACGTTCGACATCTGCCTCAAGCACTGGGGTCTCGTGTTTGCGATCGAGCTCGCGAGGCGCTGCCCCGAGGTGCAGTTCGTGCTCGACCATATCGGCAAACCCGGGATCAAGCACGGGCTGGTCGAACCTTGGCAGTCGCAGCTGCGCGAGCTGGCGCGCCTGCCCAACGTGGTCTGCAAGCTGTCGGGCGTGATCACCGAGGCCGACCACCAGCACTGGCGGCGCGAGCAGGTCCGCCCCTATGTCGCCCACGTGCTGGAGTGCTTCGGCTTCGACCGGGTCATGTACGGCAGCGACTGGACCGTGTCGGAGCTGACGCACCAATATCCAGAGTGGGTGGCGATCCTGGACGAGATCACTGCCGGGTGCAGCGAGGCGGAGCTGCGCGGCCTTTACCGGGACACGGCGATCCGCACCTACCGCCTGGATACCGGATCCTAGCGCACGCTCGGCGGTCGGACGCCCAGGAGGGCATGAGGCATGGTCGACTGGACTCACGCCGGGGGCACGGTGCTCGCGGCGTTTCTCGCCTCGCTGGTCGAGTTCGTCGAGGCGCTGACCATCGTCCTCGCGGTCGGCACCGTTCGCGGCTGGCGACCGGCGATGCTCGGCACTGCGGCCGGTGTCGGCCTGCTCGTGCTGCTGGTCGTCGGCCTTGGCCCCTTGATCGCCACGATCCCGATCACGTCGCTGCAGATCGTGGTCGGGGTCCTGCTGCTGCTGTTCGGCCTGCGCTGGCTCAAGAAGGCCATGTTGCGCGCCGCCGGCATCATCGCCCTTCACGACGAGGAGGCGGCCTTTGCCGAGGAGACCAGGCTTCTGCGCGCCTCGGGCGGGACACGCGGCATCTGGGACACGATCGCCGTCGCCACGACCTTCAAGGCCGTGGTGCTCGAGGGTCTCGAGGTCGTGTTCATCGTGGTCGCCATGGGCGCAACCGCCGGGCTGCTGATCCCGGCTGCCGCCGGTGCGGGCGCCGCGCTCGTGCTCGTGGTCCTACTGGGCCTCGCGCTGCACCGCCCCCTCACCCGCATCCCGGAGAACACGCTCAAGCTGACGGTGGGTGTGATGCTGGCGGCGTTCGGCGTATTCTGGGTCGGTGAAGGATCGGGTTTCGCCTGGCCGGGCGGCGATCTTGCGATCCCGCTGCTAGCGTTGGGCTTTCTCGGCGTGGCGCTCGGCATGGCGGCGTGGCTGCGCCGACCCGCGCCGCGCCCATCCGCCACGGCAGCGCCATTGGAGTACCGGCCATGACCTCGGTCAAAGCGGTTCTCGCCGAGCTGATCGGCCTGTTCGTCGACGACTGGGCCTTCACCGCGCTGGTCCTAGGCTGGCTTCTGGCCGCAACCCGACTGGTGCCTTCGCTTCTGCCGGACCGATCGTGGAACGGGCCGGTGCTGTTCCTCGGTTGCGCCGCGGTTCTGGCGCTGAGCACCTGGCATCGCGGCCGACAGCGACGTGCCGGCGCTCCTGTCGCCCCATCCCGAGAGCCGTAGCCGCGCGGCGGGACCATGCCCAACCGGCTGCTCAGCCCGGGAAGTGCGGCACGACCTCGCCCTTGACCGGGAGGTTGTGCTCGGCCTCGATGATCCGGACCGTACCCGTCCGTGAGCGCATCACGATCGACTGGGTGTAGACATGATTACCGTGACGACGCACGCCTTTGAGCATCGTGCCATCGGTGACGCCGGTCGCGGCGAACATGACGTCGCCCTGCGCCAGATCCTCCATGTTGTAGATGCGATCGAGATCCTCGACGCCCATCTTGCGGGCGCGGGCGCGCTCCTCGTCGCTGCGGAACATCAGACGGCCCTGGAACTGGCCGCCGATGCAGCGCAGGGCCGCGGCCGCCAGCACGCCCTCGGGCGCGCCGCCGCTGCCCATGTAGATGTCGATGCCGCTGTCCGGGCGCGAAGTGGCGATCACGCCGGCGACGTCGCCGTCGCTGATCAGGCGGATCCGGGCACCCGCCTTGCGCACCGCCGTGATCAGGCCCTGGTGGCGCGGGCGGTCGAGAATCAGGACGACCAGCTCATCCATCGGCAGGCCCTTGGCCTCGGCGACGCGGGCGAGATTGGCGGCGGGCGGGTCGGTGAGCTTGATGATGCCGGGCGGCAGGCCGCGACCGACGGCGATCTTGTCCATGTAGGTGTCGGGCGCATTGAGGAAGCAGCCGTGCGCCGCCATGGCGATGCACGAGATCGCGTTAGGCGCGCCGGTGGCGGTGATCGTGGTGCCTTCGAGCGGGTCGAGGGCGATGTCGATCTTGGTCCCCTGCCCGGTGCCGACCTTCTCGCCGATATAGAGCATGGGCGCCTCGTCGCGCTCGCCCTCGCCGATCACCACGGTGCCGTCGATGTCGAGCACGTTCAGCGCCTGCCGCATCGCATCGACCGCCGCCTGGTCGGCCGCCTTCTCGTCGCCGTGGCCGATCAACCGGGCGCTAGCCAAAGCCGCCGCCTCGGTCACCCGGACGGTGTCCAGAGCCAGGTTACGGTCCTCGCTGAGATAGTCGCTCATGGCATCCTCAATGGTCGTATGACTCAGGAACGCTCGATACGGATCATCCGTGGCGGCTCCAAGACAGCGGCCAGCGCGCCGATCCGTTCCAGGGCACCGCGCATGTCGGCTTCGGTCGTGTCATGGCTGGTCAGCACGATCGGTACCGCCTGGCCGGGGTTGCGACCGCGCTGGATCAGCGACTCGATGGACACGTCGTGGTCGCGCAGCACGGCCGAGATGTCGGCGAGCACGCCCGGCTGATCGACCACCATGAGCCGGATGTAGTAGCTGCCGGCGTGGGCCGCGATCGACGCGATCGGATGGTCGACGAGCCGGGAGACGGGGACGCCGAAGGTCGGCACGGCGAGGCCGCGTGCGATGTCGACGATGTCGCCGACCACAGCCGACGCGGTCGGGCCGGCCCCGGCGCCACGGCCCTCGTGCACAACGGCGCCGACCTGGTCGCCCTCGACCACCACGCCGTTGAACACGCCCTCGACCTGCCCGATCGGCGAACGCGCCGGAACCATGCACGGATGCATGCGCTGCTCGAGACCGGTTGGAGTGCATCCGCGCCACGCCCAAGAGCTTGATCCGGTAGCCGAGTTGCTCTGCGAACGCGATGTCCATCGCCGAGACGTGGCGGATCCCCTCGATGTGGATCGCGTCGAAGCGCGGCCGGCCGCCGAAGGCCAGCGCCGCCAGCAGGGCCAGCTTATGGGCGGCGTCTATGCCGTCGACGTCGAAGGCGGGGTCGGCCTCGGCGTAGCCCAGAGTCTGCGCCTCGGCCAGCACGTCCGCGAACTCGCGGCCGGTCTCACGCATCGTGGTCAGGATGAAGTTGCAGGTGCCGTTGAGGATACCGTAGACGCGCAGGATCCGGTTGGCCGCCAAACCCTCGCGCAGGGATTTGACGATCGGGATGCCGCCCGCGACCGCAGCCTCGAAGCGGAGCTGGGTCGCAGCGCCTTCGGCGAGCGAGGCGAGTTCGGCGCCGTGATGGGCGAGCATCGCCTTATTGGCCGTGACCACGGGCTTGCCGAGCCGGAGTGCCGCGCGCGTCAACTCCAGCGCCGGCCCGTCGCTGCCGCCGATCAGCTCGCAGACGAGATCGACCTCGGGGTCCATCGCCAGCGCGCCGGCGTCGTCGTGCCAGCGCACACCAGCCAGATCGATGTCGCGGGCTCGCCCGCGGTCGCGGGCACTGACGGCGGTCACGGTCAGCGGTCGCCCGGTACGGTCGGCCAGGAGCGCTGCCCGGTCATGCAGCAGCCGGAACGTGCCGGCGCCGACGGTGCCAAGTCCGGCGATGCCGATTCGCAGCCGATCCGCCATGCTCAGGCCACGGCCAGCGCGGCTGCGCCATTGTCCTGTCGCGCCAGGAACGTACGGATGCTGCGCACGGCCTGCCGCAGCCGCTGCCGATTCTCGACCAGCGCCAGACGGACATAACCCTCGCCATACTCGCCGAAACCGATCCCCGGCGACACGGCGACATCGGCTTCCTCGAGCAGCAATTTGGCGAAGCCCATCGAGCCCAGCGCCTTGAACGGCTCCGGCACCGGCGCCCAGCAGAACATGGTGGCGTCGGGCTTGGGCACCTGCCAACCGGCCTTGGCCAAACCGTCGACCAGCACGTCGCGACGGCCGCGATACAGATCGCGAAAGCCTTGTACGCAGTCCTGCGGGCCGTTCAGTGCCGCGGTGGCGGCCACTTGCACTGGCGTGAAGGCACCGTAATCGAGGTAGGATTTGATCCGCGTGAGCGCGCCGACCAGCCGGGCGTTGCCGGCGGCAAAGCCGATCCGCCAGCCCGGCATGGAGTACGTCTTGGAGAGCGAGCCGAACTCGATCGCGACGTCAAAGGCACCCGGCGCCTCGAGGATCGACGGCGGCGGCCGGTCGCCGAAATAGATCTCGGCGTAGGCGATGTCGGACAGCAGCCAGATGTCACGCTGCCGCGCCCAGGCCACCGCCTCCTTGTAGAAGTCGAGGCCGCAGGTGAGCGCGGTCGGGTTCGACGGAAAATTGAGGACGACCATGGTCGGTGCCGGCACCGAATGCTCGGCGGCCTTGGCAAGCTCGCGCATGAGGTCGATCCCGGGCCCGAACGGCACGTGACGGATCGATGCGCCCGCAATGATGAAGCCGAACGGATGGATCGGGTAGCTGGGGTTGGGCGAGAGGACGGTGTCGCCCGGCGCCGTGATCGCCTGCGCGAGGTTTGCCAGCCCCTCCTTGGAGCCCAACGTGACGCAGACCTGACTTTCGGGGTCGAGCCGAACGCCGAAGCGGCGGTCGTAATAGGCGGCCCAGGCCTTGCGCAGGCCCGGGATGCCACGCGACGTGGAATAGCGGTGCGTCTTGCCGTCGCGCACGGTCTCGACCAGCTTCTCGACGATATGAGCGGGGGTCGGGCTGTCGGGGTTGCCCATACCCAGATCGATGATGTCCTTGCCGGCCGCGCGTGCCGTCGCCTTCAGCCGGTTGACCTCGGCGAACACATAGGGCGCAAGGCGCCGGATGCGGTGGAACTCGGGCTCTCTCATGGGTGCGGTCCGCAAAGATCTCGGCCAGCCGGCGCCGATCGTGGACCGGCTTCGTAGCACGTTTCGACGCCCACGCGAATCCGCAGGCCGCCCGCGGACTCACGAAGCGGGAGGTTGCGCCAGATACACCAGCACCTCGTCGCCGCTGCCGGCGACGGCGACCGTAAGCTGGTCGGGGCGCGCGCCGAGCTGGATCAGATCCTGGGCAACGGCGCGCGCCTGATCGAGTCCTGCTCCCGTCTCCCCGGCCGGTCCGACGATCCGGAGCGCCGCATTCGCAGTGCGGGCCTGGTCCAGCGCGCGAGCGAGCTGAGCGGCGGCGTCCGCGTCCGGATCGACCCCGGCGCGCCCCAGTGGCACGCGCGCCACCACCGAGCCCAGCGGCAGCGGCGTCGCGGCGGCATCCTTCGCTGCGGCCGCGGCACTCGCGTCGTCGTCGAGGCCGAGCAGGCCGCCGAGACGATCGAGGGCGGTCGGCGCGTCGCCGCCCGGGTTGGCACCAGCCGCGGGGGCCGGCACGGTACTGGGTGCCGTAAGGCCCACGGCCTCGGTCAGTGTCGCCGGGCCGACCGGATCGGGTGCCCGCTGCTCGAGCCGCCGCATCAGCTGGCGCAACTTGCCCTTGTCGGCGGCAATGATCAGATCGCTGCGCACGTAGGCGCGGGCGACATCCGGGTCGCCGGCCGTAATTGGCAATGGAGGCGCGGCGTTGGCCGGTGCCACAGTTGTCGACGGTGGTGCAGGCGGCTCCTTGGTGGCACCGGTGGCGTAGGCCAGCTCGGCGCCGCGATAGCGGGCGTTTGCACGATCGGCCACGAGCTGGTTGCCGATCGCGGCGCGCTGGGCGACCGTATAGCTGAGCTGCGGCCGCGGCGGCACGCTGGCAAGATCGGGATACTCGCCCGGGGGGACCGGCCTGGGAGGGCTCTCGCCCGGTTTCGTCGCGGCGGTCTGGCAGGCTGCCAGCAGCGCGAGCAGCAGCATCGCGACGGTCGGGCGATGCCTGCCCGGGCCGCGCGGCCGGGTCGCATGTCGAGCGCGCGGCGCCGGTGCTACCGGCTCGTCCGCGCCGCTGGCGGTTTCCGGCGGGTCGACTACATTCACGGCGCAGCAGCAACCCAGCTCGGGTGATCCGACCGGCGCAAGGGTTTCGACCGCACCCGGCCTGCTTCGGGATGCGGCCGGCGCACGAACGCTCGGTCGTTGGGTTGCATGATAGGGGATTTGAGCATGGCCGGGCAACAGCAAGCGGAGTCGGAGGCCGACCAGTCGGAAGAGGTAGTGGCGATCCTCGGCGACATCGCCGAGCGCAGTCGCAAGCTGGTCGAGGATTTTCTGGCGCGGCAGCAGGATCTCGACGACACCGGCAACGGGTTCGACCGGCAGGCCCAACTCGGCGGCACCTTCGTCGAGATGCTGACCCGGCTGATGAGCCACCCGCACGAGATGATGCAGGCCCAGTTCGGCTTGTGGCAGGACTCGATGCGGCTTTGGCGCGCCACCACGCAGCGCATGATGGGCGCCGACGTCGAGCCGGTGATCGTCGCCGATCGGGGCGACCGCCGGTTCAAGGACGCCGCCTGGGACGACAACGCGCTGTTCGACTTCATCAAGCAATCCTACCTCCTGAGCTCGAAATACTTCCTGCAGGTGGCGAGCCAGAAAGATGGCCTGAACGACAAGACGCAGCGCAAGCTCGAATTCTACACGCGTCAGTTCGTCGAGATGATGGCGCCGTCGAACTTCCTTGCCACCAATCCCGAGGTGCTGCGCCTGACGATCGAAACCCGCGGCGAGAATTTGCTGCGCGGGCTGAAAAACATGCTGGAGGATCTGGACCGCGGCAAAGGCAAGCTCGCGATCCGCATGACCGACCTCGATGCGTTCGAGGTTGGCAAGAACATCGCCACCACGCCCGGAAAGGTCATCCTCGAGACCGATCTGATGCAGCTGATTCAGTACGCGCCGTCGACCGCGCAGGTCTACCGCCGGCCGCTGATGATCATCCCGCCGTGGATCAACAAGTTTTATATTCTCGACCTGCAGCCCAAGAACAGCTTCATCAAGTACTGCGTGGACCAAGGCTACACGGTGTTCGTCCTGTCCTGGGTCAACCCGGATCAGGCGCTCAGCCACAAGAGCTTCGAGCATTACATGTTCGAGGGTCCGCTGGCGGCGCTCGACGCCATCGCCAAGGCGACCGGTGAGCGTGAGGTCAATGCGATCGGCTACTGCCTGGGCGGCACCCTCCTGGCGTCGACACTGGCGTGGATGAAGGCGAAAGGCGACGACCGGATCAAGTCGGCCACTTTCTTCACGACGCTGGTCGACTTCGCGGACCCGGGCGAGCTCGGGCTGTTCATCGACGAGGAGCAGTTGGCCGCGATCGAGAAGTCCATGGCCGCGCGCGGCTTTCTCGACGGTGCAGAAATGGCCGCGAGCTTCAACACGCTGCGCGCGAGCGATTTGATCTGGTCGTTCGTGATCAACAACTATCTATTGGGCAAGGATCCGTTCCCGTTCGATCTCTTGTACTGGAACTCCGACAATACGCGTATGCCGGCTACCATGCACAGCTTCTATCTGCGCAAGTGCTACTACGAGAATGTGCTGATCCAGCCCGGCGGCGTGTGCCTGGGTGGGGTGCCGATCGACCTGCGCACCCTGGATCTGCCCGTATATTGGGTTTCGACCAAGGAAGACCATATCGCGCCATGGAAGAGCACCTACGCCGGCACGCAACTATATCAGGGTGAGAAGCGGTTTGTCCTCGCCGGCTCGGGGCATATCGCCGGCGTCGTCAACCCGCCGGCTGCCGGCAAGTATGGCTACTGGCTCAACGATGCGCTGCCGTCAGATCCGGACGCCTGGTTCGAAGGCGCACGCCACCACGACGGTTCCTGGTGGACCGACTGGGCGCACTGGCACGGGCGCCTTGCGGGCGAACAGGTTGCCGCCCGCGAGCCCGGCAGCGGCGAATTGCCCGCGCTTGACGACGCGCCCGGCTCCTATGTGAAGCTGCGGTTGATTTAGGCCGCGCAGCTCGCGCGAAATGGTTATTCGATGCTGTTGGGCGTGGACTGGTCGTCCCGCTCGTTCTGCTTTGCGATCTTGGCCCACTTGCGCCGCTCTTCCTGCCGCTTGGTCACCTGTGGCGACGGCTTGATCGCCGCCGACGCGCGAACCGGCGCGGGCTCCGGCTCTGGCTCGGCGCAGACGGCCTCGGCAGCCTTCAACAGGCGCTCGACACTGGCCAGCGTGAGCTCACCCTTGGGAATCTGAGCGCGCACGGTCTCGACGGCGCGGCGGAGGGTGGCGGTAGCTTCGGGCAGCATTGTTGTCCTCGAACGATGGAATGGCAACGGCTTCGGATCAACTGCGAGCACCACGGTGAAGCCACCAAGGCCGGAGCGCGGCAGACACGATGTCTGGCCGTCGGATATAATACCCCGGCCGAGAAATTGTAAGGGGCGTTCTCTGCCTCAGCATTCTTGCTGGTCGGACACGCTGTGTACATTGCGCGATCAGTCCTTGGGTATGGATCATCTGGCGCAACGCGATTTTTAAAAATCTCCGGGTTAGCGGTCGAAATATCTGTGAAGATCTCGATAGAAGCGCTCAAGACAATCCTTGGATATACTCAAGCCGAGCTCGGCGCAGCGTCATTCCCGTCCAACGTCATCGTCGTAACCGTGCCGATTGCTGAAATAGACCAGCCACATCAGCCCGACGCCGAGGCCCGTCGTCGCGACGACGCCAAGGGCCAGCGCGATATAGCCCTGCGTACTCATCTCGACGTCGGCGAGCTGGCTCCAGCCCCACCATGCGACCCCGGCCGCAGCCGCGAGCAGGCCCAGCAGGGTCGCGATCACCGCCCCGGTGCCGTTCATGCGGCGTGGCCGTCACGGAGCATCGGCAGGTTCAGGCCCTGCTCGCGGGCGCAGGCGATGGCTTCCGGGTAGCCGGCATCGGCGTGGCGCATCACGCCGGTCGCCGGATCGTTGGTCAGCACGCGCTCGATGCGGCGCGCGGCCTCCGGCGTGCCGTCACAGACGATGACGATGCCCGAATGCTGCGAATAGCCGATGCCGACACCGCCGCCATGGTGCAGGCTGACCCAGGTGGCACCGGAGGCGGTGTTCAGCAGCGCATTGAGCAGCGGCCAGTCGGCAACCGCGTCCGAGCCGTCGCGCATCGCCTCGGTCTCGCGGTTGGGGCTCGCGACGGAGCCGGAATCGAGGTGGTCGCGACCGATCACAATCGGCGCCTCGAGTTCGCCGCTGGCCACCATCTCGTTGAACGCCAGCCCCGCCCTCGCCCGCTCGCCCAGGCCCAGCCAGCAGATCCGGGCCGGCAGGCCCTGGAAGTGGATGCGCTCCCGGGCCATGTCGAGCCAGCGATGGAGATGGGTGTCGGCAGGGAACAGCTCCTTCACCTTGGCGTCGGTCTTCCAGATGTCCTCGGGATTGCCGGACAGCGCGGCCCAGCGGAATGGACCTCTGCCCCGGCAGAACTGCGGCCGGATGTAGGCCGGCACGAAACCCGGGAAATCGAACGCGTCGCTGACGCCCATCTCCAGCGCGAACTGACGGATGTTGTTGCCGTAGTCGAGCGTCGGCACGCCGGCGCGGTGGAAATCCAGCATGGCCCTTACGTGGACGGCCATGGACTCCTTGGCGGCACGCTCGACCGCGGCGGCATCCGTGGCCTGGCGCGTCTCCCAGGTGCCCACATCCCAGCCGATCGGCAGGTAGCCGTGGAGCGGATCGTGGGCGCTGGTCTGGTCGGTGACCATGTCCGGCCGCACGCCGCGCCGGAACAGTTCGGGGAAGACTTCGGCGGCGTTGCCGACCAGGCCGACCGAGACCGCGCGCTTGCTGCCGGCGGGATTCGTCGAGAATGGCAAGGGCATCGTCCAGCGATTCCGCGATCCGGTCGATATAGCCGGTCTCCAGCCGGCGCTCGATGCTGCCCCGGCGGCACTCGACCGCGAGGCAGGAGGCGCCGGCCATGGTCGCGGCCAAGGGCTGTGCGCCGCCCATGCCGCCCAGGCCGCCGGTGAGGATCCAGCGCCCGGCGAGATCGCCGCCATAGTGCTGCCTGCCGGCCTCGACGAAGGTCTCGTAGGTGCCCTGCACGATGCCCTGGCTGCCGATATAGATCCAGGACCCGGCGGTCATCTGGCCGTACATCATCAGGCCCTTGCGATCGAGCTCGTTGAAATGCTCCCAGGTGGCCCAGTGTGCTACCAGGTTCGAGTTGGCGATCAGCACGCGCGGCGCGTCGCTGTGGGTACGGAACACGCCGACCGGCTTGCCCGACTGGACCAGGAGCGTCTCGTCCTCGCCGAGCTCCTTCAAGCATGCGACGATCGTGTCGTAGCAGCGCCAGTCGCGGGCCGCCCGGCCGATGCCGCCATACACGACCAGCTCCTCGGGGGCCTCGGCGACGTCCGGGTCGAGATTGTTCATCAGCATGCGGAGCGGCGCCTCGGTCTGCCAGCTCCGGGCGTTCAGCGTGCGACCGCGCGGGGCGCGGATGCGGCGCGTGTTGTCCAGACGGTCCGGCACGGTCGAGCCTCCTTGTCGCTGGTGTCTCCGCTAGGCTAGGACGAGTGCCACCATGCCGCCACCCTTTCGCCGCCATACCGACGTCCTGCGCAAGACCGTGGCCCTCGCCGGCCGGTCCGTGCTGGAGGTCGGTTGCGGAACCGGCCGCCTCCTGGGCTGGCTCGTGCGCGAAGCTGCGCTGCCGATCGGGCTCGACCCCGGCCTGGCCCAGCTGGCCCAGGCGCGCGCGCAGGTCCCGGCCGTGCCGCTGGTGGCCGGGCGCGGCGAGGCGCTGCCGTTCGCCTCGGGTCGCTTCGACCTCGTGCTGTTCTTCAACAGCCTGCACCACGTGCCGATCGCGGACCAATGGCAGGCGCTGGCCGAGGCGGGCCGGGTGCTGACCACCGGCGGCGAGCTCGCGGTGGTGGAGCCGCTGCCGGAAGGAGACCAGTTCCGGCTGCTGCAGCCGCTGGAAGACGAGACCGAGATCCGGCGGGAAGCCTTCCGCGCCCTGCACGCCGCCGCTGCCCTGGGGCTGCGCATGGTGCGCGAGGAGTTCTACGACACGCAGGTGGTCGAGCCGGACTGGCCGGCCGTGCGCGCCCGCTTTCTGGGCGCGAACCCGGCGCGCGCGGCGGCGCTGGCACGCATGGAGCCCGAACTCGAGCAGCTGTTCGCGGCGCTGGGCGAGCCCGCGGACGGCGGACGGGCCTTCACCCAGCCGATGCGCCTCAACCTGTTGCGGCGCGGCCCGTGAGCGAGATCGTCGTCCGTGAGGCCGCGAGCGCGGCGGACCGGCAGGCCTGCTTCGCGATCCGGATCGCCGTCTTCGTCGAGGAGCAGGGCGTGGCGCTGCACGAAGAGCTGGATCAGCATGACGCGACCGCGACCCATCTGCTGGCGCTTCTCGGCGACCGGCCCGTCGGGACCTTGCGCTGGCGCGCGCTGGCGCCGGACACGGCCAAGATCGAGCGGGTCGCCGTGCTGCACGACGCGCGCGGACTGGGCCTGGGCAAGGAGCTGATGGAGCAGGTCCTGGATTCGGTTGCCGCTGCCGGTTTCCGTTCCACCGTGCTCAACGCCCAGACCTCGGCCCTCGATTTCTACCGCCGTCTCGGCTTCCTCGCCGCAGGTCCGCCGTTCGACGAGGCAGGCATCGAGCATATGCGAATGCGATGCGAGTTGATGCCGGAAGTGGACAGCTAGGCTGCAGCGCCGGTGGCCGATCGCGTCTGCCGCCGGAAGAGGCGGCGCAATGCACCCGCCAAATCTTCCATGTAGGTGAAGAGCACCGGTGTGATGAACAGCGTTAGGAGCTGCGACACCAGCAGGCCACCGACCACGGCGATGCCGAGCGGCTGACGCAGCTCGGCGCTGGCGCCCTGGCCGATGGCGATCGGCAGCGTGCCCATGAGGGCCGCCAGCGTCGTCATCATGATCGGCCGGAAGCGCAGCAGGCAGGCACCGCGGATCGCCTCCAGCGGCGACATGCCCTCGCGCTGCCGGACCAGCGCCACGTCGACCATCATGATCGCGTTCTTCTTGACGATGCCGATCAGCATCAGGAGGCCGATGGTGGCGATCACGCTGAGGTCCTGTCCGAACAGGTTCAACGCACCCAAGGCCCCGACAGCCGCCGCGGGCAGGCCGGTCAGGATGGTCAGCGGGTGGATGAAGCTCTCGTAGAGGATGCCCAGCACGAGGTAGATCGTCACCACGGCCGCCAGCAGCAGCAGGCCCTGGTTGGCCAGCGCCTCCTGGAACACGCGGGCGGTCCCGGAGAAGGTGGTGCTGATCGTGGCGGGCACGCCGAGCTCGCTCTTGATCGCCTCGATCCGCTGGACCGCGTCGCCCAGCGCCACGCCCTGCGGCAGGTTGAACGAGACGGTCACCGCCGGCAGCTGGCCCAACTGGTTGATCGCCAGCGGCCCCGCGACGCGCTCGACCCGCGCGAATGCCGACAGCGGCACGACCCGGCCGGACGACGCCGCGACCCGCACGTCATCCAGACGGTCGGCGCTCCATGCGATGCGCGGGTCGAACTCGACGATGACGGCATAGCTGTCGCCGGTGGCGTAGATGGTCGAGGCCTGCCGGCTGCCGAAGCCGGTGTAGAGGGTCGAGCGGAGCTGCCCGGCGGTGATCCCGAGCGAGCGCGCCTTATCCCGGTCGATCACGATCCGGGCCTGCAGGGCGGTGTTCTGGAGGTCGCTGGCGACGTCGCTGAAGGCGTGGTCCCGGCCCATCCGGTCGGCGAGCCGCGTCGCCCAATCGTAAAGCTCGCCGCGGTCGATTCCCTGCACCACGAACTGGTACTGGCTCTTGCTCGACCGGCCACCGAAGCTGAGGTTTTGGACCGGGACGATGAAGCTGCCGATGCCGGCGATCCGTCCCAGGTCGCGGCGCAGGTCGGCCACCACCTGGGGCAGCGGCGCCCGCTCGGACCTGGGCTTCAGCTCGACGAAGAACCGGCCGTTGTTGAGCGTGCCGGCAGCGCCGACGCTGCCGATGATCGAGGCCACGTGGGCAACGTGCGGCGAGCGCTCGAGCACCGCCTCGGCTTCCCGCTGCAGTCCCTGCATGGCCTGAAACGAGATGTCCTGGCGCGCTTCGGTCTGAATTGAAAGCTGGCCGATATCTTCCTGCGGGAAGAACCCCTTGGGGATGTCGCGGAACAGCCAGACGGTAACACCCATGGTCGCGATGAACAGCACCAGCATCAGCGGCCGCGCTCGCAGGCAAAGGTCCAGGGCCACGCCGTAGGCCGCCTGCACCCGGTCGAAGGCTCGCTCGAAGAGGTTGCGATGTTGAGCGTCTGCATGAGCCGGCAGGCGGGCGCATAGCATCGGCGTCAGGGTCAGGGAAACGAATGCCGAGGCCGCGATCGCGATCGTGACCACAATCGCGAACTCGTGGAACACGCGCCCGACCACGCCGCCCATCAGCAGCACCGGGATGAACACGGCCACCAGCGAGACGGTGATCGAGACGATGGTGAAGCCGATCTCGCCGCTGCCCTTGAGCGCCGCCTGCAGGGGCGGCATCCCCGCGTCGATGTGGCGGACGATGTTCTCCAGCATGACGATGGCGTCGTCGACCACGAGGCCGACCGAGAGGGTCAGCGCCAGCAGCGAGATGTTGTCGATCGAATAGCTGAGCAGCTGCATCGCGCCGAAGGTGGTGATGATCGAGACCGGCACGGCGATCGTGGGGATGGCGGTGGCACCCAGCCGGCCGAGAAACAGGTAGATGACCAGGACGACAAGACCGACGGTCACCAGCAGCGTGATCTGGACGTCGTGGACCGCGGCGCGCACCGAGGCCGAGCGGTCGTTCAGGATATGGATGCTGCCGGTCGGGCCCAGCTCCGCCGTGAGCTGCGGCAGCATCGCCTTGACCCGGTCGACCACGGCCACCGTGTTGGCACCGGGCTGCCGCTGCACCGCCAGCACCAGCGAGCGCTGGCCGTCGTACGAGCTGGCCTGCTGGTTGTTCTCGACCGAATCGATCACCCGCGCGACCTCGCCCAGGCGGATCGGATGGCCGTTGCGCGTGGCGATGATGAGGTCGCGGAACCCCGCTGCGTCGGCGAGCCCGGTCTGCGCCTCGATGGTCAGGTTCTGAGCCCGACCCTGGACGGTGCCGACCGGCGTGTTGGCGTTGGCGGCTCCGACCGCCGTCTCGATCTCGTCGACACCGATCCCGCGGGCAGCCAGCAGGTCGGGGTCGAGCTGGATGCGCACCGCGTATTTCTGGCTGCCGTAGATCTGCACCTGACCGACGCCGTCGATGGTCGATAGGGCCGGCGAGATCACCTGCTGGGCGAACGCGTCGAGCTTGGGCAGCGGCGTGGTGTCGCTCTGCAGCGCCAGTTGCAGGATCGGCGCATCCGCCGGGTTGAGCTTCCGGTAGCTCGGCGGGGTGGTCATCTCGATCGGCAGCTGGCGCTGGGTGCGGGCGATCGCCGCCTGCACGTCCGCCGCCGCTTGGTCGATGTCCCGGCCGAGCTCGAACTCGACCGTGATCGAGGTGGCGCCCTGGGAGCTGGTGGTGCTGATCTGCTGGATCGCCGGGATGATCGAGAGCTGCTTGATCAGCGGCGTCGCCACGGCGGTGGCCATGGTGTCCGGCGAGGCGCCGGGCAGTTGCGCCGAGACCGAGACGGTCGGGAAGTCGACCTGCGGCAGGGCCGCCACCGGCAGCTGCCCATAGGCGAACAGCCCGCCCAGGGTCAGGGCGACCGAGAGCAGGATGGTCGCGACCGGCCGCCTGATGAATAGGGCGGATACGTTCACGAACTCGCTCCGGACGCCGCCTCGGCGACGGGCACCATCCGCTCCGTGACCCGGCTGCCGCTCCGCAGGCGCACCTGGCCTTCAGTCACCACATGATCGCCGGCGGCCAGACCCCGCGACACGATGATTTCGTCGCCGAGCGTCTCGCCAGTGACGATCTTGCGGATCGCGGCCTTGCCGTCGGCGTCGACGGCGTAGACGAAGGGGCCGTCCTGTCCAGGCTGGATCGCCACCAGCGGGACGGTGACCGCATCACGCACCTTGCCGAGATCCACCTCGACGTCGACGTACTGTCCGGGCCACAGCGCGCCGTCCTCGTTCGCGACCGCTGCCTTGACGGTGATCGTCCCGGAAGCCGGGTCGACGCTGCTGTCGATGAAATTGAGGCTGCCGGTCGCCAGCGGCTGGGGCTCGCCGTGAACGAAGACCCGGACGGGCACGCCGCCACCGGCATCGGCGGTGCGGAGCGCCGCGAGGTCGCGCTCGGGCAGGGTGAAGCTGACCCGCAGCGGTTTCATCTGGGTGATCGCCACCAAGCCCTCGCCGCCATCGGACGCGCGGACGATGTTGCCGGGCGTCACGCGCACCGCACCGACCCGGCCGTCGATCGGTGCCCGGACCATGGTGTAGTCCAGCCGGATGCGATCGCTGTCGAGTGCCGCCTGGTCGCCCTCGAGGTTCGCGGCGGCGATCTTCGCGTCGGCCTCGGCCTGGTCGACCTGCTGCTGGGCCGCGACGCGCTTCTGCAGCAGGTCGTGGTCACGCTGCAGATCCGCCTGTGCCCGCGCCAGCGTCGCCTGATCACGGGCCAGCAACGCCTCGTCCTTGGCCATCTGGGCGCGGATCTCACGATCGTCGATGCGAAACAGCAGGTCGCCCTTCCGCACGAGCTGGCCGTCCGTGACGTGCTGCTCGACGACCTCGCCCTCTACCCGTGCGCGGACCGTGACCACGGATATCGGCTCGACCCAGCCGACAGATGCGCGGCTCACCGGCACGTCCTGCCGCCGTGCAACCGCCGATACGACCGCAATTTTCGGGCTTTCGCTCGGCGCGCTGCTCTTCTTCTCCGCGGCAAGCGGGTCAGACTCGAGCCGGGCATAGGCGGCGATGCCGACGACGCCCGACAAGGCGAGCGCCAGGATGGCCAGACGCAGATATCGCATGACTGGCGCTCCGGTCAGCGTTGGAGGTCGATGGATGATGGCGGGCGGCGGGCGAGCCCGCCAAGCAGCAGGGTGGCCACGGCTTCGGCGGGGTCGGCGCTGCCGCTGTCGGCGGCCATGCGGACCCCTCCCAGAACGACCATGGCCGCAAGTTCGGGGTCGACCACCACAAAGCCGCCGGACTCGACGCCGTCGCGGATCACGGCGGCGATCGCGGCACGCACATGCCGCAGCTCGCGACGCAGTACGGAGCGCCCGGTAACTCCCGGCTGCTCGCCACCACCCTCGGCGACGCGAATCAGCGCCTTGAGCCGGCCGATCTCCGCGAACATGAGCGTGACGATCGCCGTCAAGCGCTCCGCCGCAGGTGCCGGACCTTGGGCGATGCTGCGGACGCTCGCCTTGAGCTTGGCGAGCATGACCTCCAGCGCCTCGACGTACAGCATCTCCTTGGTCAGGAAATGCCGATAGACCGTGGGCTTGGCGACGCCGGCCGCGCGGGCAATGTCGGTCATCTGCACCACGTCGTACGACGCTGCCGCAAACAGCCGCGTCGCCGCCTCCAGGATACGCCGGCGCCGGGCGGCGCCCGGTGGAGGGGGTCCAGCCGGGTCCGGAACTGAACTCGTGAGTTTCATTCGCTACATATCGCGGCTTCAGCCGACCCGGACAACCCGCTCGCGCAACCGTGTCCGCAAGCGGCCGCCAGCTCCCGGATGCCGATATGGCGGAGGCGGTACAATCGAGGTGGTCCGTGGATCGGGTGGTGGAGGGAGCTTGCCTCCGATGAACCTTTATGGTTGAAAGCTGGTATCCTTGATGGTGAGCCGTCGATAGACATGGTCAATGCGCCCTCGCCCGGGCCGGCCGCGGACTCGCCGGATCGCCGCCGGCGAGACCGGTTGCGGCTTACTCCACGGGCGATCGGCACTGCTCTGCGGATCTTCGATCTGGCTGTAATCGTAGCCGCGGCGCTGGTGGCCCATGCAATCGTCGATTCGCGTCCGATCCAGCCACTGCTTTGGTTCGCAGTCGCCTGCGCCGCGCTGATCGCCCTCGACCTGTTCGCCGCCGCGGGGCTCTACCGCCCGCGCGATCTTGGCAGCGCCGGGGCGCAAATCCGGCGGCTCGTCGTGGCCTGGAGCTCGGTCCAGGTGCTGTTGGTCGGGCTCGCGGCCGCCACCGGCAGCACCGAAGAGTTGCCGGCGCGCCTGTTCGTGGTCTGGTGGGCCTCAGCACTGGCCCTGCTCCTCGCGGTGCACGTGGCCACGGCGCTCGCGGTCGGCCGCGGGCAGCGATCGGGCCGCCTGGCAACCAGGCTCGTCCTGGTCGGGGCGGGGCCACAGGCGGCCCTGTTCATCCGCCGAGTGCGCCAGCACGATCCCGGGATGCTGGTCGTGGGCGTGTTCGACGACCGCCGCAGCCGCGTCCCGGCGCTGGTCGAGGATTGTCCGGTGCTGGGCACCCTCGACGATCTTCTGGCCTTCGCCCGGGTTGAGACCGTCGACGAGATCATCATCACTCTGCCCCAGCATGCCGCAAGCCGGCGGCTAGCCTGCTTCGAGAAGCTGCGCCACCTGCCGCTCAACGTACGACTGAGCCCCGACCTGCCGGGGCTGGAGCTCGCCGGCCACGGCGTCACCGAGGTCGCCGGGATGCCCTTGCTGCGGGTCTTCGACCGCCCGCTGACGGGCTGGTCGGCGTTGGCGAAGGGTGTCGAGGATCGCATCCTCGCCAGCCTCGTCCTGGTGCTGGCGGCGCCGGTCATGCTCGGCATCATCCTCCTGATCCGCCACGGATCCCCGGGGCCGGTGATGTACCGGCAGCGACGCTATGGATTCGACAACCGGCCGATCGAGGTGCTCAAGTTCCGGACCATGTTCGTCGATCGCTGCGAAGGGCCGCAGGGCGCGGTGGCCACGACCCGGCGGCACGACCCCAGGGTCACACCGATTGGGCGTCTGCTGCGGCGGACCAGCCTGGACGAGCTGCCGCAGTTCCTCAACGTGCTGCGCGGCGAGATGTCGGTGGTCGGCCCGCGCCCGCATGCCATCGCGCACCACGACCGCTTCGCCGGCCTGATCGACGGCTATCTCGCCCGGCACCGGGTCAAGCCCGGGATCACCGGCTGGGCGCAGGTGAACGGCCTGCGCGGCGAGGCCGACACGCTGGCCCGCATGCAGGAGCGCGTGCGCTACGATCTGCATTATATCGAGAACTGGTCGCTTCTGCTCGATCTGCGCATTATCTTCCGTACGTTGCTCGTCGGTTTCTCGCACCCGAACGCCTACTAGGATCGGCTGCCGCGGGGCCGCGCGAAGGCTGGCACCCCTGGAGCCCGATCATCTTGCCTGTCCCCACCGCCGACTTCATTGCCGGGATGCGCCGGCTCGCCGGCGGCGTCACCATCGTGACCAGCCGCCTGGGCGAGATCCGCGCCGGCCTGACCGCGACCTCGGTCTGCTCGCTTACCGCCGAGCCCCCGCGCCTGCTCGCCTGCATCCATCGCGACGCGGACGCACACGGTCTCATCCGGGAAAGCCAAAAGTTCGCGGTCAACGTGCTGACACCGGCCCAGCAGCATCTCGCCGAGCATTTCGGCGGTCGCGACGAAAGCCATGGGCCCAGCCGGTTTGCGATCGGCGACTGGCGGATCGGGCGGACCGGCATGCCGGTGCTGGCCGCCGCAGCCGCGGTCTTCGAATGCCGGCTGGTCGAGGTCGCGACGGCCAGCACCCACTCGATCTTCATCGGTGAGGTCGAGGCCGCGGCCTGGGTCGAGGCGGCGCCGGGGCTGGTCTACCATGACCGCGAATACCGTCGGCTGCACCGGATCGAGGGGACATAAAAAGCGGGCCTCGATCGCTCGAGACCCGCTATCCGCTGCAAAAAACTGGTCGCTATGTTCAGCGCTGCGCGGAGGCCTCGGCGTGAGCCACCACGATCTGGCTGCCGACCGGGAGGCCCAGCAAGGGGGTTTCGATCACGATCTTCAGGCCATTCACGGCCATGAAGCCCTTCTTATTGGCGGCAGGGATCGTCTGCTCGTTGACGATCACGTAGCCGAACAGAGGGACATTGACCCGGAAGTTCGGGGCGACGTTGATCGGCAGGGAGAGGCCGGCGATCTTCAGGCCGGTGAACTGGGTGCCTGCCGTCGAGCGCGTGTGGAGGCTGCCGTTGTACTTGTCCTCGGCCACCACCTTGATCGCCGTGAAGTGGACCAGAGCACCGAGGACCGGCACCTTGAGTAGGTCGGCATTCTCGATCGTGGCTGTGGTGCGGGCGATCGTGCCGCTGCCATCGAGACCGCCGAAGGCCTCGGTGTTCCCGGTGCCGATCACCAGGACCGGGCTCACGCTGATGTTTGCGATCGTGTTGGTCTTGGTGACCCCGCCGGTACCGTCGCAGCCGATCGAGACCAGCGCTGCCTTGCCGATCTTGTTCTGGATGAGGCTGCCGACCGCGGCGTTGGCGACGGCGGCATAGGCCTCACCACCTACGAACGCCGGCAGGACGTTGCGGACGAAGCCTGAGGTGGCATGCGCGACGACGATCTTGGCGCCGAGCGGCAGTCCGACGAGGTTGCCCGGAGCGACCTCGATGGTCAGCATGTCGACGACGATGTTTCTCATCTTCGCGTTGGTGCCGGTGATCGTCACCTTGTTCAGGACGACCGAGCCGACTCCGGCCAGCGCGATGGTAGTGCCGGGCGTCGGGTTGGCGCTGATCGGGACGCCGCCGATCACCAGATTCACGAACTGGGAACCGGTTGCGTTGCTGGCGATCGTGCTCGCATTGGCGTTGGTGTTGGCGACCGCCTTGATCGTCGTTGCCGTGATCAGCCCATTGAACAGATTGATGCCGGCTATGGTCGAGGTGTTGGAGACTTCCGCCGTGTTCGTGGCGGTCTTGCGCGCGAACACGGTGCTGGTGACCGCGGCTGCGTTCAGCAGGGTACCACCGGCCGATAGCGAGGTGATGTTGTTCTGCTTGACGACGCCGTTGGTGCCCACGCACGGACAGGGCAGGTAGGCGGTCTTGCCCAATGAAACCGCAATCGGCCCAACGACGGCGGTGGTATTGGTCCCGTAGGCCTCGCCTCTGAAGCTTCCGGGCAGAGTGGCTGCGGCTGCGCCTTGAGTTACGACTGCCGCCATGGCCGCACCGGCCAGCAAGGCCACCACGGGCACGCGCACCCAGCCACGAAGGCGATGCGCCACGGCCGTATCGCGTGAGTTCGGAACGTTCGTGTCGTACATTTCGCACCTGACTGTATCCGAAGTTTTCACCAGTTCTGCTGGGAGACTTCGTTGATTGTTGTGATTGCATAATAATGAGACATTTAGTCGTGTTGTTATTTATTCATGTAGTTCCTCCGCTATTTATTGTTCTGTTTAATTAGCTAGGCGGATGCTTGATCGCTAGACGAACCGATCCACTCGAACCCCGCAGCGACATGGTAACGCCTCCGCCCACTCGCAGGCTTGCGCCGGACAAGCGCTGTCCGACAGCTACCATACGGTCAGGGACGCCTTAATAGTTGCAGGCGTCTGGGTGATCACGCGTTCGTGATCGAGGTCGGTGATCCGACCGTCAGCGAGGGTCGGTGGCGAGTTGGCCAGTGGACACGACAGGGCCCGTCGGCTGCCCCGTCGGCGAGCCGCCCGGCGGCTCGAGACTGACCGCAAGCATGGCGCCAGCCTGCAGCATGCGCTCGACTTCCGGGGTGAGCGGCCGGCGGTTGTCGCCGGCGGGCTCGAGCAGGCCCAGGGAGACCGGCGGCCGGTCGGCGGGCAGCAGCCACAGTTCCGGCACCCGCTCCGCCGGCGGCGTGTCGCCGAGCAGCCGGGTGAGCAGACCGCGCTCGTCCTCGGACGTACGCAGCAGCCAGATCGGGCGTCCCTGCGCGTCGTTGAGCACGGCAATCAGTTGGGGCGGTGCCGTGGCCAGGACGAAGGCAACGACGGCGACGGCCGCAGCGGTCGCCAAACCGGCCAGACCGCGCCAGACGCCGAACTCGGTTCCACCAGGATGAACGCACGACGCGGCTACGGTCGGTCACCGAACCGCCGGATCCGCTGCCAGACTTCTGGGCGTGGAATGACCGGCGCAAGACGCGTCGCCAGCGGCGACAGCCGATCCTGCCAATCGTCGATTGCGGTGGCCAAGGCCGGATTATCGAGCATCCGCCGCTCGACCGCCGCGCGCTCGTCGCCCGACAACGTGCCCAGCACATACTCGCCGGCAAGCGCGTCGAGATCATCCTGGCCGGCCATCAGGGCGTGTCCAGGCACTGCCGGAGGCGGCCAAGGCTGCGCCGCACCCAACTCTTGACCGTCCCGACGGGCCGTTCGAGCCGCCGGGCCAGTTCGTCGTAGGTCAGCCCCTCATAGTAGGCGAGGGTCAGGCAATGGCGCGGCTCGGGTTCCAGGCGCTCGATGCAGGCGTGCAATGCCCGTGCGTCCGCCGAGGCATCGGCCAGAGCGGCGGGATCCGGCGGGCTCAAGCCCGTGATCCAGATCGACGGCATCATCGGCCTGGACGACGTGCCGGCGCTGCCGGCAGTGGTCCAGCGCCGCATTGCGGGCAATCGCGAGCAGCCAGCCTGAAGGTGAACCCCGTTTCGGATCGAAGCTGCGAGCCCGGTCCCAGACCCGCAGATAAACATCGTGCAACACGTCCTCGGCCGGCTCGCGGCGGCGCAGCATCCGCAGCAGCACCGCCATCAGACGCGGGCTGGTCTGCCCGTACAGGACCGCGAGAGCGTCCCGGTCGCCGGCTGCCACGGCAGCAAGCCAAGCTCCGATCAGCAGCCTCGTCAGGATCGGTCTCACGTCGCTTCTGCATCGCGAGCCGCCCAACCCAAAAGTGAATTTTCTAACTGTTTCCTTTACATTTGATTGTCGGCTTGGCCACGGCTCATGGCGGGGATGTGCGCAAATGGCGCAGCACGTCGCTATGCCGCGTGACCACTCGCGGTTTCGCCCGACGGTAACTGTCGCGCAGACTCCCAGGCGAGCAGCGCCTGTTTGCGCTCCAGGCCCCACTGGTATCCGCCTAGCGCGCCCGTGCCGCGGATGACCCGGTGGCAGGGGATCAACGTCGCGATCCGATTGGCGCCACAGGCGCGGCCGACCGCGCGCCCGGCGCCCCGGTAGCCGAGCTCGGCCGCGAGATCGCCATAAGTCACGGCACTCCCAGCCGCGAGCCGCATCAGCGCGCGCCAGACCTGGACCTGAAACGGCGTGCCCTTGGCCAGGAGGCGCAGCTTCGTATGCGCCGCGCGCGGGCCGAACGCCGCCTCGGCGTAGGGTGCGGTGGTCGTCGCATCCTCGACGAACCGGCTCAGCGGCCAGTCGGCCTCGGCTTCGGCCAGCGCCGGGTCGAGCCGCTTGCCGTCTAGGAAGCTAAGCCGGGTGAGGCCGCGGTCGCTGGCGACCAGCAGTGCCGGTCCGAACGGCGTTTCGTGCACGCCCCAGCGGAGCACCAGGTCGGCACCGCCCGCCTTGTACTCGCCTGGGGTGATCGCCTCGAGCGTGACGAACAGGTCGTGCAGCCGCGAGCCGCCGGACAGGCCGACCTCGTAGGCGGCGCCCATGACGCTCTCGGCCGAGCGCAGCAGCGTCTTGGCGTGTTCGACGGTCAGCAGGCCCAGGAATCGCTTCGGGCTCACCCCGGCCCAGCGCGTGAACAAGCGCTGGGCGTGGAATGGGCTCAAGCCCATGGCGTCGGCGACGTCCTCGAGGGGCGGCTGCTCGAGCCGATTGGCGGCGATGAAGCGGATGGCGCTGGCCACCCGGTCGTAGTCCCGCTGGGCGTCGGCCGCACGGTGTCCCATCATGTCTCTCCAGGCAGATGCGGCACCGGTTCTAGCCCGAACCCCCCCGCCGACCGACCCGGTTCTTGCGCCCAGCGTCGCAGCGCGACGGCGAGGGTGCGCATGCCGGCCGGCCGAGCTATCATCATCGCAACTCGGCAGCCCGATCTCGACACAAGGGAGCATCCACCATGGCCTTGGCCCACGCCTCAGGTGCCGCGTCAGCGACGCTGGCCGGCTTCGACTGGCTCGACCCGTTCCACCTTGCGGAGCAGCTCAGCGAGGAGGAACGAATGATCCAGCAAGCGGCGCACGACTACTGTCAGTCGCGCCTGCTGCCGCGCGTGCGCGACGCCTTCCGCCACGAGACCTTCGATCGCGCCATCATGAGTGAGCTCGGCGAGCTCGGCTTCCTGGGCTCCACGCTACCCGAGGCCTATGGCGGCGCAGATGCTTCCTATGTGGCCTACGGCCTCGTGGCCCGCGAGGTCGAGCGGGTCGATAGCGGCTACCGCTCGGCGATGAGCGTGCAGTCCTCGCTCGTGATGCACCCGATCCATGCCTACGGCGACGAGGGCCAGCGCAAGAAATACCTGCCGAAGCTCGCCACCGGCGAGTGGATCGGCTGCTTCGGGCTGACCGAGCCCGATTTCGGCTCGGACCCCGGCGGCATGGCGACCAGGGCCAGGAAGGTCGATGGCGGCTGGTTGCTCTCCGGCGCCAAGATGTGGATCACCAACAGCCCGATTGCCGACGTGTTCGTGGTCTGGGGCAAGAACGATGCGGGCGAGATCCGGGGCTTCATCCTGGAGAAGGGCTGGAAGGGCCTCTCCGCGCCGGTGATCGAGGGCAAGTTCTCGTTGCGGGCGTCGATCACGGGCGAGATCGTGATGGACGAGGTGTTCGTGCCGGAGGCGAACCTGCTGCCCAACGTCAAGGGCTTGAAGGGTCCGTTCGGCTGCCTCAACCGGGCGCGCTACGGCATCGCCTGGGGCACGATGGGTGCGGCCGAATTCTGCTGGCACGCCGCACGCAACTACACTTTGGAGCGCAAGCAGTTCGGCCGACCGCTCGCGGCCAATCAGCTGGTGCAGAAGAAGCTCGCCGACATGCAGACCGAGATCGCGCTGGGACTGCAGGCGTGCCTGCGCGTCGGCCGCCTGATGGATGAGGGGCGGGCGGCACCGGAGATGATCTCGCTGATCAAGCGCAACAATTGCGGCAAGTCGCTGGACATTGCGCGCGTCGCCCGCGACATGCACGGCGGCAACGGCATCTCGGACGAGTACCACGTGATCCGCCACGTGTTGAACCTCGAGGCGGTCAACACCTACGAGGGCACACACGACATCCACGCGCTGATTCTTGGCCGCGCGCAGACCGGGCTGCAGGCCTTCATGGGCTGACGGCGGCAGCGAATATGACCAGCGACCCGGGGCTACTGCTCCTGCGTGAGGGTGCCGTGGCCGAGATCGTTCTCGCGCGGCCGGAGCGCCAAAACGCCCTGTCCCGCGCGATGTGGCGGACGCTCACCGCGCATTGCCGGACGATCGCCGGCGATCCGGTGATCCGCGTCGTCGTGGTCCGCGGTGAGGGGCCGTCGTTCTCGGCCGGTGCGGACATCGCCGAGTTCGCCCAGGTGTTCGCCGACGAGACGACCGCGCACGACTACAATGAGATCGTTCAAGCGGCCCTCGCCGACCTCGCTGGGCTCGAGCAGCCGACCATCGCCCAGATCACCGGCAACTGCATCGGGGGCGGTTGCGGGCTGGCGGTGGCCTGCGACCTGCGATTTGCCGCCGCCGACGCACGGGTGGGCATCACCCCGGCGCGGATTGGGCTCGCCTACAGCCTGGGCGAGATCAAGCGCCTGATCGACCTTATCGGCGCCGCGCGGGCAAAGGATCTTTTGTACTCGGCCCGCCTGCTGGCCCCGGACGAGGCGCTGCGGATTGGCCTGATCGACCGGGTGGTGGCCGCCGTCGAGCTTGAGGCGGCGGTGCGCACCTACGTGGACGGGCTGCTGGCTCTGTCGGGCAACTCCCAGCGCCTGATCAAGCGCCTGACACGACTGATCCTGGACGGCGCCACGGGCGAGACCGCGGAAAGCCGGGCGCTGCGCGACGGCGCGGTGGGCCATCCCGACTTCACCGAAGGCAGGCTGGCGTTCATGGAGAAACGCCGGCCCAGGTTCCGCTGAGCCGGCGTGCGCCGGCGCGCCTTCAGAAGGTGAGGGTGATCTGGACCGTGTCGGTATAAGTGCCCGCGGCGACGGCCTGTGCGCCGGGGATCGTGCCATAGACGGGAACCGTGCCCGCGCCGGTGGCGGCAAGCGTGACAGTCTTCCCATTCGCACCCTGCGCGAAGTTCTGGGTGCGCGCGGTATCGCGGTAGAGCGCATAGTTGAGCAGGCCGCCGGCACCATTGCTCATCTTGCGCGCCGCCGCCGCGCCGGTGGCGCCCCCGTCGAGCTCGAACTTGAGGGTGCCCGCCGGGCAGTTGGTGTACGCAATGTCCGCCGTGCCATTAAGTGCTGCCGCCTGGGTGCTGACATATGTGCCAAAGTCGAGGGTCGGGCTCGACACGGTGCAGTTGGGCTGGACCAGCACCCGGACGTTGAGCGAGCCGGAGGCAGTCGACGCGATGGCGGAACCTCCGATTCCGATGGACAGGAGGACGGCAAGGGTGGCACGGCGGGCAGCGTAGGCCATACTGAGGCTCCTCGGCCGAGAGTGGATCGGATTGGGCAGCGGGGTAGACGCCCAGCGCCGCGAGAATTGAACCACCTGCGGGTTAAGGTCCGCTTACCGGAGCTGCGGGCAGCAATAGTGGCAGCTGAAGCGGAGGATTGGCCGACCACTGACCACTCACTGGTCCGCCGCGGCGTACGGATCTCGGCCTCCCTTCGGCCAATATCACCGGCCGCGCAGCGTCACTCAGGGTGGAGGCTCAGACCGCGCGCGGTTGCGCGGAGTGGCAGCCGCCCGCACACGACCTGATCATTCGGCGAGACCGAACAGACGCGTGCGGTTGCGATCATAGTAAGCGACCTTGTCGAACGACTGGACGGGCAGGTCGATCCCTTCGACCGTGAGCTGGCCGACGGCCAGCTTCAGCTGATAGCTGGCGAGGATCTCCTCGCGCGACGCGCGGACGAGATTGACCTGCGAGGTGAACAGCTCCTGCTCGGCGTCGAGCACGTCAAGCACCGTCCGCGAGCCGACCAGGGCTTCCTGCTGCACCCCCTCCAGCGCGATCTGGTTGGCGCGGACCTCGGACTTGAAGGCCTGGATCGCGGCGGTCGCTGCGCGCAGTCGCTCCCACGAGGAGGTGACCAGCTCCTGCACGCTGCGGTGGGCCGTCTCCAGCTCGTCACGCCGTTGCCGGACGCGCTGGCGAACCTCGCGTACGCGGGAATACTCCCCGCCGCCTTGATAGAGCGGAATCGACAGCGTCACGCCCAACGATGCGCTGCGTGTCCGGTCCAGCTGCGCGGTCGGCTCGCCGATATAGGCGACCTCGCCCTGCAGATCGAGGCTGGGCAGCAGGTTGGCGAACGCGACGTCGGCCTCGTCGCGGGTCGCGTACAGATCGAAGGTCGCGGAGATGATGTCCGGGTTCTGGGCGGCGAAGGCGCGGGTCTCGTCCTCGGTCTTGGGCAGATCGGTCAGAACCTTGGGCTCCTCGAGCTTGTTCGGCTCCTCACCAATCACCCGGGCGAAGAAGGCACGCGAGCTGGCGAGATCGGCCTTGGCCTGCTCGACATCGGCCCGTGCGCGCGACAGACGGGCTTCGGCCTGGGCAACGTCGGTGCGCGCCACCTCACCGACCTCGAAGCGATCCCGGGTCGCCTCCAGCTGGCGTTTCAGGCGCTGCTCATTGTTCAGCGCAAGATCGAGCACAACCTGGTCGCGAAAGGCAGCGGTATATGAGTCGACGCCGTCCAACAGAACCTGCTGCTCGAGCGCAAACAGCTTGGCGCGCTGCGCCCGCACCAGGTTCTCGGCCCGGCTCACCGACGCCTGCGTGCCACCGCCGGCGTAGAGGTTCTGGCGCAGGGTAAGTCCAACCTGACTGGTGGTGCGGTTCGCGGTGGACGTCACCCCGTTGAGCTTCGCATCGGCTTCGACCTGCTCGACGCCACTATCCACGAACAGGCTGGGGCGGTAGCCGCCCAGAGCCTGCGGCACGAGCTCGTCGACTTGGCGCAACTCGGAGCGACCGGTCTCCAGGCGCGGGTTGGTGAGATAGGTCGCGACCAGCGCCTCGCGCAGCGTGATCGCAACGGCCGGTTCGATGCCCATGGCGAGCCAACCGCTGGCCAGCGTCATGACTGCGACCGAACCCCGCCATCGGCCGATGAAGCCGTCCATCCGTGTCCTCTCCCACCGCCAATGGGCGGCGCCACGGCCCATCGCTCGTCGTCCGGCGGAAGCTAGGCGTGGGATGACGGCCGTGGCAAGCTGCAGCTACGGTGGGGCAGGTAGTTGCCACGCGCTTGTGTGGTCGCGGTCACGACATCCGGTACGCGGCGATGCGCAAGATCATCCACGTCGACATGGACGCGTTCTACGCCGCGATCGAGCAGCGCGACGACCCGACGCTGCGCGGCCTGCCGATCGCGGTGGGCTCGGGCGGCAGTCGCGGGGTCGTGCTGACGGCCAGTTACGAAGCGAGGCCGTTCGGCGTGCGTTCGGCGATGCCGAGTGGACGGGCAAGGCGCCTATGCCCGGAACTCCGCTTTGTCCGGCCGCGATTCGACGCCTACAAGCATGCCAGCCGACAGATCCGCGCGATCTTCGCCCGCCACACGGACCTGATCGAGCCGCTATCGCTCGACGAGGCCTATCTCGACGTCACGGAGTCCTGTCACGGGTCGACCTCCGCCATGGGCATCGCCCACGCCATCAAGGCGGCCATCCGGGCCGAGCTCGGACTCACCGCGTCTGCCGGGGTCTCGTTCAACAAGTTCCTGGCCAAGATCGCCTCCGACCTCGAGAAGCCCGATGGGCTGACGGTGATCCGGCCGGCGCAGGCGCTGGCTTTCCTTTCCGCCCTGCCGATCGAGCGCTTCCATGGTATCGGGCCGGCCACCGCACGGCGCATGCGCGCGCTCGGCATCGCCTGCGGCGCCGATCTGCAGGTCTGCAGCGAGCACGAGCTGGTCCAGGCGTTCGGGCGATCCGGCATCCACTACCGGGACATGGCGCATGCCAGGGACGACCGTTCGGTCGAGCCGGATCGGGCGCGCCGGTCCCTAAGTGTCGAGACGACCTTCGAGCACGATCTGCGCGGGCAGGCGGCGCTCGAGGCAGTCCTGGGACCACTTGCGGAAGAGCTGGCGGCCCGCCTGGCGCGGTCGAATTTCATCGGGCGGACCCTGACTTTGAAGGTCCGCTATGGCGACTTCACGCTGGCGTCGCGCCGCACGACGCAGGCCATGCCCATGCGCGACGGGCGGCAGATTCTGCAGATAGCTGGCGAGCTGCTCGCTCAGCGCCCGCGGCCGGGCGATCCGATCCGGCTCCTGGGCCTGGGGGTCTCGAACACCGTCACCGACGACGATCGCCGCCAGCTGCTGCTGCCGCTCACGGAAATCCGCAGCGCTGAGCGCTGAGCTCGACGGCCTCCGGCTGCTGCTGGCTCGCCTGTACGGCGAACCGGAACTCGGCATCCCCCAGCACCACTGCGTGTGCGAACGGCAAGCGGCCGACGGCGGTGCCCACGTCGCCGTCGATTCGTAAAAACCGCAACGTCACCGGTTGGGCCGGGTCGAACCTCGCCGCCGCGGTCCCGTCGGCCGCCCTCGCGGCAGTGCCCTCGCCCGTGACGACGATCTGGTTGTCGGCAAAGGCGACGCTGGCGATCGAGCCCGTATTGACAGGGGTGTGGACGACGACACGACGACTATCGATGGCCTTCTCGCAGGTCTGCCCCGGCGAGGCATGGCGGAGCAGAAACTCCAGGCGTTCGACGGGCAGGCCCGCGCGCAGCTGCTCGGCGCCCACGGTCATCAGGCGCTGTAGCTCAGGGCCGGGTGCAGCGCTGCGCAGCCGTTGCTGGAGCTGGGCCGTGCGGGCGATCGCGGCTTCCGCCTGCTGCTCGGCCACCGCAGTGCGCTCGCTCATCAAGCGATTCAGGTCGCGCAGCCGCCCGAGGTCCGCCTCGATGCGCAGGATCTCGACCCGGCCTTGCGAGAGGCCGATCCGATAGCTGGCGAGCGCGGCGACGACGAGCACCGTCCCGAGCGCCGTGACCGTGAGCAGCCGCCAGGGAACTAGCCGCCGGCCGCGGCGCGTGACACCAAACATGGGCAGCATCTGGATCAGGCGACTTGGGCCGCACCCTCACGCGCTCTCGCCGGCCCAGCCGGGGTTGGGAAAATCGGCGGCCAAGCCCTTAAGCTCGGGCTGCTGCCGGACCTGAACCATTTGATAGATTGCCGCGGCAGTTTCTTCAACAGAACGTTTAGTTACATCGATCTCCGGCCACCTGTGGCGGGCGAACAGGCGCCGCGCCAGAATCAGCTCGCTGCGGATTCGATCGAGATCCGCATAGTCGCCACCGAAGCGATCCTGATCGCCATGCTCGAGGCCGAGCATGCGCTGGCGCGTACGCCGGATATGCGCCAGCGATTCGGGGTTGATGGTGAGTCCGACGATCAACGGCCGCTTCAGCTGCGCCAAGCGATCGAGCTCTGACGGCTCAGCGACGATCGGGACGTTCGCGGCCTTGATGCCGCGATGGGCGAGGTAGACGCAGGTGGGCGTCTTCGACGTGCGCGAGACCCCGACCAGGACGACATCGGCCTCCTCGAGATTGTCGTGCGCCAACCCGTCGTCGTGGCGCATGGCGTAGTCGATCGCGGCGATGCGGGTGAAATAGCCCTCGTCAAGCGCGTGCTGCCGACCGATCTGCGGCCGGCCGGCAGAGCCCAGGAGCCCCGCCAGGGCATTCATCACGCTGTCCAGTACCGGCACACACGGCAGGCTCAGGGCGTGGCAGCGCTCCTGCAGCGAATGACGCAGCTCGGGCGATGCGAGGGTGAAGATGACGAGGCCCGGCAGCGCCTCGACGATGGCCAGCACTTTCTCGAGCTGCTGGCGCGTGCGGACGAAGAACCAGACATGCTCGACCGGGACGACGTCCTCGAATTGCGAGACCGCAGCGCGAGCGACCGTCAAGACCGTCTCGCCGGTCGAATCGGAGATGAGATGTACGTGAAGCCGCAACGGCGCTTGTCCCCGCAGGGGGTCGGTAAAACCGCGGCTGCGCCCTGTGGGCGAGCCGGGATGGCAAAGCGGCCTGCTTTCCGCCCACCTGACCAATCGTTTCTGCCCACCTATGTACGCCCGGTGCGGCGACTTTTCGACAGGAGAGGTGAGCGACCGTGTCTCGCGCGGCCAATCAACCAACCAGGCGAGCAGCCGGGATCACCGAAGTGCTTGTGCGAGCTGACGTCTGACAGATATCCCCATGATGCGCGCGGGCTGTCCGGCTCGTGCGGTTTTGTGGGGACAAGCCTTCGCGGCGCGGCTAATCCCGACAACGCGCATCACCACCACTACCTCTTCCAAGACTCTTTAGATTTGACTCTGAAGAAGAGGGCGACGGGATAAGTCGCCACGGCAAGGATCGGCGAGGCATGATTTCCGCGACACCCTCCACCCCGGCCAAGGCCATGCTTGCCGCCCTTTCGGGCATCCAGCAGCCGCGCCCCCCAGTCTGGCTGATGCGCCAGGCCGGTCGCTACCTGCCCGAGTATCGCGCGGTCCGCAGTGGCGTTCGGTCGTTTCTCGACATGTGCTACACGCCGGAACTCGCGGTCGAGGTGACGCTGCAGCCGATCCGTCGCTATGGCTTCGACGCTGCGATCATGTTTTCCGATATCCTGGTCGTGCCGGATGCGTTGGGTGCGGATGTCCGGTTCGTCGAGGGCGAGGGGCCGCAGCTGAAGCCGTTGCGAAACGAGGCAGACCTCGCACGTCTGAGCCTCCAGAACCTCCATTCGCATCTCGAGCCGGTCTACGAGATCCTGCGGCGCTTGGCGGTGGCGCTGCCGGCCGAGGTCACTCTGATCGGGTTCGCCGGGGCACCCTGGACGCTGGCCGCGTATATGGTCGAGGGCGGCGGCAGTAAGGAATTTCTAAACGCGCGCCGGCTGGCCCGGCAGCAGCCGGCGCTGTTCGGCGCGCTGATCGACCTGCTGACGGAGGCGGTCACCCGCTATCTCGATGCGCAGGTTGTGGCGGGCGCCGAGGTGCTGCAGCTGTTCGACAGCTGGGCCGGGGTGCTCCCCGAGCCTGAGTTGCGGCGCTGGTGCATGGAGCCGACGCGCAAGATCGTAACGGCGCTGCGGCAGAAGCATCCGAGCATCCCGATCATCGGGTTTCCGCGTGGTATCGGTGCCGCCTACGCTACCTTCGCCGACGAGGTGCCGGTTCACGGCATCAGCCTCGACACCACGGTGTCGGTGGCCTGGGCTGCGGCAACGCTGCGGCACGAGCCGGCATTGTGCCTGCAGGGGAATCTGGATCCAGTGGCCTTACTGGCCGATCGTGCCAGCCTCGTCGACGAGGCGCGGCGGATCGTCTCCGCATATGCTGATCGACCGTTCATCTTCAATCTGGGTCACGGTGTGTCCCAGGAGACACCACCCGAAGCGGTCGGGGCGCTCGTTGACTACTTGAAATCTCTCGCCGGATGAGCCATTGAAGGGTACGAGCGTGATGACGCCGTATCTCCAGGCACGTCTCCACATCGATGAAGCATGGGCTAGCGGGTGAACCCTGCGCATCGGCCCGCAGCCGTCTCACTTCCCCTCTCGCAGTTCGTGCAGGTCTCCGATGGATGGAGCCTTGTGGCTCAAAGCTTTGCACATCGTGGCGTTTGCCGCCTGGATGGCGGGCATGTGGTATCTGCCTCGCCTGCTGATCTACCACAGCGACGTCGCGGTCGGGTCGGAGATCTCAGAGACGTTCAAGGTGATGGAGCGCAGGTTACTGAGAGCGATCACCACGCCGGCGATGGTCGTCACCCTCCTGGCCGGCATCGCCCTGGCCGCTGCGCAGGCGCAGTGGCAGGACGGCTGGCTGCACGTGAAGCTGGTGCTGGTGCTGCTGATGCTGGCCTGCCATGGCATCCTCGCCGGCCATGTTCGGCGCTTTGCTGCCGACGAGCGGCCGAGATCGGCGCTGTGGTACCGTGTCTTCAACGAGGTCCCGACCTTGCTGTTCATCGGTATCGTCCTGCTTGCCGTGTTGAAGCCGTTTTGATTCCTTCCCCACCGCCGCTCACCCGCGGCCAATCGACGAGCGTTGCATGACCAACTCGACCGACGACACCCCCGACTCCGGCGAGCTGCTGGCCGACATCATCCCGGCCGCGGCCCCGCCGCCGCGGCGTCGTCGCGGTCGGCCGCCCAACAGCGAGCGCTTCGCCGCCAGTGCCAGTGCCAGTGCCGGCGAAGGCGCCGCCTCCGCCGTTGAACCGCCACCGCACCGCGCGTCGGCCGAGCAGACGACATTGCGCCTGATCGAGGAGGCGGTGCCGGTGCCGCCCCCCCCCGCCCGAGCCATTACCGCAGCCCTCGGCAGAACCGATGGCGCAGCCACAGCCGCAGCCGAATTCGATCCCACCAACCGCAGCAATATTCGCGGCAGCCCTATGCACAGCAGCCGCAACCACGCCACAGCCCGCCGACCCCGCGTGAGCCCGCATTTCGCGAGCCGTCCTATCGCGATCAGCCGGCACATGAGCCCCAGCGTGAGCCACAGCCGCCGCGTGAGCCGCTGCCGGCGGTGAATCTGACCGAGCTCAAGCGGCGTCCCGCCGCCGAGCTGCTGCGCTACGGCGAGGAGCTCGGCGTCGAGAGCGCCAGCACGCTGAAGAAGACCGATCTGGTCTTCATGATCCTGAAGCGACTGGCCGAGACGGACGTCCCGATCAACGGCGAGGGCGTAGTCGAAATTCTTCAGGACGGCTTTGGCTTTCTGCGCTCGCCGGACGTCAACTATGTCGCCGGTCCTGACGACATCTATGTCTCACCCTCGCAGATCCGCCGGTTTGCGTTGCGCACTGGCGACGTGGTCCAGGGTCAGGTGCGTGCGCCGAAGGAAGGCGAGCGCTACTTCGCCCTGTTGCGTGCCACCACGATCAATTTCGACACGCCCGAGGTGGCGCGCCACCGCGTGCATTTCGACAATCTGACCCCCTACTACCCGACCCAGAAACTCAACCTCGAGGTGGTCGGGCAGAAGGACAACTCGACCCGGATCATCGAGATCGTGGCGCCGCTGGGCAAGGGCCAGCGAGCATTGATCGTGGCGCAGCCGCGCACCGGCAAGACGATGCTGATGCAGAACATCGCCCACGCCATCATGGCCAATCACCCGGAGGTGTTCCTCATCGTGCTGCTCATCGACGAGCGGCCCGAGGAGGTGACCGACATGCAGCGCACCGTGCGCGGCGAGGTGGTCAGTTCCACGTTCGACGAGCCGGCGACCCGGCACGTGCAGATTGCCGAGATGGTGATCGAGAAGGCCAAGCGCCTGGTAGAGCACGGTCGCGACGTCGTGATCCTGCTGGATTCGATCACCCGGCTCGCGCGTGCGTACAACACGGTGGTGCCGAGTTCGGGCAAGGTGCTGACCGGCGGCGTCGACGCCAATGCGCTGCAGCGGCCGAAGCGGTTCTTCGGCGCTGCCCGCAACATCGAGGACGGCGGCTCGCTGACGATCATCGCCACGGCGCTGATCGACACCGGCTCGCGCATGGACGAGGTAATCTTCGAGGAGTTCAAGGGCACCGGCAACGCCGAGATCGTGCTGGACCGCAAGATCGCCGACAAGCGCGTGTTCCCGGCGATCGATATCCAAAAGTCGGGCACCCGCAAGGAGGAACTGTTGGTCGATCGCGGCACGCTTTCGCGGATGTGGGTGCTGCGACGGATTCTCACCCCGATGGGTACCGTCGATGCGGTCGAGTTCCTGCTCGACAAGATGAAGTACGCGAAGTCCAACGAGGACTTCTGGGGCACGATGAACTCGTAGCGTCGCGGGTCGAGCGGCTATCGGGTCGGAGAACTGGCTGTGCTGCGTTCCCTTGCCGCCATCCTAATCGTCCTGCTGCTGGCGGCGGTCGGAGCTGGGGCCTACTGGAAGTTCGTGATGGTGCCGGGCCAGCAGGCGGCGGTTGGTGGGCCAATTCGCGGTGGTCCAGGCGGTCCGGTGCCGGTGGAAGCGCAGCCGGTTCGCGTAGCTGACGCGGAGACGACGATCGACGCCGTCGGCACGCTCGTCTCGAACGAATCGGTCGTGCTCCGGCCCGAGGTGTCTGGTCGGATCGTCGCGATTAACTTCGTCGAGGGCGGCCCGGTCACCAAGGGTGCCTTGCTGGTCGAGCTCGACAGCTCGGTCGAGCGTGCCGAACTCGCTCAGGCCACCGCCCAGCAGGTGCTGGCCCGGAGCAACTATGAGCGTGCCAAAGAGTTGCGCCGTAACAATGCCGGCACGCAGCGGTCTTTGGACGAGGCGGACGCGGCGCTGCGCACGGCCGACGCCATGGTCGACCTCGCCCAGGCGCGGCTGGACAAGCGCAAGCTGGTCGCACCCTTCGACGCGCGGGCGGGTCTCCGCACCGTGAGCCCGGGCGACTACGTCACCGACGACACCAAGATCGTCAACCTGGAGCAGATCGACCCGCTGAAGGTCGATTTCCGCGTGCCGGAGATATTCCTGCCCGCTCTGGCGCCCGAACAGCGGATCACGCTCGCGATCGACGCCTACCCCGACCACGATTTCCTTGGCATCGTGCGGGCCCTCGACCCGCTGGTCGACGCCTCGGGCCGTGCGGTGGTGGTGCGCGCGGAAATCGACAATGACGACGGCAAGCTGCGGCCGGGGCTGTTCGCGCGCGTCCGACTGACACTCGCCGAGCGACCGAATGCGCTGTTCGTGCCCGAACAGGCGGTGCTGCCGCAAGGCGACAAGACATTCGTGTTCAAAGTGGTGGACGGTGGTGAGGGCAAGAGCAAGGCGGTGCTGACCCCAGTGACGCTGGGCAACCGTCGCCGTGGCGAGGTCGAGGTCGTCAAAGGTCTCGCGCCCGGGGACATGATTGTAGCCGCCGGCCTGTTGAAGATCCGTGATGGCGTTCCGGTGCAAGTGCAGCCGCCGGACGGCGCGGCGGCGCCTGCGGTGGCGCAGAACAAGCCCGTGACCGGCTAGGCCGCGCCGATTATGAACCTGAGTGAGCTCTGTATCCGCCGTCCGGTATTCGCGAGCGTGCTCAGCCTCGCGATCGTCCTGATCGGGGTGATGGCCTACAGTCGTCTGCCGGTCCGCGAATACCCGAACATCGACGAGCCCGTGGTCTCGGTGACGACCGACTATCGCGGCGCCTCGCCCGAGATCATCGAGAGCCAGGTCACCCAGCCGCTGGAGGAGGTGCTCTCGGGGATCGAGGGTGTGGATGTGATCGTCTCGCAGAGCCGCGAGGGCCGCAGCCAGATCAGCGTTCGCTTCCGTCTCGACCGCGAGCAGGATTCGGCTGCAGCGGACGTGCGTGATCGCGTCTCGCGTGCGCGCAAGAGCCTGCCCGATCAGGTCGACGAACCGGTCATCGCCAAGGTCGAGGCCGACGCGCAGCCGATCATCTATCTGGCACTGTCGTCGGACCGGGCGTCGCCGATCGAGGTAACCGATTATGCCGAGCGATTCGTCAAGGACCGGCTGCAGAACCTCCCGGGCGTCGCCGAGGTTCGAATTTTCGGCGCCCGGACGCAGGCGATGCGGATCTGGCTCGACCGGCTGCGGCTGGCGGCCTACGGCCTGACCTCGCAGGATGTCGAGGAGGCATTGCGGCGGCAGAACGTCGAGGTGCCGGCAGGTCGGATCGAGAGCGCGCAGCGCGAATTCACCGTGCTCGCCGAGACCGATCTGCGCACGGTGGAGCAGTTCAACAACCTGATCATCAGCGACGCCGGCGGCTATCTTGTTCGTTTGAAGGACATCGGCGAGGCGCAGGTCGCCGCCCTCGACGAGCGTACGATCACGCGGTTCATGGGTAACCCGGCAGTGGCGCTCGGCGTGGTGAAACAGTCGACGGCCAACCCGCTCCAGGTGTCGGACGCGGTCAAGGCCGCATTGCCGAAGATCGCGGAGATCATGCCGGAAGGGCTGAAGCTCGATATCGGCTACGACAGCTCGATCTTCATCGCCAAGTCGATCGACAACGTCTTCCATACGATCATCGAGGCAATCGGCCTGGTTGTACTGGTGATCTTCGTCTTTCTGCGCAGTTTCCGTGCGACGCTGGTGCCGATCATCACCATTCCGGTCTCGCTTGTCGGCGCGTTCATCTTCATGTGGGCATTCGGCTTCTCGATCAACACGCTAACGCTGCTTGCGCTCGTCCTCGCAGTGGGGCTCGTCGTCGACGATGCCATCGTCATGCTGGAGAACATCAGCCGGCACGTCGAGAACGGACTGCCGCCCGTCAAGGCGGCGATTCGTGGCGCGCGCGAGATCACCTTCGCGGTGGTCGCCATGACGATCACCCTGGCCGCGGTTTACGCGCCGATCGGCTTCCAGACCGGACGGACCGGAAGGCTGTTCACCGAGTTCGCCTGGACACTCGCAGGTGCCGTGCTGATCTCGGGCTTCGTCGCGCTCACGCTGTCGCCGATGATGTGCTCGAAATTGTTGCGCCACCAGGAGCGCCATAACTTCCTCTACCGCTGGATCGAGGCCGCGCTCAACGGCCTGACAAGTAGCTATGGTGCATCCTTGCGCAGCGTGCTGACCGTCAGATCCGCGATCGTGCTGGGCGTGGTGCTGGTGGCGGCCTCGGCCGCGTTTTTGTTCAAGCAGCTTCCGGCCGAGCTCTCGCCGATCGAGGATCGCGGCACCATCGTCGCCCTGGGGATCGCCCCGGAAGGCTCGACCCCGGCCTACACCGACCGATACGTGAAGCGGATGGAGGCGATCTTCCGCGACACGCCCTTCGTCGAGCGGTTCTTCACCGTGATCGGCTTTTCGGGCGTGACGCAGGGGATCAATTTCGTGCGTCTGGTGGATTGGGACGAGCGCTCGATCAAGCAGCAGGACATCACCAAGAGCCTGTTTCCCAAGCTGTTCGCGATTCCTGGCCTGCTCGCCTTCGCTTCGAACCCACCCTCGCTCGGGCAAAGCCCGATCGACAAGCCGGTACAGTACGTGCTGCAGACCTCCCAGCCCTACCAGGTGCTGCAGGAGGCGGTAGATCTGATGACCGCCGCTGCCCGGCAGAATCCCGGGCTGCAGAATCTCGACAGTGATCTCAAGCTCAACAAGCCGCAGCTCAAGGTTCAGATCGACCGCGAGAAGGCGGCGCTGCTGGGGATCGATGTCGAGTTCGATCGGCCGCACCGTGGAGACGATGCTGGGCGGCCGGCAGGTGACCCGCTTCAAGCGCGACGGCAAGCAGTACGACGTGATCGTTCAGCTCAAGGATGTCGACCGGACCAATCCCGACGACCTGCGCGAGATCTTCGTCCGCAGCGCAGGGGGCAGCATGGTGGCGCTGTCAAACCTGGTGAAGATCGAGGAGACCGTAGCGCCCAAGGAGCTGAATCATTTCAACAAATTGCGCTCGGCGACCCTGACTGCGACCCTGGCACCGGGCTATTCGATGGGCGAGGCTCTGAGCTTCCTGGACGCCGAGGCCGCCAAGCTGCCGCCGGGGACCATCACCGACCTGAACGGCCAGAGCCGTGAGTTTCGGACCTCCACGAGCGGCCTCTACGTGACCTTCCTGCTCGCACTGGCCTTCATCTATCTGGTTCTGGCGGCTCAGTTCGAAAGCTGGATCGATCCGGCGATCATCATGCTGACGGTGCCCTTGTCGATGACGGGCGCGCTGCTCGCGCTCAAGCTCACTGGCCAGAGCATGAACGTCTACAGCCAGATCGGTCTCGTGACCCTGGTCGGCCTGATCACCAAGCACGGTATCCTGATCGTGGAATTCGCCAACCAGCTGCAGGAGCTCGGCCGCACGAAGCTCGAGGCCGTGATCGAGTCCGCGACGCTCCGGCTGCGGCCGATCCTGATGACCACTGGTGCCATGGTCCTGGGCTCTGTGCCGCTGGCGTTCGCCACCGGCGCCGGTGCGGAGAGCCGTCAGGCGATCGGCTGGGTGATCGTGGGCGGACTGCTGCTGGGGACGCTCCTCACGCTCTACGTCGTGCCGACGGCTTACATGCTGCTAGCCCGTACTCATCGCCCGGCCGAGATGCCCGAGGCGGCCCTGGCCGCACCGGCGGAATAGGTCAAGGAATCAGCAGGGTCGATCCGGTCGTGGCGCGGCCCTCGAGCGCACGATGCGCAGCTTCGGCATCGGCCAAGGCGAAGCGCTGGTGGATCTCGATCTTGACGGCACCCGAGGCCACGACCTCCATCAGGTCCGCCGCGCAGGCCAGAAGCAGCTGGCGGTTGCGCGTATAGGTCATCAAGGTCGGCCGGGTGGCGAACAGCGAGCCCTTGGCGCTGAGCAGGCCCATATTGAAGTTCTCGACCGGACCCGAGGCGCTGCCGAAATTGACCGCCATCCCGAGGGGGCGCAGGCAGTCGAGCGAGCGGATGAACGTGTCCTTGCCGACACCGTCATATACGACCGGCACGCCCTCGCCGTCGGTGAGCTCACGGACGCGTGCGACGAAGTCCTCGCGCGAATAGTCGATGACGTGCTCGTAGCCGTGGGCGCGGGCGAGTTCGGCCTTGGCCGGCGAGCTGACGGTGCCGATCGCGACCGCACCCAGATGCTTGGCCCACTGGCCGACGATCAGCCCGACCCCGCCAGCGGCGGCATGAAATAGGATCCTGTCGCCGGGCTGCACTCGGTAGGTCTGGCGCAGCAGGTATTGCGCGGTCATCCCTTTCAGCATCATCGCCGCCGCGGTGTCGAAGGAGATGGCATCCGGCATCGGTACGAGGATGGCGGCGGGCATCACCCGCAGGTCGGCGTAGGCCCCGATTGGCGCGCCGGCATAGGCGACCCGCTGGCCGGGAGCGACGTCGGTCACGCCAGGGCCGATCGCCTCGACGACGCCCGCACCCTCCATGCCCGGGGTCAGCGGCAGCGGCGCCTGGTAGAGGCCGGTGCGAAAATAGACGTCGATGTAGTTGAGCCCGATGGCCTCGTGGCGCACCAGCGCTTCGCCCGGGCCGGGTGCCGCTACGTCGAACGACTCGTGCTGCAGCACTTCGGGGCCGCCATGCTGATGGACGAGGATGCGGTGGGCCATGCGTCTCTTCCCGTGGTCAGTTGATGCCGCTTGGTCTGGCCAGCCGTGCTGTCAGGGCAGCCGGATCGGTCAGCGGCGCTTCGCAGGTGCTGCCGATGCAGACATAGGCGGTGGCGTGGCCGTCGAGAAGGCGCTTTCCTGCCGCTGGATGGGTCGCCGGCAGGTCCCCGCCCGCCGGGACACGCTGCAGAATGCGCGCGGGCACAGCGGCTTCGGCTGCCGCGGCGAACATGGCAGCGAATCCCGGGGTGGCCTCGTCACCTACCACCACGATTTGCACCGGCTCAGCCAATATCGTGGCCGCAAGCAGCAGCGTAGCGTGGCTGCCGGGACTGGCATGGGCATCCGCCGCGAAAGCCGCCAGGACCTGCTCGGCCAGCATGCGATAGCCCTCGTCACCGGTTAGGTGCCAGAGTTCCGCCGCCACGCCGGTGAGTGTGCCATTGGCGGACGGGGTGGGGCCGTCGTGCGCGTTCTTCGGCCGCACGATCGGTCCATCCGATCTGGCGGCACTCAGGAAGTAGCCGCCAGAACCTTCGTCACGAAACTCACTCCGGCAGCGCTCGACCCACGCCCGCGCCCGCTCGAGGTAAGCCGAGTCACCAGTCTGCTCATGAAGGGCCAGGGCGGCGCGGCTCATCTGGGCGTAGTCGTCGAGAAACGCCATCGGCAGGCGCCGCCCGCCCCGCCAGCTGTGGAACAATTGCTCGCCGTCGCTCATCTGCGCCAGGACGGCGGCGAAGGCGCTCCGGGCTAGAGCCAGCCATTCGGGTCTGGCAAGTTGCCCAGCGGCAGTCGCCAGCGCTGCGATCATCAGCCCGTTCCAATCCGCCAGGACCTTGTCATCCCGTCCCGGGGGAATTCGCGTGGCTCGGCTCGCCAGCAGGGTTTGGCGCGAGCCCGCCAGCCCTCCGGCCTCGGATGGCTCCGGCAGGCCGCGCTCATGCAAGCGATTGAGGACGTTGCCGCCTTCCCAATTGCCGCTCTCGGTGACGCCGTAAGCAAGGCGGAAGGCTGGAGAGTCCAGGCCGAGCAGGCGGTCGATCTCTTCGGCCGACCAGACGTAGTAGCGACCCTCCTCGCCCTCGCTGTCGGCGTCGAGGGCCGCGGCGAAGGCACCGTCGACCATCATCTCACGCTGTAGCCAAGCGACGGTCTCCTCCGCGCGGGCGGCGAACAACGGCTCACGCGTTGCCGCCCAGGCGGAGCTCAACAGCTCGAGGAGCTGGGCGTTGTCGTAGAGCATCTTCTCGAAATGCGGCACCAGCCAGTAGGGATCGACGGAATAGCGGGCGAAGCCGCCACCGAGATGATCGTAGATGCCGCCCTGGGCGATCCGTCCGAGCGTGTGCACGACACGGTGCCGCAGTATCGCATCGCCGGTACGCAGCGCGGTGTCCCAAATCAGCCGCAGCAGCGGCGCCTGCGGGAACTTCGGTGCCCCCGCAAGCCCGCCCAGAGCCGCGTCGAACCGCTCCGCCACCGTACATGCCACCTCGCCGGCCAGCGACGCCGGGAGCGGCTCGCCGGGCTGCGACGCCGCCAGGCGCTGCAGCGCCTGGGCGATTGCCGCGCGGTTGCTCTCGACCCGCTCGCTACCGCCTTGCCAGAGCGCGGCCACCTGCTCCAGCACTTGCGCGAAACCCGGCCGGCCGTGGCGCGGCTCGGGCGGGAAGTAGGTGCCGCCCCAGAACGGCTGGCGGTCGGGTGTCAGGAACATCGTCAGTGGCCAGCCGCCCTGTTGGCCCATCACCGCCAGCGCCTGCTGGTAGACCGCATCGACGTCTGGCCGTTCCTCGCGGTCGACCTTGATGTTGATGAAGTGCTGGTTCATCAGCCCGGCGATCCCCGGCTGCTCGAAGCTCTCGTGCGCCATCACGTGGCACCAGTGGCAGGCGGCATAGCCGACGGAGAGCAGGATCGGCTTGCGCATCGTCATCGCCCGCGCGAGCGTCGCCTCGTTCCACTCCCGCCAGTCGACCGGATTGTCCTGGTGCTGGAGTAGGTAGGGGCTCGTCGCGTGGGCAAGCGCGTTGGGCATGGTCGCTCGTCCTTCCGTCGCTCCGTGCTGCATCCGGCTAGGCACGGCACCATCCAAGTCTATAGTTGGCACCATCAGCCCGAACAGCCAGCGGGACGGCCATGAAACTGAACATCGAGGTCGATTGCACGCCGGACGAGGCCCGCCGGTTCCTGGGCCTCCCGGACATCGCGCCGATGCAGCAGAGCGTCATCGCGGCGATGGAGAAGCGGCTCGTCGATGCGGTAACCAATACCGATGCCCATAAGCTGATGGAGCAATGGCTGCCGTTCGGGGCCAAGGGTATGGAGCAGTGGCAGGCGGTTTGGGGGCAGATCGCCCAGTCCGCTGCCGGCTTCACCAAGCCGCCAAAGCAGACCAAGGAATAGTATCCAAGGCGTGGACAGGGCGACGATCTTCGCGCCCGCGACGGCCAGCGGGCGGGCAGCTCTGGCGGTGCTTCGGGTCTCTGGGCCGCGGGCGGCGGAGGCGGCGCGCGCGTTGACGGGCCAGGAACCGCCGGAGGCGCGGAGGGCGGCGCTACGCTGGCTTCACGATCCCGTCACCAGCGAGGCGCTGGATCAGGCAGTGCTGCTCTGGTTTCCGGGTCCACGCAGCGAGACCGGCGAGGATGTTCTGGAAATCCAGCATCATGGCGGTCAGGCTGTGCTCTCGGCTCTGCTGGCGGTGCTTGGTGGTATCGAGGGCTATCGCCCGGCGGCCGCCGGAGAGTTCAGCCGGCGCGCCTTTCTCAATGGCAAGCTCGATCTGACCGCCGCGGAAGGCTTGGCGGATCTGGTCGATGCCACCAGCCGCGCCCAGGCCCGCCAGGCCCTGCGCCAGCTCGATGGCGAGCTGGGCAGGTTGTACACGAGCTGGCGTGAATGCTTGCTGACGGCGCTGGCGCTGATCGAGGCCGAGATCGACTTCGCGCCGGACGAGGAGGTGCCCGACGCGATGCTGGCGCGGGTGCTCCCGGACCTGCGACGGATCGAGGTGGAGATGGCGGCGCATCTGGCCGACGACGGTCGGGGCGAGCGCTTGCGGTCGGGCGTGACCGTCGCGGTGATCGGCCCGCCCAATGTCGGCAAGTCCAGCCTGGTCAATCTGCTGGCGCGTCGGGACGTCGCGATCGTCACCGCGATCGCGGGCACCACCCGTGACGTGATCGAAGTTCAGCTGGAGCTTAATGGGGTGCCGGTCACGCTACTGGACACTGCCGGCCTGCGCGACACGGACGACCCGATCGAGGCCGAAGGGGTCGCGCGAGCCCGGCGCCGTGCGGCACAGGCGGACCTGTGTCTTCACCTGGTCGAGGCGGGGACGCCGGCCCCGAGGGTGGCCGAGCGGACGATCCTCGTCGGCAACAAGGTGGATATCGCCGCGGAAGGTGGCCCGGCTGGCGCCATCGGCATCTCCTGCGTGACCGGCGCCGGCATCACCGCGCTCGTGGCGCAGATCACCGAGCGGGCCGCGGCACTGGTCGCGACCGGCGCCGCGCCAGCGCTGACCAGGGCGCGCCATCGCGAGGCAGTGGCAGCGGCGCAGGCCGCGCTCGCGCGCTTCGAGGCGGTCGCCATGGCCGGCGCCGAGCTTGCGCTGCTCGCCGAGGATTTGCGCGTCGCTGCGGGTGCCATCGGGCGGATCACCGGTGCTGTCGGCACGGAGGACGTGCTGGACCGCATTTTTGCCACCTTCTGCATCGGCAAATGAGCCGTTGTTTCACGTGAAACATGCATTCAGGCGGGGACGCGGTCTTCGGAAACCGGCAATTGGCGCATGCGGTCCTCGGCCGCGCGGCGCACCTGCTGCATCAGCTGCGGGTGCGTACGCAGAAAGTCGCGGAACGCGTCGCGGCGCAGTACCAGGAGACGGCAATAGCTCAGGGTCACCACGTCGGCCACGCGCGGGCGGCGCATAATTAGGGCCATCTCGCCGAAGAACTCACCAGTGCCCAGCCGGATCACGTCGTCGCCCCGCTGCACCTCAACCGCGCCGGAGGCGATGAAATACATCGCATCACCGCGCTCGCCACGGCGGACGATCCGTTCGGACGGGAGCGCGATCCGCGCTACCAGCAGGCGACGAAGTTCGGCCAATGAAGCATCGTCGAGTTCGCTGAGCAGCGGCACGTTGCGCACCAGCGTGTCCACGTCCAAACCGAGGTCGAGCGGCGGAATCGCCTCGAAGCTTTGCAGGCGACTGCGCAGCTCTCCAACCATGTGACGCAACAGCTCGGACGAGACGAGACCCTCCGTAGCCATCCGATGGTAGGCCTCGAGCTCGAGCCGTACCGCGGTGCGGCTCAGGAACCGGCCAGAGACCGTGTGCCAGTAGGCCGGATATTGCAGCCGGATCGTATCCTGGACGCGGTCGATCTCGTCGATGCGGGCCTCGATCACATGCACGGCAACCTCGCTGATCCGCTCGCCGAACAAGGCGCGGATGCGGCTGCGGATGAAGGTCGTGAGCCCTTCGAGCACGCGGCGCTGGATCAGGCGCAACTCGATCCGCTGCGCCATGCGGTAAGCGAGCGGTCGGTTGATGCCAAGCCGGCGATGGAAGAAGGCGGCGATCTGCGTCCCTAGATCGCGCCGAATGTCGATGCGGGCCGACTTGCGATACGAGCTGACGCCGCCACCTTTGATCGCATCCAGCAGGTCGTTGGTGCGGCTGAGCAGAATCCAGCCGGCTGCCCGGGAGATCGTGCCTTCCGCCATCTCGTCGGTATAGTAGGTCGCCTCGCGGGCCGTGATCGTCGCCAACGCCACCACGAGTTGCTGGCGCAACAGCTCCTCGCCGGAATCGCTCGCCTCGTTCAATGCGGTGATGCGCTTGCCGTACAGCGCGCTGACCTCCTCTGCCGCATTGAGGTCCAGGCCATGAATGATCGCGGTTTCCGAGAGGCGGTCCAGGATCTCGCCCTGCGTCAATGCCAGGGCGCGCGCCCGCAGGATGCGCTCGACCGGATCGAGCTGGTCGACGCCCAGCCAGTGGATCAGGGGCCGCAGCGTGGTGGCCTGGACCAGGAGCGTGAACAGCACGAAGCCGGTGGCCAGCACCGAGACCAGATGTTGCACGTCGAGCGGGACGTCGGGATTCTTGCTCACGGCTAGGGCCAGCGCCAGAGTGACCGCACCCCGCACCCCGCCCCAGAGGATCACCAGCTTGAACGCCGCGCTGATCGGTTGCTGGCGCAGTAGGATCCGGACGATCGGCAGCACACCGAACAGGCACAGCGCCCGCGCGGAAAGCGCGCCGACGAGGAGTGCGATCAGCAGGAGGACGTCGGTGCCGGTCGCCTGCCGCATGGTGCTCGGCACCAGCGTCGATGCCAGCACGAACACCAGCGAGCTCGCCCAGAAGCCGAGCTGGGTCCAAATCGCGCTGACGCTCTGCCATTCCTTGGTACCGACGCGCATCCGGCCGATCGTGCCGAACACGAGCCCCGCCACGACCACCGCCACCACGCCGGAAACGTGCAGGTAGCTCTCCGACAGTGCGTAGGAGAGGTAGGCCAGTGCCACGCTGAGCGTGACCTCCGCCGGGCCGCCCTGGTCGATCCGGCTGACCACGACGGCGGCGACGCGACCGAGCACGGCGCCCACCAGCGCGCCTCCGGCGAACTCGATCACCAGATTGAATGCGATCCGCGAGACGACGGTGATCTCGTCCGCTCGGACGTGGCTCGTCACCAGAGCCAGCAACGTGGTGAAGATGGCGATGGCCGCTGCATCGTTGAGCAGGCTCTCACCCTCGACCAGGAGGGTCAGTCGGCGTCGTGCCCCGACTTCGCGAAACACCGCGGTGACGGCGCTCGGGTCGGTCGTGGCGATGATCGCCGCCACCAGGAGGCAGATCGCCAGCGAGAAGCCGGAGATCGCCCAAATCGCCAACCCGGCGGCGGCAGTGGTCATCAGCACCGCCACCACTGCCAGGATCAGGATTGGGCCGAGATCGTCCAGCAACTCTCGACCGTCGAGTTTAGTCGCGGTGTCGAACAGCAGGATCGGCAGGAACACCCACAGCAGGATGTCGGCATTGACGTCGAACTGGCGCAGCTCGTCGAAGAAGTCGCGAAACACCGGCCCGGGCATCTGATCGAGCAGGATGTCGGAAAGCCCGAAGGTCAGGCCGAGTGCGCAGCCAAGGCCAGCCAGCACCACGGTGTAGGGCAGTCGCAAGCGCGCCGCCAGGCGTGGCAGCAGGGCAATCAGTGCCAGCAGGCCGGCAAAGCCGAAGACGACGCCGCCCGTACTGCTCATGCTCGCGCCGTCCTCCGCCACCGTCCGTCACCGCCGTTTATACCGAACGCGGTGGCCCGCGAAAGTCGCGCGTCTTGACGCTCGGCGTGCTGACACGGCACATACGCGGCATGCTGCACTACGACGTGATCGTGATCGGCGGTGGCCATGCCGGCTGTGAGGCGGCCGCGGCGAGCGCCCGGATGGGTGCGCGCACCGTCCTGCTGACCCATAAGCTCGCCACCATCGGTGCCATGTCGTGCAACCCGGCGATCGGCGGGCTCGGACGCGGCCATCTGGTGCGTGAGATCGATGCGCTCGACGGCATCATGGCCCGCGCGATCGATGCCGGCGGGATCCAGTTTCGGGTGCTCAACCGCAGCAAGGGCCCGGCGGTGCAGGGGCCGCGCGCGCAGGCCGACCGCAAGCTCTACGCGCGCGCCGTGCGCGCACTGCTCGACGCCCAGTCCGGCCTCGACCTGCGCGAAGTCGAGGTCGAGGATCTGATCGTCGAGGCTGGCCGTGTCGCCGGCGTCGTCGGCCGGAACGGCACCGAGTTGCGCGCCGGTGCGGTCATTCTCACCACCGGCACCTTCCTGCGTGGCGAAATTCATCTCGGCGCCGAACGCTGGCCCGCCGGAAGGGTCGGCGACGGCCCGGCCGTTCGTCTCGCCGAGAGCTTGCTTCGCCTTGGTCTGCGCCTGGGCCGGCTCAAGACGGGTACGCCGCCGCGGCTGGACGGGCGGACCATCGAGCGGGCCGGGCTCGAGATCCAGTCCGGCGACGATCCCCCGGTGCCGCTGTCGTTTCTCACCGAGCAGCTGCGCAACGCGCAGATCGCCTGCTGGATCACCCACACCAACGCCCGCAGTCACGCGCTCATCCGCGCCAACCTGCACCGGGCACCGATGTACTCCGGCCAGATCGCGGCCACGGGCGTCCGCTATTGCCCCTCGATCGAGGACAAGGTGGTGCGCTTCGCCGATCGCGAGCGGCACCAGATCTTCCTCGAGCCCGAGGGACTCGACGACGACACGGTCTATCCGAATGGGATCTCGACCTCGCTGCCGCGGGAGGTCCAGGCCGAGCTGATCACCACCATTCCCGGGCTCGAGCACGCCCGGATGCTGCAGCCGGGCTATGCGATAGAGTACGACCACATCGATCCGCGCGAGCTCGACCCGACGCTGGAGCTGCGCAGCCTGCGCGGCCTGTTCCTGGCGGGCCAGGTCAACGGCACCACCGGTTACGAGGAGGCCGCTGCACAGGGGCTCGTGGCCGGCATCAACGCATCCAGGGCGGCTGGCGGTGGAAGGCCGGATTTCGTCCTCGACCGGGCCGAGGCCTATCTCGGTGTGCTGACGGACGACCTCACCACGCAGGGCATCAGCGAGCCGTATCGGATGTTCACCTCACGGGCGGAATACCGCCTGACGCTGCGTGCGGACAATGCCGACCTGCGCCTGACCGGGCGTGGTATTGCCGTCGGTTGCGTCGGGAGCGAGCGCTCCCGTGCATTTCAGGCCAAACTTTCCGCGCTCGGCACGGCGCGAGGGCGGCTGATGGAACTCGGGCTGACGCCGACGGCGGCTGCGGCGCATGGCTTGCGTCTCAGGCAGGACGGCACGCGCCGAACGGCGCTCGAGCTGCTGTCGCTCCCGGACACGAGCGTGCGGAGTCTGGCCGCGATCTGGCCGGAGCTCGCGGCGATCCGAAGCGACGTGGCCGAGCAGCTCGAGATCGAGGCCCGCTATCGTGGCTACCTGCAACGTCAGGACGCGGACATTGCAGCGTTTCGGCGCGAGGAGGGGTTGGGTCTGCCGGGCGATCTCGATTTCAGCCATCTCAGCGGTCTGACCAACGAACTGCGCCAGGCACTGGCCCGAGTGCAACCGACGACGCTCGGTGCGGCCGCGCGCATACCCGGCATGACGCCGGCGGCACTGACCCTGCTCTATCGGCACGCCAAGCAGGCCGCCTGACGTGCCGGCTCCGCTGACGCGGGCGGAGGCAGGTGAGCAACTGAGTGTTTCACGTGAAACATTGGACCGCCTGCAGGCCTATCTCGACCTCCTCGTGCGCTGGCAGGCCAAGATCAACCTGGTCGGCGCCGCCACACTGAACGATCCCTGGCGCCGCCATGTGCTCGACAGCGGCCAACTCTGGCGATTCTGGCCGCCGGGCGCGCGGGTGCTGGCGGACCTCGGCAGCGGCGCCGGACTGCCAGGCCTAATTCTGGCAGTGCTCGGGGCTCCGGTGACGCACCTTATCGAAAGCGACCAGCGCAAGGCCGCATTCCTGCGCGAGGCGGCCCGCGCCTGCGGGGTAACGGTCAGCGTCCACGCGCCACGAGTTGAGCAGGTGTCGCCGCTGGCCGCAGATGTGGTCACGGCTCGCGCGCTGGCGCCGATGCGCGAGTTGCTGGCGCTGACCGAGCGTCATGTGCATCCCGGCACCACCTGCCTGTTCCTGAAGGGCCGGACAGCCGCGAGCGAATTGACCCTGGCGCGCGAAACCTGGACTATGCGTACGACCCGCGAGGCGAGCCTGAGCGATCCGGAGGGTCAGATCCTGAGAATCCGCGAGATCCAACGTGCCGCCAGCCGTCCTGCCTGAGCCCGTCGCCCGCGCCCGTGTGCTCGCCGTCGTCAACCAAAAGGGCGGGGTCGGCAAGACCACGACCGCGATCAATCTCGGCACCGCGCTGGCTGCGGCCGGCCGCCGGGTGCTGCTCATCGATCTCGATCCCCAGGGCAACGCGAGCACGGGCCTCGGCATCGCCCGCAGCGACCGCCGGTTAACCTCCTATGACGTGCTGCTTCGAGATACGCCCTTCGATGCCGCGCTGATCGCGACCGAGGTCCCCAACCTCGACATCGTTCCGGCCACGGTCGACCTGTCAGCGGCCGAAATCGAGCTGGTGGGCGCCGACCGCCGCCACTACCGCTTGCGCGAGGCGTTCGCGAGCCTGACGCAGCCCTACGACCACGTGCTGATCGACTGCCCGCCCTCATTGGGTCTGCTCACCGTCAACGCCCTGGCGGCGGCCCATGCAGTGCTGGTGCCGCTACAGTGCGAGTTCTTCGCGCTAGAGGGTCTCAGTCTGCTGCTGCGCACGATCGAGCGCATCCGAAACAGCTTCAATCCGATGCTGCAGATGCACGGCGTCGTACTGACGATGTTCGACCGGCGTAACAATCTCTCCGAGCAGGTGGCCAGCGACGTGCGCAGCTTCATGGGCGACCGGGTCTACGAGACCATCATTCCGCGCAATGTTCGCGTCTCCGAGGCGCCGTCGCACGGCAAGCCGGTCCTCCTCTACGACTTCAAGAGTGTCGGCGCGCAGGCCTACGCCCATCTAGCGGGCGAGATGCTGCGACGCGAGCGGCGCCTGGTGGCGGCGTGACCGCCGACGGCAAGGCGCAGCGCCGTCGCGGCCTCGGCATGGGGCTGTCGGCCCTGCTCGGCGGCGGTGACGAGGTCTACGCGCCGGAGAGCCAGCGCGTCGCGGGCCAGCACGTGCCGATCGAGTTCCTGCGCCCGTCGCCCCTGCAGCCGCGCCGTCGCTTCGATGAGGCCGAGCTGGAGTCGCTGGCGGAATCCATCCGCGAGCGCGGCATTCTCCAGCCGCTCCTGGTACGGCCGGCGACCAGCGGTGCCGCGGGTTACGAGATCGTCGCCGGCGAGCGGCGCTGGCGCGCGGCGCAGCGCGCGGGCCTGCACGAGGTGCCGGCCGTCGTGCGCGAGCTGTCGGATCAGGAGACGCTCGAGTTCGCGCTGATCGAGAACCTCCAGCGGGCCGATCTCTCACCGCTCGACGAGGCGCAGGCATTTCGCCGGCTGGTCGACGAATTCGGCCATACCCAGGACGAGCTGGCCCAGGCGATCGGCAAGAGCCGCAGCCACGTCGCCAACACGCTCCGGTTGCTGATGCTGCCGGCGGCGGTCCTGGCGCTGGTCGAGGACGGGAGCCTCACTGCTGGACACGCCCGCGCCCTGATCGGGTGTGCGCACGCGGAGCGTTTAGCCCACGAGGTCATCGAGGGCGGACTCAACGTCCGCGATACCGAGGCGCTGGTAAGGCGCGAGACGATGGGCGCAAGGCCCGAGCGACGGGCTGGCGCGGTCGCCGACCCGCACGTCAAGGAGCTGGAGGAGCGACTTACCTCGCACCTTGGTCTGGAGGTCGGCATTCGCGCGAAACGCAGCGGTGGGGTGCTGACGATCCGCTATCGCGACCTCGACCAGCTCGACGGCCTGATCCGCCGTCTACAGTAAACTTTCAGGGGATAACTCCCACCGGTTGTGGCTCGGTCATTGACAGAGGCCATATGTTGATTGTCTATACTGGTGGTGGAGATACAAGGAAAGAAGTGCTCCTCGTCGCTTGACTGGGATCACGCCTGCTTGCCCGACCCGAGATTCGCGGCTGAAGGGCACCAGCCCCACCGCGATCGACGTCGATGCGTCGCGGCGCCGCTCCCTGCCCGGGGAGCGGCGTTGTTACTTTCGGGGTCACTCTTGAAGCGTGGTCGTTACTTGGCGGCGCCGTAGAGACCTTCGAGCAGTTCCCGGTTCGCTTTGACGATCAGATGGCGCCGCAGCTTGAGTGTCGGGGTCATCAGGCCATTGTCGATGCTGAACGGCTCGGGCATGACGTGGAACCTGCGAATCCGCTCGATCGGCGACAGAGCCTGGTTTGCGCGCTTGACGGCCTCGCCGATCGCCGTCCGGAACGCCGGATTGTCCGCGAGCACCGCGAGATCGCCTGGGATCTGGTGGCTGCGCGCGAAGCTGCGCACGAAGTCCGCGTGCGGCACGATCAAGGCCACCAGATGCGGTCGCCGGTCGCCGTAGATCAGCGCCTGGCCGATCTCGGGCTCGAGCAGCAGGACCCCTTCGACCCTGGCCGGTGCCACATTGTCGCCACCCGAGTTGACGATCATGTCCTTCTTGCGGTCGGTGATCCTGATGCAGCCGTCGCCGTCGATCTCGCCGATGTCGCCCGTGTGCAGCCAGCCATTGCGCAGCGCCTGCGCCGTGGCTTCCTCGTCCTTCCAGTAGCCGCGCATCACGAGATCGCCGCGCACCAGGATCTCGCCGTCGTCGGCAATCTTAACCTCGACGCCCGTGAGCGCGGGGCCGACCGTGTCCAGGCGCGCGCGTCCCGGTAGATTGGCGCTGATCACCGGCGCCGCCTCGGTCTGGCCGTAGCCCTGGAGGACGGGCAGACCCAGGGCATGGAAGAACAGCCCGACATCCGGGTTGAGCGGTGCCCCGCCCGAAACCATCGCCTTGAGCCGGCCGCCGAAGCGCGCCTTGACCTTGCTGCGCACCAGCCGGTCGAGCAGCCGATCCATCAGGTCGAGATGCAGCGGCAGCCAGCCTTCGTAGTAGCGGCGTCGGCCGAGCGCCAAGGCCAGGTTGAACATGCGCTGGCTGATCCCGCCCTGTCGCTCGACGCCGAGGACGATCTTCTGCCGCAACACCTCGTATAGCCGCGGGACACAGGTCAGGATCGTCGGGCGTGCCTCGAGCAGGTTGGTGGAGAGCGTGTCGGCCCCTTCGGCGTAGTAGATCTGAGCGCCCATCGCGATCGGCAGAAACTGGCCGGCGGTATGCTCGTAGGAATGCGACAGCGGTAAAAATGACAAAAAGACCTCGTCGCCGAGCCCGATCCGCTCGAGCAGGCCCCAGGCACCACGGAGATTGGCCATGATGTTGCGGTGCGTGAGCATGACGCCCTTCGGCCGGCCGCCGGTGCCTGAGGTGTAGATGAAGCAGGCGAGATCGTCGGCCGCCATTACGTCGGTGTAGTCGACCGGCGGCGCCTCGCGCCCGCGCGCCAGCGCCTCCGTCCAGGTCAGCGACATGATCGGCGGCCCGGTCAGCTCGCCCGGCGGGTCCATGAAGAGGACGAAGGTCACGCCTGGCGTGGCCGCCACCGCCGGCAGCAGCCGCTTGGCGAGCTGCGGGCCGGAGCAGATCACCGCCTTGGCGTCGGCGTGACCGAGCAGGTAGGCGAGGTCCTCGGTCGTGCTGGTCGTGTAGGCCGGTACCGTGACTGCGCCGGCGGTCAGGATCGCGAGGTCGGCGACACACCATTCGGGCCGGTTTTCGGCCATGATCAGCACGCGGTCGCCCCGCCGGATCCCGAGCTGGGCGAGGCACCGGGCGATGAGCGCGATCTCGTCAGCGCTGCGAGTCCAGCTCCAGGCGGCGTAGCTGCCCTGCCCCCTGGCCCACAGGAATGGCCCGTCGCCGCGTCTGGCGGCGGAGCGCTTGAACATCTCGACGAGGTTTGTGCCGAGATCGGGCATCGTCATCGGCCGTTGGTCCTCCCGCGATGTCGGGCCGAGCGGAGGTGCTCGCCTCGGCCGTCCCATGCCCGGCCGCAGTGAGCACGGCCGCCCGCGAATCGCAACCTGTCAAGCCTCGATCGGGCTCATCGCTGCCGGTGGAACAGCGGTCGGCACGGCTTATATCTGGGTGGGTCTGAAGAAGGAATCAGCATGGCGACCAACGAGCCTCTGCGCAACCAGGCGGCGAGTGAGCCCGCGACAACCGGGGCCGCCACCATCGCGGGTCCGGTTTGGAACCTCGGCGATCTATATGTCGGCGCCGAGGACCCGCGGATCGAGACCGATCTCGTCGCCAGCGACCTTGCCGCAGGTGAGCTGGAGGCCGAGTACAAGGGCCGGCTGGCCGAGGTCGGCGGTGACGGGCTCGCGGCGATGATCCGGCGCTACGAGGCGATCGAGGACGGCATCGGCCGCGTCTCTTCGTTCGCGCAATTGCTGTTCGCCGCCAATCGCGACGATCCTATCGTCGGCCAGTTCTACCAGGGCATCCAAGAGCGGGTGACCACGATCGGCACCAAATTGTTGTTCGTTACTCTGGAGCTCAACAAGCTCGAGGACGAACCCTTGGCAGAAATGATCGCCGGCTCGGAGCAGCTGCAACATTATGGTCCCTGGCTCGACACCGTGCGCAGCTACCGCCGGCACCAGCTGTCCGACGCAGTCGAGCACACGCTGCACGAGAAGTACGTAACCGGCCGCAGCGCCTGGGTCCGACTGTTCGACGAGACGATGGCAGCGCTGCGCTTCCCCTATGACGGGAGGGAGCTGACCAGCGCCGAGATCTTCGATCTGATGTCGGCCAAGGACCGCGCGGTGCGCGAGCGGGCCGCTGCGGCGATCAGCGGCGTGCTCGAGCAGAATGTCCGCCTGTTCAGCCGCATCATGAACACGCTGGTCAAGGACAAGCAGATCGAGGACGAGTGGCGCAAGTTCGAGCGTCCGATCTCCTCGCGCAATCTCGCCAACCAGGTCGAGGACGAGGTGGTGGCAGCGCTGATCGCCGCCGCCCGCGACGCCTACCCGCGCATCTCGCACCGCTATTACGCGCTGAAGGCGCGCTGGCTGGGGCTCGAGCGGCTCGAGTTCTGGGATCGCAACGCACCTCTACCCGAAGACGCCGACACGCGCCGGCCCTGGGCCGATGCCAAGCTCGTCGTGCTCGATGCCTACCGGACCTTCTCGCCGACCCTGGCCGACATTGTCAGCCGGTTCTTCGAGGGCTCCTGGATCGACGCCCAGCTGCGTCCCGGCAAGGACAGCGGCGCCTTCTGCCATCCCACCGTGCCCAGCGTGCATCCCTACGTGCTGATGAACTACCAGGGCCGCAGCCGGGACGTCATGACGCTGGCGCACGAGTTGGGCCACGGTGTCCACCAGGTACTGGCGGCCCGGCATGGGCCGCTGATGGCTGGCACGCCGCTGACCCTGGCCGAGACCGCATCCGTGTTCGGCGAGCAGCTGACGTTCAAGGCGCTGCTCGCGCAGGAGGCCGACCCGGTGCGGCGACGTGTCCTGCTCGCGGCCAAGATCGAGGACAAGATCAACACGGTGGTGCGCCAGATCGCGTTCTGCGAGTTCGAGCGACGGGTGCACGATGCGAGGCGCGAGGCGGAGCTGACGCCGGATGATCTGTGCCGGCTGTGGATGGAGGTTCAGGCCGAGAGCCTCGGCCCGGCCGTCCATTTCCGGGAAGACTATAGGTTTTACTGGACCTATATTCCACATTTCATCCATGTCCCATTTTACGTCTATGCCTATGCTTTCGGTGACTGCCTCGTCAGCTCGCTCTATGCGGTCTACGAGGAAGCGCCCGACGGCTTCGAGCCGCGCTATCTCGACCTGCTCAAGGCAGGCGGAACCCTGCGGCACAAGGAGCTGCTGGCACCGTTCGGACTGGACGCCTCGGACCCCGGCTTCTGGGCCAAGGGCATGCGCCTGCTCGAGGGGCTGATCGATCAACTCGAGGCCACGATGCCGGAACCCACATGAGCAAGACGAACCCGCCCGCCCGCAAGATCGAGAGCGAGAACAGCCTCGGCTCGCGCATGCGCCGTTATGCCCAGGTGGGTGGCACAGTCGGCGTGCAGGCGGCGCGGATCGCGGGGGCCAGGATGATGGGCCGGCGGCTCGACGCTGGCAACGCCGGCGAGCTCAGGGAAGCTCTGGGCGGCCTCAAGGGCCCATTAATGAAGGTGGCGCAGTTGATCGCGACCATCCCGGACGCGCTGCCCGCCGAATATGCCGCAGAGCTCGCCCAGTTGCAGAGCAACGCGCCGCCGATGAGCAAGCCATTCGTGCGGCGCCGGATGGTGGCCGAGCTCGGGCCGGACTGGGCAGACCGCTTCGCCTCGTTCCCGCTGGAGCCCGCCGCGGCCGCCTCGCTGGGCCAAGTGCACAAGGTCGTGCTGCACGACGGTCGGACGGTCGCCTGCAAGCTGCAATATCCGAACATGGCAGCGGCGGTCGACGCCGACCTGTCGCAGCTGCGGCTCATCTTCAACCTGCATAGCCGCTGGGATTCGAGCATCGACACCAGCCGGATCTACGAGGAGATCGCGGCCCGACTGCGCGAGGAGCTCGACTACGAGCAGGAGGCAAAGCATCTCGGCCTCTATCGCGACATGCTGGCCGGCGAGGCGCATATCCACGTGCCCGAGCGGATCCCTGAGCTGTCGACCGGGCGCCTGCTGACCATGGAGTGGCTGCAGGGAAGCCCGTTGATGCAGTTCAAGGCGTCGTCGCAGGCGGACCGCAACAAGCTGGCGCTGCGCATGTTCCGCGCCTGGTACGTGCCATTCTATGGCTACGGCGTGATCCACGGTGATCCGCATCTCGGCAACTACACGGTCCGCGACGACCTGGACCTCAACCTGTTGGATTTCGGCTGTATCCGCGTGTTCCGGCCGCGATTCGTCAAGGGCGTGATCGATCTCTACTGGGCGTTGGTCCACGACGACCGCGACCTCGCTGTCGCCGCCTACGAGAGCTGGGGCTTCGCCAAGCTCGACAACGCCACCGTCGATGTCCTCAACGAATGGGCCTCCTACCTGTACGGCCCGCTGATGGAGGATCGGGCGCGGTCGATCGAGGAGACCAACAGCAGCCAGCAGGGTCGCCGGGTGGTCGAGCGCGTGCATCAGAAGCTGCGCGAGGTCGGTGGCGTCACACCTCCGCGCGAGTTCGTGTTCATGGACCGGGCCGCGATCGGCCTCGGCGCCGTGTTCCTGCACCTGAAGGCCGAGGTGAACTGGCACCGGCTGTTCATGGAGCTGATCGCCGATTTCGACCTGGGCCAGCTTGAGCAGCGCCAGACCACGGCGCTGACTGGCAACGGCCTGCAGCTCCCAACGTAAGGCCCGCGTGAACGCACTCGACTGGTCACCCAATCAGTACGCCCGCCATGCCGGGCCAAGGCTCCGGCCGGCGCACGATCTGCTGGCGCGCGTCGAGGTCGAGGGCGTGACCCGCGTTGTCGACCTGGGCTGTGGCACGGGTGTGGTGTTCCCGGCGTTGCGGGCGCGCTTCCCGGCAGCGGGGCTGATCGGGGTCGACCAGTCAGCCGCGATGCTCGCCAAAGCTGCCGAGGTCGACCCCGGCGTCGAGCTGGTGGAGGCAGATGCGGCGTTGTGGCGTCCCGCTCGCCAAATCGACTTGATCTACTCCAACGCCGCCCTCCAATGGGTTGCCGGTCATGCCCAGCTCATGCCGGCCCTGCTCGGCCACTGCCGTACCTTGGCCGTGCAGATGCCCAACAATTCGGACTCGCCGTCGCAGCAGCTGATTCTCGAGCTCGCCAAGGAGGAGCCGTGGCGGCAGCGCCTAGCTGGCCTGCAGTTCGGCGAGAATGTTCTGCCACCCAGCGACTACAGCGCGATCCTCGAGGCCGCCGGCGCCGAGGTCGATCTCTGGGAGACCATCTACTACCAGCAGCTAAGCGGCGCCGACCCGGTGCTGGAATGGTTGCGGGGCACGACACTGCTCCGAGTGCACCCGCTGTTGGGCGGCGCCGGGAGCGAAACCACATTGGCGTTCGAGGGAAGCCTTGCCGAGCGCCTACGCGAAGCTTACCCGACCGACGCCGCCGGGTTCACGATGTTCCCATTCAGGCGGCTGTTCTTTGTAGCCTCCCACTGAGCGCTGCCGCTCAGGCGCAGCTCAGATCGCCGGCGCCGCGCGCCTGAGGCGCCCGTTTGCTGAGGATGCGCTGCAGTGAGCGGCGATGCATTCCGAGCCGCCGTGCTGTCTCGCTGACATTGCGCCCGCCCTGCTCGTGGACGCGTTGGATGTATTCCCAGCAGACGCGGTGCAACCCGAGCGGCGTGTCGGGCACCTTGGGCAGCGGCGGACGACGATCGAACAATGCGTCGAGCAGATCGCTGTCGGACAGCGGCTTGCCGAGATAGTCCACCGCACCCGACTGGAGCGCCCGCACGACCGACGCGAAGCTGGCGACGTCGGTGATGATCACGCTCCGCATCCGCGGATGTAGACCGCGCAGCCGGGCGACCAGATCGACGCCATTGCCATCGCCGAGCCGCATCTCGACCACGCCGAAGGCGAACGCCTGCGCGCCCGCTTCGTCGAGCGCGGAGCGACAGCTGGCGACGGCGGTCACCTCGAAGCCTCGTGCGGAAAGCATGGCTTGCAAGCGCGCCCGCGAGCGCAGCTCGGCATCCACGAGCAGCAGCGTCGCTGCCTGGCCTTCGAGCTCCGGTTGCCGAAGGCAGCCGCGGTGGTCTGGCACCGATGGTCTCCCCAACAGATCGGCCGCCGCTCAATCGCGACGCATGGAAGCTACATGGCGCTTCTGTCAGCAACCTGTCGCATCGGCGACCGAGGTCGGCGGGAGCTACGTGGCGCCATCCGCGAAATGGCCGATTGCCAGCCCGCTTGGCATTACCTATTCAGCGAACCGTCTGGTCATTGGGACTTGCTGCGGCGGGTGTCCGACGGCCCGTGGCGACGCTCGGGGAGACGCACGCAAGATGAAGATCGGCATTCCCAAGGAGCTGCAGGAGGCGGAGCGACGCTCGGCGGCGACGCCGGACACGGTCAAGCGTTATGCCGCCATGGGCCTGGAAATCGTCGTCGAGGCCGGCGCCGGTGCTGGTGCCGCTATTGCGGACGATGCGTTCACCGCCGCGGGTGCGACTATCGGCGACGAGGCGGCGGTCTGGGCCGCCGACATCGTGCTGAAGGTGCAGCGCCCGACCGAGGCCGAGATGGCGCGGCTGCGGCAAGGCCAACTGCTGATCGGGGCGCTCGACCCCTACAACAACAAGGACCAGGTCCAGGCCTACGCGGGTGCAGGTGCCGTCGCCTTCGCTATGGAACTGCTGCCGCGGACGACGCGGGCCCAGGCAATGGACGTGCTCTCCAGCCAGGCCAACCTCGCCGGGTACAAGGCCGTGGTCGACGCCATGGCCGAGTATGGGCGGGTGATGCCGATGATGATGACAGCGGCCGGCACGGTGACGCCGGCCAAGGTGTTCATCGTCGGTGCTGGCGTCGCCGGCCTGCAGGCGATCGCCACCGCGCGGCGGATGGGAGCGGTGGTCACCGCAACCGATGTGCGCCCCGCGGCGCGCGAGGAGACGGAAAGCCTGGGGGCGAAGTTCGTGGGCTTCGTGCCGGCGGACGCCGCGACCAAGGGCGGCTATGCTCGGCCGCTGACGCCCGAGGAGCAGGGCGAGCAGGCGAAGATGGTGGCCGAGCACCTCAAGGGCCAGGACATCGTCGTCACCACGGCGCAGATTCCCGGCCGGACCGCGCCACGCATCGTCACCGCCGAGATGGTCAAGTCGATGAAGTCGGGCTCGGTCGTGCTCGACATGGCGGCCGAGAGCGGCGGCAATGTCGAGGGCAGCAAGCCCGGCAAGACGGTGACCGTGGGCGGGGTCAAGCTGATCGGCGCGCGGAATCTGGCCTCGCGGATCGCGCCGGCCACGACCGTGCTCTACGCCAAGAACCTGTTCAACTTCGTCCAGCTCCTGCTCGACCCCAAGACCAAGGAGCTGAAGATCGACACCGCCGACGATCTCATCAAAGGCACGCTGCTGACCAGCGGCGGCCAGGTCGTCCACGACGCCTTCAAGCCCGCGGCCTGAGAGAACAGCACCGATGGAAGCGATCGATCCCGGCATCTTCGACCTGATCATCTTCGTGCTCGCGGTGTTCGTGGGCTACTACGTGGTCTGGCAGGTGACCCCGGCCCTTCACACGCCGCTCATGTCGGTCACCAACGCGATCAGCTCGGTGATCATCGTTGGCGCCCTGATCGCCACCGGCGCCGGCGGTGCCGCCGCCGTGTTCGGCTTTCTGGCCGTGGTGCTGGCCTCGGTGAACATCTTCGGCGGCTTCGCGGTCACCGAGCGGATGCTCGCCATGTTCAAGAAGCGCGGCTGAGGACAGTCAAATCCCATGAGCATGAACGTCGCCGCCCTGGGCTACCTTATTGCCGCCGTGTGCGTGATCCTGGCCCTGCGCGGCCTGAGCTCGCCCGCGACCAGCCGCCAAGGCAACCGCTACGGCATGGCCGGTCTCGCCATCGCGATCCTGGTCTCGCTGGCGCTGCTGCCGCACCCGAGTGCTTTGGCCTACCTTCTGATCCTGATCGCGATCGGGATCGGCGGTGGGATCGGCTACATTGTGGCGCAGCGGATCGAGATGACCGCGATGCCCCAGCTCGTGGCTGCGTTCCACTCGCTGGTCGGCCTCGCGGCCGTGTTCGTGGCGGTGGGTGCCTTCCTGTCGCCGGCCGATTTCGGCATCACAGACGCCGAAGGCCTGATCCACCACCTCTCGCGGTTCGAGATGGGGCTGGGCATCGTCATCGGTGCGATCACCTTCTCCGGCTCGGTGATCGCCTTCGGCAAGCTGCAGGCGAAGCTCCCGGCCGGGGTCGAGAGCGCGCTCGGGCCGCTCATGGGCATTATCCGCCCGGCGATGAGCTCGCGCCCGATCATGCTGCCCGGCCGGCACATCATCAATGGCGGGATCGGCGGCCTGATCGTGCTGCTGCTGATCTGGTTCATCGCGACCCAGAGCAGCTTCGCGTTCATCGTCATGACGCTGCTGGCGTTCGCGCTTGGCTTCCTCCTGATCATCCCGATCGGCGGCGCCGACATGCCGGTCGTGGTCTCGATGCTGAACTCCTACTCGGGCTGGGCGGCCGCCGGCATCGGCTTCACGCTGAAGAACCCGATGCTGATCGTCACCGGCGCGCTGGTCGGCAGCTCGGGCGCCATCCTGTCCTACATCATGTGCAAGGCGATGAACCGATCGTTCATCAGCGTGATCCTGGGCGGGTTCGGTGAGACCGCCTCGGCGGCCGGCGCCGACACCTCGGACAAGACGTTCAAGGCCGGCTCGGCCGACGACGCGGCGTTCATGATGGAGAACGCGCAGAAGGTGATCATCGTGCCGGGCTACGGCATGGCGGTCTCGCAGGCGCAGCATGCGGTGCGCGAGCTGTACGAGATCCTGACCAAGAAGGGGGTTGACGTGCAGTTCGCGATCCATCCGGTCGCCGGCCGTATGCCCGGCCACATGAACGTGCTGCTGGCCGAGGCCAACATCCCCTACGATGTCGTGCACGAGATGGAGGACATCAACGGCGAGTTCCAGCAGGCCGACGTGGCCTACGTGATCGGTGCCAACGACATCACCAACCCCTCGGCCAAGACGGATTCGTCCTCGCCGATCTTCGGCATGCCGATCCTCGACGTCGACAAGGCCAAGGCCGTGTTCTTCATCAAACGCTCGACCGCCCCGGGCTACGCCGGCATCGACAATCCGCTGTTCTACATGCCGCGCACGATGATGCTGTTCGGTGACGCCAAGAAGATGACGGAGGAGATCGTCAAGGGGATCTCGTAGCGACAGCCGCAAGTCTCGGCTCCATCGCGCGATCCAGCTCCGCCAGCTTCTTCACCGCCTGCCCGAGCGACGCCACGACCATGTCGGCTTGGGTCGTGGTCCTGGCGCTGTCGATCTCGTTCGGTGCGAGCCCGTACAGCCCCAGGCATATCCGCGCATCGCCGGCGAGACGTGCGCGCAGGCGGCCGACAAGTCGCCGCGCCTGCCTCAAGGCCTCGGGATCGACATACGACACACAGATCGCGTCGAAGCCACCAATTTGCTCCGGTGCCCGCATCAGCGTGCTCGCATCGCTTACCTCGGTGGCGATCCCGGCCCGGCGCAGCAGATGCGCCACCATTGAGGCCGCGGCGACATCTGCAGGACCGCGGGCGCCAACGGAGAGGACGCGTAACGATGCAGCCGGCACCGTTGCCGTGGGCTCGGCCGTGCTAGTCGCGGTCTCGGCAAGGCCGTCGACAATTTCCTGCACCCAGCCGGCGATCTCGCGCGCCCGCGCAGGGGCCAGGGCGCCGCGCTGCCGGTCCAGGTCGGCCAGTGTCAGCGCCGGCAGGACGATCCGGCCCAGCACCTCCGACAGCGGCCGCTCCTCCAGCATGTCTTCGGCGACCTCCTCGGCGTCGTGCCGGTCGCCGGCCAGGAGCCGCTGGTAGAATTTCACGTCCGGCTCGAGGACCGGCGTGTCGCCGAGCAGGACCTCGAAGATATGCAGCTGCGGCACATGACGGCCCAACACCACGAGACAGACCGTCAGCGGCGTGGCCAGCAGCAGGCCGACCGGCCCCCACAAGGTGGTCCAGAAGACGGCGGCCACGATCAGCGCCAGCGGCGATAGCCCGGTGCTGGCGCCGTACAGCCAGGGCTCGAGCACGTTATTGGTGAACAGCTCGAGCAACACGAACAGGGCGATGGTCAGCAGCGGTGTGGTCCAGCTCGGGTCGACCGCCAATGACAGCGCGATCGGGCTGGCAGCCGCCAGGATCGGGCCGAGATAGGGTACGAAGCGCAGCACGGTGGCGAGCAGCCCCCACAGCAGCGCGTTCGGCACGCCGATCAGATAGAGCCCGACGCCGACCGGAATGCCGTAGAGCAGGTTCACGACCAGCTGCATCAGGAGGTAGCGGCCGATCCGCTTCGCGCCGTCGCTGATCGCCGCCGTAGCCCGGTGCACGTCGTTCATGCCGAACAGCCGGATCATCCGGTCCCGCAGGTCCTCGCGCTGCAGCAGGACGAACACGATGAACACGAGCACGATTCCAGCGGTAGCGATCGGCTGGATCAGCGGCCCCACCAGTCCGGCCAATGCGGAGAGCGGCTTTTCCGGCGGCTCGTGGATCTCGACGGGGATCGGCCGTGGCGGCTCGGGTGAAGCGTTCGCCGAGGTATCCGGCGTCTCGCCGCTCTGAGTAATCTTGTCGATCTCGCGGTTCAGGTCGCGCATCAGGTCTGCTGCGCGATTGACCACGCCTCCGCTCGGCGCAGCTTCCGCCACCTCCCGGGCCTTGACGCGCAGATTGGCCTCGTAGGTCGGCAATTGCTGGGCCAGCTGGGTGAGCTGGCTTGCCACCAGCGCCGCGAACCCGCCCAGCAATAGCGTGACCAGGAACATGACGGCCAGGACCGCCGGCACGCGGGGCAGGCCGCGCCGATAGAGCCAGGTCACCGGCGGTCCTAGCGCGAAGCTCAGCAGGATCGCCAGCGCCAGCGGGATCAGCACGTCGCGGCCGAGATAGAGCGCGGCGATGGTGGCGACGGTGAGCAAAATGGTCGCCGTCGGAGAAAGCGGGTTGCCGGCCGTCGAGCTTTCCAGCACGGGGCGCGGCAATGGGGTCGCGGCCGAAATGGCGACGGTGTTGTCGGCAGAGGATTGGTTTGGCGGGCGCGTGCTCACTCGAAGGGACCTCGTTCGCAGCGCCCGACGGTCGGGGCCGATGCGCCACCATAACGGGTGATGCGCGCCCGCGATCCCCCGCTGGCATGGAATGTGCGTGATGGCCGAACGGCTGGGCAGTTGCCCCGTGACATGCGGCCCGCGATTGTGCACCAACGGGCATGGCCATTCCGGCTCCATTCGAGGGGGAAGCGCAGCTTGACCGTTAAGATTCTCGGCATCTCGGGCAGCCTTCGACGCGGCTCGTTGAACTCCATGGCGCTACGCGCGGCCGCGCGGCTGGTCCCGGAGGGCGCCGCGATCGACATCTTCGATCGCCTGCGTGAGATTCCGCCCTACGACGACGACGAGCGCGCCAGCACCGGCTTCCCGCCTGCCGTCGAGGCGCTGCGCGAGGGCATTCGCGCGTCCGACGCGCTGCTGATCGTCAGCCCCGAGTACAACTACTCGATCCCGGGCGTGCTCAAGAACGCGATCGACTGGGCGTCGCGAGCGCCGGATCAACCGTTTGCCGACAAACCGGTGGCGATCATGGGCGCCTCGCCGGGCCTGCTCGGCACCGCGCGCATGCAGTACCAGCTGCGGCAATGCTTCGTGTTTCTCGACTCCCGTGTACTGAGCAAGCCCGAGGTGATGATCGGCGGCGCGGCTCAGAAGTTCGACGCCGAGGGCAACCTGACCGACGACGTCACGGGCAACTTGATTGCGGCCCTGCTGACCGCACTGGTCGCCTGGACCGAGCGCCTGCGGCCGCGGGCAGCAGCCATCGAGGCCTGAGGCCGCCGCGTCGGGAGCCGAGCCGTGGCGACCATCGTCGGTGTGGCGCTGCCGTTCTTCGCGGTACTGCTCTGCGGCATGCTGGCTGCACGGCTGCGCCTGCTCGACGATGCGGGGCTGATGGGCCTGAACGCCTTCGTGTTCTGGTTCGCGCTGCCCGCCCTGCTGTTCCACAAGGTCGCCGGCACCCCGTTCGCGCGGCTGACCGACTGGACCCTCTATGTCGGCTACGAGGGAACCTGCCTGCTCCTGTATGGAATCGTGCTGGCGGCTGTGCGCTGGGTTGCCCGCCGATCCTTGCAGGAAGCCGCCATCTGCGCCTTCGCCGCCTCGTGGGGCAATGTCGGCTACATGGGCGTGCCGCTGCTGATCGCGGCCTACGGCGAGGCGGCGGCGACGCCCAGCCTGCTGGCAGTGGTGTTGGACACGCTGATCCTGCAGAGCCTGACCATCCTGCTGCTCGAGAGCGGCGGCTCCGCCGGCCGCGGCGGCCTGCGCGTGGTAGCCCGCGCCGTCGTGCGCAATCCGCTGATCCTGGCCGTGTTCGGCGGCACCATCGTCGCCTGGCTGGGCGTCGGCCTGCCTACCCCGGTCACCGGCTTCCTGGGCCTGCTCGGTCCGGCCGCCGGTGCCGGGGCCCTGTTCGCCCTTGGCGCCACCCTGCGCGGCGGCGCGCTGACCCAGGACAAGGCGCTGGTCGCGGGGATCACGCTGACCAAGCTGCTGCTCCTGCCCGCCCTGGCCTGGCTGGTCTTGCTGGTGATCCCCGTGCCCGCGGATCTCGTGGCACCTCTGGTGGTCACCACCGCCCTGCCTACTGCAGCCAGCGTGTTCGTCATCGCCCAGCGCTATGGCGTGCTGGAGCGCCAGGTGGCAGCGATCGTCTTCGTCAGCCACTTGGCAGGCATCCTCACCCTGACCGTCGTGCTCGTGATGCTGCAGCGCTAGCGGCGCGTTCCTGGAATTTCCAGGAAGAGACACTGGAAGACCTCGAGCGCGCTACAGGAAGTTTCCAAGACGTATGCGTCGCCGGGAGCAAGAGCGGCTACATACAACTTGTGGGTTGCAGCACTATTCGCACTGGCTGCACCAGCCGTGGGGAAGCAGGATCAGTCTAGCGGATCGACGGATCGCTGGCGTTGGCGAATCCAGCCGAATCAGTAGCGTCAAGCGGTGAGAATCGATTTGCTCCGACGGCGATGCATACAATTCGTTGATATTACCCACAATCCTGGCTAGCCTATCGCTTACAACATTGGGCCTCGGCGAAATCTGGTTGTGATAGGCGGCTTGACCGGGATCCGGATGCATGCGGTGGGGAAACGAGACTAGAGGGCGGCTGTGTCTCGTGGCGATCGCCGCAGTCCTCGGCGCTTTGCCGGCTGCGGCCCAGGAGTGTGCAGCGCCAGTCGGCCAGGTAGCCTCCGCCGAGGGTTCGGTGGAGATCCAGAGCGCGGGCGGCGGCGTTTGGCGCATAGCGGCGCCCGGCGATGCGCTTTGCAAAGAGGACACGCTGCGTACCGGCAGCCTGAGCCGCGCCGCCGTGACGCTGATCAACGACGAAGTCCTGCGTCTCGACGAGGGCACCACACTTCGCCTGGCCGACGTGCCGGTCGACGCGGCCGAGCCGACACTGCTGGATCTCGCCTTTGGCGCCGTCCAGTCGTTCAGCCGCAGCCCGAAGCACGTCAACGTCAACACATCGTACATGACCCTGGCGATTCGCGGCACCGAGTTCATGATCCGCGCGGCCAAGGACGAGAGCGTGCTCACCGTCTTCGAAGGCGAGGTGCTGGCGAGCAACGCGCTCGGCGAGTTGCCGGTGCCCGGCGGTCAGTCGGCCGTGGCGCGCGCCGGCCAGGCGCCGCAGGCCTATCTGGTGGCGCGTCCGCGCGACGCGGCGCAATGGTCGCTCTATTACCCGCCCATCTTTTCCGCCCCGCCGGGCGATGGGCCGGAGCTGGCCGAGGCCCAGCGGCTGGCCGGTACCGGTGATATCGCCGGTGCGCTCGCGGCGCTCGACCGCTCGCCGGGCCGGGCCGGTGCCGCCGAGCAGACCTATCGCGCGGCGCTGCTGCTTCAGGTGGGCCGCGCCGTGGAGGCCAATGCCGCTCTCGATGCGGCGCTGAAGGCCGATCCCGGGTCGAGCGACGCGCTGGCGCTGCGCGCCGTGATCGGCGTGGTCCAGAACGAACGCGAGCCGGCCCTGGCCGACGCCCGCAAGGCGGTGGAGCTGGCGCCAAACTCGGCGGCCGCCAAAACCGCGCTCTCCCTGGCCCAGCAGGCGACGTTCGATATCGAGGGTGCCCGCGCGACGATGGTCCAGGCCGTGGCGGATCAGCCGAACGACGCGCTGGCCTGGGCACGGCTGTCGGAGCTGTGGCTGATGGCCGGTGATCGACGCCAGTCGCGCGAGGCCGCCGATCGGGCGGCCTCGCTGGCGCCCGACCTCGACCGGGTCCAGACCGTGCGCGGCTTCGCCGATCTGGTCGAGTTCCGTACCGCCACCGCCCAGGCCGCGTTCCAGCGTGCGATCGCGCAGAACCCGTCCGATCCCCTGCCGCGATTCGGCCTGGGCCTGGCGCAGATCCGCGACGGCAGCCTCGAGCAGGGGCGCCAGAGCCTCGAGCTGGCGGTCGGGCTCGATTCCAGCAACGCGCTGCTGCGCACCTATCTCGGCCGCGCCTATTTCGAGGAGCGGCGCCAGGAGCTGTCTGCCGACCAGTATGCGCTCGCCAAGGAGCTCGATCCGCTCGACCCCACGGCGTATCTGTATGACGCGATCCGCCTGCAGACGATCAATCGCCCGGTGGAGGCGCTACGCCAGCTCGACAAGTCGATCGAGCTCAACGACAACCGCGCCGTCTACCGCAGCCGCCTCCTGCTCGATTCCGACCGCGCCGCGCGTGGTGCCAGCCTGTCGCGCATCTACCAGGATCTCAATTTCCTCAATAGCGGTGTCCGCGAGGCCACCAACTCGCTGACGCTCGACCCGACCAACCCGAGCGCCCACCGCTTTCTGGCCGATATCTATGCCGGCACGCGGCGGACCGAAGTCTCGCGCGTCAGCGAGCTGTTGCAGTCGCAGCTGTTGCAGGATCTGAACCCGACCCCGATCCAGCCGGCGTTGGCCGAGACCAACCTCAACATCGTGACGCAGGGCGGGCCGACGACGCCTGGCTACAACGAGTTCACGCCGCTGTTCCAGAGCAACGGTGCGCAGGTGGCTGCCTCCGGACTGCTGGGCAATGACTCCACCAAAGGTATCGAGGGCACGACCTCTGTCATCTATGACCGATTCTCCATCAGTGCCGGCGGCTTCGGCTATGATACGGACGGTTGGCGCGAAGACGCCGAAATCCGGCACACCATCGCCAACGTGTTCTTCCAGGCAGCGATCACGCCTGAGCTCAACGCCCAGGTGGAGGTCCGAAGCCGGCGCAGCCACAATGGCGATATCGAGCAGCTTTGGGATCCGGACAACTTTTCCGGCGGCAACACACGTGACCTCGATCAGGACAGCTTCAGGGGAGGGTTGAGATGGTCTCCCACCCCGAACTCCGACGTCCTGCTCTCGATGATTTACAGCACGACCAACGACAAGGAGTATGCCTCGGACGCGTTTTTCTCCGGGGTTCTCGACCAGCGCGATGAATTCGACGATAATGGTTATCAGCCCGAGGCGCAGTACATCTACCGGTCAGATAAATTCAGCGTCACTGCCGGCGCAGCCTACTATTTCGTCGATCGACAGGAAGAGATAGAATTCAAGTTCGATGGTGCCCCATTGGGCAAGACCAATGATGGTTATAATATAACTGACCCACGCGGTTATGTGTACACGAATGTCACGATGCCCACGGATGTGGTCTGGACGTTCGGTCTGAGCGCAGACTCTTATAAGGAAGAGGCGATCGAGACCCAGGCGGTGAATCCCAAGTTGGGCGTGCAATGGAACGTCACCGACAATGTGAGGCTGCGGGCGGCGGCGTTCCAGGTGGTGAAGGCGGCGTTGAGTACCAATCGCACGATCGAGCCCACGCAGGTCGCCGGCTTCAATCAGTTCTTCGACGATGATGCTGGCACCCTGTCGCGGCGTTACGGTGTCGGCTCGGACTGGAAGCTTGCCGATAACATCATGCTCGGTGCCGAGGCTACTTGGCGCGATCTTGAGGTCCCCTACTTCGCTGGCTCCAATCAGGAGAGCCACACCACCGACTGGCGCGAACAGACGCACCGACTGTACGCCTATTGGGCGCCCGCTGATCGATGGGCCTTGACCGGTCAGCTCGTGTATGATCGTTTCAGTGCCCAGAACTCGGACTTGACGGAGGGCTCTGATGTCCCGAAGACACTTACAACCTATAGTGCGCCCTTAGGTCTTCGCTATTTCGATCCCAGCGGGATATTTGCCGGTATCGGCGTTACATTTGTCAGACAGGACCGCAATGAGTCGCAGAACACCTTTACTGACATTGGTGAAGGTGAAAGCAACTTTGCGTTGTTTGATGCGCAGATCGGGTATCGCTTGCCGAAGCGGTTCGGCATCGTTACACTGCAGGCCAACAACATCTTCGACAAGAGCTTCAAGTACCAGGATGACAGCTTCCGCGAGAGCCAGGATTCCCCTTCGACCGGCCCCTTCATCCCGGAACGGCAGATCCTGCTATATCTCACGCTTAACTGGTAGTTGTTCTGCAGGAACCGGAGGAGATCGGGAATGAGGATGGCTAGCGTAGCGTGGCGGCTCGGGGCGATCCTCGGGGCGGCTACCGCCATTCACCACCCTGCGTATGCGTTCAGCGGCGACGTGTTCCCTGGGACGCCCCCCGGCCAACTCCCGACGTACACAATCTCTGAAACCAACTGCAACAGCATCCGTGCGGGCGTCGGCGACGGGGGCAACCTATCCGACCTGATCGTCGCCTGTAGCCGCGCCGGTGGGGGCGGTCCGCCCTGCGACTTGGTGGACGGCAGCGCCAATTCCGTGGTGCCGATCGGCCAATGTCTGGACAAGTTCCCCATCCCATTGGCGACGGTCGACCCGACGCTTGGCCTGTTGAACGGCATCGACCTTAAGGGCACCAGTTCCGGCTCCAATGTCAGGTTCACGGACCGTGACCGGGTTAGCGTCACGTTCGCCGGTACCCTCGGCCGCGTCGATATTCTACCGGATCCTGGTGCTTCCGGCCCAAGTCAGTGCAACGGGATCAGCGTCGCCGCCGCCAGCGCAGCAACTTGCACTCAAGTCGGCGGGCTTCTGGCTGCCGCCGCTGGGCTCAGCTCGGCTCCGGCACTGTCCCACCTGCTGCTGCTCGACGTGGAAAAAGCTGGTCAGATTGGCTTTCTGCGGGTCGGGGTGTGTCCGGGGTTCCATTGGTCGTGCCCCACCGCCGATACGCTTCCCACCCTGACCAGCTACCAGGGCCAGATGCCCTTCAACGTCGAGTATGGGTCCATCTGCAGCACGGTGAATCGCAAGACGATCTGCTGCGCCACCTACCCGGCACCCAGGGCCGGGGTGCCGATCCCGCCATGCCCGAGATGAAGCCGCCGACTTGCCGACAAGATGACGATGGAGGTCCGCCGATGCGACGCACACTGATGGGAGCAGCGATGCTGCTGGCGCTGGGCGCGAGCCTTGATCGAGCGCAGGCCTTGACGAAAGATCAGGCCGGTTCCTGTACACTGGGCGGCGGCGTTGCCTTGGCGATCAAGCTGGCGCTGGTGGCCGCCAACGCGACGCAGAAGCTGGGTCTGGACCCCAACGCGATCAGCGTCGATTCCATCGTGATCCGCTCAACCGCCAACCCGAACGGCGGCCAGCCGCTCAAGAACACCAATCCCAAAGCGTACACCGGAGCGATCGTGTGTACCTTCGACGCCGGCCTGCTGCCGCCGGCCAAGCCGTACATCATCAAGACGCCCCCAACGGCGATCAACGACATCGACCTGCGCGCTTCGCTGGTCGACACCTGGATCCAGTACAATCGCGCGGGGAAGACGGAGAACCTGCTCTGCCTGAGCGCGGCCGGCAACAACAATTGCTTCAACATCGTCCCCAAGCCGTGACCATGCGCCCGGCTCCGGCCGCAGTCACCCTGGAACACGAAGCAGCCGGTCGGGGCGTGCAGGGCTTTCGGGAGACCACGATGTTGCTCAAGACCCTGTTCCTGGCCGCCATGCTGGCAATCGGTGCCGTGAGCGCCAAAGCCGCGGAGGGTCCGCCGCTCGATGATACCTTCACCATCAAGATCTTCCAGACATCGAGCGTGACGCAATCCAGCCCAGAGGCGCAGGCGGAGAGGGAAAACCCGGTTCTCGGCGGTACACCGCTCGCAACCGTGACCTATACCGGCCCTCTCGACTTCAACCTGGGGTCCGGCTCCCCAACGATTGGTGCGTTCTTTGCCTCCGGCACCGGCACGGTGATTGGCGGCGTTCCCCCGGCGGTGGCCGCACTTAGCCTGTTTGGCACTGCGGGCAACGCCGCGACCGTGCTCGACATCTACTTCACCGCCGGTCCGATCTCCGGCGGTGAGATCGATCACGATGACGGCGTGAGCCTCTATCTCGGCGAGAGCACCTTGGTGAGCTCGCCGCTGCCGACCTCACCCATCAGCACGCAATTCTCCAGCGGCTCGGGGGGCAATTATCGGATCGTCTATGTCGCCGGCTTCGGTCTGCCCGAAGTGCTGATCGTCACCGGCACGGTGCCCCCGCCTGACGCCGTCAACTTCTCCTGCCGAATCGATCTCACCCAGGTCGGTGCGCCTCTGCCGACCGACCTCCAATATGTGATGACGGCATCGACCTCGGAGAAGTTCTGCCCGGAAAACACTGGTGGCGTGCTCAAGCTGAAGTGCAGCGGCAAGTTTCCACCTCCACCACAGCCGCAATACACCGGCGGTCCAATCAACTCGTCGGCCGGCGATTGTCAAATATCTCGGGCGCAATGTGGTCATGATGATGTGGTCGTTGCGAACGTGAAGTCGATCAAGATCAACCCGGCCACGCAGTTGGTGGAGCTGAGTTGCGAGTATTCTCCGGATTGACAACTCTGGTCGACCGTCCGCAGCTGAGGTGAGACCGAAGCCAGGACGGTCGCGGGCCGACGGTGCCCGCGAGGAGCGTGGCGCTGGGCGCATCGACCTGCCGACGAGCCTGATCGGCTCCCTGCTCGTTCTGTTGCTCGTCGCGCTGCACTTCTTCGATCCGCCGATCATCGAGGCATTCCGCCTGAAGGTGTTCGACGAGCTGCAGACACTATATCCGCGTCCGGCGCAGTCCGCCTTGCCGGTCGCAATCGTCGACATCGACGACGCCAGTATGGCGGAGATCGGCCAGTGGCCCTGGCCGCGCCTGGTATTCGCGGAATTGTTCGGGCGGCTGGGTGAGCTCGGCGCGACGGTGGTGGCCTGCGACATCCTGTTCCCGGAAAGGGACCGCTACTCGCCGCCGGTCTATGCCGAGTCGTTGGCGGGGCGCGAGCCGAAGCTCGCCGCGGCACTGCGCGCATTGCCCGACAACGACGTGCTCATGGCCGGCGCGATGGCCGATCGACTGGTCGTGCTCGGCGTCGCCGGGATCGGCACGGCGGTCGACGCCGACCGACGCCGGAAGCTGACCACGCCGGTGGTCGCCATGGGCGAAGACCCGCGCCACTTCCTGCCCGAGCTGCCGGGCCTGGTCGGCGCGATCCCGATGCTCGGCGAAGCCGCAGCCGGATTGGGGCTGGTGACGCTGACGCCGGACGTCGACGGGATCGTGCGCAGAGTGCCGCTGGTGGGGCTGGTCGGCGGACAGCTGCTGCCGAGCCTCGCGCTCGAAACGATCCGGGTCGCGGTCGGCGTCGACAAGGTCTTCCTGCGCAGCGGCCCCAGCGGGATCACCGGGATCTCGCTCGGGCGGACGACGATACCCGTCGATCCGCAGGGGCGCGCGTGGGTTCGCTACGGCTTGCCGAACCCCGATCAATACGTACGGGCCGCGGACGTTCTCGCGGGTAGGGTGCCGCCCGGCCGGCTGAAGGGTCACATCGTGTTCATCGGCGCCTCGGCCGCAGGTCTCGGCGACATCAAACCGGCGCCGGTCGTCGGCGCCATGCCCGGCGTCGAGATTCAGGCCTCGCTGCTGCAGACGCTCGTCTCCGGTTCGATCCTGCGGCGGCCGGTCGGGCTGGTGCAGATCGAGAATCTCAGCCTGCTGCTCTTCGGCCTGCTGCTGGCCTGGGCCGGTCCATTCCTGCGCGCGGGCTTCCTGCCCGTGCTGTTGGGTGTCGTGGTCGCCGGGGGTCTCGGGGTCACCTGGTATGCGTTCCGCCACCACGAGCTGCTGATCGACGGCGTCTTTTTCGCCGCTGCTCTGGCGGTGCTGCTGTTCTGGCTCGCCATGGCGCGCTACGTGCGCGAGGAATCGCGCCGCCGCACCATCCGCAACGCCTTCAGCCGCTATCTGTCGCCGGTGATGGTCGACCGCCTGACCAGCAGCGCCCAAGCCTTGAAGATGGGCGGCGAGCGCCTCGAACTCACCGTCCTGTTCAGCGACATCCGCGCCTTCACCGCACTGTCCGAGCGCTACGAGGGTGACCCGGAGAGGCTGACCGCCCTGCTGGGCCGCTATTTCACGGCGATGACCGTGATCATCCAGGAGAACAGCGGGACGATCGACAAATATATCGGTGATGCGATCATGGCGTTCTGGAACGCGCCCTTGCCGGTCGAATCGCATCCTCGCATCGCGTGCCTTGCCGCGCTCCGGATGCGCGAGGGCCTGCTGGCGTTCAATAAGGCCTTGGTCGCGGAAGCGCAGGAGCGGGGCACGCCCGCTGAGCAGCTGCGGATCGGCATCGGCCTCAACACGGGCACCTGCTTCGTCGGCAACATGGGGTCCGAGCAGCGCTTTAACTACTCGGTGATCGGCGATCCGGTGAACGTGGCGTCGCGCATCGAGGGGCGCTGCAAATCATACGGGCTCGACATCGTGATCGGCGAGACCACGGCCGCGGCGGCGCCGGATCTGGCGCAGCTCGAGGTCGACCGGGTCCGGCTCCTTGGCAAGACTACGGCTACGCGTCTGTTCACGCTGGTGGGCGACCAGCAGGTCGCCGGCAGCGAGCGTTTCAGCGAGCTGGCGGGCGAACATGCGGCGATGCTGGCGGCATATCGCGAGCGCGACTGGGATGGCGCCATGGCGAAGCTGCGCCGCTGCCACAATCTGGGCCAATCCTATGGCCTCGCCGATTTCTACGAGATCTACGGCATGCGGATCGCGCTGTTCATGACCGATCCGCCGCCGGAGGGCTGGGACGGCTCGATCGTCGCCGAGGACAAGCACTGAGCCTCGGAGCTCAGACCAAGTCCCCCAGCGCCTGGAGATAGATTTCCAGCAGTTCGGACTCCTCGCGGCGCTCGTTCGGCTTCTTCTTGCGCAAGGCGATCACCTTGCGCAGGATCTTGACCTCGTAGCCCAGCGATTTCGCCTCGGCGTAGCAGTCCTTGATGTCGTCGGCGATCCCGGCCTTGTCCTGCTCGAGCCGCTCGATCCGGTCGACGAAGTTGCGCAGCTGCTGGGCGCTGATCGTGGCGCCGCCATCACTGCTCGGGCTGAGATCGGTCTGGTCCATGGGCTCCGCTCGAACGGCCGTGGGATCGAGCCACGTCTCGTAGGAGAACCCGCGCCCGTTGACCAGCCTCCTCGTGCGCCGCAGCCCAGGTGCCTAGTGCTCGCTGTCCAGCTGCGGTCGCAGAAGCCAAGCTGTCGGCCGTCGCCATGAGCCCGATCCAATCGAGCACGTCGGCGACGCACGTCCGACCATCCTGGCAGCGCGCATGGAGCGCGCCGGCTTACCGGTGTCACGGCGAGCCGGTGATCGCGACCAACGCAAAAAGGGCAGGCCGAGGCCTGCCCTTCGCGTCGATTCCGATCGTCGCGGCTCAGGCGGCCTTCAGCAGTACCTGCTCGAGCCGGCGGCTGGCCTCGGCCTCGTCGATGCGTTCGATGGCGGCAACCTCACGCGCGAGGCGCTCGAGCGCGGCGCGGTACATCTGGCGCTCGCTGTAGGACTGCTCGGCGTCCTCGGCCTTGTGCAGCTCGCGCACAACCTCGGCGATCGAAACCGGATCGCCGGAATTGATCTTGGCCTCGTACTCCTGCGCTCGCCGGCTCCACATCACGTTGCGGCGCGGCCGGGTGCGGATCTTCAGCGCATCGAGCGCGCTCGTGATCTTCTCCCGCGAGCTGAGCTTGCGCATGCCCGACTTGCCGGCCTTGTCGACCGGCACGCGCAAAATCAGGCGCTCGTTCTCGAATGCTACCACATACATCTCGAGCGCGATGCCCGCGATGGTCTGCGCCTCGATGCCCGTGATTCGACCCACGCCATGGCTGGGGTAGACGATGTAGTCCCCGGTGGCGTAAGCGAGTTTTCTGAGAGCCATTTGGCCTGTTCTCCCAAACGTGCGACCCGACCCGGCTGTGGCGCAGCGCGACCAGCCGCCTACCGTACCCGGCAGATACCCGCACCGCCTATGCTACCGGCGAAAGCCTAAAAGGCTCGCGCTCGAAAGGCACGGCGGGCTCGCGCGGCACATCTGGTCCGGATACCAAGGACGGAGTGGGGACATCCCTCACTCATGTTGTGTGATAATTAGCACAAAATGTGGCCGATTACCAGCCTCACAAAATGGCGAGGAACCCCGCGGCCTCTGCACCTCTGGGGTGTCGGATGGTCGCAGTCCGTCGGTTCAGGGTCCGGTGCCAGGCTCGGCGCTGAAATACTTGTCGAACTTGCCTTCCTCGCCCTTGTGCTCGTCGGCGTCGTCGGGCGGCGGGCGCTTGCGCGTGATGTTGGGCCAGGCATTCGAGTAGTCGCGGTTCAGCTCCAGCCACTTCTCGGCCTCGCCCTCGGTGTCGGGCAGGATCGCCTCGATCGGGCATTCCGGCTCACAGACCCCGCAATCGATGCATTCGTCGGGGTGGATCACCAGCATGTTCTCGCCCTCGTAGAAGCAATCCACGGGGCAGACCTCGACACAGTCCATGTACTTGCAGCGAATGCACGCTTCGGTGACCACGTAGGTCATCGATCTCTCCGGTCCTTGAGGCTCGACGGGTCCCGGGCCAAGGACCCGGAACGGCGCGGCGGAACATATCGACGCCGTCCCGTGGCTGCCAGAGCTTTCCTCAGCCGCGCCGCCCGAACAGGCGCTCGATGTCGCCACGCTGTAGGGCGATGTAGGTCGGCCGGCCGTGATTGCACTGGCCGGAGAACGGCGTCGCCTCCATCTGCCGCAACAGCGCATTCATCTCGTCGAGCGACAGCCGCCGCCCGGCCCGCACGCTGCCGTGGCAGGCGACCCCCGCGAGCACCGCTTCCAGCGCCGTCTCCAGCCCCGGCGCTTCCGCCAGCAGGTCCGCGGCGAGATCGCGCACCAGGGGTGCCGCCGCGACCGCACCCAACAGGGCCGGCAGCTCGCGCACCAGCATGGCGCCGGCGCCGAACGGCTCGATCACCAGCCCGAGCTCGGCCAGTTCGCCAGCCCGTTCGGTGACTGCTCGCAGCTCCGCCGGGTCGAGCTCGACCACCTCCGGCAGCAGCAGCACCTGTCGCCTGACCGCGCCCTGGCGCAGCTCGGCCTTCAGCCGCTCGTAAACGATGCGCTCGTGCGCGGCATGCTGGTCGACCAGGATCAGGCTGGCTTCGGTCTCGGCCAGGATCCAGCTGCGGTGCAGCTGGGCGCGCGCGGCACCCAGCGGGTACCGCTCCACCTCGGGCTCGGTTACGTCGCTGGCGCGCGCGCTGGGGGCTCCGACGGCCAGCGCTGTCTGCAGCAGACCCGGCTGCCAGCCGGCGCCGGGCTCGGCGAGGCCGGTCCGGCTGCCGGATGGTGGCGCGCCGCCTGGGCGGAACGCATCCAGCACGCCCCCGCTGGCCGCGACGCTGCGGTGGCCGTGCTCGGCCAAGGCGCGTTTAAGCGCGCCGATCACCAAGCCCCGCACCAGGCCGGCCTCGCGAAAGCGCACTTCGGCCTTGGCCGGGTGTACGTTGACGTCGACCAGCTCGGGCGGCAGCTCGAGGAACAGCGCCGCCACCGGCTGGCGGTCGTGGAACAGGAGGTCACTGTAGGCCACGCGCAGCGCCTGCTTGAGAAGCCGGTCCTGGACCGGGCGGCAGTTGACCAGCAGATGCTGCTGGCGCGCGTCGCGGCGGCTGAAGGTCGGCAGGCCGATATAGCCCTGCAGCCGCATGCCCTCGCGCTCGGCGTCGAGCTGGATGGCGTTGGCGACAAACTCCCGGCCCAGCACCGTGCCCAGCCGGTGCAGCAGCGCGTCGGCGAACAGCTCGCCGGCCGGCTCGGCGCGGAACGCGGGGCGCCCATCGACCGTCAAGGAAAAGGCGAGGTCCGGCCGGGCCAGCGCCAGCCGGCGCACCACCTCCTCGGCCGCGTCCGCCTCGGTGCGTTCCGAGCGCAGGAACTTGAGCCGCGCCGGCACCTTGTAGAACAGGTCTCTGACCTCGACCCGGGTGCCGACGCCGCCCGGCGCCGGCACCGGCTCGCCAGCGTCTCCGCCCGTGACCGCGAGCGACCAGGCCTCGCTCATCGCGGCGGTGCGGCTGGTCAGGCGCAGCCGACTGACGGACGCGATCGAGGGCAGCGCCTCGCCGCGAAAGCCCAGCGTGGTGATCAGCGTCAGCTGCTCGTCGGCGAGTTTGGAGGTGGCGTGGCGCTCCAGCGCCAACGGCAGCTCGTCGGCCGCGATGCCGCAGCCATCATCCGTGACTTGGATCAGGCCGGTGCCGCCCGCCGCCAGGGCCACCTCGATCCGCGTGGCGCCGGCGTCGATCGCATTCTCGACCAGCTCCTTGACCACCGACGCCGGCCGTTCGACCACCTCGCCGGCGGCGATGCGGTTGGCGACGGACTCCGGCAGTCGGCGGATCGTGGGCATGGGCGAGTTCTACCGGGTGCCGCCGCGAGGCGGAAGCGGCTGCCCTACCCGCTCATCACAGACCGGCCCAATGGCCCTACAGCATCGCCCTGAAGCGCGGGTGCTCGCGCAGCAGATCGAGTTTAGCCTCCTGGACCAGCCAGGCCCCGCGATAGGCGGAAGCACCCGCGAGCACGCCGGTACGGGGGCTCGGTCCGGCCGGTGCGGGTCCGGGGCACGCATCACCGGCTTGACGCGAGCCGCCGTCGCGGCGTTCATCCGCGGACAAGTCTTCGAGCTCGGTGCGCCGATGCGACAGCTCGGGCGGGTCCAGTGCATCGTAATGATGGGCCTCACTTTCCCCTTTCCTGCACCCGGACGCCCATGGCCGACCCAAGCCCGCCCGATCCGCCCGTGGCTGCAGACCTCTACCCCGGCGAAACGCTCGAGCACGCCGCGGGCTTCCCCGTCCTGGTCCGGTTCGCGCCGGCGCGCCCCGACTCGACGCTCGTGGTGTTCATCACCGGAGGCGGGGTGCTGGCGCGCATCGCCTACGGCTACCCTGGCGGCCGACCGGCCGATTTCCTCGGCCATTGGCTGCATCGGGAGGGCTTCGCACTGCTCGCGCTGTCCTACCCGATGGGCGTTTCCGCCTTCGCGGAGACCTACCCGGGGTTCGGTGTCGCCGACTGGGCCGAACAGAGTGCCGAGATCATCGCGCGCTACGTCGCGGAGCACCGCCTGCCGAAAAAGGTCGTCGTCCTCGCGTGGAGCATGGCGGGCCGGGTCGCGGAGCCGCTGACCGTCCGGCTGCGCCAGCGTGAGATGGAGGTGGAACTTCTGGTCGCGATGGCCGCCTCGCCCGCCATGCCGAACCTGCTCCCCGGCCTCGACGCGCTGCGGCCGGCGCCAAGCGGGCTCGCGCGCGTCGAAGGCGCCTACCTCGCTTGGCTGCAGCAATGCCTGTTCGAGCAGGGACGGCTGGCGGGCCATGCGATCATGCCGCCCGATCTGTTCGCGGCAGCGTTCGCCGGCGACTTTCCCGTCGGCCTGGCGGCATCGGCCATGCGCTACGAAGGCGGGGCCTTCGTGCATGCGCCGCAGCGCGACGCGGACGAGACCGGTGCCTTCGCCTATGGGCAGTACCCGCCCATCGCGGTTCTGACGCATGAGTCGCCGGTCGACCCGCGCCACGCGCTCATGGATCGGGCGGTGTGGGGCTTCTACATCACCCAACAGCTGGCGCAGGCCCACCTGTTCCAGCGCGTGGCGGACATAGCCGCGCTGACGCCCGAGAGATGGATGGAGATCGTCCGTCTGATCCAGGGTGCTCCCGAACGCCTCACGCTCACGATGCCCGGCAACCACATGTTCTTCGTCGGGGAGGCCGGTGCCATGAAGACCGTTGCAGCCCTGAAGGAACTTCGCGCCAGGGCCGCGTCGCTCGCGTCCGAGCTGAACGCGGCCGTGCACTAGACCGGCGGCGCTGCGTCCGGGTCGAAGCGCTTCACGAGCGCCACGAACCTCGGGTGGCCGCGCAGCGGATCGAGGTCGGCATCCTGGGCCAGCCAGGTCCAGCGATAGGCTGAGGCGGCGGGCATCGTGCGCTCCAGAACGTCCAGCGCCAACTCGTGCTCACCGAGCTGACTGTAGGTGCAGGCGACGTTGTACTGGACCGGGTGGTCGTGGGGCTCCAGCGCCAGGGCACGGGCCGCGAAGCGCAGGGCCCCGTCGCGATCGCCCAGGCCGGTCAGGGCCGCAGCCGCCGCATAGGCCGCGCGGCCACTTTCCGGCTGCCGTTCCAGCTCACGCTCCGCCCGACCCAGCAACAGTCGGGCGGTGGCCAAGGATTTCGCGATCTGCCCGCTCCCGTTCTCGATCCCCATCAGGATCAATAGGGAGAACATGTCGCTCGGGCGCAGCGCCGCGGCGCGCCGAAACAGCCGCGCCGCCTGCTCCTTGCGCCCGAGCTGGAAGCAGACGCGGCCATAGGCGTAGTGGGCGTCGTGATGCTCCGGCTCGAGCGCGATCGCGCGCTCATATGCCCGCTGCGCCTCGTCGAGCCGCCCCTGGGCCACGAGCGCGAGGCCGCGCGCGACATGGGCCGCGGCCAGGGTCGGCTCCAGCTTGAGCGCCAGCTCGGCCGTGGCGATGGTCTCCTCGATCGGGAGCGGATCGCCGTGGTGCAGGGACAGGCAGGCCTCGCATTCCGCGATCCCGGCATGGGCCCGTGCAAAATCGCGGTCGAGATCGACAGCCTGGGCGAAAAGGCGGCGCGCGACCTCGTAGGCGTGCCTGGTGCGTCGGCGGCAGAGCTGCTGGCCACGGAGATAGAGCTGGTAGGCGCCGATGTCGCCGGTTGCCGCCTTGCCCAGCGCGTCCTCGTCGCTCGGCAGCAGCTTGATCTTCAGCACCTCGACGATGCTGCGGGTGATCTCGTCCTGCACGGCGAACACGTCGGTGAGCACGCGGTCGTAGCGCTCGGCCCACAGATAGCCGCCGGTATCGGTGTCCACCAGCTGCGCGGTGATCCGGATCCGCTCGTCGGCCTTGCGAATGCTGCCTTGCAGGATGTAGCGCACCCCGAGTCGGGGACCGGCCTCCCGCATGTCCAGCTGCACCCCCTTGAGGGCGAAGGCGGTATGGCGCGAGGCCACGAACAGCCCGGACACCTTGGTGAGATCGGTGATCAGATCATCGGCAATGCCATCGCTGAAGAAATCCTGGTCCGAATCGCTGGACTTGTTGGCGAACGGCAGCACGGCGATCGATTGGCGTTCGGCCGGTCGCGGCGACGGCGGTGCAGCGGTCCGGGCCACCATCACGCGGTACACCCGCACCGGTCGCTCGATGTTCTTCAGTCGCCGCTCGCCGACATAGACCAGCTCGCGGTCGACCCGGTCGCGCACATGATCGTAGGCGGTGCCCGACACGGCGACGCCGCCCGGCTCGCACAGCTGCTCGAGCCGGGCGGCGACATTGACGCCATCGCCGTAGACGCCTCGCTCCCCGGCGAGGACATCGGCGAGATTGACCCCGATCCGAAAGTAGATCCGCTCGGGCCGCGGGACATCGCGCTCGCGTTCGGTGATGCCACGCTGGAAGGTGACCGCGCACTCGACCGCATCGACCACGCTCGCGAACTCGCACAGCGCATTGTCGCCGGGGAAGTTGATGATCCGGCCGCGATGCTCGACGACCAGAGGCTCGAGCAGCTCGCGACGGCATGCCTGGAGGCGAGCGAGCGTGCCGGCATCGTCACGACCCATGAGCCGCGAGTAGCCGACCACGTCCGCGACCAGGATCGCGGCAAGCCTGCGTTCCAAGCGGGCAATGGCCATGGTGTGGCCTCCGGAACTCTGGCAGATCAGAACCTACCAGCGAAGCTCTCGACGAGCTATGCGCGCCCACCGTCCATTCACAGCATACTTATTTCCTCAAGTGACCGAAACCCCGCGCGGCGACGGTACATCTGGCCTGCCCGCCGAGAGCCGCGTCCGTATGTTCGGCGCCACCTTCATGCTCAGTGCATGCGCTCGATCGCGATCGCCGTCGCCTCGCCACCGCCGATGCACAAAGCGGCTACCCCGCGGGTCAGGTCCTGACGGGCCAGCGCGTGCAGCAGGGTCACGATCAGCCGGGCGCCGGTGGCGCCGATGGGGTGGCCCAGGGCGCAGGCGCCGCCATTGACGTTGAGCCGGTCGCGCGGGATGCCCAGATCTCTCTGAGCTGCCATCGCGACGACCGCAAAGGCCTCGTTGATCTCGAACAGGTCGACGTCGCCGGCATCCCAGCCGACCTTGCCCAGCAGCTTGCGGATCGCCGGGATCGGCGCGGTTGTGAACCACGCGGGCTCCTGGCTGTGGGTCGCGTGCGCCTTGATCTCGGCCAGGATCGGCAGGCTGTCGCGTTCGGCCAGCGAGCGCCGGGTCAGGATCAGGGCGGCGGCACCGTCGGCGTTGGCCGACGAGCTGGCGGCGGTGATCGTGCCGTCGGCGCGGAAGGCGGGGCGCAGGCCGGGGATCTTGTCGGGCGAAACCTTCAGCGGGTTCTCGTCTTGTGCCACCACGCGGTCGCCGCCCTTGGCGGCCACCGTGATCGGGGCGATTTCGTCGGCGAATGCGCCGCTCTCGACCGCCCGCCGCGCCCGGGTCAGGGTCTCGATGGCGTATGCGTCCTGCTCGGCCCGGCTAAGCTGATAGGCCTGGGCGGTCGCCTCGCCGAAATCGCCCATCGAGCGGCCGGTCTCGTAGGCGTCCTCGAGCCCGTCGAGCAGCATGTGGTCGAGCACGCGGTCATGGCCGACGCGGTAGCCGGCGCGCGCTTTGGCCAGGAGGTAGGGGGCGTTGGACATCAACTCCATCCCGCCGGCCAGCGCGATGTCGGCGGAACCGGCCAGGATCAGGTCGTGGGCCAGCATCGTGGCCTTCATGCCCGAGCCGCAGACCTTGTTGACCGTGGTAGCGCCGGTGGCATCGGGCAAGCCGGCGCCGCGCGCGGCCTGACGGGCGGGGGCCTGGCCCTGGCCGGCCGGGAGAACGCAGCCCATCAGCACCTCGTCGACGCGTCCGGGGTCGAGTGCGGCCCGGTCCAATGCCGCGTGGATTGCGTGCGCGCCCAAGGTCGAGGCGGTCACACCGGCCAGCTCGCCCTGGAAGCGACCGAGGGGCGTGCGCACGGCGGCGACGATGACGACGGGATCGCTGGTTGACACGAGATGCTCTCCGTTCGGTTGCGTGGGCACGGCCGCGGCCCGGGATCATTCATGATGGCGGTCATGATTGACAGTTTACATGATGGCCATCATGTTCGTGTCAAGAGCCGGGCGCGGAGACGGATCGTGAAGGTATCCAAGCAGCAGGCGGCGGAGAACCGAGCGGCGGTGGTCAATGCGGCCGGGCGGCTATTTCGCGCTTACGGGTTCGACGGCGTCGGCGTGGCCGACATCACAGGAGCGGCCGGGCTGACGCATGGCGGCTTTTATGGCCAGTTCGATTCGAAGGGCGCTTTGGCCGAGGAAGCCTGCGATCAGGCCTTCGCCGAGAGCCTGGACCGTCTGCAGGCACATCTCGGTGGTCCGGAAGACGATCTCGCCCGGCTGCTCGACACCTATCTGTCGCCGCGCCACCGCGACGAACCGGAGGAGGGGTGCCCGATGGCTGCCTATGCCGGCGAGATCGCCCGACAGCCACAGGGCCTGCAGGATCGCTTCGCTGCTGGAGTGGCGCGGTATGTCGATGCGCTGGCGGAAGAACTGCCCGGCGGCGGGGCCAAGCAGCGCCGCCACCGGGCCCTGACCATCCTTGCGGCGCTGGTGGGTGGAATGACGCTCGCCCGGGCAACGGCCGTCGCGGATCCAAAGCTCTCCGCCGAGCTTCTGGCTGTCCTGAACCACGAGCTCGGTCAGCTCGCGGGCGGCAATGGGGACTAAACCGGGAGCCCGCCGCAACGAGTTGTTTAAGGTCAGTAGCGGCGCGCCATGTTGGTCGCGGCCCCGGTCTCGTCGACGAACACCAGCCGCGCCGGGCTCAGCGCGGTTTGCCCGGCCCGCCACTCGACCCGCCGCTCGGCAACGTCGGGGCGGTCCTGCTCCTCGGCCCGGCCCGACTTTTTTTGCGCGTCAGCCCGAGCCGGGCCAGCGTCTTGTGCATCAGGCCGAGACTGGCCTCGACTTGGTGCGTCGCCCGCAGCCAGGCCCGCAGCTCCTCCAGCGTCGCGTCCGGCCGCAGCGCCACCTCGGCCGCGATCGCCGTGTGGTGCTCGGCCAGCTTGAGCGTCTGCCGGTTGCGCTGCGCCCGGGCCTCGGTCTCGCCGGTGGCGGCGCGCCGGCCCAATGCCTTGTAGATGTAGGACACGCTGACCTGGAACAGCTGCGCTGTCGCTTGCGCCGAACCGCCACCGTCGATCGCCGCCAGGATCCGGCCGCGCAGGTCTCGCCGAATAGCTCTGCCCGGATTTCCACGCCATCGCACCACCTCGGCTCGTTGCAACCGAGAAGTGTGAATCACGTCCTGGCAGTCCTGTGAATTGAGCAAAGATTCCGGTCAGCGCAAAAGTGTCTAGTTGCGGATCGGCAGCGTTGCCATCCAGGCAGCAATGGAGAAGTCGGGCTTTACGGCAAGAATCCGCTCGACGCGGCTATGCTGCTCCCCTCTGGTTCAGCGAATACCGAGGCAGGGCGGCCCGTTGCCGCCGCGCTGCGGGACGCTACACACCCTCCGGGTCGCCCACCACGCTGACCAGCAGCTCGCCCGAGAACAGGCGCGCCGAGACGCGGCGCAGATCGTCCAGGGTCACCGCCTCGACCAGCGCGTTGTGGCGCTGCAGGAAGTCGCGGCCGAGGTCGCGGCGCAGCATACTGGCCAGGGTCTTGGCCATCTGGTCGTTGCTGGTCAGCCGCAGCGGGAACGAGCCGGTGATGTAGGTGCGGGCGTTGGCGAGGTCGGTGGCGTTGAGGTCGCCCCGCGCCATCCGCGCCAGCTCATGGCGCACCAGAGCGATCGATTGGCCGACCTGTTGGTTGTTGGTGGCGACGCCGCCCATCCATAGTGGCGCGGCGTCGAGCTCGTAGAGAAACGAATAGGCCGAATAGGCGAGGCCGCGCTTTTCCCGGATCTCCTCGAGCAGTCGGGAGCTGAAGCCGCCGCCGCCCAGCAGATAGTTGGCAGCATAGGCCGCGTAGTAATCGGGATCGTGCCGATCGAGCCCGGCATGGCCAAAGGCGACCACGCTCTGCGGGATCGCCAGCCGCTGCACCTCGGTGTGGCCGACGCGCGGCGTGACCGGCACCATCTCGGGCAGCGGGCGGCCCGTCGGCAGATCGCCGAAGGTCGCATCCAGCAGCGGCGCCAGTTCTTGCGCCGTGATGTCGCCGGCGACGCCGACGATCAGCCGGTCGCGGCAGATCCGACTGTCGACATAGGCGCGGCAATCTTCGACGGTGATCGTAGCCAAGGTCGCGGCTGTGCCTCGGGAAGGCCGCGCGTAGGGATGACCGGGGAAGGCCGCGGCGAACCAGCCGCGGGACGCTAAGTAGTCGGGGTCGGTCTCCCGTCGGCGCAGCTCCGTCAGGATCTGGCTACGGATGCGCTCGACCGGTTCGGGATCGAAGCGAGGCGCTGTCAGTGCGAGCCGCAACAGCTCGAACGCATGCGCCCGGGTCGCGGTCAGCGTGCGGAGCTCGCCGGTGAGGCTATCGCGGTCCACCTCGAACGAAAGCCGGATCGCGTTGTCCTCGAGTTCGGCCCGGAACGCCTGACTGTCATAGGAGCCCGCACCTTCGTCGAGCAGGCCGGAGGCCATGTAGGCCAGCCCTTCCTTGCCCTCGGGATCGCTGGCGGAGCCACCGCGAAACTGCAGCACCAGGGACAGGAATGGGTTTGAGGCTTCGCGCGCCAGGTAGGCGCGGATGCCACCGGCGCTGACCACTTCCTCGACCTCGAGAGTCGTCTGTATGGCGGCCGCTGGGCCGGCCGCGAGCATGGTGGTCAGCATCAAGCGACACCCCGGTCGGGTTCGGCAGCCGGCAGCAGCAGCGCCGTCACCGACTGCTCGGGACGGAGCACGTGGCGCGCGGCGGCCAGGATCTGGGCGGCGGTCACCGCGGCGATGCGCGATGGCCAGGCCTCGACGTCCCCGACCTGCTGACCGCTGGTCAGTGCCACGCCGAATGCGCGTGCGGCACCACCCAGCGAGTCGCGGGCAAAGACGGCCTCGGCCAGCAGGCGCCGCTGCGTGCGCGCGAGCTCGTCCTCGGTGACGCCATCCGCGAGGATACGGTCGATCTCGCGGCCCACCGCGCGCTCCAGCTCGGCCATGTCGGCGCCCGGCCGCGGGCTGGCATAGACCCGGAAACTCGCCGCATCGAGGCTGGAGCCGTGGTAGTAGGCGCCGGCGCCAACCGCCAGACCCTGCTCGACCACCACGGCCCGGAACAGCCGGCTGGTGCCGCCCCCGCCCAGGATCTCGGCCAGCACGTCCAGCGCATAGGCATGCTCGTGGCCCTGCGAGCTGAAGCTCGGCGCGAGGTAGGAGCGCATCAGGCTCGGCTGCTGCACCCGCTCGTGATGCAGGACGACGCGCCGCTCGGCATGCTGGGGCGGCTCGACGAGACGGTGGCGTGGCGCCACCGGCCGGGCCGGGATCTGCCCGTAGGTGCGCTCCGCCAGCGGCCGGAGCTCGGCCGCGGTGACGTCGCCGGCCACCACCAGGATCGCGTTATTGGGCGCGTAGTACTGGCGATAGAAGTCGACCGCGTCCTCACGCGTGTAGCCCGCGATCTCGTGAAACCAGCCGATCACGGGCAGCCGGTAGGGATGGTGCAGGTACTGCGCCGCCATCAGCTGCTCGCCCAGCAAGGCGGACGGCTCGTTGTCGACGCGGCTGCGGCGCTCCTCCAGGATGACGTCGCGCTCCGGGTAGACGTGCTCGTCGGCGAGATCGAGGTTGACCATGCGGTCCGCCTCCATCGCCATGACCAGCTCCAGCCGGTCCTTGGCGATCATCTGGAAATAGGCGGTGGAATCGTAGCTGGTCATCGCGTTGTCATTGCCGCCGTTGCGCGCGACGATCTTGGAGAACTCGCCCGGCGGGATCGTCCCGCTGCCCTTGAACATCAAATGCTCGAGGAAATGCGGCAGCCCGGACTTGCCCGGAGGGCTGTCGGCGGTGCCGACCTTGTACCAGACCCAGTGGGCCACCACCGGTGCGCGGTGGTTCGGGATCACGACCACCTGCATGCCATTGTCGAGCATGAAGGTCTCGGGATGGAACACGCCCGATGCCGCGGTGCCCATGATATCGGGGCCCAAGGCGGCGTCGGTCACGTGCGGGCGGGCCGGCTGCATCGGCGATCCTTCTGTTGTCACGGGGCCAGCGGCTCGCTGCCGGTGCGCTGGGTGATCACGCTGCCGGTGCCGGCGGCCGCCTGCTGCAGCCGCTGTGTCTCCGCCACCGGATCGATCACCGGACCGCTCGGCGTCATGGCGCGGCGCTGGAAATTCAAGATGAACAGGAATCGGTTGTCGTCGAGAACTTCACAAGGTCGGCATCCTCTTGTACCAGGACCTGCCGGATGCCGGGCGTGGTCTCGACGTTGGTCTGTGCCAGCAGGGTCAGCTCGCCCTGGCTCTGTGTCGTGTCCACCGGCGGCAGGCGCGGCTGGCCGGTCAGGATCTGCTCGGCCTGGGACGCCGTATCCTGGGCCGCAGGTCCGGGCGCGCCGGGCTCCGGTGGGCGGAGGCTGTAGTCCGGCGGCAGGATCAGCGGCGCGCGGCGCACGACCTGGAACTCGTCGGGCGAGCGCTTGCCAAGGCCCAAATTCTCCTGGACCGTGCCGGTGCAGGCGGCAAGCGCCAGCAGGGCGGCGCCCAGGACGATCGTCGCATGCCGCGTCCTGGCCTTGTTCATGGCTCACCTCGCCCGAGCTTGGTTTTCGATTGCGACAGCACGAGGCTGTCGAGGAGGATCAGGCCAGCGCCGATGCAGATCGCGCTGTCGGCCACGTTGAACGACGGCCAGTGGTAGCCGAAGGCGTGGAAGTCCAGAAAATCTACCACGGCGCCAAAGCGGATCCGGTCGATCGTGTTACCGACGGCGCCGGCCAGAACCAGCCAGAGCGCGAGACGCGGAACCGGCCTCGTCTCGCGATAGAGCCAGACCAAGAGGAAGGCGCCGATGGCGGCGGCCAGCGCCGTGAGCAGCCATGGCCCGTGGTCGCCGGCGCCGGAAAACATGCCGAAGCTGACGCCGCGATTCCAAACCAGCACAAGATTGAAGAATGAGGTCACGGTCACCGGCTGGTAAGCGTCCAGGTGGTCCAGCACCGCCGATTTGGTGACCTGATCCAATGCCAGGACGGCCAAAGCCAACAGGAGACCGGTCACATGCCGCTTGCCCATGCCCGCGTCCTCAGGCCGCTCGCGCCGTGACCACGGCCGCCGTGCAGCGCCGGCAGAGATGCTCGGGCGAAGCCGTCACCTCCTCTAGGACCTGCCAGCAGCGCTGGCATTTCTCGCCTTCGGCCAGCGCCGGGGTCACGGCGACGCCTGTCACATCCTCGAGCGAGAAGGCGTCAGCCGGGGCCGGGCCGGAACCAAGCTCGATGCCGCTGGTGATCGCGAGCTCGGCCAGATCCAGGTCGGCCAGCAATTGCCGGTCGGCTTCGTCCAGATAGACCACCGGTGCCGCCTGAAGGCTGGAGCCGACCCGTTTCTCCTTGCGTTCGAGCTCCAATGCCCCGGTCACGACCCGGCGCACCTCGCGGATGCGCGCCCAGCGCTCGCCCAGCGCAGGCGCGCGCCAGTTGGCGGGGATCGTCGGGAACAGCTCCAGATGGACGCTGCGCCGGTCGGGATAGCGGGTCAGCCAGGCCTCCTCCGCGGTGAACACCAGCACCGGTGCCAGCCACGCGGTCAGGCAGCGAAACAGCTCGTCGAGCACGGTGCGGGCGGCACGGCGCCGGATGCTGTCCGGCGCGTCGCAGTAGAGCGCGTCCTTACGGACATCGAAGTAGAACGCCGACAGGTCGCCGCCGCAGAAATTGTGCAGCTGGCCGTACAGACGCGGGAAGTCGAACTCGTGCGTGCAGCCGCGCACCTGCTCGTCGAGCTCGGCCAACCGGTGGAGGACCCAGCGGTCGAGCTCGGGCATCTCTTCAGGGTCGAGCCGCTCGGCGTCGCTGAAGCCGGAAAGGTTGCCCAGCAGGTAGCGCAGCGTGTTGCGCAGGCGGCGGTAGGTGTCGGCGATCCCGTCCAGGATGCCTTTGCCGATGCGCAAATCCTCGGTGTAGTCGCCGCTGACCACCCAGAGGCGCAGGATGTCGGCACCGTGCGTCTTCATCAGGTCGATCGGCGAGACGACGTTGCCCAGGGACTTCGACATCTTGCGGCCGTCGGCATCGACCACGAAGCCGTGGGTCAGGACGGCCTCGTACGGTGCGCGGCCGCGCGTGCCGCAACTCTCCAGGAGGGAGGAGTGGAACCAGCCGCGATGCTGGTCGGAGCCTTCCAGGTAGAGCGAGGCCGGCCATTTCAGCTCGGGCCGCTGCTCCAGCACGGTGACGTGGGTGCAACCGCTGTCGAACCAGACGTCCAGGATGTCGTCGACCTTCTCGTAGTCGGCGGCCGCGTAGCCGTTGCCCAGGAACTCCTGCGCGTCGCGCAGCCACCAGGCGTCGGCACCATCCTCCTCGAACGCGCGGGCGATCCGCTCGACCACCTCGCGGTCACGCAGCACCTCGCCGGTGGCCTTGTGGACGAACACGGCGATCGGTACGCCCCAGGCGCGCTGGCGTGAGACGCACCAGTCCGGTCGGGTCTCGATCATGGCGCGAATGCGATTGCGGCCGCGCGCCGGCACCCAGCGTGTGGCGTCGATCGCGGTCAGCGCCTTGTCGCGCAGGTGGTCTTCGCCCTCCATCGGGATGAACCACTGCGCCGTGGCGCGGAAGATCAACGGCGCCTTGGAGCGCCAGCTGTGCGGATAGCTGTGGACCAGCGTGCCCCGGGCCAGCAGGTTGCCCTGCGCCTGGAGGGCCTCGATCACGGGTTCGGCAGCCTTGAAGACGTGCAGGCCGGTGAAGCCCGGCGCCGCCTCGGTGTAGGTGCCGTCCTCTGCCACGGTATCCGGGACATCGAGCGCATGCCTGGCACCCAGCTCGAAATCATCCTCGCCGTGGCTGGGCGCGATGTGGACCAGCCCGGTGCCCTGCTCGGTGGTGACGAAATCTCCCGGCAGCAGCGGAACCGGGAAGTCGTAGCCCTCGGCATGACCGGCCAGCGGGTGGCGGGCAATGCTGCCCGCCAGCGCCGAGCCATCGAACTCGAGCAGCGAGGTGTGCGTGAGGATGCCTGCCGCGTCGGCAACTTCGGGCAATCGCTCGACCGCCACGACCAGCCGCTCGCCCGGCCGCACCTGTGCTCCCTCCGCAACGGAGTCGATCTGGATCAGGCGGTAGGCGATGTCCGGCCCGTAGGCCACGGCCCGGTTGGCCGGGATCGTCCAAGGTGTCGTGGTCCAGATCGCGACCGCCGCACCCGCCAGCTCCGGCCGGCTCGGCGTGACGAGCGGAAAGCGCACCCAGATCGTCGTGCTGGTGTGGTCGTGATATTCGACCTCGGCCTCGGCCAGCGCGGTTTTCTCGACCACGGACCACATCACCGATTTCTTGCCGCGATAGAGGGCGCCGCTGAGCAGGAACTTGCCGAGCTCGCGATAGATGCCGGCCTCGGCACTGTAGGCCATCGTCGTGTACGGGTCGGCCCAGTCGCCGAGCACGCCAAGGCGCTTGAACTCGGTCTTCTGGACGTCGATCCAGCGCTGCGCGTACTCGCGGCATTCCCGGCGGAAGTCGGCGATCGGGACCGCGTCCTTGTCCTTGCCCTTCTTGCGATACTCCTGCTCGATCTGCCACTCGATCGGCAGGCCGTGGCAGTCCCAGCCCGGCACGTAGGGCGCGTCCTTGCCCAGCATCTGCTGGCTGCGGTTGACCACGTCCTTGAGGATCTTGTTCAACGCCGTGCCCATGTGGATGTGGGCGTTGGCATAGGGTGGGCCGTCGTGCAGCACGAACTTCTCGCGCCCGGCCGATGCCTCGCGCAGGCGGGCGTAGAGGTCCACGCCCTCCCAACGGGCGGCGAGATCGGGCTCCCGCTTGGGCAGGTCGGCCTTCATCGGGAAATCGGTGCGCGGCAGAAACACCGTGTCGCGGTAGTCGGTGGTCATGGGCGGGAACTGGCTCAGGCAGGAATGAGGGCGTGGATGGCGCGGGCTTGGTCGCAATCGCGGGCGATCTGCGCCTTGAGCTCGTCGACGCCAGGGAACTTGCGGTCGCCGCGCAATTGATGGGTGAAGGCGACGCGCATCCGCTGGCCGTAGAGATCACGGCCGCCGGCGAGCAGGTGCACCTCGAGCAGCAGCGAGCGACCATCAAATGTGGGCCTGCTGCCGAAATAGGCCACAGCCGGAAACCAGGTGGTTGCAGCGCCACGGCGCAGTCCAGCCGTCACTGCGTAGACGCCGGCAGCCGGAAGCATCGGGCGGCGGCCGAGTGGATGCACGTTGGCGGTGGGAAAGCCGATCGTCCGGCCCCGCTGATCGCCAGGCCGGACGACGCCTTCGAGCTGGTAGTCGTAACCGAGCATCGTGTTGGCGCGCTCGATCAGGCCGTCAGCCAGCGCGGTGCGGATCTCGGTCGAGGAGCAGACGGCATCGGCCACCGTGACCGGGTCGACTGCAGTGACCGGGACGCGGCCCCCGGCCAGTTCGGCCAGCAAATCCGTGTCGCCCTGCCGCTTGTGGCCGAAACGGAAATCGCGGCCCGTGGTGATCGCGGCGGCTTCCAGCTCACCAAGCAGGATGTCGGTGACGAACGCGGCCGCGGGGAGACGCATCAGGCGCTCGTCGAAGCGGAACACGTAGAGATCATCGACTCCGAGGCCGAACAGGATCTCGGCCTTGCGGCGCAGCGAGGTCAGGCGGGCCGGCGCGCCCGCGGGATTGAGCACCTCGCGCGGATGGGGCTCGAACGTGACCACGCCCAAGGATCGGCCCAGCGCGGCGGCGTGGGCCGCGGCCGTGCGGATGACCTCGCGGTGCCCGCGATGGACCCCGTCGAAGTTGCCGATCGCAACCGAGGCACCGCGCGCCGCTGCCGGAAGGCTGGCGTGATCACGGTGAATGCGCATGGCGGGCTATGTCCCATGCGGCACCGGGGCTGTAAAGAGGGAGGCGGATCGCCGTCGCCACGGAATCGGAAGGGAGAAACGTGCTGGAGATCATCCAGATGGGCGCCTTGGAGCTCAGGTTCCTGCAGAGCAAGGAATCGACGGGCGGCAGCCTCGACATGTTCGAGATGACCCTGCAGCCGAACGCCCGGATGCCGGTGCCGCACCACCACGAGAGCTGGGATGAGACCGTCTACGGTCTGGCCGGCACGTCGAGCTGGCGGGTCGGCGGCAAGGACGTCGAGCTGCCGCCCGGCGCCGTGGTGTTCATCGGCCGCGGCGTCGTCCATGGCTTCGACAATCGCAGCGGCGCCCCGGCCAAGTGCCTGTGCGTGCTGACCCCTGGCGTCCTCGGCCCCGGCTACTTCCGCGAGATTGCCCGGTTGGTCGCGGCCGGGGCGCCCGATCCGGCTCAGATGAAGGAGATGATGCTCCGCTACGGGCTGGTGCCCGCTCCGGCAGCCTGAGCCTGCGGACTCGTCGCCCGTCTCGGCTCAGGCCGGTGTCTCGGCCGGGCGCCGCGAGACCATGATCACGGCCTCGCCCTCGAGCACGTTCTTGCCGCCGACCTTGCAGACGGTCTCGAACACGCAGCGACGGCGCTCGCGGTCGATCGACTTGATGGTGACCTCGGCGCGCACGGTCTCGCCGACCCGCACCGGGGCCAGGAACTTCAGCGTCTGGCTGAGGTAGATACAGCCGGGGCCGGGCAGCTTGGTGCCGAACACGGTCGAGATCAGACTCGCGGTCAGCATGCCGTGCGCGATCCGCCCACCGAACGGCGTGCCGATCGCGAACTCCTCATTCAGATGCACCGGGTTGGTGTCGCCGGAGACGCCGGCGAACATCAGCACGTCGGCGTCGGTGACCGTCTTGCCGAAGGCCGCGGTCATGCCTTCCGCGAGGTCCTCGATGTAGTAGCCGTGGATGGCCATGTGGGGGGTTTCTCCGCGCGCGCCCGGTGCGCTGCCATGTTGCGCCGCACACTGGTCTATCCGATGCATGGTGATCAAGTGTCAAAGCGGCTAAAGACCGCGGCCATCCCGCCGCGGGATCACCCGCCCACCTCATTGGGAGCATGCATGGACGCGCTCGAGGCCCTGCTCACCCGCCACACCGTGCCGCCCGCCAAGATGGGCCCGCCCGGCCCGGACGAGGCCGCGCTGCGACGTATTCTCGAGGCCGGCGCCGCCGCGCCCGATCATGGCCAGCTGCGGCCCTGGCGCTTTCTCATCGTCCGTGGCGCCGGGCTGGCCCGGCTGGGCGAGCTGTTCGCGGCCTTCGTGCTGCGGCAATGGCCCGATGCCTCGCCCGGCGAGGTCGAGAAGCAGCGCACGGCGCCGTTGCGCGCCTCGGTGATCGTCGTGGTCGCCGCCCGGGTCGAATCCCGCGCACCCGAAGATCCCCGAGGTCGAGCAGATCGCGGCGGTGGCGGCGGCGACGCAGAACATGCTGCTGGCCGCGCACGCGCTGGGCTTCGCCGCCAAGTGGGCCACGGGCAAGCAGGCCTACGACCCGGTAGTCAAAGCAGGGCTCGGCCTGGCGGAGACCGATCGGCTGCTCGGGTTTCTCTATCTGGGCAGCTACGCGGCCGAGCACGCCCTGCCGCCGCGGCCGGGCCTCGACGGTGTCGTGGCGGAGTGGCCGCCCGCCGGCGCGGGTTGAACCTTGCGGCTCCTCCCCAGCCTGCTGCCGTTGCTGCTCGCCGGCTGCACGGCGCCGCCGGTGGAAACGCCGGCCGAGGAGCTGGCGCGGCGTCAGATGAGCTGCACGGAGGCGGGCTTCGCGGCGGATACCGCCGACTTCCGCCTGTGCCTGCTGCTGCAGCAGACGAACGATCGGCTGGCCGCGGTCGAGCAGCGGCTGCGGTGGATCGAGCAGGATACCAGCTGGCGCGGATCCTATTTCGGCCCGGGCTGGTGGTAGCGGGTCAGAGATCGCCAAACACCGACCAGCCCGTGGCTTTGGCCAGCTGCTCCAGCGCCAGCGAGCCCAGCAGCGAGTTGCCGCGCGCGTTCAGCCCCGGCGACCAGACCGCGATCGACGCCTGGCGCGGCGCCACGGCCAGGATGGCGCCGCCCACGCCGCTCTTGCCGGGCAGACCGACGCGAAAGGCGAAGTCGCCCGAGCCGTCATAGTGGCCGCAGGTGAGCATCAGGGCATTGATCCGGCGCACGCGCTCGGCCGACACGATCTGCCCCGCGCTGTTGCAGATCCGGCCGGCATTGGCGAGGAAGCGGCCGGCCAGCGCCAGCTGGCGGCAGCTCATCGCGATGGCGCAGTGGTGGTAGTACACGCCCAGCGTGTGCTCCGGCGGGTGATGCAGGTTGCCGTAGGCGCGCATGAAATTGGCGAGCGCCGCGTTGCGAAAGCCGGTCTCGGCCTCCGAGCGCGCGACCTTGGGGTCGATCGCGATCGAGTCGTCGTCGGCGACCAGCCGCAGGAAGCTCACGATCTCGGCCAGCGCCCCGCTCGGCTTGGCATTGGCGAGGACGGTATCGGCGACCACGATGGCGCCGGCGTTGATGAATGGGTTGCGCGGGATGCCGTGCTCGAGCTCGAGCTGGATGATCGAGTTGAAGGCGCTGCCGGACGGCTCGCGGCCGACCCGGCGCCAGAGCGCGTCGCCGACCTTGCCCAGGGCCAGGGTCAGCGTGAACACCTTGGAGACGCTCTGGATCGAGAACAGCTCCTCGGCATCGCCCGCGGTCACGACGCGGCCGTCGACGGTGGCGACCGCGATGCCGAATTTCGCCGGATCGATCTTGGCGAGCTCCGGGATGTAGTCGGCGACCCGGCCGCGCGCCGGAGCCGCGGCCATGCGTGCCGCGATCTCCGGCAGGATCAGCTCCAGGTCAGGCATGCGACGAGGGTCTCACGACAGGTCGTGCAGGTCTTTGGTGGTCGCGGCCGCGACGGTGAAGTCGGAGAACTCGACGACGAGGCCGGCCCGCTCAGGCGTGCAGCACATCGGCCCGACCAGGTAGCGCTCGGCCACGGGGAACGGCGCCAGCCGCAGCAGGGGCCAGAACCGGCCGTCGAGCGAGGCCTGGATGCGCAACGCACCCCTGGCCACGGTCACCCGCAGCAACAGGTCGCGCGGATCACCGCCGGGGGCGCTGACCGACCAGTCCGATCGCGGGGCGGTCACAACGGTACTGAGCATCCGGGCGCCGTCGCTGAATTCCACCCCGGTCTTGACCCAGTGCTGCGCGTCCAGCCGCACCATCAGGCCGGCCTGATCGTAGAGCTGATCGTAGGCGGCGCGCACGCGGACCTGGGCCGTGAAATCGCCCTCGATCGGCACGCCGAGAAAATGCCCGCTGTCGCGCGTGAAGCCGTAATGCGTCTCGCGCCAGAAATCGGTGGCGTGGTCCGTGGTGACGGACAGGCCATCGCCGCGCCGCGTCCATTGTTTCGGCTCGTTGAGCCAGCTGCCGCGCTCCAGCATCGCTGCCGCCTTCCGATTCAGGCCATTTCGCGGACGAGATCGGCGATCGCGCGGCCGAGCACCGCATGGGCCGCCTCGTCCAGATGGATGCCGTCGACCGGGCTGGACTCGATGATCGAGCCGGCGTCCAGGAAGCGGGCGCCGTGGTGCTGTGCGATCGCCCGATAGCGCTCGGCCAGCAATGCCGATTTCGCGGTGCCCCCGACGAACATCGCCCGCAGGCAGCCCACCTCGAGGATCGGTGCCGGGCAGACGACCAGCAGGGCGGGCGGCCGACCGTCGAGGCGGCTGTTGGCGTGGATGATCTCGATCAGCGCGTGCAGGCTCTCGGCGATCTGGTCAGCGGTCAGGCCGAAGCGGGCCTTGAGATTGTTGGTGCCCAGCTTCAGCACGACGGCGTCGAGCGGCTTGTGGCTGCTCGACGCATGGCAGCAGATAGCGCAGCGCGTTGCGCTCGACGCCCTCGACCGGATCGTCGTGACCCGTGGTGCGGCCGGGAAGGCCCTCCTCGACCACATGCCAGTCCGGCCCCAGCCGGTCGCGCATGATCCCGGGCCAGCGCTGCTCCGGGCCGAACCGGCGCCGGTCGTCGAGGTCGGCCATCGGCGCGGCACCCCAGGTATTGGAATTGCCGAAGCAGAGAACGGTTTTCATGGGCGGGTGACGGTCCGTGGCCGGGAGTGTGTGGATCGGCGCTCACGATCCACGCAGTCGGGCCGATCGGTCAAGAGCGGGCGGCGACCGCGGGCGGCAGCCATCGTGGAGCCGCGCCAAGACTGATGCGACGACGGGCTTGGGTTCGTTCGTGCAAAACCGAATTCGTTCGTGTATTTTCTGTGCGATCGTTCGGGCCGACAGTTCTCGGGTTGGTCCGTGCCCGATCAGGGTTCGCCGGTGCCGCAAGGGAACCGTTTTGCGTGGTACTCCGGTTCGTTCGGTATATTCGCTCCGCGGTATCGTCGGGACTGTACCGTCTCCGGGCTCAACGCCGTGGAAGCGCAGCTGGGTTCGGACGTGCACGCGTCGCGAATTCGTTACGTGCATTTCGCTTTAGAGATTCGAGGCCGCCGCGAATTGGCATCGAGAGGGGTCGGTCATGGCTGCAACTCCGTCGCCGAGGCTGATCGCTGATCAGGATAGCATGGTTTCGCAGGATTTTCATCCTAGATGAACGTAGTCCGACATTCGTCGTCATCGACTACGATCGAGCGGCAGGCGGCACGGAGGGCTATTTTGAGGCCTGCCTTGGCCAAGCCGACGTTGAGCCGCTGCGATCACCTCCGGTGCGCCCTGAAAGTCGGCCCAGAACGCGACCGGGATCGCGCGCAGACGGCACGCGGCCTCTCAGCGCCGCAGGGCCTCGGCGTGCTCTAGCGCCTGGTGCGCCGCTTGCATGTTCCCCACCGCCGCCTCGGTCAGGGCCAGAGTGGCGTAGCCGGAGCAGCAGTTGCCGGAACCCAATGTCGCCTCGTCGCGCGCCCGCTGGAAATCGCCGCCCAGGTAGAGTGCCAGGGCCAGGGTCTCGTGGTACCAGGCCGGGACCACCACACTGTTGTCGATGGCCTGCCGCAGCAGGTGCCCGCCCTCTTCCCAACGCCCGCGGGCCATGAGCCGCCAGCCAAGTTGCGCCAGGCTTTCCGGGTTGCGCGGATTGAGGGCAATGGCGCGCCGCTGGGCCTGCTCGGCCTCTTCATAGGCACCGCTGCCGAATTGCAGCGCCGCCAGCGATTGTTGCGCGGTGACGCTGCCCGGCGCCAGCTCGATCGCGTGCCGCGCCGCTTCCAGGCCTGCGCGCAACTCGCCCGTCTGGGCGTCCGGCTCGACCAGGCGAAACCGGGCGGCGTCGAGATGCGCAAAGGCCAGCATTGCCCAGGCGGCGGCATAGTTCGGGTCGACGCGGACCGCATCCTCAAGGCAGGCGCGGACCGGTGGATAGAGTTCCTTGGCGAAGGTGCGACGGTAGGCGAAGGCGCGCTGCACGCAGTCATAGGCGAACAGGGTGGCGGGCCGGTTGTGGGTGAGCTGGCTTGCGGCCGCCGCGTTGATCACGCCGTAGACCTGGGCCAGCTCGCCGGTGATGGCCGCCGTGATCTCCGCCTCGACATCGAAGATCGCCTTCGTGCCGAGCGGGCGGTCGTAGCTCTCGCTCCACAGCACCAGGCCGGATCCGCGGTCGCTGAGCCGTGCGGTCACACGGACCCTGTCCGCCGCCCGCTCGACGCTGCCGCCGACCAAATAGGCCGGCAGCCCCGCGGCGGCCGCGGGCAGCGCGCCTTGGGCCTGCGCCTCCGACTGGCCGGCGAAGACCTGCATGCCCTCGAAACGCATCAGGTCGGCGACCAGCATGCCGGTCAGGCCGCTGGCCAGCAGCTGGCCGCTGTCGTCGCCGGTCAAGGACGTCAGCGGCAGCACGAGCACGGCCGGGCCGGCCTGCTGCGCCGCCTCGCCGGCTCCCCAGGGGCCGAATCGCCAGACGGCACCCAGGAGGAACAGCGGGCACAGTACGGCCAGGAGTGCCGAGCGCCAGTTCAGCCACCTCCGGCCCGGCTCGCGCCCCACGGCTGCCGCACTGGCGATCGGCGCCGGATCGAGCACGCTGCCTCGTGCCTCGAATGCCGGCACATAGTGGCCCTTGGGGATGGAGATCCGAATCGGGTCAAGGCGTCCGGCCTCGGCATAATACTGATCGAGATCGCGACGCAGACGGCCGACCTCGATGCGAACGATCGGGTCATTCTGCGGATCGAAGCGCTCGTTCCGGCCGAGCACCGCAACCGCGAGGTCGAAGGCCTTGAGACGATGGCTGCGGCCGGCCAGCGTCTGCTCGACAATGTAGTTGAGGAGTGCCCGGCGCCGCGGACTGGCGCGAAAATCCGGCGCGGCGAGAAGTCCCGCCAGATAGTCCCTTGCATCGGCGGGAGGCGGGCTCGTGCCTTCCGTCTGCCGCAATATCGCCGTCATCGGCCCCCCGATCGATTCCGGTCGTTCGAGCGAGGCTGATACCACATCGGGCCGCTTGGGCATCAACTAATTCCCGTCACCCTTGTTACCGTAACATCCTACCCCCGGACCAGGACCGCGGTCAGTATTCCAAGGTCGTGTCGTTGCGGCCGAGCGATTTCCCCCGCAGTTCAACCGGCGACGGGGACGTGGCCTGACAAAGAGTGGTGGCTAGAGGATGTCGTCGGGGAGGGTTCGTGCAGTGGATCCCATGGATTCCCTTGCCCGCAGCCTGCCCGCCTGCGCCGAGCGGATCCGGCGGCGGTTCTGGCGTGACCCCGAATTTCGCACTGTTTGCGAGGACTATCGTGACGCCGTCGAAACCCTGGCCAGACTCGGTCCAGGCGACGTCGCGCGGGCGGATGAGTATCGCCAGCTGGCCGACGAGCTGCTGGCCGAGGCCAAGTCGATGCTGGTGGAGGATGAGCCGTGACAACGCAGGATTGGGACTTCGACGCCGCGCGCCGGCTCCAGGGGGCGCTGGCGGGTGTCGTGCTGCTCGCGGTGGCCGGCTGCTCCGGCCCGGGCGGCAATCCGGACACCGCCGACAGCGCCGCCTGCGACCACGGTTTCCTGTGCGGCAGCTACGTCGACGGCGACGGCGACGGCAATGTCTCGCAGGACGAGTGGGACCACGCGTTCCATGCGGCCGACACCGATGGCGACGGACAGCTCAGCCAGGGCGAGTTCCAGGCTGGAGGCGGCAATTGGGGCGGCGGCCGGGGTGGCCGCTGACAGCAAGGAGGGCCGAACGTGACGAACACCATTCACACCGGGAGGGGTAGGCGCATGAAGCGATGGTGGATCCTCGGGGTGCTCGCGACCGCGATCGCCCCCCTTGCGCTGGGTGCCGGCCCCGCCGAGGCCCAGGAGGCGAAGAAGCCCAACATCCTGTTCATCATGGGTGACGATATCGGCTGGATGCAGCCGTCGATCTACCATCGCGGCCTGATGGTCGGCGAGACGCCCAACATCGACCGCATCGGCCATGAAGGGGCGATGTTCACCGACTACTATGCCGAGCAGAGCTGCACCGCCGGGCGCAATGCCTTCTTCACCGGCATGCATCCGCTGCGCACGGGCATGATCCCGCCACAGCTGCCGGGCAGCCCGAGCTACCTGCGGCCCGGCACGCCGGCGCTGGCCAAGTTCCTGCACGACCTCGGCTACACCACGGGCGAGTTCGGCAAGAACCACCTGGGCGACCACACCGACGCGCTGCCGACCGCACACGGCTTCCAGGAATTCTGGGGCTATCTCTACCATCTGGACGCGATGCAGGGGGTGAGCTTCCCCGACATCAACAAGAGCCCGACCGAGCAGACGGTCATCGCACCTTGCAAGAACACGCCCATTCCCGGCCTGCCCGAGGTGCCGGGTGCTGTCGATCCGAAGACCACGCCCTGCCTGACGCCGCCGCGGCCGGTGCTGTGGTGCCACTCGTCGGATGGTACGTCGGCGAACCAGACCTGCCAGGACCAGGGCCCGCTGACGCTGGAGCGGTCGGAGAGCGTGGACGAGGAGATCTCGGCCAAGGTCGTCGACTTCCTCGACCGCAACGACCCGAAGAAGACCAGCAAGCCGTTCTTCGTCTGGTACAACCCGGCGCGCATGCACATCACCACCGTGCTGTCACAGAAGTACCAGGATATGGTGGGTGAGCGGGGCGGCAAGGATTGGGGCGTCAACGAGGCCGGTATGAAGCAGATGGACGACAATATCGGTGTCGTGTTGCAGAAGCTGGAGGATATCGGTCAGCTCGACAACACCATCGTCGTCTTCACCACCGACAACGGCGCCGAAACGATCACCTTCCCGGACGGCGGCACCACGCCGTTCAAGGGCGGCAAGCTGAGCACCTGGGAAGGCGGCATGCGGGCTCCGATGGTCATTCGCTGGCCCGGCCACATCCAGCCGGAAACGGTCAAGAACGACATCTTCGCGTCCTTGGACTGGCTGCCCACCTTCGTCGAGATCGCCGGCGGTGCCAAGGGCAACGAGCTGAAGAAGGAGATCGAGGAAGGGAAGTACCCCGGCATCGTCAAGACGACGCTGGATGGCGTCAATCAGATCGACTACCTGACCGGCAAGTCAAACAAATCCGCTCGTGACACTTTCTTCTACTATTCCGGGGCCGACCCGTCGGCGGTCCGCTACAAGAACTGGAAGCTCTATTTCTCCATGGTCAGCGACGACCCGGCTGGCTTCATTTCCGGCGCCCTGCCCTATCACTGGGCCCAGGTCGTCAACATCAAGCGTGATCCTTTCGAGACCTCGATCGGCCAGCAGATCAAGACCCTGACCGGCATGGGCGGCGCCCTTGCCGGGCCGGTCACCGCCTATGTCTACGACTGGAACCTGTTGCCGCTCGGCCAGGCGCTGTGGCTGAAGGAGCTCGAGACCTACATCGACTATCCGCCGATGCAGGACCCCGCCACCTACAATCTGGAGCAGGTCATCCAGCAGGTAAAGAAGATGCACACGGCCAGCCACGCCGGCGAGTAGCCGGTAGGTATCGGCGCGGGCGTTCCCGCAGCGCGCCCGCGCTCCGGCTGGCCACGCAGACCTTGATCGAATTCCCGCCGATGCAGCAGGGACGAATCACGCTCAATGAGCACCAGCATCATGGCCGACCCGGCGCTGGCGGAGCGGTGACCGAACGGGGTAGGGTGTCGCGGAGTGATCGATGAGTTAAACGGTCGGCGCCTGGGGCTCGGCCTGCAGCTCTGGGCGGCCGACCGCTAGCTTGCGCGAGCAAGTACTGGCCGCATTTGCCCCTTGGACAAGGCAACCATCGCCATGCGTCATTCTCATTCTCCTTTCTGCAATCTTGCTTGCGCTGGTCTCGGCCGACGCCCGGGCCCAGGCCCCGCTGGGACCAGTCCCTACCGCCGCCGTGCCGCAGCGCACCGAGCCCGGCCGCTATTGGGTGTTCTTCGAATGGAGCCGCGCCGACCTGCCGGCGGACGGGCGCAAGGTGGTCGAGGAAGCGGCGCAGTCGTTCCTGCGCACCGGCTCGGCCCGGCTCTCACTGGTCGGCAGCGCCGACCGGACCGGCTCCCCAGTCTACAACCAGCAGCTGTCGGCCCGGCGGGCCGACACGGTGCGCGCCGAGCTGGAGCGGCTGGGTGTGCCGGCGGAAGCGATCGCGGTCCGCGCCGAGGGCGAGAACGCGCCGATCGTGGCGAACGCTCAAGGGGTGCGCGAGCCGCTCAACCGCTATGTCGCGATCGATTTTCCCGAGCGCGAGGCAGCGGTAGCCGCCGCGGCGCCGGCAGCCGCACCGGCGGCGCCGGAAGCGGCGACGGCCGAGCCGTGGCAGCTCAGCATCACGCCCTACGTCTGGGGAGTGGCGCTGAAAGGCGACGTTGGCGTCGGCAAGGCCAGCGCGAACGTCGACGTGAGCTTCAGTGACATCCTCAAGAATCTCAACGGTGCCTTGATGCTCAGCCTGGAGCTGCGCAAGGGCCGCTTCGGCCTGCTGTCCGACACGGTCTTCGCCAACCTCGAGGACGACGGCGCGACCGAGCGGAATCGGCTCAAGGTCGACGCGACCATGAACCAGCTGATCCAGACCCTGGCCGGAACGTACCGGATCGGCACCTGGGAGCTGGGCGACTTCGGCGCGGCGGGGCCAGCGACGCTGACGGTCGACCCCTATGCCGGCGCCCGTTACACCTACCTGGACATCGAGCTGGACGGCAAGCTCGACCTCCCCGACCTCGGCGTGAACGCGCGGCGCACGACCGAGGGCGACGAGCATTGGGTCGACCCGATCGTCGGCGTGCGCACGAGCTGGGGCCTGGGCGAGCACTGGAGCCTGGTGTTGGCCGGCGACGTCGGCGGCATCAGCACCAGCGACCAGTACAGTGCCGAGGCCTACGGCACGGTCGGCTACCGGTTCGGCCTGTTCGGCGACAACAACGCCAATTTCCTCGCCGGCTACCGCGTGCTGCACCAGAAATACGAGACCGGCAGCGGCCGCAACGAGTTCGACTGGGACGTCACCATGCACGGCCCGATCGTGGGGCTGAAGATCAGCTTCTGAGCGATGGTGACGCAGGTCGACAAGGCCGGTCTGGCAAGGCTCGCTGGCCGTCCGCGTCCCGGCTCAGGCTGCTCGCGCGGTTGCGTTGCCGCGGCGCAGGGTCTGCGATGGAAGCTCGCCGAACAGTCGGCGATAGGCGGCGGCGAACTCGCCGAAGTGGAAGAAGCCCCAGTCGGTGGCGGTCACGGTGACCGAGGTCGCATCGGCCTGATCCATCAGCTGGCGGCGGGCGCCGTGCAGGCGCAGCACGCGCAGGAAGGCGATGGGGGGCATGCCGAAACGCTCGCGGCAGGCGTCGTGCAGCGTGCGCTCCGGCGCGCCGGTGGCAGCGCACAGCTCGGCGATCGTCACCGGTCGGAATCGGTTGGCACGCAGATAATCCTCCGCTCGGGACGCCAGCCGGCGGCGCTCGGGCGCGGGCACCCGCGGCACGGGCAGGTCGAGGCGGCCGAGCAGGGCCTCGGCGGCGGCCTGCTCGAGCGCTGCCGCGAAGACTGGCTCGCACAACCGCTCGGGACCGGCGGCGAGCGCCGCGGCATGCAGGCACCGCAGCGCCACCTCGGCGCCGTCGACGTCCCGCAGGCTGAGCACCTTCGCCTTGGCGAAGCGATCGGCCCAGCCGTCGCCGAAAAAGGTGGCGGTCATCGCGTCCAGCAGGTCGTAGGCCAGGGAGAACACCAGCAGTCGGCAGCCCCTGGGGTGGAGGAAGTGCAGCTCATCCCGGTCCGACAGCGTGGCGATCTGGTCGCGCCGCACCGGGACGCCGTCATGCCGCGCCGGCACGGGTGTGCCGATGGCCAGCCCGAAGGTGCGTGCGCCGCGCGGCACAGAGCCGGTGCTGAGGATGCCCCCGGACCAGGTCGCCGTTCCGACCTGCATCCGGCCGGTGTGGGCCATCGCGATGGCGCCGCGAAACGGACCGGGCGACAGTTTCAGGTAGCGCTGGTCCCAGCCACGCGCCGCGGCGGCCATGGCCTCGAAATCGTCGAACCGCGGGCTCGCGATCAGCCCGGCCGGGAAGGCGGCGGCCGGCGACTCGAAAACCGCCCGGTCGGGATCATCCATCGCGCGAAGTACCGTGCCGCAGTTTTCCGATAGCTGCCGTCACGCTAGGCTGAGACGATGCGGAAGTCGATGGGCGCCCGCGCGGCGGCACGGTCGACGTGACGGGTAGAATGGGCGCTTGTTCCCGAAGTGAGATGCCAGGGTTAGGCCAAAAGCAGAAAAGCGTGCCGAAGCTAAGGACAACCGACATGCCAACTAGATTCCGGCTCTGCGGCGCTTCGCCGACCGCCTTGCTCGTCGCGCTCACGGTGCTGGCGGGCTGCGCGCATCAGCAGGCCGAGAACCCGGCGCTCGGCGGGTTCTCGGGCATGCAGGGGCAGATCGAGAGCTTCTACAACGCCAACGCCACCGAGGACGACTGGGTTTGCGACGAGCCACAGATCGCCAATATCGACAAGTCGAAGGTGGTCAGCCAGTCCGCGACGCGGGTCCGGGTGGCGGTGAACTACTACTTCACCTCCTTCGACCAGAGCCCGGGCCGTGGCGGCAACCAGTGCCAGGGCTTCAACACGCGGTTCTTCACCTTCGACAAGGGTCCCGGCGGCCAGCTCAGCCTGGTGTCGATGTCCGGGCCGCAGCGGGGGCAGAACGGATGACATCGAGCAACGCATCGGCCATCGCCGTACCCATCCTGGCGCCGGCAGCGCTCGCCGACCAGCAGGGTCGTAACATCGGAAAGGCACGAACATGAAGAGATCCATCGCCGCAGGCGGGCTCGGATTCGTCGCCACCTTGCTGCTGGCGACAGCTCCGGTATCGGCCCAGCAGGTCACCGGCGAACTGGGCTCGCCCAGCGCCACGACCACGATCCCCGGCGACGTGCTGCCGCCGCCGGCGCCCCCGTTCGGTGGCGAGATCAACCTCAACGCCAACCAATCCAGGCCCTGGTGGGCGCCGCGGGTGGTTCCACGCAAGGGGGCGCCCAACGTCCTGCTGATCATGACCGACGATTCGGGCTTCGGCGTGCCCAGCACCTTCGGCGGCGTGATCCCGACCCCGGCGCTCGACCGCATCGCGGCCAACGGCCTACGCTACACCAACTTCGCCTCGACGGCCTTGTGTTCGCCGACCCGGGCCGCCTTGATCACCGGTCGCAACCACCATTCGGTCGGTTTCGGCGTGATCTCGGAACAGGCCACCGGCTTTCCCGGTTATGACAGCTTCATCGGCAAGGACAGCGCCACGATCGGCCGAATCCTGCGCGACAACGGCTACGCCACCTCATGGTTCGGCAAGGATCACAACACTCCGGCCTTCCAGGCCAGCCAGGTGGGCCCGTTCGACCAGTGGCCCACCGGTATGGGCTTCGAATATTTCTACGGCTTCGTCGGCGGCGACGCTAACCAGTGGGCGCCGAACCTGTTCCGCAACACCACCCCGATCTACCCGTTCGACGGCAAGCCGGGCTGGAACCTGACCACTGCCATGGCCGACGACGCCATCCAGCACATGCGGATGCTGAACGAGACTCAGCCCGACAAGCCGTTCTTCGTCTACTACGTGCCTGGCGGCACTCATGCGCCGCACCACCCGACCAAGGAATGGGTCGACAAGATCAGCGCCATGCATCTGTTCGACGACGGGTGGAACAAGCTGCGCGACACGATCTACGCCAACCAGAAGAAGCTGGGCGTCATTCCCCAGGACGCCGAGTTGACGCCGTGGCCGGACGATCTTTTGAAGAAGTGGGCCGATCTGACGGCCGACGAGAAGAAGATGTTCCTCCGGCAGGCCGACGTCTTCGCCGCCTATGTCGCCTATACCGACCACGAGATCGGCCGCGTGATCCAGGCGGTCGAGGACATGGGCAAGCTCGACGACACGCTGATCATCTACATCAACGGCGACAACGGCACGAGTGCCGAGGGCTCGCCGATCGGCACGCCCAGCGAGGTCGCGGCCTTCAATGGCGTCTCGGTCCCGGTCGCGGATCAGCTCAAGTATTTCTACGATGCCTGGGGTACGGAGGCGACCTATCCCCACATGGCGGTGGGCTGGACCTGGGCGTTCGACACGCCGTTCAAGTGGACCAAGCAGATCGCCTCGCATTTCGGCGGCACCCGCCAGGGCATGGCGGTTTCCTGGCCGGGCCACATCACCGACAAGGGCGGCATCCGCAACCAGTTCCACCACATGATCGACATCGCGCCGACAATCCTCGACGTGACCGGCGTCGGCGCGCCCAACATGGTCGACGGGATCGCGCAGAAGCCGATCGAGGGCGTCAGCATGGCCTACACCTTCGACAAGGCCAATGCCGACGCGCCTTCCCGGCGCGACAAGCAGTACTTCGAGATGCTGGGCAATCGCGGCATCTACAGCGACGGCTGGTACGCCAACACCACGCCGATCTCTCCGCCTTGGGATCTCGCCGGCACGCCCAACCCCGACGTCATGAACGCCTACAAGTGGGAACTCTATCACGTCGCCGAGGACTGGACCCAGAACCACGATCTCGCAGCATCCATGCCGGACAAGCTCAAGGAGATGCAGGACCTGTTCATGGTCGAGGCGGCGAAGTACCAGGTGTTCCCGCTCGACAACGCGCTGGCCACCCGGCTGGTGACGCCGCGCCCCAGCGTCACCGCGGGCCGCAACACATTCACCTACTCCGGCGTTTTGACCGGCACGCCCAACGGTGACGCCCCGAACGTTCTCAACAGCAGCTACACCATCACGGCCGAGATCGAGGTGCCGAAGGGCGGCGGCGACGGCATGCTGGCGACGCAGGGCGGCCGCTTCGCCGGCTGGGGCTTCTACTTGCTCAAGGGCAAGCCGGTCTACACCTGGAACCTGCTCGACCTGAAGCGGGTGCGCTGGGAAGGCAAGGAGGCGCTCGCCCCCGGCAAGCACACGCTCGAGTTCGCCTTCGCCTATGACGGCCTCGGCATCGGCACGCTCGCCTTCAACAACATGAGCGGCCTCGGCCGGGGCGGTGAGGGTGTGCTCAAGGTCGACGGCAAGGAGGTCGCCCGCCAGACCATGGAGCACACCATCCCGCTGATCCTGCAGTGGGACGAGAACTTCGACGTCGGCGCCGACACGCTGACCGGCGTCGACGACCGGGATTATCACCCGCCGTTCGCCTTCAACGGTACGATCGACAAGCTGACGATCAAGATCGACCGGCCGCAGCTTTCGCCCGAGGACATCAGGAAGCTGGAGGCGGCTATGGCTGGCGCGAGCAACAGCAAAAGCGAGTAGCGCGGATTCGCCGGCGTACCAGATAACAATGTGGGGAAAGCTCGATGCACAACGGAACCAAAGCGGCGACCCGGCTATGCATGATGGCCGCAGTCGGACTGCTCGCCGGCTGCACACAAGGCTCAAGCCAGCTGGAGACCGGCGCGGCGCTGCCGCGGCCTCAGGTGGTGGTCGTCCAGGACTTCGCCGTCTGGCCGGGCGAGGTCCAGCTCGACCCCGGCATCAGCGGCACCATCGACGAGACGTTGGGCGCCAACAACCTGCCGCCGCGGACGGCGCAGGAGCAGCAGGTCGGCCGTCAGGTGGCCAACGCGCTGGCCGACAAGCTGGTGGTCGAGATCCGCGACTTGGGCCTTCAGGCCGAGCGCGGTCGGGGCCTCCCGCCGGGTGTGTCCACGGGGCTCGTGGTCTCCGGGCAGTTCGTGTCGGTCGACCAGGGCAACCGGACCGAGCGGGTCACCATCGGCCTCGGCGCCGGCCGCAGCGACGTGCGGGTGCGGGCGCAGGTGTTCGACGTCACCCCTGCCGGCCGCCGCCTCGCCGACGAGATCGAGGTCGACGCGAAGAGCGGCCTGCAGCCCGGCATGGCCGAGACCATGGGTGCTGGAGCGTTGGCTGGGCACCTCGTCGTCTCCACCCTGATCAGCGGCGGGCTGCAGGTCGCCGACGAATCGCTGGGTACCTCGGTTGTCGCCGACTCCGACCGCGCCGCCAAGGGCATCGCCAAGCAGCTGGCCGGCTTCTTCGCCGAGCAGGGGTGGCGGTGAGCCACCGGCCCATCGCTGAATCTGGCAAGCGGGATCGGGACAAGCTAGCTTCGGCGCTCTTTCACGGAGAGGAACTTATGAGCAAGAGATTGTACCTGTACGCCATGGTGCCGGCCCTGCTGATCGCCGGCGCCGCGCTCGCCCAATTTCCGGTCCTGGACATGGTCGCCGACGAGGTGATCGACAAATATCGCGATGCGAACTGCGAGCAGCTGTGGCAGGACCGCGGCAAGGCGAAGTCCGAGCGTGCTCAGCATGCGATCCAGATGCTGCAGGACGATCCGCAGATGCGGCAGGCGTTCATCGACAAGGTCGCGGCCCCGGTCGCGAACAAGCTGTTCGAATGCGGGCTGATCCCGTGAAGCTGACCGCACCGACTCTGGCGGCGCTGGGCCTGCTGCTGGCCGCCGGCGCCAGCGCGCAGGAGCAGCCCGCGGCGCCGCCGGTGGCACCGCCCGCCGCCACGGGCGTGCTCGAGCCCAAGGCCATGGATCTGCTCAAGGCCGCGGGCGACCGGCTCGCGGCCGCGAAGACGCTGAGCTTCACGGCGGTCGCGACCTACGAGAGCCCGAGCCGGCTCGGGCCGCCTCTGGCCTACACGGTCGAGTCCGAGGTCACGCTGCAGCGGCCCGACCGGCTACGGGTGATCAGCCCGGCCGACGGCCCGGCGTCCGAGTTCTACTATGACGGCAAGACGATGACGGCTTTGGCTCCGGCGGAGAACCTGGTCGCCATCGCCGACGCCCCGCCGACGATCGACGAGGCACTGAAAGCCGCCTACGACACCGGCGCCATCTACTTCCCGTTCAGCGACATGATCGTGGCCGACCCCTATGGCGATCTGGCGGACGGGTTGAAGCTCGCCTTCTACATCGGCCAGTCGAAGCTGGTCGGCGGGACGGTCACCGACATGGTGGCGTTCGTCAGCGACCAGGTGTTCGCGCAGATCTGGATCGGATCCGATGACAAGCTGCCGCGGCGGCTGCGCGCGATCTATCGCGACGACCCGTCACGCCTGCGCCACGACGTGGTCTTCTCGGACTGGCAGCTCGACCGCCCGGTCGCGGCCGGCACATTCGCTTCGGCCAAGGCCGCTGGCGCCAAGCGCATCGAGTTCGCCCGGCCGGACCCTTCGGCACCACCGCCGGCGAAGGCCAATTGAGCCGAGCCCCGTCCATCCAGAACCCGTGAAAGGGATACCGCACATGAGCAAGCTGATCGCTCTCGGTTGCGCCGGCGTCCTGGTGTCGGCGCTCTTTGCGCCCGAGCCCGCCGCGGCCTGGGCGCGCGCGGGCCGCTACGGCGGCTTTGCCTCCGGCGGCGGCGGCAGCTGGCAGGCGCACAGCGCCTGGGGCGGCAGCGCCTCGGGCGGGGGTGGCAGCTGGAACGCCAGGGGTGCGGAGGGCGGTACCGCGTCGGGCGGCGGTGGCAGCTGGCACGCGGACAGCGCCTATGGCGGCACGGCCTCGGGCGGCGAAGGCAGCTGGAATGCCACCGGCCGGGACGGCGGCAGTGCGTCGGGTGGCGATGGCAGCTGGAGCGCGAAGAGCAATTGGGGTGGTACGGCTTCCGGTGGTGGCGGCAGCTGGAATGCGCAGGGTGGCAATGGCGGCACGGCGTCGGGCGGCGAAGGGAGCTGGCACGCCCAAGGCAACGATGGCGGCACCGCCTCCGGTGGCGATGGCAGCTGGCATGCCCAGGGAGCCGACGGTGGTACTGCTCAAGGCGGCGAGGGCAGCTGGACCGCGACCAGCCCATACGGCGCAACGGCGTACCACAATGACAACTACTATGGCGGTGCGTACTCGACCTATCATCCGCCGACGACGGTGGACTACTACAACAACAGTTGCGGCGGCTGCGGCGGCTGGGGCGCCGCCGGTGCGGCAGCTGCCGGCATGGCAGTGGGTGCAAGGGCTGCAACGGCCAATGCCTATGCCAGCGGCTACGCGGCGGCACCGGCGGCCTATTCGATTGGCGCGATCTACCCGACCATCCCGGCCGGCTGCGCCACCCCGGACGTCCGCGGTGTCACGTATGAGCTGTGCGGCAACAACTGGTATCTGCCTTCCTACGGCGCCAACGGCGTTTACTACCGAGCCGTCGCAGCACCTTGAGTGCAAGCGACCGGTTCCATTCGATGAACAGTAACCAAGAAAGCAAGGGGTCTGCGGGCATGGAGTTGTTACGGAAACTGCGCATAGGCGTCATGTTTCTTGGATTGATAGGCACGCATCTTGTGAGCGGCGCGCCGGCGCGTGCGGCCGACGCGATCAGCGAGCAGGAGGCGCACGCGATCGGTGTGACCGCCTACACCTACCTCTATTCCCTCGTGACGATGGACCTCACCCGCAAGCAGCTGACCAACGTCGCCAAGGCGGAGGGTATCGCCGCGCCGATGAACGAGTTCGCCAATGTGCCGGCCTTCCCGACGGCGGACATGAAGGTGGTGGTCCGCCCCAATTTCGACACGCTTTATTCGAGCGCCTGGCTCGACCTGACCAGGGAGCCGGTGATCGTCTCGGTCCCCGACACGCACGGACGCTACTATCTCCTGCCGATGCTCGACATGTGGACCGATGTGTTCGCCTCGCCCGGCTGGCGCACCACGGGCACCCAGGCCGGCAACTTCGCCATCGTGCCGCCCGGTTGGAGCGGTTCGCTGCCGGCGGACGTGGTGCGGATCGACGCGCCTACCCCTTATGTCTGGATCATCGGCCGCACCAAGACCGACGGCCCGGACGACTATGCGGCCGTCCACAAGATCCAGGCGGGTTACAAGATCGCGCCGCTGTCGCGCTGGGGCAAGGCAGCCGAGCCGGTGGCCGGCACCGTCGATCCGGGCGTCGACATGAAGACGCCGCCGAAGATCGCGGTCGAGAAGATGTCGGCCGGCGAGTTCTTCGCCTACGCCGCCGAGATCCTCAAATTGCAGCCGCCGCACATCACCGATCAGCCGATCCTGGCCCAGATGCAGCGGATCGGGATCGAGCCGGGCAAGAGCTTCGACCTCGCCAAGGCCGCTCCGGCGATCAGGGCCGGGCTCGAGACGGCACCCGCTTCCGCCTTGAAACTTATGGCGTGGAAGGTCCCGACCCTGGCACGCGTCGTCGACGGCTGGTCGCTGAATACCGATACGATGGGCGTGTACGGCAACTACTATTTGAAGCGTGCCATCGTCACCCAGTTCGGCCTCGGCGCGAACCTGCCGGAGGACGCGATCTACCCGCTCAATCTCGCCGACGAGACCGGCAAGCCGCTGGATGGCGCAAACGCCTATGTCCTGCATTTCGACAAGGGCGCCACGCCGCCGGTGGACGCCTTCTGGTCGGTCACGCTGTATGACGGCGAGGGCTACCAGGTGGCGAACAGCCTCAACCGGTTCGCCGTCAGCAGCTGGATGCCGTTCCAATACGACCCCGATGGCTCCCTCGACCTCTACTTCCAGAACGCCAGCCCCGGCGCCGACAAGGAAGCGAACTGGCTGCCGGCGCCGAAGGGCCCGTTCAACCTTACGATGCGGCTCTATGCGCCGAGGAGCGAGGCCCTGACCGGGAAGTGGAGTCCACCGCCGGTGATCAAGCAGGTTTCGCCGACGCTGATGACGGTGCAGTAGCCTGTTGGCGCCCGCTGGCGCTGAGCTATCGACGCTGCCGCGGCGGCTCGCTTCGGCGTTCGCTTTGTTGGTGGCCAGCGCCGGCGCCGCGCAGGCGCATCTGATCACGACCGGCCTCGGGCCGATCTATGATGGCGCCGCCCACTTCGTGCTGTCGCCGGAGGACTTGGTCCCGCTCACCGCACTTGCGCTGCTCGCGGGCCTGCGCGGCCCTGCGGCCGGGCGTGCGGCGCTGTTCGCGGTCACGGTCTTCTGGCTCGTCGGCGGCATCGCCGGCCTGCTCGCGGCCAAGCCATTGGGTGACCTGCTGCCGGCCACGTCATTGTTGCTGCTGGGCGGGCTGGTGGCAGCCGACCGTGACCTGCCGGTGTGGGCCGTCGCCACGCTGGCAGGGATCCTCGGCGCCGCGCACGGCTTTGCCGACGGGTCAACGCTACCGGGGGGCGCCACGGGCGTGCGCATGCTGCTGGGGATCGTGCCGACGGTGTTCGTGACGTTCGCGCTGCTCGCCGGCCTCGTCGTGCCCTTGCGCTACCCGCTGGCGCGCGTCGCCGTCCGCGTGGCCGGCAGCTGGATCGCCGCGTCCGGTATCCTCCTGCTCGGCTGGTCGCTGCGCAGGTTCCTGCGTGGGCAGCCCTAGTCCGGCAGGCGCTCACTCGGGCTCCGGTGCTCCGCGCAGGGCGGCGAGCAGCTGCGGCAGGCCGGCTTTGTCGGCCTTGGCATGCGGGTGGACCGCGCAGTAGCGGTCGCGCATCGGCATCGCGATCGGGATCGGCTCGACCAGCAGGCCGGCAGCGATCTCGGCGTGCGCCAGCTCGCGATGGCCGAGGCAGACCGCCTGTCCGCTCAGGGCCATGTCGATGGCGGTGCTCGCCAGATCGACCCGGTGGCCGCGTGCGGCGTCGGGCACGCGCGCCAGACCCGCTTCCGCGAACCATTCCTGCCAACTCGGGTAGGAGGCGAAGGCCGTACCCCAGTTGGTGTGGATCAGGTGCTCGTCGCGCAACTCGGCAGGTTCCGGCGCGCGCGCCAGGTACCGGTCGCGAAAGCCGGGCGTGCACAGCGGCAGCACGTGGTCCTGGAACAGTGGTGCGGCGACCAGGTCTGGATAGAGACGCGTGCCATAGCAGATCCGCAGGTCGATCCCGTGCCGGGCGAAATCGACGGGGTCACTCTCGACCCGGATGTCGAGCCGGATCAGCTCCTCCCCGTTCATGAACCGACCAAGTCGCGACGGTAGCCATTTGCCCGCCAGCGAGGCCAATACGCTGATGGTCAGCCGTGACCGGACGCCGCCCTCGCGCAGCCGGTAGGTCAGGTCGGTCAGCGTCTGCAGCGAGGCTGCGGTCTCGGCGTAGATGATCTGCCCGGCATCGGTCAGGCTGATACGGTTGTTGTGGCGGGCGAACAGCAGCTTGCCAAAGAACCGCTCGAGCTTGGCCACCTGCTGGCTGACCGCGGCCGACGAGACGCCGAGCTCCACGCCGGCCGCGACGAAGCTGCCGTGCCGTGCCGCGACCTCGAAGGCCTTGAGCGCGTTGAGCGGCGGTGTCCGTTGCGACATTGCAGGCCTCGGCTTGGCGGCTGCCTAAGATTTCCTTGGGCACACTAAGATTTTGTGCCGTTGTAAAGTGATCGGTGTCCAGTCATTCTTTCGCGCAAGCTAGCGGGGAAAGAATGAGAGATGGGCGAGCGTCGCTATCGACGACCGCAGAATGGTCGATTTGGCCTTTTCGGCCCTGAAATAGGTCGACATGTGCCGATCTTCCCCAGGCCGACAGCATCCCTAGGACAGGGTGCCGGCCGACATGATGTCGTCGAGTGGCCTACCGTTTGTCTGATCGTGCTGGTCTACTTGGTCTTGGCGGCGCTCGTCTGGCACCACCGGGTACTTCCGTGGTGGGCTATCATGGCTGTCGGCGGTTACGCGGCGGCGCTGCACGTGTCGTTGCAGCACGAGGTGCTGCACGGCCACCCCACACGTCATCGGCGGCTCAACGAGGCGCTGGTCTTTGTCAGCCCGCATTTCTGGATGCCATTCCAACGTTACCGCACCACCCATCTCCGACACCATGACGACCAGCACCTGACCGATCCGAGCCTCGATCCGGAATCCCACTACCTGCTGCCCGACAGCTGGGCGCGGTTGCCGGCACCATTGCGGCAACTCTACACGCTCAACAATACACTCGCCGGCCGGATGCTGCTGGGTCCGGGGATCGGGATCGTCCGGTTCTGGGGCGCCGATCTCCGCGCGATCGTGCGCGGCGATCGGAAGGTGGCAGGGGCGTGGTTGCTGCACCTCGCCGCATGTGGAATTTGGGCCACTTACGTCTGGGCCTGCGGCATGCAGCTCGGGCAATATCTGCTGCTCGTCGCCTACCCGTCCATCTCCCTCTCGCTGGTGCGCTCGTTCTGCGAGCATCAGGCGGCGGCGGATCAGGGTGAGCGGACGGTCATCGTCGAGGCGGCGCCGGTCTGGTCGCTGCTGTACTTGAACAACAACCTGCACGTGGCGCACCACACGCGTCCATCTCTCGCCTGGTACCGGCTCCCGGCCTACTATCGTGCCGAGCGCGCGGCGCTGATCGCGAGGAATCGCGGCTACGTGATCCACGGCTACGGCGAGATCTTCCGGCGTTATCTGGTGCAATCCAAAGAGCCGGTGGCCTACCCGCAGCCGGCATGGTTGGGGCGCGCCCCGAAGGCCGATGCTGCGCCGGGCGTGCAGCCAAGCTAGTCTCCGGCCCGGTCGAGCGAACCGGGGACCCGTCATGCCTGCGCGCCAGCGACACGTCGACCGGACCGCGTCGTGGCAACGGGCGGCCCACTACGCCTTCAAGCACCGGCTCGGCGTGCTGCTGGCGGTCGAGACGTTCGCGATCTTCGCACTGGCGCCGCTTATCCAGCTCGGCCTGCTACCGCATCCGCTACTGGCTGGGACGTTCTCTCTCATTCTCCTGGCCGGCATGGCCACGATGGACGATCGCGCCTGGGCCGGGCGGATCATGATCGCGCTCGGCCTCGTCCTGCTGCCGCTGCAGATCTGGCGCTATGTTTGGCCCGATGACGGGGTGCTGGTCGCGCACCTGATCGGGCTGATCTGCTTCCTGCTGCTCTTGTCCGGCGTTCTCGCCAAGGCGGTGTTCACGGCCAAGCGGATCAAGATGGATCAGGTTCTGGGCGGGGTAGTGTTGTATTTGAACATCGGGCTTACTTTCGCCACGATCTATACATTGCTGGAACAGGTGGCACCCGGCGCCTTCCATCTGGCCGATCCGGTGCCGGTGCCGCCCCTGCATCCGTCCCACTTCATCTATTTCAGCCTCGTGACCCTGACCACGGTCGGTTACGGCGACGTCGTTCCGGTACACGCCGCCGCTCGATCGATGGCGACGCTCGAGGCCGCAATCGGCCAGCTCTATCCGGCGATCATCCTGGCCCGGCTGGTCTCGATCGAGGTAACGCAGCGCGATGCGGTGAAGACTCACTCACAGCACCGGCAGCAGATGGCGCAGGATCGCGGCCGAGGCGCCCGCGACCTCTGAGACGAAGGCGGCGAAGTCGAAGCGCGATTCCTTGCCGGCGAGATCCGACAGCGCGCGAATATCCAGGAACGGGATGCCAAATGCCTCGGTGACCTGTCCCAGCGCCCCGCCCTCCATCTCAACCGCGGCACCGCCGAGTTCCCGAAACAGCCGCTGGCGCGTCGCTTCGCAGTGGACGTACTGGTCACCGGACAGGATCGTGCCGAAGACGATGCGCGGCGGCGTGCCCACACCACCGGCGGCGGCCGATAGCGGCGGCAGGGTGAAGCGCGCGAGCCGCGCCCGCAGGCGCTCCACCAGCGGCGGGTCGACCGGGTAGCCCAGCCGGTCGGTCGGGTTGAAGAACGGGACATGGCCGGCCTGGTAGGTGGTGAGCCGCTCGTCCTCGATGACGCCGGCATCGTGCTGCACGGTACGGTCGGCGATCACCACGTCGCCGATCCGCAATGCCGGGTCGAGCCCACCGGCGACGCCGGAGAACACGATCAGCCGGCAGCCGAACCGGTCGGCCAGCAGCGTCGCCACCAGCGCCGTGTTGACCTTGCCGATCCCGGCGCCGACCAGCACCACATCGTGGCCGTCGAGCCTGCCGTGGTCGAACCGGGCGCCGCCGGCCGCGACGCTGGCGGATTGCTCCAGCGCTGCCTGCAGGTGGGCCAGCTCCTGGGGAATGGCGCAGATCAGGCCGATGGTCATCCGGCGGCTCCTTCAGCGGCGGGCGCCGCCCGTCTTACGCAGCTTGCCGGCCGGGAGCCAGGGCCGGCATAGTGGCGGGCGCGATGTGCGCATGGAGGGCGCCGCTTGGACCGCCAACTCGTCGGCATCGACCATGTCATCATCGGCGTCCGCGACCTCGAGGCGGCCCGGGCGCAGTATGCGCGGCTGGGGTTCAACTCGACACCGCGCGGTCGGCATGTCGGGTGGGGCACCGCCAATTACTGCGTCATGTTCGAGCACGACTATCTCGAGCTTCTGGGGATCGTGGACGCGAGCCAGTTCAGCAACGGGCTCGATCGGTTCCTGGAGCGCCGCGAGGGCCTGCTCGGCGTGGTGGTCGGGAGCCGCGATGCAGCTGGAACCCGCGCTGCCTGGGTGGCAGCCGGCGCGTCTCCGGACGAGGTCAAGTCTCTCGGCCGGCTGCTGGAGAGCGAGGACGACCCGGTCGAGTTGCGCTTTCGCAATGTCATGCTCCCGCGCACGGACACCGGCGGTCTCGGCCTGTTCGCCTGCGAGCATCTGACGCCGGCGCCGATGCGGCGACCGGCCTGGATGGCACACCCAAACGGCGCCAAGGCGATCCGCTCCTGCACCGTGGTCGCCTCGCAGACGGCCCCGCTCGTGGCGGCGATGACCCGATTGTTCGGCTCGGCCGCGATCACCCGCACGGACAATGTGGTGGCGGCACATACCGGGCATGGCGTGATCGTCATCGCCCCCCCGGAGGATGCCGAGCTCGTCCACCCGATGCTCGACTTGCCAGGCGAGCTGGACGAGCCGGTCCTGGTGGCTCTGACGCTGGAGGTAGCCGACCCGGAGCGGACGGCGGCTTTCCTCCGGCTGCAGGGCGTGCCGTTCGCGAGGTCGCCTGCGGGCGACGTGCTCGTGTCTCCGGCGGAGACACATGGAGTTGCCCTCGAGCTGGTGCGCGCGGCCCGATAGCACCCCGATCGGGCAACCCTGGCCAATGAGGAACCGCGCCCGGGCTGGTCGGTTCAGCATCGACCCACAAAACTCGGGATCGAACCATTGGCCAAACGCCTGCTGCTGATCGTCTTCTCTTGCGTTGGCCTGCTGGTTGTCTTGGCGGGTGGTGCGCTGGCTTGGCTGGCCTTCTTCCCGGACACGCTCAAGCCGCCGCTGGAGCGGCTGCTTTCGGCGCAGCTCGGTCAAGAAGTTCGCATCCAAGGGCCGCTGAAGGTCGAGCTTGGGCGGGTTACGGTCGTCGAGTTGAATGGCGTCCATGTGGCAGCGCCGGAATGGGCCGAGGCAGATGACCTAGCGGCGGTCGACAAGTTGCGGGTCGGCGTGGATTTGGTGGGTTACCTGCGCGATCGGACGATCCGGATCACCGAACTGCGGGCGAAGGCGCCCACGGTGGCACTCGAGCGCGATGCGCAGGGGCGCACCAGCTGGCCGACGCCGGCGACGAACGCGAAACCTAAATCGGAACCGGCCGATCCGGTGAAGCTTCCTCGCATCGAGCTGCTGGCGATCGAGGATGGCCAGGTCGCCTATCGCGATGCGATCAACGACGTCGAGACCACGGCCACCATCGCAACCCGGTCCGAGACGGACGGCGGACTCGCCGTGTCCGGGACGGGGAGCGTGCGCGGCGACCCTTTGGCGTTCCAATTGACCGCTGGTTCGCCCGAGCAGGTGACAAAGGGCACGGAGCCTCTGCCGATCCGGGGCGAGTTCACCCTGGCCGGCACGCGAGCCACCGTCGACGGAGTGTTGCGCGATCCAGTGGCGTTCGGAGGGCTCGACCTGGCAATCGACATCGCCAGCGAAGATCCAGGACCATTGCTGAATCTGGCCGGTCGGCCGAGCAAGGACACATTGCCAGCGCTGAGCGCCGGTGCGCGCTTGACCAAGGATGCCAATTCGATCGATCTCGAAGATCTGCGCGCGAGCTGGGGCGAGACCCAGATTGAGGGACGGGCACAGCTCGACACGAGCGGCAGCCGGCCGCATGTCGACGCGGAGCTTCGAGCTCCCGTCCTCGATCTCGTTCAGTTATCGCAAATGGTAGGCGCCGACGGCGCCGAACCGGCGCAGGCGGCGCCAAGCGCGACCGATCCTGGATCTGCGCAAGCGACGTCGGCCGCTGGCAATCCACTGAAGGCGCTGGCAGAGTACGAGGGAGAACTGCGGATTGCGGCGAACACGATCCGCGTACAGCCAGATATGGCACTCACCGACGCAACGGCCACGTTGAACCTCGCCGATGGGCGCCTGCGCATCGCGCCGCTGCGCATCGGGCTGCCGACAGGGAACCTGGCGGGCGAGATCACGACCGGGCCGCTGGGCGCGGAACAACTGACGGTCGATCTGCATTTGCAGGCCGAGAACGCTGGCGTCGCCGATCTGGCCGGCTATGGCGGGCGCGTCGACGGCGTCCTCGAAGGCACATTGCTGGTCGGACCACCCCAGGCCATCCTTGCCGGCAGTCAACTCCGGTTCGAGGGGCACGGCGACGGCCTGAAGATCCCGGGCGCGGATCTCGGATCGCTGACGGTGACGGCCACGTTGGAGGATGGGCATCTGAGCCTCGACCCATTGCAGGCGAAGCTGCCGCAGGGTGAGATCGCCGGTCGCGTGATGGCAGGTCCGTTCGACCATGATTTCAGCGCCGAATTCGATCTCGACGCCGCAAAGGTGGACCTTGCCGCAGCCGCGCGCAGCGACTTGATCGGCGGCCTGCTCGACGGCCATGTCACGGGCTCCCTGCACGGGGCCACGCCGCGGGAACTGATGACGCGCAGTCAGCTCCAGCTCGACGGCACCATTGCCGAGCTGCGCCTGCCGCAACTCGAGCGACCGCTGACTCGCGTCAAGCTTGCCGTCAACCTCGACCCGAGCCAACGCGAAGCGCTGCATATCTCCGCCGACGCCAGCGCCGACGACCGGCCTCTCCAGCTCAGCGTATTCGGCGGCTCGGTCGAGAGCATTGCGGAGAATCGCGGCGACTATCCGTTCACCGTGCATAGCGAACTCGGCAAGAACACGGTCGATATCAATGGCACGGTTTCGCTGCCGCTGACCGAGCGCAAGTTCGCGGCCACCGTCAAGGCGGAGGGTCCCGATCCTTCGCCGATTCTGGCACTGTTCGAACTGCCGAAGCTGCAGATCCCGCCCTATCGCGTGAGTGGCGTGCTGACCAATCGCGGCGACGAGCTGCGCATCAAGGGCCTCGACGGGCGAGTCGGCGACAGCGATGTCGCGGCTGATCTGACCGTGAGCTTTGGTGGCGAGCGTCCCAAGCTTTCAGGCCAGGTCACCTCCAAGTTGCTCGACGCGGACGATCTCGGCGGTCTGGTCGGCGCACAGCCTGGTACAGGCCCCGGCGAGACGGCATCCCCGGGCCAGAAGTCGGAGGCGGGTGGCGAGAAGCGCAAGGGAACCGTCCTGCCCGACGAGCGGCTCGAGCCTGCCCGATGGCGCAAAGGCGACGTCGACCTGGCGCTGCGCGTCGACGAAATCCACGCCGGCAAGATTCCGCTCGACGGTTTTACCGGCCAACTCACCCTCGTCGATGGGTTGCTGCGTCTGGAGCCGCTCGACCTGCGAGTTGGTGACGGCCACTTGACCGGTCGGATCGAGATCGACGGCCGTCGCAATCCGGTCGGTGCCGATGTCGACCTGGACATGAAGCGCCTGTCGGTGGCTCGGCTGATGCGCCGCCTCGACGTGGACTTGGCGTCGTTCGGCACTCTCTCCGGCAGTGCGCGTGGCGGTGTCGGAATTGGTGGCACCGGCTACAGCATCAAGGATATCCTCGCCAAATCCAACGGCGAAATCCGCTTGGTGATGGAAGGCGGCCAGATCGACCGGACCATCGTTGCCGGCCTCGGGCTCGACCTCCTGCGCCTGTTCGGCTCGTTCATCGGCGCAACCCCTGAGATGGTCGAGCTGCGTTGCACGGTGGCCGATCTCAAGGTGCGCGACGGCATCGTGACGACAAGCCCTTTGATCATCGACACCGCTATCGCCCAACTGGGCGGCGAGGGTACGATCGACCTCAAGCACGAGGCGATTGACATTTCCCTCACCGCGCGGCCGGTTCAGACCCCCTTGCCGACGGACCTCACCGGAATTTCGATCAGCGGCACGTTGGCCCAGCCCCAGCTCGATATCAATCCTCTGGCCCTGGCAGCACGAGGCGTCGCCGCCGCCACCTTGGGTGTGTTGCTGAAGCCATTCACGGCGGTGGCGGATGCAGCTGCCGATGCCAAGCCACCTTGCGCAGCCTTGCTCGATCAAGCCCCCGGCGAGAGCGGCGGTTAGCGGACCAGTTCGTCGACAAGTCGGTTATTATAGCTCCGGGTCATGCCCGGGATCAGCAGGGCGTCGATCAGCCACCATAGACCCAGGATGCCGAACCCGACCCAGCCGATCAGGATCAGGTAGGTCAGCCAGGAGATGCCGTGCAGCGCGAGCATGGCGATGCCTGAACCAACGCGCCCAAGGTACATGCGGTGCAGGCCGAAAAGGCCCAGAAAAAACCACAGAACATAGGCGAGAAACGCCGACTTCTTGTTGGCGTCGTAACGCATCATCCGATCGGTATCGAGCCGCGTGCTCAAATTGCTGGTCCTCTGGTGCCGGTCGGGTCGAGATGTGGTCGTGGCGACGCCCGGCATCAAGAAGCGGCCGCGGCCGTCGCTCAGGCGAAGCCGGCCAGCCGCAGAGCCACGGATACGACCACAACGACCCCGATCACGTACAAGATGCTCTGCATGATACCGCCCCTCGGCACCGGCGTTTCGCGCCGCTCCCGAAACCCACAGGCGTCCATGCTGGTTCCTCACAGGTGCGCCCTGTCGCCGCCTTGCGTCGTTCGCGGTAGCTCCCGAACTTCATCGCAGGCTACGCTGCAGCCAGCGAAGCCAGCGTCAGGGGGCAAGCGATGAGCGATATTGGGGAGGCACCCGCCCAGCCCGTGTTCAGCGCCGCCGACATCGGCGCGCTGTCGCATCTGTACCGCGGCGAACTCTATCGCAGCACGGTCTGGCGGACGCGGCTCGACGCCACCACCAACTGGGCGGTCGTGGCCACCGGCATAGCACTGTCGGTGACCTTCAGCAGCTCCACCGCGTCGCCGCTGCCGCTGGCGCTGGTCGGGCTGCTGGTGGCGGTGTTTCTAACGATCGAGGCTCGGCGCTATCGGTTCTTCGATTTCTGGCGCGTTCGGGCCCACGTTCTGGAGATCAATTTCTTCGGGCCGATCCTGCGCGGTCAGGGCGTGCGCACCGACAATGGCTGGAACGAGATCCTCTACCAGGACTATCGGCGGCCGAACCTTCATATCAGCGCCATCGAAGCGATCGGGCGCCGGCTGCGCCGCAACTATGCCTGGATCTTCAGCATCCAAGTGGTGGCCTATGTCGGCAAGCTGCTGATCCACCCGGTGCCGATCGATTCTCTGGCGGAAGTCTGGCAGCGGGCTTCGGTAGGGCCGATTCCCGGGCAGCTCGTGCTGCTGGCGGGTCTCGCATTCCATGCGAGCTGGGTCACGCTCGCGATCATGACCTTGCGCAGCCGCCGCGGTGGCGACCGGCCGCGGCCGAAACAACCGCAACAGGACGAGATCCTGCGGCTCGCAGCCGGGAAGGCTTAAGCCATCGCCGCTAGCGTCTTGTCGTGGGGCACGGGCGTGGCCAGATGTTTGGCATGCTGCCACTTTCCGTGCTCGATCTCTCCTTCACCACCACCGACACCGGCGGCGCCGCCGCGGTGCGCAACACCGTGGAGTTGGCACGGCAGGTCGACACGCTCGGCTATCGCCGGTTTTGGGTCGCTGAGCATCACAATCTGGCCTCCGTGGCGAGCGGCGCGCCCGAGATCATGATCGGTGCCATCGCCGCCGCTACCCGCCATCTGCGCGTGGGTTCCGGCGGCGTGATGCTGCCCAATCACGCGCCGCTGATGGTGGCCGAACGCTTCAAGGTGCTGGAGGCGCTCTATCCCGGCCGGATCGATCTCGGTATCGGCCGCGCGCCCGGCACCGACCCGATGACGTCGTTGGCGCTGCGCCGACGGCAGGAAGTTCGCGCCGACGATGATTTCCTCGAGCGCTTCAACGAGCTGATGCTCTGGAAGACCGGCAGTTTCCCCGACGCACATCCGTTCCGGGCGATACGGGTGATGCCGGAGGACGTGCCGGTCCCGCCGATCTGGCTACTCGGGTCGGGGGCCTACAGTGCCGAGCTCGCTGGCCGGCTCGGGTTGGGCTTCGCTTTCGCGCATCACTTCGCGAGCATCGAGGCTGCCGACGCGATCGGACTGTATCGCAGCAGCTTCCAGGCTTCGTCCTGGCTGCAACGGCCGCATGCGATCCTGGCCACCGCGGCAGTCTGCGCCGGCACCGAAGTCGAGGCGGAGTGGCTCGCCGCCACGGTCGATTTCAGCTACGTGCGCCGGATGAGCGGCGACTATCGCCCGCTGGCGAGCCCGGAAGAAGCGAGGTCCTACAGCTACTCTCCGCATGAGGAACAGGCGCGCCGGGCGAATCGCACGCGGGTCTTCGTCGGCAGCCCGCATGAGCTGAGGGACCGCTTGGCGACCTTTGCCGAAGACGCCGGCGCCGATGAGATCATGCTCACGACCCCGGTCTTCAGCCAGGATGCACGGGTGCAATCCTACCGGCTTCTTGCCGAGGCCTTCGCGCTGCCGGCGCCGCCGCGCAATTAGCAGGCCTACTCGCCGTCGCGGTCTTCCATCCGCAGCACGGCGTCCTCGTCCATGCCGAAGTGATGGCCGATCTCGTGGGTCAGGACGTCGAAGACGACCTCTTCGAGGGCACAGCCGCGCTCGCACCACTCGAACAGGATCGGCAGGCGGTAGAGGTAGATCATTTCGGGCTCGGCCGACGGCACCGTCCGACCGACCCGCTCGCCGAGCGGTACCGCGGCGTAGAGCCCCGTGAGGTCAAGCGGATCCTCGATCTCCAGCGCGTCCAGCGTTGCCTCGTCCGGCCAGTCCAGGACCGAGATCGGCACCTCGGCGACGGCATCTCGAAACGGCGCCGGCAAATCCTTCAGAATCGCCTCGCCGATGGTGGCGATGTCGTCGGCGGTAGGCGCACGAACTGTCGCATCGCTCATCGCGCGGCCATCCGCAGGGCGCCGTCGAGCCTGATCACGCTGCCGTTCAGCATCGGGTTCGCGACGATGTGCAAAACCAAAGCGGCATATTCCTCGGGCAGGCCGAATCGGGCGGGAAACGGCACCGTGGCGGCGAGGCTCTCCTGCACCTTCTCGGGCATGTTGAGCAGGAGCGGGGTGCCGAAGAGGCCAGGGGCGATCGCCATGACCCGGATCCCCTGTCCGGCGAGCTCGCGCGCCGCCGGCAGGGTCAGCGCTGCGATCCCACCTTTGGACGCCGCGTAGGCAGCCTGGCCGATCTGCCCCTCGAACGCTGCGACCGAGGCGGTATTGACGATCACGCCGCGCTCGCCGTCGGTCAGCGGCGCCAGCCGGGCCATCGCCGCCGCGGCCAGCCGCATCAGGTTGAAGGTGCCGATCAGGTTGACGCGGATCACGCGGTCGAAGGATGCCAGCGGCATCGGCCCGTCGCGGCCGACGATCCTGGCCGCCGGTGCAACGCCAGCGCAATTGACCAGCACGCGCACCGGCCCCAGCGCCTCGATCCGCGGCATCGCCGCCTCGACGGCGGCGGCATCGGCGACGTCAAGGGCGAAGGCATGGCCACCGATCTCGGCCGCGGCGCGCTCGACGCCCGCAGCATCGAGGTCGAGCATGGCGACGCTGGCGCCGCCCGCGGCGAGAGCAGCGGCGGCGGCCCGGCCTAGACCCGAGGCGGCGCCCGTCACGATCGCGACCTGGTCCCGTGCGTCCATCTAACCACCCGCCCCGTTTGGGAAACGCCCGATTGCTTGTCCCATGCCGAACTTGTAAAGACAAGCGAGCCATTCGTGTAGACGGAGCTGTCATGGCGCTCAACATCCGTGATCCGGAGGTGCATGCGCTCGCGCGTAAGGTCGCGGATGCCGCCGGCGAGACGATGACGCAGGCGGTCAGAAGGTCCTTGGAAGAACGATTGAGCCGCATCGGGCAGGTCAGCGAGGCGGAACGCCTTCGGCGGCTCGCAGCGATGGCGGAATTTGCCCGCCGGTTCCGCGAGGCGCCGATCGTCGACCCACGTACGCCGGACGAAATCCTCGGCTACGATGAGAACGGCCTGCCGACCTGATGGTGGTCGATACGTCGGCTCTTCTCGCAATCTTGTTGCGCGAGGACGACGCCAAACAGTTTGAACACCTCATCGCGCATGCTGCAGAGCCCTTGCTCAGCGCCGTGGCGGTGGTCGAGTTCGGAATGATCGCCCTCTCGCGCCGTGGTTTCACGGCGGAGGAGGTCGAGGGCCGCCTTCGGGATTGGGGGCTCGTGATCCTGCCGGTGACGGCCGCATCCGCACGGCTGGCTTTGGCCGCATTCGACCGATATGGACGCGGGCGCCACCCGGCCAAGCTCAACTTCGGCGACTGCTTCGCCTATGCCCTGGCCAAGGAGCGCGGGCTGCCTTTGCTGTTCAAGGGCAACGACTTCGCCCTCACGGACATCGCCGCCGCTCTCTGAGCAAGCTTACCTAGGCCAGCTTGCGCTTGACCTCCTCGATGGCACCTTGGACCAGCGTCTGCGCCTCGCCGGTGCCGACCCGGTCGACCAGGAGGCGGCGCGTGGCACGGATGGCCAGGTCGGCGGCCCGGCTGCGGACCTCCTTGACCGCGCGGGCCTCTTCCTGAGCGATCCGTTCCATGGCGAGGTCGGTGCGGCGCTTGACGGCGAGGTCGTAGTCGGCGCGCATCTTGTCCTCGAAGCGCTGCCGCTGCTCCTCGGCCTGCGCCAGGATGTCGGCTGCCAGCTTCTCGCCCTCGTGCAGCTGGCGCTGGTACTTGGCCAGCAGAGTCTTGGCCTCCTCGTGCAGGCGCTGCGCCTCGTCGAGATCGCTGCGGATCTTGGCGGCACGGCCGTCGAGCGCCCCGAGCACGGCCTTCTTGACCGGCTTCCAGACCAGCACGACCAGGATGATCAGGCAGATGAGCAGCATCAGCTCGAGCATGTCACGCGGCCTCCTTCAGGACCTGATCGACCGCCGCCTTGACGTCGGCCTCGGCCAGATCGAGCCCGGCCAGGCGGCGCACCGCCGCCTGTGCCACCTCGGTCGCGACGTTCTGAATCTGCCCCAGCGCCGCGTCCTTGGCAGCGCCGATGCGCGCTTCGGCCTCTCCCAGCTTCTGTTGCAGCTCGGCATCGACCTTGGCCTGACGCTGTGCCGCCTCGGCCGCCAGCCGGTCCTGCGTCGCCTTGATCGCAGCAGCGGCCTTGGCCTGCGCCTCTGCGACCACCGCCTGATGGTGCCGCAGCGCTTCCTCGGCCTCGCCGCGCAAGGTCGCCGCCCGGTCGAGATCGGCGGCAATCCGCTCCTGGCGCGCCTCGAGAATGTCGCCGACCCTCGGCAGCGCGCGCTTGCTGAGCAGATAGTAGAGCACGCCGAAACAGACGATCAGCCAGAAGATCTGGCTCGGGAAGGTCACCGCGTCGAGCTGGGGCAAGCCGCCGCCATGCTCGGCCGCGTGCACGCCCTCCTCGAACCCCTCCACACCCGGACCGCCGGCAGGCCCGGGCTCGTCGGGGGCGACCGCGTGACCCGTGGGGGCCGGAGCGTGCTCGAGGGCCGTCTCGGCCATGGCCGAAGCGGTCGCGAGAGCGAGTCCGGCTGCGAGCGCAACCAGCCTAATGTGCCGGAATAGGGGCGCGAGGCGACCCATCGTTGTTCTCCCCTGATGCGTGTTCGATCGGGCCGGCCTGCGCCGGCCCGACGCTGGCGACCGGCTCAGGTGAACAGGATCAGGAAGGCGATCAGCAGCGCGAACAGGGCCACGGCCTCGACCAGCGCGAAGCCGATGATGGCGAACGGGAACACGCGCTGCTGGACCGACGGATTGCGGCCAACGGTGGCGATCAGGGTCGAGAAGATGTTGCCGATGCCGATGCCGACACCGAACAGCGCGATCACCGCCAGGCCGGCGCCGATCATCTTGGCAGCTGCGAGTTCCATAGACGTTTCTCCTAGGTCGAGGCGCTTCCATGAGCGCCGGTTGGCTACCCGACGACGTGTCCAGGGGCTGGCGAACCTACGCCCTCAGTGCATGTGGATCGCGTCGTTGAGGTAGATGCAGGTAAGGACGGTGAAGATGTAGGCCTGGAGAAACGCCACCGCGAACTCGAACCCGATCAGGACGACGGTGATCGCCAGCGGTGCGATGGCCGGGACCAGGTAAAAGGTGGAGAGGCTGATGATGAAGCCGGCGAACACCTTCAGCATCGTGTGGCCGGCCATCATGTTGCAGAACAACCGGACCGACAGGCTGATCGGACGCACGCAATAAGAAAGCATCTCGATCGGGATCAGCAGCGGCAGCATCGCCTTCGGCGCGCCAGTGGGCACGAAGAAGTGCAGGAAATGCGCGCCGTGGTACCAGAAGCCGATCGCCGTCACGCCCAGCCACACAGCGATCGCCATGGCGAAGGTGACGATGATGTGGCTGGTGAAGGTGAAGCTGCCGGGAATCATCCCCAGCATGTTGCCCATCAGGATGAACAGGAAGATCGTGAACACGATCGGGAAGAAGCGCATGCCTTCCTTGCCGGTGGCATCGCGCAGGATCCCGGCCACGAACTCGTACATCATCTCGACTGCGGACTGCAGCCGGCCCGGCACCATGGCGTGCTGGCGCGTGCCGGCCATGATCAGCAGATAGGCCGCGACCGACGCGATCACCATCCACAACGCCGAGTTGGTGAACGAAAGGTCGGTGCCGGCGACCGAGATCGGCACGATCGGCGTGATCTGGAACTGGTGCAGCGGGTCAGCCATGGGCCTGCCTCACTCTTTGGTTCGGGCGGACCAACGCGGGCCGGCCGGCTCGTCTCGGGCGGTCACCCATCGTTCTGCATCCGGCGGAGATGCCTATAGGCGTTCAGCACGCCCGCGGCAGCCCCCAGCATGAAGAAAACGATCAGGAACAGCGGCGTCGTGCCCAGCCACCGGTCCAGCGCCCAGCCGATCAAGGCTCCCACGCCGACGCCCGCCACCACCTCGATCCCCGCCTGCAGACCCGACCCGAACTGGAGCCTGGGGGGCGGCTCGTCGGCACCATCGGTCCCGACCTTGCGAGCCGGTCGCGCCTTCTCGAGGCGGGCGTCGAAATCGTCGAAGGAGGTGGGTGGCTTCTTGTCCGACATGAGTTGCCTACCCTTCGCGTCGCAGGGCCACGCACGGCCTCGCCCCGCTCGGGCGCCGCGAACGTAGGTAGGCACGGCCGAACGTGTCAAGGCGGCCACAATTTATGCGGCACTATGCCGTAGCACGCAGCTCCAACGCCCGCTCCAGCGCCACCGACACCAGCCTCGAGACCCCGCGCTCCGCCATGGTGACGCCGTAGAGCCGGTCCATGCGCGCCATGGTCAGCGGATGATGGGTCACGCACAGGAAACGCGTGCTCGTCGCCTGGGCGATCTCCTGCATCAGGGCCACGAATCGGTCGACATTGGCGTCGTCGAGCGGCGCGTCGACCTCGTCCAGCACGCACAAAGGCGAGGGCTGGGCGAGGAAGAAGCCGAATACCAGCGCCAGTGCCGTCAACGTCTTCTCGCCGCCGGACAGGAGCGAGATGCTGGACAGCTTCTTGCCGGGCGGGCTGGCCTCCAGCTCGAGCCCGGCATGCAGCGGGTCGTCCATGCCGGTCAGCCGCAGATGGGCCTTGCCGCCGCCGAACAGGATGCCGAACAGGCGGCGGAAATGACCGTCGACCGCCTCGAATGCAGCCAGCAGCCGCTCGCGGGCTTCGCGGTCGAGGGTCGCGATCGCGGCGCGCAGGCGGTCGACCGCCTGCTGCAGCTCGGCCTGGCGTGTGGTCGTCTCGCTGACCTCCGCCTCCAATTCGCCCGCCTCGGCATCGGCGCGCAAATTGACCGGCCCCAGCCGCTCACGCGCCGTCCGCAGCCGCGCGAGTCGGCTCTCCAGCTCGTCGATCCCGTCCGATGCCAGGGCGGCGCGAGTTGCCTCGTCCTCGAGCAGCGCCTCGGGTTCCTGCTGCAGACGGTCGCGCACATTGGTGATCGCGACCGCCAATGCCTCCTCGGCGTGACCGCGCTCGCTCTGCGCCACCGCCAGACGCTCGCGCAACTGGCCCAGCGCGCCGTCCGCGGCCTCGCCCTCGCGCTCGAGCTGCGACCAGGCCGCCTCCTGCTGCGCCAGCTCGGCGCGGGTCTCCTCGCTCAGCGCATCGGCGGCCGTGGTCTCACGCTCCAGTTGCTCCAGCGCCGCCGGGTCGGAGCGCCGGTCAGCCAGCGCAATGGTCAGCTCGGCCGCGAGCCGCTGGCAGCGCTCGCGCAGCTCGGCCAGCACACCGTCGGCCTCACCGCGGCGCAGCTCCGCCTCGGCGCAGCTCCGGCTTACAGTCGCCTCGCGGTTCAACAGCGCTGCGGCCTCGGCACGCGCACCCGCCAGCGCATCGCCGGCGGATTGCCTTGCCGCCTCGGCAGCCACCAAAGCGCGCTCCGCCTCGGCGCGCTCCGCGAGACGCAGCTCAGCCGCCTCGAGGGCTGCGGAGGTTGTGGGCTCGGCTGCCGCCAGGGCGGCTGCCACCTCCGCGCCTTCGCGCACCAGAGCCGCTTCGCGCGCCCGGCGCTCGGCCTCCAGTTCACCGGTATGACGTGCCGCCTGGATCGCCGTCGCGCGCGCCTGCTCCAGTGCGGCCTGCGTCTGGTCCAGCGCTGCCCGCGATGTGCGCTGCAGAGTCATCGCTGCTGCATGAGCGGCTTCGAGGCGGTTCTTCTCGGCCCCGCTCGCTGCGAGTTCCGCCTCCACCCCGGTCAGTGCAGCGCGTTCGCCGGCGATCAAGGCGGCGAGCGCGGCCTCGTCCGCGAGTGCCCCCTCTGCACGCATGACCTCGGTTTCCTCGGCGGCGAGCTCGGTCGCCTCGCGCTTCAGCGCGGCGGCCTCCTGTGCCAGCCGTGACCCCTCTGCAGCCTGCCGTTCGGCTAGAGCTGCCGCTTCGTCCAGCCGCTGCCGTGCGCGCAGCTGGGCCGTATCGGCCGCCCGCCAACGTGTTTCCGCGTCGCCCAGGGCCAGCCGCGCCGCCTGCAACGCCATCTCGCCGGCGGTGACCGCTGCCTCCTGCTCGTGCAGGCTTGTAGCGAGGGCGGCCAGCTCCTCGCGGGCAACGTGCAGCCGCAGATGATGCCGCACGCGTGCCGCCGCGCCGTCCTCGCTGCCTGGCGCCCGCACGAAGCCGTCCCAGCGCCACAGCCCGCCATCGGGGCTGACCAGGCGCTGCCCCGGCTTGAGCATGGCTTGCGCGGCAGCGGCCACGTCGGCACCGGCGAGCCCGATCTGGCTCAGCCGCGCGTGGAGCACTGCGGGCGCACCGACCAGCTCGACCAGGGGCCGCGCCCCGCGCGGCAGGTCGCCCAGGCTTGCCGGCGCGTTCTCCCGCCAGAAACGCGGCGCCTCGGGATCGGTGCCGGCCAGGAGATCGTCGCCCAATGCCACCGCGAGCGCGGCGGCCAGTTCCGCCGGCACCTCCAGCCGGTCGAGCAGACCGCCCGCGTCCGTCTCGGGGGCGAGGCTCGCCAGCACCTTGATCTCGGCCTCGACCGCATCGGCCGAGCGGCGCAGGTCACGCCAGCCGGCCGCCGCCTGACCGCGCGCCACCTCCGCCGCCGCCAGCGCCTCGCGGGCCGTGTCCAGCACGCCATCGGCGGCACCCAGCTCGGCTTCGGCCGCGGCCAGATCGGCGCTCCGCGCCGCCCCGTCGGCCTCGGCGGCGCTACGCTCAAGCAGGTCCGCGCGCACGCGATGCGCGGCCTCGCGCTCGACCAGCCGATCGCGGCCTCGCTGCACCGCCGCGCGTCGCTCGGCCACTCGCTGCGATGCCGCTTGCGTCTCGCGAAGTTTCTGCTCGGCCGCAGCCACCTGCTGACGGGCGAGCGTCATCGCACGCTCCGCGTGGATATGGGACTCCCGTTGCGCATCGCGGGCCGGACCGAGCGCTGCCAGCTCGTTCTCGCTTGCCGCCAACCGGTCGCGCGCGGCGCTCAAAGCAGTCTCGTGCTGGCACAGCTCGGCTTCCGCACGATCCTGCGATGCCTGGGCCCGGGCGACAGCCGGAAGTGCCAGCAGCTCGCGGCCGATCGCGTCCTGCCGCCGACGCAGATCGTCCAGGCGCTCGCGCGCGGCGTCGAGTTGCGCCGTGGCATCGGCCGTCCGGGCGAGAATCTCCCGCAGCGCCAACTGGGCCGCGGCAAGCTTGGCTGCGGCCAGGCCATCGGCCTCGCCCAGCGTGCCCATTCCCTCCTGGAGCGTGGCATGGCCCCGCACCAGCGCATCGTGCTCGGCGCGCAGGGCACAAAGACTCTCGCCGAGCTCGAGGTTGCTCCGTTCCGCTCGTGCGAGATCCGCGTCGGCGTCGTCGCGCTGGCGCGTCAGCCCGGCGATCTGGGCCGCCTCGCGACCGGCGGCGTCGCGCAGGCTCGCCAGCCGCTCGCGCAATGCCGCGGCCTCGGCCTGCTGCCCGGCCGCCGACATGCGCAGCGCCGGAAGCCGCGCTGCCGCCTCGGCGCGAGCGCGGCGCAGGCTCGCGGCGGCCTCGGCGCGCAGGTCCTGCTCGGCTGCCGCTTCGGCCACGGCTGCTTCGGCAGCGGCGGCCGCCTCGGCAGCGGCAGCATGGCGCGCCAGCAGCACCAATGCCTCGGTGCTGCGCAGCTCGGCCGCGAGCTTGCGGTAACGCTGCGCCTGCTTGGCCTGCTTGGCCAGCTCGGCCAGGCGGGTCTCCTGCGTGCCGAGCAGATCCAGGACGCGCTGTAGGTTGGCCTGGGTCGCCTCCAGCCGCAGCTCGGCCTCGCGCCGGCGTGCCTGCAGGCCGCCAATCCCGGCCGCGTCCTCGAGCAGGCGGCGGCGGTCGATCGGCCGCGAGTCGACGATGAAGCCGATCTGGCCCTGGCCGATGATGGCCGGGCTGCGCGAGCCCGCCCCGGCGTCGGCGAACAGGATCTGCACGTCACGCGCGCGTGCCTCGCGGCCGTTGATCCGGTAGGTCGAACCGACGCCGCGCCCGATCTTGCGCGACACCTCGAGGTCGCCGCTCTCGTCGAAGCCGGTCAGCCCCTCCGGCCGCCCGCGCAGCTTCAGACGGACCTCGGCCACGTCATGCGCGGGGCGGCCGGCGGCACCGTTGAAGATGACGTCCTCCATCTCGTCGCCGCGCAGGCCCTTGGCCGAGCTTTCGCCCATGGCCCAGCGCAGCGCCTCGACGATGTTGGACTTGCCGCAGCCGTTCGGGCCGACGATGCCGGTCAGGCCGGGCTCGAGCAGCAGCTCGACCGGCTCTGAGAACGACTTGAAGCCGCTGACACGAAGTCTGGTGATTTCCAACGGCGGCCACGCAACATGTTGATCAGTGACCGGACCATAACAGGCTCGAGCACGTCGCAAAAGGCCGCAGCTGGGGCCGCCGAGGCCGGGTCTATTTGGGCAGGAGCGGGTCGATCATGGCAGCGAACGCCTCGATGCTGTGCTCGCCGGTCTGGACCTTGCCGTCGATGATGAAGGTCGGGGTCGACTTCACGTCGAACTGCTTCTGCCCGTCGAGCCGCGCCTGCAGCACCGCCGTCTCCAGGTCCTTGTCGGCGAGGCAGGCGTCGATCTGGTCCGCGCCCAGGCCACCCAGTCGCGCCAGCTGCTTGAGCGCCGCGATCGGATCCTTGGCGCGCGCCCAGCTCTGCTGCTGGGCGAAGAACACCTCGACGAAGCTCGGCTGGCGGGCCGGTCCGGCGCAGTGCGCGATGATGGCGGCCTTCAGCGCGCTCTCGTCGAGCGGGAAGTCGCGCAGCAGGAGCCTCACCTTGCCGGTGTCGATGTAGCGCTTCTTGAGCTCGGGCAGGACGTCGTTGTGGAAGGCCGCGCAGTGCGGGCAGGTGAGCGAGGAATACTCGATGATCGTGACCGGTGCCGCCGGATCGCCGATTCCGGGCTCGCCGAGATCGGTGGCCCGCGCCAGGCCAGGAGCGAGGCAGAGCAGGGCCAGGACACAACCGGCGGCAAATCGCAGCGGCAGCAGGAGCATCGTCGAGCAACCTCTCAAAAGGGATTCGAGCCGCAGTGGCTATAGGGTCCGCGTTCCGGCGCGGCAAGGCCGCGGAGGCGCACTCGGCGTCACGGGCGCGTGCGTCCCATGCTGCGGCCGAGAGCGAGAAGTGCCTCGCGCAGGCCGATGTCGTCGACGGCGGCGACGCCGGCGGCGAGGGTCGCCTCATGCTCAGCGCGCAACGGTCGGGTTGGTGGCAGCGGCGGTGTGCTGGCCGGTGGTAGCGGCATCTGCAGCAACCGCAACTGACGAACGGCGCGGTAGCCGAAATAGGTGTTGATCCGCTCGATCAGCTGCGGCGCGCCATGCTGCAGCTCGATCGCGATCCCGCCGCCCGCCTGCAGCAGCAGCGTACCGGCCTGGCGCTTGCCGGGTGGATGGTCGATCCGAACCGGCTGACAGCGCCGCGCCAGCACCGGGCCGACGATGGTCGCCCAGTCGGCGAGGAGGCTCGCTTCGGCGAAACCGCGGCGCCGCGCCGCCGGGTCGAGAATGGCGCCGAGCAGGCTGGCCACCTGACGGCCGGCGTGCCCGCTCCGCCCTTGCCGCGTACCCTGGTCCGGCGGCACCTTGCCCTGGTCGTCCATCGCGATCCTCGCCGAGAACAGCCATTGCTATCATGACCGCCTCTCCATCGCCAGCCGAGGCGCCACCGGCGCGAATCCTGCGTGCCGCGCTGTTGGCCTGGTACGACGGGGCGCGGCGCGACCTGCCATGGCGCGCGGCGCCCGGCGCGCGGCCCAATCCATGGCATGTGCTGGTCAGCGAGTTGATGCTGCAGCAGACCACCGTCGCCACCGTGCGTGGACGGTTCCAGCCGTTCCTCGACCGCTTCCCCTCCCTCGCCAGCCTGGCCGCGGCGCCGCTCGACGACGTGCTGCACGCCTGGCAGGGCCTGGGCTATTACCGGCGGGCGCGCTCGCTGCACGCCCTGCGCACAGGCGGTCGTGGCGCAGCCACGGCGGCAGGCTGCCGCTGACCGAGGCGGCCTTGCTAGCTTTGCCGGGCATCGGCCCCTACACGGCAGCCGCGATCGCGGCGATTGCCGGCGGTGCGGCTGCGGTTCCGGTCGATGCCAATGTCGAGCGGGTCCTCGCGCGGATGCATGCGATCGAAACGCCGCTGCCCGCGGCGCGGCCTCGGCTGCGCGAGCTGGCGAGCTGGCTTGCGGCGAGCCATCGGTCGGGCGATTTCGCGCAGGCGCTCATGGAGCTGGGCGCGCTGGTATGCACGCCACGCCGACCTGCCTGCCTTGCCTGCCCGTGGCGCCCCTGGTGCCGCGCCGCACGGCAGGGTGACCCCGAGAGCTATCCGCGCAAGGCCGCGCGCACCGAGCGTCTGCCACGGTTCGCCACGGCGTTCCTGCTGGAGCGTGCGGACGGTGCCGTCCTGTTCCGGCAACGTCCGCTGGAAGGTCTGCTGGGCGGCATGATCGAGCTGCCCGGCACGTCGTGGGCCGATCGCTTCGATACGGCCGAGGCTTCGGGGCTCCCTTCGGCGGTGGCCTGGACGCCGGTCCCCGGCGAGGTGCGGCACGTGTTCACACACATCGACCTCCTGGTCCGCATGCGGCGCGGCCGGGTCGGGACGAACGATTCCGGGCTCTGGGTGCCGCCCACGCGGTTCGGCGAGCTGGCCCTGCCGACCCTGACCGGGAAGCTGCTGCGCCATGCCGGGATGCGCTGGTGAGCGCTATTCGCGCCAGACGTCCTGGACGTGGCGAGGCAGCCGCCACGGCGCGATGGCCACGAGATCGAAGCGCACGGCGCAGCCTTCCAGCCGCGGCCGTCGCTGCAGGTAGGCCGCGGCGGCGCGGGCGATCCGCGCTTGCTGCGGTGGCAACAGCGAGGCCAGCGCATCGTCGGGAGCCAGGCGTCGCTTGACCTCGACGAAGACCAGAAGATCGCCGCGCCTGGCGACGAGGTCGATCTCGCCCAACGGGGTCGCGTAGCGGCGGGCAAGGATGCGGTAGCCGCGCAGCCGCAGCAGCCAGGCGGCCAGGGTCTCGGCGAAGCGGCCCGCGCGCTCGCGACCCCGGCGGCTCACCCGCCGGCCCGGCCCAAGGTCAGCGCCCGGCGATAGAGCTCGTTGGCGGTCCGGCCGGTGGCCGCGGCGACCGCCGCTGCGGCGATGCGCGGCTTGTCCGAGCGCAGGGCCTCGCGCAGCAGCTGGTCGACGGCCGCATCGTCCAGCTCGCCGGCATCGGCGGCGGGCGGTGCGATCACCACCACGACCTCGCCCTTGGGCGGGCCGCTCGCCACATAGGCGGCGGCGAGCTCGGGCAGCGATCCGCGGCGATGCTCCTCGTAGAGCTTGGTCAGCTCACGGGCGACCACCGCCGGGCGCGGCGCCGAGCACGGCGGCGGCGTCGGTCAGCATCTCTCCCAGCCGCTGTGGCGACTCGAACAGGATCAGGGTCGCGGGCACGGCCGCCAGCTCCTCGAGCACGCGCCGCCGCGCGGCGCTGCGAGGCGGCAGGAAGCCCTGGAACAGGAAACGGTCGGTCGGCAGGCCGGATGCCACCAGCGCCGCTAGCACGGCCGAGGGCCCCGGGATCGGGAACACGGCGCTGCCTTGCGCCGCCGCGTCGCGGACCAGCTTGTAGCCCGGGTCGGAGATCGCCGGCGTGCCGGCGTCGCTGACCAGGGCCACCGACGCGCCGTCGCGCAACCGGGCCAGCAGCTCGGGACGCGCGGATGCCGCATTGTGCTCGTGGTAGAGACTCAGCGGCCGGCGCAGGCCGAGATGCTGCAACAGCCGGCTGGTCACGCGCCGGTCCTCGCATACCAGCAGGTCGGCGCTCGCCAGCACCCGCTCCGCCCGCCGGGTCAGGTCTTCGAGATTGCCGATCGGCGTCGCGACCAGATAGAGGCCCGGTGCGAGTTTACGGCCGGGGCCGGTTTGGCTAGGCTCACCAGGAATTGACGGGTCCAGGTCGCGCAATGGGGTGCCGCTGCCTGCCAACACGGTGAGGTGGCCTGTGGGTTCTCGTCCTGCACTCAGTCTGATTGCCCTGCTGCTCGCGTGCGGCTGCGCCGGCAACCAGGAAACCACGCCATCGCCGGTCGCGCAACCGGGCGCCCCGAGCGTGGGCGCGCCGGCTCCGGCGGCCCAGCTCGGACCGGCCAAGGTTGGTCTGCTGGTCCCGCTCAGCGGCCCAGGCGCCGCTCTCGGCGAAGACCTGCTGGACGCCGCGCAACTGGCGCTGTTCGATGTCGGACGAACCGACCTGGAGCTGCTGCCTCGGGACACGGGCGACCAGCCGCAACAGGCGGAGGCGGCTGCCCGCTCGGCGCTAGATGCCGGTGCGCAGCTGCTGATCGGCCCGCTCTACGGTCGCTCAGCCGTGGCCGTGGCCCCGGCTGCGGCGGCCCGCGGCGTCAATGTGATCGCCTTCTCCAACGACGCCACCATTGCGCGGCCGGGCCTTTACGTCCTTGGCTTTCGCCCGGAGGAGCAGATTCAGCGGATCGTGCGTTACGCGGCGGCGCAGGGGCGCACCCGATTTGCCGCCCTGGCACCCGAGGACGCCTATGGAGCACGCGCGCTGACCGCGTGGCGGTCGGCCGTAGCTCAAGTGCCCGGAGCGACAGCCGCGGTTGCGGAAACCTATCCGTCCGATAGCGACAGCCCCACCTCCGCGGTTGAACGCGTGGCGGCGTTCGGCCGTCCGGGCGGTTTGCCTGCCACACAGCTGGCGACGGACGACATCTCGGTGCAGCCGACACCGGAGCCTCCGCTGACGTTGCCGCCCCCCGGCTTCGACGCGGTCCTGATCGCCGACGGCGGCCCACGGGTCACTTCGATCGCGGCCCTGCTGGCCTATTACGACATCGGACCCGCGACCACGCCGCTGTTGGGCACGATGCGCTGGCAGGACGACCCGGCACTGCTTGCCGACGCCGGCCTGCAGGGTGCCTGGCTGGCGACCTGGCAACCCGACGCGATTGCCGGTTTCATGCGACGTTTCGGCGATGTCTATGGCAGGGCGCCGGCACCACTGGCAGTGCTTGCCTACGACGCGACCGCGTTGGCGGTGCTGCTGGCCGGCGGGCAGCCGCGTTTCAGCGCGGCCCAACTCACCGACGGGCAAGGTTTTGTCGGAGCCGCCGGAATCTTCCGAACTCCGTCCCGACGGTCTCGCGGACCACGGTCTCGCCGTGGTCGAGGTCGAAGCGGGAGCTGAGCGCGTGCTGGACCCAGCGCCGCGCACGTTCGACGCCGGGCTGGCCAGCCGCTGAGCCGGCAAGCCGTCCGTGTCCGTTTACTGTGCAGCTACGGGCACTTAAACAACCTTTGGTTTACAACAAGTTGCGAGTGCGATATGGAGGTTAAGCAACCTTAGGTAGATTCTCGCGGCGAATGACGAACGACGAAGGCATTCCGCGCGACAGTGGCCTGGCCGAGGCGGCGGGTCGCTCGGATTTCGCCCGCCGGGCCGAGCGCGGTGCGCCGACTAGGGTCATCCAGTTGGATCGCCACCGCCGCCGCGATGAAGTCACCACGGGTGAGGACGAGGCGTTGCCCTCGGTCATCCGGATCTTGTTGATCGACGACGACGACGATGACGTCCTCATCCTGCGCGATCTGCTCGCCCGCTCGGAGCGAATGTCCTTCGTCATCGAGCACGCCGCCGATCTGGAGCAGGGACTGACCGGCCTCCAGGGCGCGGCGCACGACATCGCGCTGGTCGCCGACCGTCTGGCCAGCACCGACGTCCTGGCACCCGCCCGGCTGGCCGCGCGGCGCGGCGTCGGCATGCCGGTCATTCTGCTCGCCGACGGCGCATCGCCGGAGCTGGCCGCAGCGGCCGTAGCGGGGGGCGCGTCGGATGTGCTCGAGATGGAGGAGCTGGATGCCGAGCGCCTCGAGCGCGCGATCCGAGTCGCTCTGGCGCGGCGCCGCCGCGCGGCCCGGCTGGAGGGCCTTGCCGCCCGCGATGCCCTGACCGGCTTGCCCGGCCCGCAACTGTTTCGCGATCGGCTCGAGCTGGCCCTGGCCCGCGCGCGGCGCCAGAACACGTTGGCCGCGATCATCGCGTTCGATCTCGACCGCTTCGAGCTGGTGAACCGGCGGTTCGATCACGCCGCTGGCGATTCGCTGCTGCGGCTGATCGGGTCGCGCCTCCAGCGTCAGCTCCGGGAGATCGACACGCTGGTCCGCCGATCGGCCGACCGGTTCACGCTGATTGTCGAGAATCTGACCAGGCCGCAGCAAGCGCGATTGACGGCGAACCGGCTGCTGGCGGCAGTCGCGATGCCGGTCGCGATCGGGAACGAGACGCTGGCGATCACCGCCAGCGCTGGGGTTGCGTTGTTCCCCGAGGACGCAGACCACCCGGACGCGCTCATCGCGTTGGCCGAGGCGGCGCTGCGGCGCGCCAAGGCGGAAGGCGGCAATCTCTGCCGCCTGCACGAGGAGAGCCAGCCCGACCAAACCGGAACCGACGCGGCCCTCGCTGACGCATTGCGACAGGCGCTCGATAGCGACATTCTGGCGGTACTGTTCCAGCCGCAGGTCACATTGTGCTCGGCCGATCTCGGCTTGGCCTCGCTCGTGCGCTTGCACCACGAGTCGCTCGGCGTGATTGAAGGCGACCGCATCAGGGCACTGGCAGAGACCGCGGCCCTGACCGAGCCGCTCACGGATTGGCTGATCGCGGCCGCCTGCCGTCAGGCGGCACGATGGCGGGCCGCCGGCCTGCCTCGACTGCACGTGGCCGTGCCGCTCCTGTCGCGACGCCAGCTCGCATGGAGCGGGCTCGCGCTGCGGCTCGGAGCCCATCTCGAGGCTGCCAATGTCCCGCCGGACTGGCTGGAGATCGAGATTGACGAGACTCTGCTTTTGGACGAGCTGGGCCACGCCGGCAAGGAGCTGAACTCGCTTCGAGCCCTGGGTGTGCGCGTCGCGGTTGACGGATTTGGCAGCGGCGCGACCTCGCTGCGCGTATTGAGGGATGCGCCGCTGACGACGGTCAAGCTCGCGCGGGTGTTGCTCGCTGGCGTGCCCGAGGACGCCAGCCGCACGCTGTTCGCGGCGACGGTGATCAAGCTCGGTCACGATCTGCAATTGCGGTTGGTAGCCGAAGGAGTCGGTAGCCAGGCCCAGCTGCAGCTATTGCGCGCCCAGGGTTGTGACGCCGTGCAGTCGCTGGTGAGCTGCCCGCCACTGCCGGCCGAGGCCTGCACCGATTGGCTGCGACAGGCCGCGAGTCGCAGGTGACCGCTTGCAGGCGTCGGCTCAGGCCGCGGTGGCATTCGGCGTGGCGGCGCCACGGTTGCCGACCGGTCGCCCATCCGCCGGGTTGAAGGCGACGACGCGATTGCGACCGTGCTGTTTGGCCTGATAGAGCGCAGCATCGGCGCTCGCGACCCACGTCGAACAGGGCTCCCCGGGGCGAAATTCGGACACGCCGATCGACATCGTCACCCGACCCAGCGATTGAGCGCGGTCCTTGAGCTTGATCTGGCGGCAGGAAACCAGATCGCGGAGACGATCGGCCAGACCAAAGGCGTCCTGCAACCGCGTGGCGGGCAGGATCACGGCGAATTCCTCGCCCCCATAGCGCGCCACCAAGTCACGGCCCTTGACGTTGTGGCGCAGCAGCCCGGCCACGAGCTTCAGCACCTGGTCACCGAAGGCGTGGCCATGGATGTCGTTGAATTGCTTGAAGTGGTCGATATCGGCGAGCAGGACGCATGCGGGCGTGCCATGCTCGATCGCTTGCGCGGCAGCCGTGCGCAACGCCTGGTCGAAATGCCGGCGATTCGCGAGCCCAGTCAGTCCGTCGGTGCGCGCCTCGCTCCACGCGGCCTGCAGATCCTGACGCAGGCCGTCGATCTCGGTCATGCTTGCTTGCAGACGCGTCTCGACCTGGTCGACGTGAGCCTGCATTCGCCCGCTCTCGTCCAGCATACTGCGTACGATCGCGGCCAGGCGTTCAGCGGTGGGACCGGCGTCGACGCGCGCTCGAGCGTCCTGAAGGCTACTCCCGTAGCGCGCCGTCTCACCGCCGAAGCCGGCCACTTCGGCGGCAAGGGCACTGGCGAGATCACTCAGGCGTTGCCCGGCCTGCAGCAATGTCCGTTCCCCGGCGGCCCGAACCAGGAAGCGCTCACTGAGCTCGGCGCACCGTGTCTCGTCGATCGAGCCTTCTTGCTGGATCAGCGTGCTTAGTGCCCGTGATAGCGCCGGATCCTCGCCGGCCAGATGCACGTACCAGATACGATAGTTCTCCGGCGAAGCCGCAAGCCGGTGGGACGCCAGCGCCTGCAGCACGCGCTCGCCACGCTCTCGCAACTCGTCATAAGCCTGTGCACGCGCCATCGGCTGCCCCGCCCATCTTCGCCGTCACCCCACCATGGGCCGGCTACGATAGGCGTGCACCCTCAAGAGAGGATTAAGGGCAGCAGCCCGCAAGCGATCGTTGCAGGGGCTGGCACAAATATTGGCTAGCTCGACGATAACGGCCTTGCATTACCGCGCTGCACAATCTATGGACACATTCAGCTTAACGTTGAGGAAATCGCCATGAGAATCTTCGCTCGATGGGTCGGCCTCCTGGCCGCCGTCGTCGTCATCGGTGGTGCCCTGGTGTCCGCACCCGCGGAGGCTGCTCAAACGGAATACAAGACGCGCATTTCGTTCCGGGACTTCAAGGCGGCCTACAACATCACGAAGATTGCAAGGCTCTTCAACCCCAGCAAGGGTAAGGGCACGGGCCTCGACTTCTGGATCAAGAAGTTTGACCGTTTCGGACGACCGCTGCAGACGCGGTTCATCGTGTTTCGCACGAGAACTCCGCCGGGTAAGGATCCGTTGCCGTTCCAGATGTACGTGAAGTCCAAGTTTGGCGGTTCGAACAAGTTCGCCAAGCTGTCGTGTCACCTCACCGGCAGCGTCAATAGTGGGATTCGCTCCGTCAAATGCGGTGGCGGACCGTCGGTAAGTCCGACCTGACCCCGTCTTTTTCGGTCTCGGGCGCCAGCGCCCGACCGGGCCATCGGCCGGCCGCCATCGCGATGGCGGCCGGCTCGCTTTGTTGTGCATTCCTGTTGCTGTCGCTGGCGGTGCCGAGACTGGCCGCAAGCTGGAAGCGGTTGCCGGGCAACGCTGCGGTGGAGCTGTTCGAAGCGGGCGCGTTGCCGGTCGCGTCGGGAATTACCAGGGCGATCGTCGCGCAGACCGATTCCTTGGCGATCATGCCGGAGCCGGGCCCGCATCTCACGATCGCTTATTTGTCCACGGCGCTGACCGAAGGCGTTGGTCTCGCCGAGACGCAGCAGGATGGCCTGCTGGATGTCGCTCGCTACCACCTCGAGCGAGCGATCGCGATGGCACCGGTCCAGGCACGCGGCTGGTTCATGCTTGCTGGTCTTCGTTACAATGACGGAGGGGATCTCGACGCGGCAGCCCAGGCCCTGACCCTTTCCTTTGCGTCCGACCCTCATTCGCCGCTTCTCGCTCCATTCCGCTGGCCTATGGTGTTCGCCTTGGGCAGTCGGCTGCAGCGCGAGGTCCGCGAGCGCGGGCACCTGGAGTTCCTCTCGTTCTTTCGCACCCGGCCGGAGCTGGCAGTCCGGGTGGCGATCGGCGAGAACCGGCTGAGCGAGCTGCACGCGCTGGCGTCCGATTCACCGGTGGACATGCAGACCCTTCAGACCGTACTGGACCGCATCCGCAAACCCAGGAGTTGAGGCATGAAGGTTGCAGGAGCGATGTTCGCGACCGTCGTCATGGCCTTTTCGCTGCCCGCTGCGGCAATCGACCTGATGACCGGTGACGGCTACCTGCTGAGCCTTGCACAGGGCGATCAGGCCCGACTTGCGGCGCAGAGTTACCTGGACGGCACGTTCGACAATCTGCTGGTGATCAACGAGATCATCCGCTCCGACGGAACTCCGATGTTCTGCATCACCGAGGCGCAATCGGCCGATCTCGACAAGGAGAGTCTGAAGGCGGAGTTCGTCGAATGGCTGAAGAAACCGGTCGACGGGGGCAGCGCGGACGGCGATCAGCCAGGCGCCATGCCGGTCTCGGTACTGGCCTGGGGATTTCTCGCTAAGAAATTCGCCTGCAACGATGACGGTGATGTGGCGAGCAACGCCGACATCCGCAAGCTGCTGATGGACTCGATGAACAAGTGAGGCTCAACCGTAGATCGGGAAGCGCCCGCAAAGCTGGGCGACGCGCTGCTTGACCGCCTGCTCGGCCGACGCGCTGTCTCCGGCGCCCAGCCCATCCAGGACGTCGCCGATCATGTGGCCGACCTCCTGAAACTCCGCGACGCCGAAGCCGCGGGTGGTGGCAGCCGGGGTGCCAAGGCGGACACCGGAGGTCACGGTGGGCTTCTCTGGGTCGAACGGCACGCCGTTCTTGTTGCAGGTGATCCCGGCGCGCTCCAGCGCCTCCGCGGTGGCGTTGCCCTTGACGCCCTTGGGTCGCAGGTCGACCAGCATCAAATGGTTGTCGGTGCCGCCCGAGACCACGGCGCAGCCGCGCTCGGTCACGACCGACGCCAATGCCTTGGCGTTCGCCACCACGTTCTGGGCGTAGAGCTTGAACTCGGGCCGGAGCGCCTCGCCGAACGCCACGGCCTTGGCCGCGATCACGTGCATCAGCGGGCCGCCCTGCAGGCCCGGGAACACGGCCGAGTTCATCTTCTTGCCGATGTCCTCGTCGTTGGCGAGGATCATGCCGCCGCGGGGGCCGCGCAGCGTCTTGTGCGTCGTGGTGGTGACCACGTGGGCGTGCGGCAGCGGTGAGGGGTGCAGGCCGGCCGCGACCAAGCCCGCAATGTGCGCCATGTCGACCAGGAACCAGGCGCCAACCGCATCGGCGATGGCGCGAAAGCGTGCGAAGTCGATGATCCGTGAATAGGCCGAGGCACCGGCGATGATCATCTTCGGCTTGTGCTCGTGGGCCAGCCGCTCGACCTCGTCGTAGTCGATCAGCCCATCTTCCTTGCGGACGCCGTACTGGACCGCCTTGAACCACTTGCCAGACATGGCGGGCCGGGCACCGTGGGTCAGGTGGCCGCCGGCATCCAGCGACATGCCCAGAATGGTGTCGCCGGGCTGGAGCAGCGCCAGCTTGACCGCGCCATTGGCCTGGGCGCCGGAATGCGGCTGGACGTTGATGTAGCTGCAGTCGAACAGCCGCTTGGCGCGCTCGATCGCCAGGGTCTCGGCGACGTCGACATACTGACAGCCGCCATAATAGCGCTTGCCGGGATAACCCTCGGCATATTTGTTGGTCAGCACCGAGCCTTGCGCCTCGAGCACGGCACGGCTGACGATGTTCTCGCTGGCGATCAGCTCGATCTCATGCTGCTCGCGGCCGAGCTCGGCCCGGATCGCTTGCGCCAGATCGGGATCGACCTCCGCCAGCGAGGCGTTGAAGAAGCCCGGCCAACGCTGCTCGGTGGTCGCGTCAGCCTTGATCGCTGCATTTGCCATCGTCGCCACCCCACCATCTTCCACGGCCAAGCCGCACCGTGCGGACGCGCCCGCACCCAAGCCCCGATCCGTCTCTCGCACCGATCGGGGCGGCTTGTCGAGAGCCAGCGGGCCTCAGGAAGAACGACCTAGCCGATCGGCGTCGCGCGCAGCATGGCCAAGTGACCCTCCTTGACCCAAAGGCGGCAGCCTTCTGGCCCCGCTGTCGCCTGTAGCGGCATCCCAACTGGCAAGCGCAGCCACGAAAGAGGCGCGAAGGCCTCGCCGGCCTCCTCGAAAGCGCCAGCCAGCACCAGCAGCTCCAGCCCGCCCCACGCCGCCAACGCGATGTCGGCGCCGGGTGCCCACTGCTCCAGCCTTACATCCTCGTCCGGGCCACGGAAGAGCGCCATCGAACTCGACGCCGGGACGATCCGTCGAAAGGTATGGCCGCGTGCCGGTATCGAGCCTGACCTGGACCCGGTCGTCGGGATCGAATTGCCAAAGCTTGACGAAGATGGTGCAGCCCGACGCCGAGCCCGGGGCATGGCGCGATTGGGGCGGGTTGCGAATGTACGATCCAGCCGGAAAATCGCCATGCTCATCCTGGAACACACCGTCGAGGACGAGAAACTCCTCGCCGCCGCCGTGCACATGGGGTGGGAAACGGCTCGCCGGCGCGTAGCGGACGATGCTGGTGGCGCGAGCCACCTCAGCCCCGACCCGGTCGAGCATGCGGCGGTCAACACCTGCTGTCGGCGATGCGACCCAGGCGAGGTCTGCCGAATGGACTGCGGCGCGCCGGGTGAAATCAGCATTGAGCTCCATCAAATCCTCCCGTTGCGCCTAGACGTATCTGAGATGGGTGCTGCCGGCATGGATGACGATGGCGGATGCGACCCGCAGGCCAAGCTAGCAGCAATCGTACTAAGCGAGCGCTCACTCACTCTTGCCGACGCCATCCTGGCGGCATAGATGTTCAGCATGTCCAAAATCCGTCTGCACGCCGAGGAACGCCGCATTGCCATCGTCGAAGCGGCCAAGCCGCTGTTTGCGCGACGCGGCTTTGCCGGCACAACCACCAAGGAGCTGGCTCGGGCCGCGGGCGTGTCCGAGGCGCTGGTGTTCCAGCATTTTCCCAGCAAGGCGGCACTGTACCAGGAGATCCTGCGGCTCGGCTGCGACGGCGACCCTGGCCTGGAGCGATTGGCCCGGCTCGAGCCGTCCACGGCGTCCTTGGTCGAGATGATCGAGCTGATGATCCGCCACGTGGCGATGGGCGCGGTCGGCGACCCGCGCGAGAAGGAGGTCGAGGACCGGCTGGCGCTGCACAGCCTCGTCGAGGACGGCGAGTATGTCCGGCTGGTCTCCGAATGGGTGGCCCTGCGCATCCTGCCGACCTTCGAGGCGAGCTTCGCGGCTGCGGGCGAGGCCGGCGATCTACGCCCGGGTGCAGGCGACGCGGGCAACGCGTTCTGGTTCGCGCACCATGCCGCAGCGACGATGGCGTTCGGGCGGCTCAGCGGCCGGCCAGCCTATCCCTATCGCGGGCCGGTCGACCTGGTGATGGTCGAGCTGGCGCGCTTCGTCCTACGCGGTATCGGAGTCTGCGACATGGCGATCGAGAAGCACCTGAACCCGGCGGCCCTGGGGCTGCCCAATATAGGGGTCGCCGCCTGACGGCGGCCTCGGCGAGGAAGCGATGGCTACCGTCACCTATGAGGACACGCGGCTGCCGCCCGGGCGATCCGGGCAGAAGCCGTCACGCCGCCGGGTCGTGATCTGGTTCGTGATCGTGGCAGTGCTGCTGGGCCTGGTCGGCGGCGGCCTCTACGGTTTCGACCGCTTCCGGGCCAAGGCGATCGCCGGATTCTTCGCGAGCCGGGTGGCGCCCCCGACCCCAGTCGCGGCCGCACCCGCGCAGGCGGGGCCGATGCCGCACTACCTCGACGGAATCGGCACTCTCACTGCGGTGCGCGAGGTCAAGGTCGCGCCGGAGGTAGCCGGGAGGGTGGACAAGATCAGCTTCACCGCCGGTGCCTCGATTGCGGCAGGTGCGCCGCTGGTCCAGCTCAACGACGCGCCCGAGCAGGCCGATCTCGCCAGCTATCAGGCGAGCGAACGGCTGGCGATCGCCAATCTCGAGCGCACCCAGCGGCTGGCGCGGCGCGACTTCGCCACCCAGGCCAATGTCGACGAGAATCAGCAGGCCCTCGAGGCGGCGCGAGCCGGTATCGCGCGCAGCCAGGCGGTCATCGACCAGAAGCTGATCAAGGCACCCTTCGGCGGCGAGCTCGGTCTGCGGCAGGTCGAGCTAGGCCAGTATGTCGACCCTGGCGACATGCTGGTGACGCTCACCGACCTGGACCAGCTCTACGCCAACTTCACCCTGCCCGAGCAGGACCGCTCTTCGGTGGCGGTCGGACAGCCGGTCGAGCTGCGTGTCGACGCTTATCCGGGCGAGACATTCAACGGCTCTGTCAGCGCGATCGAGCCGCAGATCGATCCCACGACCCGTGTGCTGAAGATCCAGGCGACCCTGACCAATCCCGACCATCGCCTGCTGCCCGGCATGTTCGCCAACGCGCGCGTCGTGCTGCCGCCGATTCCAGACGTGGTCAGCGTCCCGGATACCGCCGTCGATCACACGCTCTACGGCGATTCGGTGTTCATCGTCGCCGAAGACGGCAAGGATGCCGAGGGCAAGCCCAAGCACAAGGCGGTGCAGACCTTCGTCGAGACCGGCCCGCACTTCACGGGCCGCATCGCGATCACCCGCGGCGTGGCGCCCGGCGACGTCGTCGTCGCGTCAGGCCAGCTCAAACTGCAGAACGGCGTGCCGGTGACGGTCACCGCCGAGGGCCTGACGCCGCCCGCGACGCCACCGGTGCAGTGAGACCGAGATGAAGTTCACCGACCTCTTCGTCCGCCGCCCGGTGCTGGCCGCCGTGGTCAGCCTGCTGATCCTGCTTGATCGGGCTGCGCGCCGCCTTCGAGTTGCCGGTGCGCCAGTATCCGGAGCTTAAGAACACGGTGATCACCGTGTCCACCTCCTATCCGGGTGCCGCCGCCGAACTGATGCAGGGCTTTATCACCACCCCGATCGCGCAGGCGGTGGCGACGGCCGAGGGCATCGACTACATGACCGCGTCCTCGGCCCAGGGGTCGAGCACCGTCACGGCCTATGTGCGCCTGAACTACGACCCGAACGTCGCCATGACCGACGTCATGGCGAAGGTGCAGCAGGTCAAGTACCAGATCCCGACCGAGGCCAACGACCCGGTCATCCTGAAGGCGACCGGCGACACCACGGCCGTGATGTATATCGGCTTCTCCAGCCCGGAGCTGACCGGCCCCGCGATCACCGATTATCTGACGCGGGTCGTGCAGCCGCTGATGGCGACGGTGCCTGGCGTGGCGCAGGCGGAGATCCTGGGCGGCCAGCCGTTCGCGATGCGTGTCTGGCTCGACCCGGATCGGCTGGCCGCACGCGGCATCTCGGCGGCGGACGTGCGCGCGGCGATCCGCGCCAACAATTTCCAGTCCGCACCCGGCCAGGCCAAGGGCTACTTCACGGTCGTCGACGTGGTCGCCGACACCGGCCTCACCAGCCTCGATGACTTCCGTGAGATGGTGGTCAAGGCCGAGGACGGCGGCCTGGTCCGTCTTCGCGACGTCGCCTCGGTCGAGTTGGGTGCCCAGAGCAGCAACTCGTCGGTGAGCATGAACGGCCAGTCGGCCGTGTTCATCGGCGTCAACGCCACGCCGACCGGCAATCCGCTCAACATCGTGGCCGGCGTGAAGGAGCTGCTGCCGACGATCCAGCGCGGCCTGCCGCCGACCGTGCAGGCGCAGATCGTCTACGACTTCGACGCGGTTCATCGAGTCCTCGATCCACGAGGTGCGCAACACGCTGATCGAGGCGGTGGCGATCGTCATCGTCGTGATCTTCCTGTTCCTGGGCTCGCTCCGCTCGGTCCTGATCCCGGTGGTCACCATCCCGCTCTCGATCATCGGCGGCTGCATGCTGATGCTGGCCCTGGGCTTCAGCCTCAACCTGCTCACGCTGTTGGCCATGGTGCTCGCGATCGGGCTGGTCGTCGACGACGCCATCGTCGTGGTCGAGAATGTGCACCGGCACATCGAGGAGGGCCTGACGCCGCTGCAGGCCTCGCTGGTCGGTGCGCGCGAGATCGCCGGCCCGGTGATCGCGATGACCATCACGCTGGCCGCCGTCTACGCGCCGATCGGCTTCCTCACCGGGCTCACCGGCTCGCTGTTTCGCGAGTTCGCGTTCACGCTGGCCGGTGCGGTGATCATCTCCGGGGTGATCGCGCTGACGCTCTCGCCGATGATGTGCTCGATGATCCTCAAGCCGCACGGCTCGCAGGGCCGCTTCGCCAACCTGATCGACCGCGTATTCACCCGCGTGACCGGCTGGTACGGCCGGCGGCTCGACCGCAGCCTCGACTACCGTCCGGTGACCGCCCTGTTCGCCGTCGTGGTGCTGGGGATCACGGCCTTCCTATTCACCCACACCAGCGCGGAGCTGGCCCCCGAGGAGGATCAGGGGATCGTGTTCTCCGTGGTCAAGGCGCCGCAATACGCGAACCTCGACTATGTCGACGCCTTCGGCAAGCAGCTCGATCAGGCGTTCGCGTCGTTCCCCGAGACCGACACCCGGTTCATCGTCAATGGCATGCAGGGCGGCCCCAATAGCGGCATCGCCGGCATGATCCTCAAGCCCTGGGACGAGCGCGAGCGGTCGCAGAAACAGCTCCAGCCTCTGGTCCAGGCCAAGCTCAACGAGATCACCGGCGAACTGGTGTTCGCGTTCGCGCTGCCCCCGCTGCCGGGCTCGACCGGCGGGCTGCCGGTGCAGATGGTGATCAGCTCGCCGGCGGGCTACGAGACCGTGTTCAAGCTGATGGACGAGATCAAGACCGCCGCACGCAAGAGTGGCCTGTTCATCGTCACCGACAGCGACCTCGCGTTCAACAATCCGGTGATCCGGATCCGGATCGACCGCTCCAAGGCGAACGACCTGGGCGTCACCATGGCGGCGATCGGCGACACGCTGGCGACGATGGTCGGCGGCAACTACGTCAATCGGTTCAATCTCAACGGCCGCTCCTACGAGGTGATCCCGCAGGTGCAGCGGTCCGAGCGGCTGAACCCGGCGAGCCTCGGCCAGTATTTCGTGAAGACCGAATCGGGCGCCTCGGTGCCGCTGGCGACCATGGTCCGAATCGAAACCGACACGGCGCCGAACGCGCTGACCCAGTACAACCAGCTCAACTCGGCCACCTTCTCGGCCGTGCCGATGCCGGGCGTCACCATGGGCCAGGCGGTGGCGTTCCTCGAGCAGCAGGCGCAGGCCGTGCTGCCGGCCGACTTTCAGCACGCCTATCTGTCGGATTCGCGCCTCTACGTGACCGAGGGCAATCAGCTAGCACTGACCTTCGTGTTCGCGCTGATCGTGATCTATCTGGTGCTGGCGGCCCAGTTCGAATCGCTGCGCGACCCGTTCGTGATCCTGGTGGCCGTGCCGATGTCGATCTGCGGGGCGCTGCTGCCGCTGTTTTTCGGCCTCGGCACTTTGAACATCTACACCCAGATCGGGTTGGTGACCCTGATCGGCCTGATCTCCAAGCATGGCATCTTGATGGTCGAGTTCGCCAACGAGCTGCAGCGCAACGAGAGCCTGGGGCGGCGCGAGGCCATCGCGCGCGCGGCCCGGGTCCGGCTACGGCCGATCCTGATGACCACGGCCGCCATGGTGGTGGGCCTGTTCCCGCTCCTGGCCGCCGCCGGCGCCGGTGCCGCCAGCCGGTTCGCGATCGGGCTGGTGATCGTGTCCGGCATGCTGATCGGCACGCTGTTCACCCTGTTCGTGCTGCCTGCCGTCTACACCATGCTGGCATCCGACCACCGCCCGGCGCGCAGTGCCCGGCGCACCGAGGAGCTGGCTGCGGTAGGCTGATCGCAAAGGGCTTCGTCACCACTGTGTCACATCGCTCGGATAGATGGGTCCGCAGTGACGCCACGATGGTGGCGGCAGGCTCTTTGGGAGGCTCGATCATGACGCGCGGCATTCTCCTCGCTACCACCGCCCTGCTGGCGCTATCGCCGGCCGTGTTCGCCAAGGACGCACCGGTTTTCGTCCCGACAGCGGCGCCGGCCGACGACGCGGCCAAGCGCGCGGTGCAAGCCAGCCCGAGTGTGACGGTTGACGGCGCCGAGACGCCGATCGCGTACCGGACGCTGCTGCGCACCGGCCAGAAGGTCGGCTCGGGCGTGTTCGGGGAGATTGTCGACGCCAAGGGCCTGCCGATCCTGGGCAAGGACGGTGCCGCGATGGTGTCGCCGTCGACCGATTTCTCGTCGATCCTGCAAAAGGGCGGTCAGCTCTATGTGGTCTCGCACTTCGAGACTCGCCCGGCCGCGGTGTATGTCACCAAGGTGACGAAGGCCGACGACGGCATGCTCACCGCGGTGGACACGCAGCCGGTCGACTTCTCCGCCGATTGGGGCCTGTGGGTGCCGTGCGCCGGCTCGGTGACGCCCTGGGGCACGCATCTGGGCTCGGAAGAGTATGAGCCCGATGCAGCCAAGATCGAGGCGGCGTCGTCGATCGAGGAGCTGGAGAAGCTCGACGAAGACCCGACCGCCATGGCGATGTATTTCGGCTTCGACCCGAGTAAGGATGACTTGGCCGCCTTCCGCGAGGCCTTCAACCCTTATGCCTACGGCTATATCACCGAGATCGCGGTCGGCGACGATGGCAAGGCCACGGCCGGCAAGCACTACGCCATGGGCCGATTTGCCCACGAACTCGGGAAGGTGATGCCCGACCAGAAGACGGTCTACCTGTCAGATGACGGGACCAATGTGGGTCTCTACCGCTTCGTGGCCGACGCGCCCGGCAAGCTCGACGCCGGCACTCTCTATGCCGCCAAGTGGACCCAGACCAGCGCCGAGAACGGTGGTGCCGCCGACCTTGGCTGGATCGATCTCGGCCACGCCGAAAGCGCCGCGGTCAAGGCGCTGGTCGCCAAGGGCACCAAGTTCGCCGACATCTTCGAGACCGCCAAGATGGGCGACGACGGCAGCTGCGCCGCGGGCTTCGGTGCCTCGGTGGCCAACGGCGCCAAGGAGTGCCTGAAGATCAAGGACGGGATGGAGCTGGCGGCGTCGCGGCTGGAGACCCGCCGCTACGCCGCGCTCAAGGGCGCCACGGTCGAGCTGCGCAAGGAAGAAGGCATCACCTTCGATGCCGACCACAACCGGCTCTATGTGGCAATCTCAGAAATCTCCAGCGGCATGGAAGATCAGGCCGCGAAGGGCAAGGATAGCGGCAAGTATGACCAGGGCGGGTCCAACGACATCAAGCTCGCCTACAATCCCTGCGGCGGCGTGTACGCGCTCGACCTCGACCAGGACTATGTCGCGTCGAACATGAAGGCGATCATCGTCGGCAAGCCGCGCACGTACGAGGACGGCTCCGAGTGGGCCGGCAACACCTGCGACATGGACGGGCTCGCCAACCCCGACAACATTTCCTACCTGACCGGCCGCGACACGCTGTTCATCGGCGAGGACACCGGCTCGGGCCACCAGAACGACGCGGTGTGGGCGCTCAACCTCACTTCGGGCGACCTGACCCGCATCCTGACTACGCCCTACGGGGCGGAGACCACCTCGGTCTATGCCTACCCGGACGTCCAGGGCCATGGCTACGTGATGGCCGTGGTCCAGCACCCCTACGGCGAGTCCGACGAGGACAAGCTGCAGTCACCGGATGAGGCGCAGGCCTACCTCGGCTATATCGGCCCGTTCCCGAAGCTCGACTGAGAATTTCGAGGCTGACCCGGTGGAAGATGGGGGCGGGCGCGGGCCTGCCCCCCGACGTATTCGATCCCACGGAAGCTGAACGATGTCGTTGATTCGTCTCGTACTGGTCGCGTGCATGTTTCTGCTCGCGTTCGGCTTCGGCAACGCCGCCGGTGCCGGGCCGCTGGCTTCACGGGCGGCGGCCAATCCCTTCGCCTATATCCCGCCGCAATGCTGGACCAAGACGCGGGACGCCTTCGGTGGCGTCCACAACCCCTGCTACACCTGCCATGTCGCGGCACCGGAGCCGAACTTTGCCCGCGACGAGGACCTGCAGCTTTCCTACGATTTTGCTGAAAGCGCCGCGCAGAACCCGTGGTCCAACCTGTTCGTCGACCGCCGCCCCGCCATCGCGGCCATGCCTGACGCCGACATCCTGGCCTACGTGCGCACCGACAATTTCCATGATGCGGCCGGCGACATCGAGCTGGCAGGGCAGCTAGAGCGGGTGCCGCCCGAATGGGACATCAATGGCGACGGCGTCTGGTCCGGCTATCGGCCGGACGTCTGGTTCGCGTTCGACGGTGAGGGTTACGACCGCGACCCGAGGGGGCACCGGACCGGCTGGCGCGCCTTCGCCTACAAGCCGCTGCCCGGTGCCTTCTGGCCCACCAACGGCTCCGCGGACGACGTCGCGATCCGCCTGCCGGCGCCGTTCCGCGAGCGCGCCGACGGCAAGCCGGACGATGGCATCTACGCGCTCAATCTCGCCATCCTGGAAAGTCTGATCACCCAGGCCGATGTGACCATTCCGGCCACCGACGAGGCGCCTCTTGGCGTGGATCTCGACCGTGACGGCAGCATGGGCACCGCCACCCGCGTCACCTTCGCCTTCGATCCGCGTAACGGAGTCGACATGAGTTGGGTCGGCCGCGCCAAGGAGGAGCTGGACGCCGGGCGCGTGCATCTGGCGGCGCTGCTCTTCCCCGAGGGCACCGAGTTCGTGCATTCGGTCCGTTATCTCGACGTCGACCCCGACGGCACGGTCAAGCCCGCACCGCGCCTTAAGGAGCTGCGCTATGCCCGCAAGTCCGGCTGGCGCAGCTACACCACGCTGATGCAGCAGGCCCAGCAGGAGATGAAGGAAGCCGCCGGCAATCCGGACGAGCCGGAGCGGTTCTTCGGCGACATCGAGAGCGGCATCGCCAACGGCAAGGGCTGGCGTCTGCAGGGCTTCATCGAGGCTGTCGACGGCAGCCTGCGACCGCAGACCTACGAGGAAAGCCTGACCTGCGTCGGCTGCCACGGCGCCATCGGCCGCGGAGTCGACAGCATTGTCTCCTTTCCCCGCAAGCTGTCCGCGGGCGCGGCCGGCGACGGCTGGTATCACTGGAGCGCGGCGCAGCCGCTGGGCGCGATCGGCGATGCCGATGGCGAATACGCGCGCTATCTTCGCGACAATGGTGCCGCGGACGAGTTTCGCGCGAACGACGAGGCGTGGCGGCGTTTCGTGGATGGCAGCGGAGCGCTCGACGACCTTAAGGTCGCCGCCCTGCAACAACGCATAGCAAATCTCACCGATCCTTCGGCCGAACGTGCGCTGGCGTTGGACAAGGCCTATCGGCTGATCGTCGCGGAGCAGAGCTTCGTGAAGGGTCGCCTTGCGGTGCTGGCACCCTTGGGCCAGACGGTGCACCGCGAGGTCGAGCCGAACGCGTCGACCGGGATCATCTCCGCCGTCCGTTCCTACTGAGCCGCGACCGCCGCCAAAACCAGCCCGGGTGGCGCAGCCGCCGTGGGATTGTCTGGGCTCATTTCTCGAGGCCCAGGCGCTCTGCCCAGCCCTGTAGCCGGGCCATAATGCCCGGATAGAGCTCGACGCCCTCGGCCATGGACTGCGTGCGGCGGGCGAGGGCCGATTCGCCCGGCAGGCGCACCCGCTCGACGCCGGGTCGCGGTGCCGAGGCGCGGCATGCGTCCGCGATCCAGGTGGTCTGACGACGATAAGCAGCCGCGCCGGCGAAGGCGTCTGGGTCAAGGACCTGGACGAACACCGATGCGCCCCAACCTTCGCTGGGCTCCGCCCGTCCGAAGCCGCCGAGGCCCATGGTCAGGGCCTCGACCATCAGCGCCAAGGCGTAGCCCTTGTGGCCGTGGTCGAGCCCGCCGGCCGGTTGGATCGTGCCCGGTGGATCGGCCACCAGCACCTGCGGGTCGCCAGTGGGGTTGCCGGCGGCGTCGAGCAGCCAGGGATGGGGAAAACTGCGGCCCTCCGCGCGCAGGCGCGCGCTCATGCCGTTGGTGGTGATCGAGGCGCTGGTGTCGATCAGGATCGGGTCGCCTGCGGTCGGGATGCCGACGGCGATCGGGTCCGGGGTGAACACGCCGGTGGTGCCGCCGAACGGTGCGACGCTGGCATCGGCGGGGTCCGAGCTCGCGAGCAGGATCATCAGGCCCTGGTCGGTGGCGCGGGTCAGAAAGGCGCCGAGGCAGGCGATGTGGTGGCTGCGGCGAATAACGACGGTGCCGGTGCCATATTGCCGGGCACGAGGGATGGCAATGTCGATCGCGTGGGCGGTGAGCCAGACGCCGGGCAGCCTCTGGCCATCCCAGGTCACGCAGGGCCCGGTGTCACGGATCACCAGCGGTTCGCCGATCCTGGTCATGGTGCCGGCCGCGAGCGCGTCGAGATAGCCGGGCAGCAGGGCGAGGCCGTGGGTCGTGTGACCCATAAGGTCGGCCTCGACCAGCAGCTCGCCGATCAGGCGGGCGCGGCCGAACTCGATGCCGGCGGCGGTGAGGAGGGCGGTGGCGAGGTCGATCAGGTCGGCGGGCTGGTGGCGAGGCTCGGGCATGAGGTGGTCCTTATGAAGATGTCCGCCCCTGCAGCGGCACGCGCCGGCTGATGTGCCACGGGATCAGCAGCCGCTCCACCAGAACCACGCTGCCGGGCAGCGAGGCCGAGCAGGGCCAGCACGATGATGATCACGAAGGCGAAGTCCATGCGCAGGTCGGCGGGGCGATCTGGATGTCGTAGCCGAGCCCGGCATCGCCGCCGATCCATTCGGAGATCGGGGCGCCGACCGTGGCACGAGGGCCTGAGCTGGCCGGCGCCGGATTACGTGGCGCTCAGGTCCGGCCTGCCCGGAGAAGGATCTCGGCTATCCATGTACCTTGCCTGCGACGATGGGTTGCTCTCGGACCACTATGCGCGGGAGGAGGCAGGGGTTACCTGCATCTTTGCCACTCGCTGGAACCTGCCATGCTAGCGGCGTGCCTTCAGGCTCTCTAAGCCCGCGATGCCGTATGGGAAGCAGTCCAGCGATGCGCATCCTGATTTTGCTGCTGGCGGCCCTGGCGACCGGGTGCACGCCGTCACCAACCCGCCGCGAGGTCGCGGACGCCTTGGCGGCGCCGCGCCCGCCGCTGGTCGACGCGACCGAGGTCGACGTCACTCTCCCGTCCGACGTCGTGCTCGAGCGTGTCGCCCAGGGCCTGCGCGTGCGCGGCTTCACGATCACCGACATGCGAGTGCGCACGGGCTCGCTCGAAGCCGGTGCGGTGGGGCTGCCTGAGCGCGGCTGGGCCGATTGCGGGCAGATCGCCTACCGTTCGCAGTTCAGCGGTGGCATGCGCGGCCGGCGGACCGAGGTGACGGAGGTAAGCACGCGCGTCTCTGCCACCGTCGAGCCGCTCTCGCGGACCAGCACCCGGCTGGCCATCCTGGCCCGACATGTCGGCACCTACGTCAACAGCTTCACCAACGCACCCCAACAGATCGATTGCGCGTCGACCGGCGTGCTTGAGCAGCAGCTCATCGCAGGCGTGCGTGCGGGCTCGGGCTGATCACGGACAAAGCCACGCCGTGGCAGAGGGCGTGGTGGCGTGGCGCAGCGCCCGGCTTGCCGTTCGGGTCGACCTGCCGCAAGGTCGACCGCATGATTTCTCGACCGCATGATGACGGCTCTGTCGCGCCGCGGCTGCGGTGAGCGCACATCCGTCGCCAAGGAACCATCGCATGCCGCGACCCACCGCCGCCATCTGCTGGGTGCTGCTGTCCGCCGGCCTACTGGCGGGCTGCGAGCGGCATGAGGTGGTCCGTCAGGCGCCCGGGGATTCGACGCCCGTTCAACCGCGGGTCAGCGGCGCGGCGGAAGAAATCCTGCCGCTGGCGCCACCCGCGGCGCTGGAGAAAGCTGCGGCAGTGCTGAGCAGCCGGGGATTTGTGATCGCACCGGCCCTTTCCCCAACGGCGCCGCTGGAGGCCAGCAGCGGCGGCCCCACGGCAGCGGAATGGGCCAGCTGCCCGACGATCACCGTGCGCGACCCGTTTGCCGAGGCCTTTCGCGCGCGCCGGACCGGCGCCAGCGACTTCGACACCCGGGTCACCGTCACGGCCACCGCCATCGATCCGGCCCGGACGCGGCTGGCTATCCGGACCCTGAGCATCGGCAACTACCAGAACAGCTACATCGGCACGGCGGAGCAGGCGAGCTGCCGCTCGACCGGGGTGCTGGAGCGCGAGCTGCTCGACGCGGTGCGCGGAACCTGAAGACCGTGGATACCTACCACATGCGCTCCGCCAGTGTGTGGCGCTGGTCCAGCTCGGGCTGCACCTGCGCGCGATCCTGGTAGGGCAGGTCGCGCCAGGAGATCACGCCGACCAGGCGACCGCGCTCCATCACCGGCAAATGCCGGTAGCAGAACTCGTCCATGCGTCGGATGGCCTCGATGATCGGTGCTGAGCCCTCGATCGTGTCGGGGTCCGCGGTCATCACGTCACCCAGCCGCGTCGAGGGCGGCTCGAGCCCGGCGGCGACCACGCGGGTGAGCAGGTCGCGCTCGGTGAAGATGCCACACAGCCGTTCGCCTTCGCAGACCAGGATGCTGCTGCAACAGGCCTCGGTCATCCGGACCGCGGCATCGTAGACGGTTTCCTCGACGTGGCCGCGCAGTGGCTCGTCCCGCTTGAGGCACTCACGCACCGCTCGCTTGTGCATGGTCGGCACTCCCTCTGGTTGCCGGGAGACTACCATGACCGCGCCGGGCCAGCCAGACCGCGATGCCCACCGCCGCCAGGAGGATGCTGGCGGCGGTCGCGACCACCGGGTTCGCCGACGGACCAAGGTCGGCGACGATGATCGCGACCAGGCCCCATGCCACCGGGAAGGCGTACCAGACGTAGCCGCCGCTGCGCCGGATCAGCACCAGGGCCGTGATGCCGGCCGGCAGAAGGGTCAGCATGGCGTAGGCCGTAACCGGTAGCCCGAACGTGCCAAGCCCCTGCCCGCGGGCGACCGTGGTGAGGTTGAGGAACACCGCCAGCGTCAGCCAGCCGGCATAGAGTCCGAGCATTGGCCGCACCACGCGGGTGACGGAGGGCGGCGCGGGTCCGGACGGCACGCGGAAGAATGCGGTGAGCGCCAGACCCCACATGGCGAAGATCACGATGACGAGGTGCCAGCCGTCGCTCGGTGATTTGCGCCAGCAGCATCCACAGCGTGCCGCTCAGGAACAGGCCGGCCGTGAGCCAGCCGATCCGGCGATAGAGCGGATCGGCCGCCTGTCGTGGCAGGGCCTGATGCACGGCATAGGCCAGGGCCAGCGCGTACATCACGAACCAGATGCCGAAAGCGTAGCCTGACGGCACCTCAGGTGCGGCCATAGGGTCGAGCGCCGGGCGTGCCTCGATCGGCACGCCGATGCCGGTGAGCCGCGCGAACAACGGCATCGTGAACTGCGTCAGCGCCAGCACCACGTTCAGCGCCTGACGCAACCGATCGCGGCGGTTGGCAGAGCGGGCCATGGGTCTCTCGATCAGCTGTCGCTCACCACGGCCAACAGACCGTCACCGTAGCGCTCGAGCTTGGCCGCACCCACGCCCGGCAGCCCTTCGAGGTCGCGGCGACGGCGTGGCCGCGCCGTGGCGACCGCCAGCAGGGTCGCATCGTGGAAGATCACGTATGGTGGAACACCCTGGGCGCGTGCCGTCTCCATCCGCCACTGGCGCAGCCGCTGGAACAGGGCTTCGATTTCGGGGTCGTCGATCGTGATCGGCACACGCGCAGTACCTTTGGCCCGCCCGGCCGGCCGGGCGGGCGCGGGATCGCGGCGCAGCGCGACGGGACGCTCGCCCTTGAGCACGGCGCGGCAATCGCCGGCCAGCGCGATCCCGCCATGTCCTTCGACGTCGATCTCGATCAGCCCCAGCGCCGCGAGTTGACGAAGTACCGAGCGCCAACCGGCAGGGTCGACGTCGCGGCCGACGCCGAAGACCGACAGCTGGTCGTGGCCGAGCTGCCGCACACGCTCGTTCTCCTCACCGCGGAGCACGTCCACCAGATGCCCGGCGCCGAAGCGCTGCCCGGTGCGGTAGATCGCCGACAGCGCCTTGCGCGCCAGCTCGCTGCCATCGAAGCTTTCGGGCCGGTCGAGGCAGACATCGCAATTGCCGCATGGCTCGGCGCGCTCCTCGCCGAAATATCCGAGAAGCACCTGCCGCCGGCAGCGCGTGGTCTCGCAGTAGCCGAGCATGGATTCGAGCTTCTGGCGCTCGACGTGGCGCTGTCGCTCGCTCGTGGTCTCGGCCCGGGCGAGCAGGCTCTTGAGCTTGCCGACATCGTCGAGCCCGTAAAGCATGAACGCCTCCGCCGGCAGCCCGTCGCGGCCGGCGCGGCCGGTCTCCTGGTAGTAGGCCTCCAGGCTCTTGGGCAGGTCGAGATGCACGACGAAACGGACGTCCGGCTTGTCGATGCCCATGCCGAACGCGATCGTCGCCACCATCACGACCGCCTCCTCCTTGAGGAAACGATCCTGGTTGGCAGCGCGTACCTCCTTGTCGAGACCGGCATGATAGGGCAACGCGGCGAAGCCGAGCTTGGCCAGGGCTGCTGCCGTGTCGTCGACCTTGCGCCGCGACAGGCAGTAGACGATGCCGCTGCCGCCTGCCTGCTCGCTTTTCAGATAGTGGAGCAGCTGCGCCTTGGCCTGCAGCTTGGGCACGACGCGGTAGCGGATGTTGGGGCGGTCGAAGCCGGCGACGAACGAGCGCCCCTGCCCGAGATCCAGCCGCTCGACGATCTCGCGCCGGGTCGGCGCGTCGGCGGTGGCCGTGAGCGCCAGCCGCGGCACGTCGGGGAAGCGCTCGTGCAGCACCTTGAGCTCGAGATAATCGGGACGGAAATCGTGCCCCCACTGCGAAACGCAGTGCGCCTCGTCGATGGCGAACAGGGCCAGCCGGCAGCGGCCGAGCAGTTCGAGGAAGCCGGGCGTCTTCAGCCGCTCCGGCGCCACGTAGACCAGGTCCAGCGCACCTTCGCGCATCGCCCGCTCGACGCCGGCAGCAGCGCGGAAATCGAGCGTCGAATTGAGCATCGCGGCGCGCACGCCGAGCTGACTCAGGGCCGTCACCTGATCGTGCATCAGCGCGATCAGCGGCGAGACCACCACCGTGAGACCGTCCAGGCACAAGGCCGGGACCTGGTAGCACAGCGACTTGCCGCCGCCGGTCGGCATCAGCACCAGACCCTCGCCGCCGGCGAGGACATGACGGATCACCTCCTCCTGCAGGCCGCGAAAGGCAGGGTAGCCCCAGACGGTGCGCAGCACTTCGAGCGGGTCGCGCTCGACCGGCGCCCGCTGGATGGAGGAGAGACTCATGCGGGCATGGTGTCCAAATCGGCGCCGGCGTACAGGTCGGCCAGCGGCAGCTCGATCGCCAACGACGCAAGCGGCAGGATGGCCTCCTGACCGATGAAGAAGCGAGACACCCAGGTGCCGTCGGCCCCGCGCACGGCAAGCTCTACCCGCGCCTCGTCGGCAGCGACGAACAGGACCGCCTGCATCGTCTCGATGGCTTGGTACGCCCAGCGCTTGCGGGTGAGGTCGGCCTGCTGGGTGCGCGGGGACAGCACCTCGATGATGATGATCGGGTCCTCGATGACCGTGCGGTCGCCTTGCCCAGGCCCGCACCGGACGAAGGCATCCGGATACATGACCGCTCCGGACGGCGAGCGCACCTTCAGATTGCTGCCGTGCACACGGCACGGCGAGCCGCGAAGGCGTTGGTTGAGCGCCGATGCGACGTTGATCCCGATCAGGTCGTGATTCTCCGTCCCGCCGGCCATCAGCGTCAACACGCCGCCGACGAACTCGTAACGATCCGCCTGACGTTCCTCCCAGGCGAGGAAATCGTCGACGGAGCGGAGGAGGGGCACCGCAGCCTCGGCCATGAGAACTCCCGATCACCGTCCGCCGAAGCTAGCACAGACCTTGGCCGAAGTGGTCGATTCTGCGGGGTCGAGCCATCGGTGGCACGCAGCGCGGCCTCGCTTCCCGGTCTTGCATTGCGTGTAGCCGTTGGATAATTGTCGCTCGGGCCGTGCTTGCCCGGCCCTACGACCGCTCGCCGAACGAGGCCTACCTTGCAGACCACCGGTACCGTCAAATGGTTCAACGCCACCAAGGGCTACGGTTTCATCCAGCCCGACGATGGCAGCCCCGACGCCTTCGTCCACATCTCGGCCGTCGAGCGCGCCGGGATGGATGCGTTGCGTGAAGGCCAGCGCGTCAGCTACGAGCTGGTGCGCGGCAAGAACGGCAAGAGCTCAGCCGAGAACCTGCAGGCCGCAAGCTGAGGCGAGCGGTCTGACAGATCGGCCGTCCGGCAAAGTCCGGGCGCCGTTTCGCTTTCGACGCCAGGCTGCGGGCGACTGAGCCGGCGAGGAATGGGCCGAGGCCCGAGACCTCAGTTGAGGGCCGGATATTTGTAACGGTCCGCCGCGCTGACGTCGGCCGGGCAGCCGCCGCTGGCATCACCCCGCCACCCGCGATCGCGCAGACGCCGTTGGCGCCGGCGTGGCCGGCGTCGTCCGGGCTGATTGAAAGCGAGCTGGTCAAGCCGCCGCCCTTGGGCTCGTGATAATTGTCGTTGGACTTGTGCAGCGCGGCCTCCTTCCGGTTGACGTAGACTGGCTGCCCTCATCAGCGCTTCGCCGTCGCGGGCTGCACGACTGCCGCCGATGCGCGCCGGGCAGAGGGGACCGGAGAGCGGCGCTCCTATCACGCGCCATTTTCCGAAGTCTGGAGCGCGATGCCGGACATCGTCCAGCAAGCCGGCCTCGAATTCGTGTCCAAGGACCGAGAGACCGGGCAGGTCATCGCTACGCACGGCATGACTTTGATCAGCTATGGCGAGAACGTCGCGATCTTCGTGCACCCAGAAGGAGCCGATGCGACACAGGTGGAGATCGTCTCCAAGGCAGCCGTCAGCACGAACATCTTTGCCAATGACTGGTCAGACGATCTCTTCGACGAGCTCGACGCCCGCTTTGGCCACTAGGGTGGCATCGGCCTTCGGCCAGTACTACCGTCAAGACCCATCTTCAGGCTCCGCCGCGTCGCCGACCGACTCCAGCGACTTGCGAAGGTCGGCGGCCTGGAACGGCTTGGGCAGCAACGTCACGCCGTCCGGGATCGCGGACCCCGATCGCACGTCCGCAGCCGCGTAGCCGGTGGCGACCACGATTCGTAGGTTAGGCCTGAGCTTTCTCGCGGCCGCGACCAGTTCCTGACCGCTCATGCCCGGCAAGCCGAGATCGGTGATCATCACATCGATTTCTGGCCGTTGACGCAGGAGTTCGAGCGCAACATAGCCGCTCGCGGCCTCGGCGACGCCGTGCCCGAGCTGCTGAACCATGTCGACCGTCCCGAGTCGGACCAGCTCGTCGTCTTCGACGACCAGAATGGTGTGGCGTCCCTCGCTGCTAACGGCCACATTCGCCGCACGTTGGCGGCGCTTGGCCTGGGCGAGCGCCAGACGCACGCGGCGAGCCAGATCGTCGCGACGGTAGGGCTTGCTCAGGAGGAGCACGTCCTCGTCGAGCCGACCGTCGTGGATGATCGCATTCTCGGTGTATCCGGAGGTGTAGAGAATCGCCAGATTCGGTTGCGCTTCCTGGGCCCGTCGCGCCAGCTCCCGCGTGCTGACCGGTCCAGGCATCACCACGTCTGTGAAGAGCAGGTCGATCTGCGCACCGCTGCCCAAGATAGCGAGCGCGGCTTCGGTACCCTCCGCGATCAGCACCTGATAACCGAGATCGTTCAGCAGCTCGACCACGGCCAGCCGTACCGGCAGATCGTCCTCGACGACCAGCACGGTCTCCGAGCCGCCCTTCACCGGCGACGCCGGGACGGGTTCCGCGGCTTCCTCGGCCCGACGCGAACGCGGCAGGTACAGCTTCACCGTCGTCCCGTGACCGGGCTCGCTGTAGAGCTTGATGTGTCCGCCGCTCTGCTTGACGAAGCCGTAGACCTGGGACAGTCCGAGCCCGGTCCCCTGGCCTTCCGGCTTGGTGGTGAAGAACGGCTCGAACACCTGCGCCGCGACTTCCGGACTCATGCCGGTGCCCGTGTCGCTGACGGCCAGCAGCACGTACTGGCCCGCCGTGACCTCGGTATGCTCTGCCGCGTAGGTGTCGTCGAGGCTGGCATTGGCGACCTCGATGGTGAGCTTGCCGCCATGCTCGGCCATGGCATCGCGGGCATTGATGGCTAGGTTCAAGATCGCGTTCTCGACCTGGCTCGGATCCGCCAGCGTATTCCACAGCCCGCCGGCGACCACGGCCTCGACCGCGATGCGCTCGCCCAGGGTCCGCTGCAGCAGCTCGGTCATCTCGCGCACCACCCGGCCCAGATTCAGGACGCGGGGATCCAGAGGCTGGCGACGGGCGAATGCCAGCAGCTGGCCGGTCAGGCGTGCGCCGCGCTCGGCCCCGGCCATGGCGTTGGCCAGCCGTCGCGCAGCCTCGCCATCGCTCGGCAGTTCACTGGCGAGGAGGTCGAGGTTGCTGCCGATCACCTGGAGCAGGTTGTTGAAGTCGTGCGCGACGCCGCCCGTGAGACGGCCGATCGCCTCCATCTTCTGTGCCTGGCGGACGATGGTCTCGGCCTGCAGCCGCCGGGTGACGTCCAGGGAGGAGAAGACGAAGCCACCCTCCGGCATGCTGTTGCGGTAGAGCTCGAGATTGCGCGCGCCGATCTTGAGCTGCTGATACACGTCGGCCCCCGGCGCCGGTTCGGCCAGCGCCTGGCATGGCCGCTGGCGATCGATCGCCTGAAACTCGGCCAGCGTGCGACCGGGGTGCGCCAACTCCTGCGGGAAGTCGAGCTGGTCGAAGAAATGCCGGTTGAACGCGACCAAGCTGCCGGTGCCGTCGAATGCCGCGATTCCGTCGTGGCAATTGTCGAGCGTTGCCTGCAGCAACAGGCCCTGGCGCGACAGGTCGCGTTCGGCCTGGCGCAGGCGGCGATTGCGCCGCCGGAGCAGCACCGTGCCCGCGACCAGCGCGCCTAGTCCCAGCGCCGAGCCACCCATGGCGGCATACAGCGTGTAACGCTGCGCCTCGTCCGTCGCCTCGATACGCTGTGTGCCCATCGCGCTTTCGGCCGCGATGATCTCACCAACCAGCCGGCGGATATCATCCATCGCCAGCTTGCCGCGGTCGCTGAGCACGACGGCCCGGGCTGCGGCCAGATCGCCACGTTGGCTGAGCTCAATGGTCTGCCGCAGCTCGCTCAGCTTGGCGACCACCAAACCGCCGAGCTCGGCGATGCGCTGGGTCTGCTGCTCGTTGTCGGCCGACAGCCGTCGAAGGGTGGCGATCCGCTCGGGGATCTCGGCCTCGGCTGTGCGATAGGGCGCCAGGTAGCCGGGCCGCTCCGTGATGATGAAACCGCGTTGACCGGTTTCCGCATTCTGCACGTCGGACAGCAGGGTGCGCGCAGTGTCGATGACCTCGTAGGCGTGGCGGACGAGAAGAAGATTGGCGCCCAGGCGGTCCGAGAAGTGCAGTGTCAGCAGGGCGGCCAGCGACACCAGCACCAACACCGGCAGCAAGGTGAGGAACAGGGCGCTCCCGGCGGCTCGCATGTGATTTCCGTCGGTCAAGGCTCGGCCCGTCGTCACGTGGAGTATTCATGGTGCGGTGGAGAAAACAGCCGATCGGAAAGTCTGACCGATCATCCGCCCTCACGAGCGTGCTGAACGGCCACCTTACTACCGCTGCCCGAAACCGCCACCGCTCGGCGTTTGTACGGCGAACACGTCGCCATTGCCCACCTCTGCCCGGCATCGCCCCGTGAGCTTTTCGAGCGTGCCGTCGTTCCGTTCGATCCACTGATCGCCGCACGCCCCGGGTTCCCCGCCAGCGAGTCCGAATGGCGGCACCTGCCGGTGGTTCGAGACCAGCGCCGCCTGCATCGGCTCGAGGAAGCGTAACCGGCGAATCGTGCCGTCGCCGCCCTGATACCGGCCCTTGCCGCCGGAACCGCGATTGATGCGGTGGCTCTCCAGCAGGACCGGGTAGCGCCATTCCAGGACCTCGGGGTCGGTCAGGCGCGAGTTGGTCATATGGGTGTGCACGCCGGAGGTGCCGTCGAAGTCAGGACCGGCGCCGCTACCGCCGCAGATCGTCTCGTAATACTGGTAGCGGTCGTTGCCGAAGGTGAAGTTGTTCATGGTCCCCTGGGCAGCCGCCAGCACGCCCAAAGCACCGTAGAGCGTGTCGGTGACCCATTGCGAGGTCTCGACATTGCCTGCGCAGACCGCGGCCGGGTAGCGGCAGGCGACGATCGAGCCCTCGGGCAAAACGATGTCGATCGGCTTCAGGCAGCCCTCGTTCATCGGGATGTCGTCGTCGACCAGCGTGCGGAAGACATAGAGCACGGCGGCGCGGGTGACGGCGGCGGGCGCGTTGAAGTTCCAGGGCTGCTGCGGGCTGGTGCCGGTGAAGTCGACGGTGGCCCGGCGGGCTGCCTTGTCGATCGTGATCTTCACCTGCACCACAGGGCCGGCGTCGTGAGCGTAGGTGAAGCTGCCATCCTGCAGCACATCGAGCACGCGCCGGACGCTTTCCTCGGCATTGTCCTGCACGTGGCCCATATAGGCACGGACGGTCGCCAGTCCGAACTGGTGGACCATCTTGGCCAGCTCGTTTGCACCGCGCTGACAACTCGCCACCTGCGCCTGCAGGTCGGCCACGTTCTGCGTCTCGTTGCGGACCGGCCAGGGGCCGGCGCGCAGCACCTCCAGAAGCGCCGGCTCGCGCAGCTGACCGTTTTCGACCAGGAGGAAATTGTCGAACAGCACGCCCTCCTCGTCGATCGTCGTGCTGTCCGGCGGCATCGAGCCCGGCGTGATGCCGCCCACGTCGGCGTGATGGGCGCGCGCGGCGGTGAAGAAGACCAACTCGTCGCCCGCGAATACCGGCATCACGACGGTGATGTCGGGCAGGTGCGTGCCGCCATTGTAGGGGTTGTTGAGTGCCCAGACGGCGCCGGGGCGGAGGCGGTCGCGATTGAGCTCGATGATCGTGCGCACCGACTGGCCCATCGAGCCCAGGTGCACCGGCATGTGCGGGGCGTTGGCGACCAGTGCGCCGTCGGCCGCGAACACGGCACAGGAAAAATCCAGCCGCTCCTTGACGTTGACCGAGTAGGCCGTGCTCTGCAGCGTGACGCCCATCTGCTCGGCGATGGTCATGAACAGGTTGTTGAAGATCTCGAGCAGGATCGGGTCGCAATGCGTGCCGACCGCGACCTGGCGCGCCAGCGGCTCGACCCGGTCGAGCAGCAGGTGGTCGCGTGGCGTGACGGCGAGCTGCCAGCCGGGCTCGACGACGACCGTGGTGGTGGCGCCGCAGACCAGCGCCGGGCCGTCGATCCGGTCGCCCGGGCGCAGGGCCTCGCGGGTATAGACGGCGGCCGCGAAGCGCTCGGCCGGCTGGTGCGGCGCGCGGTTGGTGAAGACAGGCGTGGTGAGGACCGGCTCGAGCGCGTGCTCGCGGTCAGAGATCGCCAGCTCCGGCTCGATCACCTCCTCCATGGTGCCGATACCCTCGACGATCACCGATTCCACGACCAGGCCACGGCCCTCGACGATGAAGCCGTAGCGTGTGCGGTGCTCATCCTCGAACGCGGCGCGCAGCTGCGCGGCGTCGGCCAGCGGCACTTCCAACGAGGTGTCGGTGCCGGCATAGCGAACATGCACCCGCGCCTCGATGACGATGCGCTCCTCGGGCACGTCCTGGGCCTGCAGCTCAGCGCGGGCTTCGCTGCCGAGCTCACGCACCGCGGCCTCGAGCTCGGCGGACACCCCCTCGTCGAGCGGCCGCTCGATCGCCCGCTGGCGCAGGACCCGCACATCGGCAAGGCCCATGCCGTAGGCCGACAGGACCGAGGCGTAGGGGTGGATGAACACGCGGGCGATTCCCAGAAGGTCCGCCACCTGGCAGGCATGCTGCGAGCCGGCGCCGCCGAAGCAGCACAGCGCGTAGCCCTTGGTGACGTCGATCCCGCGCTGGACCGAGATCTCCTTGATGGCGTTGGCCATGTTGTCGTTGGCGATGGCGAGGCAGCCATGCGCCAGCTCCTCGGGCGAGCGCTCGATGCCGGTCGATTTCGCGACGTCGAGTGCCAGGGCGGCGAAGCCGGCGCGGACCACCTCGGCGTCGAGCGACCGGTCGGCCGACGGCCCGAACACGTGCGGGAAGAAGTCGGGCAGGAGCTTGCCGACCATCAGGTTGGCGTCGGTGACCGCGAGCGGCCCGCCGCGGCGGTAGCAGGCCGGGCCGGGATTGGCGCCCGCACTCTGGGGCCCGACGCGAAAGCGCTGGCCGTCGAAGCTGACGATCGAACCGCCGCCGGCGGCCACGGTGTGGATCTTCATCATCGGGGCGCGGATGCGCACGCCCGCGACCTCGGTGTCGAAGGCGCGCTCGAAGGCGCCGGCATAGTGGGTGACATCGGTGGAGGTGCCGCCCATGTCGAAGCCGATGATCCGGTCGAGCCCGGCCAGCGCCGCCGTCTTGGCGGCACCCACGATGCCGCCGGCCGGTCCCGACAGGATCGCATCCTTGCCCTGGAACAGGCGGGCGTCGACCAGCCCGCCGTTGGACTGCATGAACATCAGGCGCACGTCGCCGGTCTCGGCGGCGACCCGGTCGACATACTCGCGCAGGATCGGCGACAGGTAGGCGTCGACCACGGTGGTGTCGCCACGGCCGACCAGCTTCATCAGCGGGCTGACCTCGTGGCTCACCGAGACCTGGGTGAAGCCGACCTCGCGCGCGATCGACGGCCACCGCCAGCTCGTGCTCGTGGAACCGGTAGCCGTGCATCAGCACGATCGCGACCGCCCGATAGCCGGCATGAAATGCCAGCTCCAGATCGGCGCGGGCGCGGGCGGGGTCCAGCTTCTGCTCGACCGTGCCGTCGGCGCGCAGCCGCTCCTCGATCTCGATCACGCTGCCGTAGAGCTGCTCGGGCAGGACGATGTGGCGCGCGAAAATGTCGGGGCGGTTCTGGTAGGCGATCCGCAGCGCATCGCCGAGGCCGCGCGTGATCGCGAGGACCGTGGGCGTGCCCTTGCGCTCCAGCAACGCGTTGGTCGCGACGGTCGTGCCCATCTTGACCGCCTCGAGCGCGGCGTCTGGCAAGGCGTCGCCTCCGGACAGGCCGAGCAGGTCGCGGATGCCCTGGATTGCCGCGTCGCGGTACTGCTCCGGGTTCTCCGACAACAGCTTGTGGACCCGGATCGATCCGTCCGGGGCTCGTCCCACGACGTCGGTGAACGTGCCGCCGCGATCGATCCAGAACTGCCAGCCGGAATGCATCACGTGCCACTCACCTCGCCGCGCGAAGAGCCTCTATAGCCAAGCACGGCGCCCTAGCCTACCGCGGCAGCTGCCTGGGCCGGGTGCGAAGTGGGTTGGCGCGCTGCGACGATGCGCTAGTTTCAACCTTGTAGAGCTCGAGCCGACCGGTCTCACCCAACAAGGTGACACATGCGCAAGCTGCTCATCGGCATCGTCATTGTCCTGCTGCTCATCATTGTCGCGATTGCCGGCTTTCTGTTCGTGCCCTCGCCGTTGCAGAAATGGGCCGTCGAGCGCGGCGCCACGATGGCGATCGGACGCCAGGTGACGTTCGGCGATCCGTTCCGGCTGCGCGCCTGGCCGCCGCTCGAGATCGCGGCCGCCGATATCCGTGTCGCCAATGCCGACTGGGGCAAGGCGCCCGAGTTCGCCGTCATCGAGAGCCTCGACGCCAGCATCGATCTCCTCGCGTTCTGGCGCGCCAACCGGGTCGAGCTCGGCCGTCTGATCGTGACCCGGCCGCAGCTCAATCTCGAGATTGCCGAGGACGGGCGGCAGAACTGGGCCTTCGGGGAGAACACAGCTAAGTCCCCCGATCCTCGAACGCCGGCGGGGGGCAAGCCGATCCCGGGCTTCGTGCTGGGCGACATCCGGATCGAGGGCGGCGTCGTCTCGCTCGACGATCGCGCGAGCAAGCAAAGCCGGCGCGCCGAGGCGATCGACCTTGCGATCCATCAGAGCGGCGCCGACCAGCCGATCAAGATCGACGGCGGGCTGACGATGGCGGGGCAGCGCGCCACGCTCGCCGGCAGCGTGGCCCGGCCGCAGGGCGTGGCCGCAGGCGAGACCAGCCCGCTCGTGCTGGCCCTCGACCTGCCCGGTGGCGCGCTCAACTATGACGGCACGATCAATACCGCGGCGCCCGCCGCCAAGGGCCGCGCCGAGATCAAGCTCACCGGACCGCGCGAGCTGCTGGCGTGGCTTGGGCAGGACCTCAAGCTGCCGGACAACGCCCTGCGCACGGCCAGCCTGCAGACGCAGCTCGATCTCGGTGCCAGCCGGGTGGCGCTGGAAGATCTGAAGTTCCAGGTGGACGAGATCACCGGCAGCGGCCGTGCCGCCGCGACCCTGGGCCAGCCGCCGGCCGTCGAAGGCGAGATCGCGCTCGGCGCGCTCGATCTCGATCCGTACCTGCCGGCGGACAGCGAATCTACGTCGAATACGGCGCCGGCGCCGGCGACTCCCGCCGGCTGGTCCGACGAGCCGATCACGCTGCCCTTACCGCTCCCGATCGATGTCGACTTCCGCCTCCGCGCGGCGAGCGTGAGGGCGCGTCAGATCGAGCTCGGCGCCCTGAACGCCAGGCTGCAGTCGGACCGGCAGCAGGCGGCCGTCACCCTCGACGAGCTGCAGGCCTATGGCGGCCGCCTCGCCGGGTCGGCCAAGGCCACGCCCGGCAGCCCGCCGGCCTACGCCGTCGACCTGCAGGCCCAGGATGTCCACCTGCTCGCCGCGTTGCAGGCGCTGCTCGGCAAGGGACGGTTCGACGGACAGGCGGAGCTCCGGCTGGCGCTCGCGACCGCCGGCGGCAGTCAGCGCCAGCTGGTGCAGGCCCTGGGCGGCGACGGCAAGATCGTGCTGCGCGACGGCGCCGTCCTCGGCATCAACATCGCCGGCATGCTGCGCCAGATCATGACCCTGGGCCTCGACCCCGGCGCCAACCAGCAGCAGCGGACCGACTTCGCCGAGGCCGGCGGCAGCTTCAAGATCCAAAACGGCATCCTGCGCAACGAGGACCTCATCCTGCGTGCGCCGGTTCTGCGTCTGGACGGTGCCGGTTCGATCGACCTGCCGCAGCGGACGGTCGACTATCGCATCACGCCGCAGCTGGCGACCACGCTCGAAGGCCAGGGTGCGAGCGGCAAGCCGGCTCTGCAGGCAGGCATCCCGTTCCTGGTGCAGGGGCCGTTCGCCGCGCCGTCGGTACGCTTCGACCTGAACGGCACGCTCACCGGCGCGATCAGCTCGCCTGACGATCTGGCGCGGGTCGCCACCGATCTTGCGAAGAACCCGCAGGCCGTGCAGTTGCTGCGCGACAAGTTCGATCTCCTCGATCAGATCCCGTCCGCCGGCAAGGCCGGCGACCTGATCGAGGGCGTGCTCGGCGGCGCTGCCTCGCCGCAAGGACGGCGGCAAGAGCAAGAATGCGCCCAACCTCGGCGACGCCGCTCGTGGGTTGCTCAAGGGGTTCGGCCGCTAGGCCGAAAGGAACGCCCGCCTGGACCTGATTCTGGCCAACGCCCGTCTTGCGGACCCGTTCGATGGGGATCCGGTCGACATCGGCATCGCGGGCGGCCGGATCGTCGCGATCGGTCACGAGCTGGGGGCTTCGGTGCCGACACCCCCGCGCTCGATGCCGGCGGGCGTCTGGTGGCGGCCGGGTTCGTCGACAGCCACGTGCATCTCGACAAGTCCTGCATCGGCGACCGCTGCCGCTGCGAGCGCGGCGATCTCGCCGAGGCCATCGCCGAGACCGCCCGCGCCAAGGCCGGCTTCACGGCCGAGGACGTGCACGAGCGGGCCAGCCGGACCTTGGAGCGCTGCATCCTGCACGGCACGACCCGCATGCGCACCCACGTCGAGGTCGATCCGGGCATCGGCCTGCGCGGGCTGGAGGGCGTGCTGCCGCTGGTCGCCGACTATCGCTGGGCGATCGACCTCGAGCTCTGCGTGTTCCCGCAGGAAGGCCTGCTCAACAATCCGGGCACCGAGGAGCTGATGGTGGCGGCCCTGCGCGGCGGTGCCACCGTCGTCGGCGGCGCCCCCTACACCGACAGCGACCCGCACGGCCAGATCGACCGCCTGTTCGCGCTGGCCCGCGAGTTCGACGCCGACCTCGACCTGCATCTCGACTTCTCGCTCGATCGCCACCAGCCTCGACCTGCTCCATGTCTGCGACCAGACCCAGCGCTTCGGCCGCGGCGGCCGCGTCGCGATCGGCCATGTGACCAAGCTCTCGATGCTGCCGCCGGACCGGCTGGCCGCCGCCGCCCGGCGCCTCGCCGACGCCGGCGTGGCACTCACCGTGCTGCCGGCGACCGACCTTTATCTGATGGGCCGCGACCATACCCACGCGGTGCCGCGCGGCGTGACCCCGGCGCATGACTTGCTGCGCCACGGCGTCGAATGCGCGCTGGCCACCAACAATGTCCTCAACCCGTTCACGCCGTTCGGCGACGGCTCGCTGCTGCGCATCGCCAATCTCTACGCCCATGCCTGCCAGGCCGGCACGCCGGCCGAGCTGCGCCAGTGCTTCGAGCTGATCACGACCCGCCCGGCCCGCCTGATGAACCTCGGCGACTACGGCATCCGGATCGGCGCGCCGGCGGACCTGATCGTGCTCGACGCCACGACGCCGGAGGCGGCCGTGGCCGAGCTGGCGCCGGTGCTGCATGCGTTCAAGCGCGGCCGGCTGACCGTGAGCCGTACACCGGCCGTGCTGCACCGGCTGTGAGGGTGCGATGATGCAGGGTGGTCGGCTGCTGTGGGCGCCGCGGATTGAAGCACCGGCGGTGCCAGCCGCATCTTCGACGATACGGCGCGGCTGGTCGAGCGCGGCCAGCGGATCGCGTATCGAGAGGCTCGGTACGTGGCGGTCGGCAAGATCGAGATTGGGGTGTTCGTAGCCGTGCACACGCTAAGGGAAGGTAAGCTCAGGCTTCGTCCCCGGGCATCCGACCTGCCAACAGCGGACGGGACGCCGGGGTCCGCAACTGCTCAATCCGTCGGTCGCGACTGGCACAACGAGGGCAATTTGACCGCCGCTGACCCCTCATAGGAATCTAAGCCTGATCGTGCTATGCTTCCGGCAACCCCCAGCCGGACACCCGCCATGCCCGCCACCGCCCCACGCCCCCGCAGCCCCGCCCAGATCGAGGCCGCCCGCCGCAACGGCGCCCGCTCGCGCGGCCCCATCACCCCCGAAGGCAAAGCCCGCAGCTCCCGCAACGCCCTCAAGCACGGCCTCGCCGCCCTGCAGCACTTCGTGCTCGAGGACGAGGCCCCATCCGAGTTGGAGGAACTCGCGGCCCGCCTGATGTCGGAAATCGAACCCGAGAGCGAGATCGAGGCCCGGCTCGTCAAGCGCATGGCGATCGCGTTCTGGAAGAGCGAGCGCGCCGAGCGGATCGAGGTCGCCCTGTTCGACGCCGCACCCAAGCTGCGCCCGCCTCAGGCCGGCTTCGAATGGGAGGTGGCCGACCCGCTCACCACCTTCGACCTCAAGCGCTTCAACGCCGTGCGCGGCTACCAGGCCCAGCAGGGACGGGAGCTGTCCCGCTGCCTCAAGGAGCTGCGGCTGCTGCGAAAAGAATCGCTGACCGTATGCACGTTCGAACCCGACACGACTTCGCAGAACGAACCCGCAAGCCCATCCCTACCCGCCAACGACGACGCCAGCCCGGCCGGCTCCACGGGGCCATGTCCGCCAGCAAAGCCACAGCGGAACGAACCCGGGCGCCCAGTCGCCGAGGCGGACGAAGCCGAAGCCGAGCGGGCGCTGGCGAGCTGGACCGAGGCGCGCCTGCGGCGGCTGCGCGCCGAGCAGGCGGTAGCCGAGGATGCCGCCCCGGCCCGTCAGGCCACGGGCGGGGGCTGCGGTACGGGCAGCGGCGCGCCGGTGGCGCCGACCCTGCGGCGCACCACGTAGATCCCGGCCCCGATCAGGATCGCGGTGCCGACCGCTGCCCACAGATCCGGCACCGCGCCGAACAGCACGAACCCGAACAGCACCGCGGGCACGATCTGCGCGTAGGTGAACGGTGTCAGAACCGCCGCCGGCGCCAGCCGGAATGCCCGGATCAGCAGCAGCTGCGCCCCACCGAAGCACAGGCCCGACAGCGCCATCACCGCCCAGGCCGGGCCGCTCACCGGCCGCCAGTCGAACAGGAGGAGCGGCGTGGTCACCGCGAGACCGACCCCGATCGTCCAGGCCAGCGTCGCCGTCGGCCCGTCATGGCGCCCCACGAACCGGGTCGCGAGCTGGAACAGCGCGAAGCAGACGGCGCAGGCCAGCGGAAACACCGCTGCCCAGGCCACCGCACTCGCACCCGGCCGCACGATCACCAGGATGCCCAGGAAGCCCACCACCACGCCGATCCAGTCATGCACCGAGCTGCGCTCGCGCAGCAGCGGCCCGGCCAGCGCCACCACCACCAGGGGCGACGCGAAGGTCAGCGCGGTCACCTCGGCCAGCGGCAGCAGGCCCAGCCCGACCACCACGGCGAAGCTCGCCACCACCGGCATCAGCGCCCGGCCCGCCTGCAGCGCCGGCTGCCGTACCCGCAGCAGCGTCGGCCAGCTGCCGGCGGGGACCACGGCGAGCAGCACCGGGACCGCGAACATGTACCGCGCCCACACGATCTGCACCACCGAGTGCGCCTCGGACAGCAGCTTCCCCGCCGCATCGAGCACGGCGAACAGCGTGACGGCGGCAACCACCAGGCCGACACCCATCAGGGCGGTCGACCGTGCGTCGGCAGGAGGCGGCATGGAAACTCGCGGTGCTGGCGCGGCCCGGACGATCCCGGCCGCGGCGCGCTTATCGCACGGCCGGCGACGGGTGGGGAGGGCGCGCGCGGCGGGTGTCGCTTCTCGGCTACGCTGCGCCGCAGCATGCGTGGGCGGTGTATCCTGCGATTGACATATAAGAGCGTTGGCGCAGGTTGAGTCGCTGCAGTGTCGACGCCTCGCGCCGGTGGTTGCGGGTCTGCGCGCCGCGAGACTGGCGCCGCCGTTTGCCACATCGAGGTTGCGGAAGGGAAATTGCCAATTGGTGTTGTTGGCGAAGATTCTCGTCGGCGTCGGGCTGCTCGGGCTGCTGGGCTTCCTGGTCGACTGGGGTGCAGTGGCGACCGTGCTGCGGGCGGCCGACCTCGGCTGGGTCGCCGGCGCCTTCGCGGTTTCCGTGCTCGGCGTGCTGATCTCGGCCGAGAAATGGAACGGCCTGCTGCGCGACAGCGGCATCAAGCTGCGCTTCCTCACCACGGCCTGGCTCTACTGGGTCGGCATGTTCTTCAGCAACTTCCTGCCCACCAGCGTCGGCGGCGATGCGATGCGGCTCATGCTGACGCCGTCGCACGGCCGCACCGAACGCGTCGCCGGCACGATCCTGATCGAGCGGCTGACCGGTTTCCTGGTGATGCTGGTGCTCAGCGCCGTCGGCTTGGTGGCGGGCCCGCTGCGCTCGCTCCATCCGCACTTGCTGGGTGTCCTGCTGCTGTCGGTCCTGGGCCTGATCGTCGCGGTCGCCGCGGTGCTGCTGGCGCCCGCGGTGCTGGCGCGGCTGCTGCCGATGCTGATCGACCGGCTGCCCGGCTCCTTGCAGCGTCTGCTGCGCAAGCTGCAGCGCATCGCCGTCACCGTCGCCAGGCAATCCCGCCGTGGCCATGCGATGCTGCGCGCGCTGCTGCTTTCGGTGCCGTTCTACGGCACGCTGGTCCTGGCGCAGTATTGCGTGCTGCACGCCGTCGGCGCCGAAGTGAACGTGGCCGATGTCGTGCTGGTGGGCGCGCTGGTGCCGCTGCTGAGCATGCTGCCGATCTCCTTCAACGGGCTGGGCCTGGCGGAGGGCGTGTTTGTCGCCGTCTACGGTGCGGTCGGCGTGGTGCCGCAGGTGGCGCTGGCCGCAGCCGTGCTGCGCCGCGTGGTCGACCTCGCCAATTCCGCCCTGGGCGGCCTGATGTGGCTGGCGGACCGCCGTCGCGCGGAGCCAGCGCGCCCGGCGGCCGACGCGGTGACGAGCGAACGCCTGCCCTATGCGGTAGCCGTCACCGATACCGCGACGGGCCGTTGACCGTGCCTCCCGCCACCATCATCTAGGACCATGGTCGCCGATGCGCCAAGCTGCGGCCCTGCCATGCAGCTTCTGCCGCATCACAGCTCCACCACCCGCGCCTCGTCGATGCTCTGCTGCGCCGCCAGCACGATGCGCAGGCTGGTGACGGCATCGGCCATGCTCCGCGTCAGGTCGATGTCCTCCAGGATGGTGCGCAGGAACCAGGCCTGCTCGCGCTCGCACAGTTCCTGGTGATCGGGCTCGTCGGACATGTCGAGCCACTCGTCGGCCCGCGCGAAGTTGCCCGCGGCGTCGAGCTCGGCATGGTGCAGCTTGAGAGCGTTGGTCCTGGTGTGCTGGTCGATGTCAGCACTGGCGCTGACCTTGCCGGCGCTGGCCTCGCCGGCACCATCCTGCCTGACCACGATCGAGACGCTGCCCTTCGGTCCCCAGACGTCCTTCACGAAGTACGCGACCTCCGACATCATGGGCCCCCAGCCGGCTTCGTACCAGCCGACCGAGCCGTCATCGAAGGTCACGTGCAGGTGGCCATAGTTCTGGACACGGGTCTCGGCGGAGAGCTTTGCGCCGATGCCGTGCACGCGGACCGGCCGCGCGCCGGTCAGCTGGCACATCACGTCGACATAATGAACGCCGCAATCGACGATCGGCGTCAGGCTCCGCATCAGATCGCGATGCCAGACCCAGGCCTGGCCGCTGGATTGCTGGTTCAGGTTCATGCGCATCACCAAAGGCTTGCCGAGGCCGCGGCCGATCTCGACCAGCTTCGCCCAGGCCGGGTGCACGCGCAGGATGTAGCCCAGCACCAGCTTGCGCCCGGTCGCGACCGCCCTCGCCACCACCGCTTCGGCGTCGGCGACCGTGGTCGCGAGCGGCTTCTCCAGGAACACGTGGCAGCCGGCATCCATGGCGTGGATCGCGTAGGCCGCATGGCTGTCGGGCCAGCTGTTGATCGAGACCGCATCGGGCCGTGTCGCCTGCAGGGCCGCCCCGAAATCCTCGAACAGGGGATAGCCACGCAGCTCGGGCGCCAAGCGGTCGACCGCCGACCGCAGGTTGCGGCTCATCAGGCCGACGATCTCGAACCCGGCCAGCCTGTGATAGGCTCTGGCGTGGCTCTGCCCCATGTTGCCGACGCCGACGACGAGGATGCGGACCGGGCTCGTCATGACGGCCTCCCCCAGGGGGTCGACACGTATCTGGCGAATACGTGCATCAGAACAATAGAGGGTGTTCGCTCGGGCCGGACACGCTCTAGCTTTCGGCCGAGGGATCCGGTCCGTCGGCGGGCTCCGGCTCGGCCTCGATCGCTTGAATCGGGAAGTAGCGATCACCCTCCTGGCGGATCCGCCCCTCACCGAGCAGGTCACGCAGCGCGTTGCGCAGCGTCGCGTCATGAATCGGGTCGCCGCTCTCGGCGGCGTAGGACGCGATCTCCTCCCGCGAAATACCATTGCGATGAAGCTGGACGATCTCATCCGAACGACGCTTGCCCCAGCCCTTCTTCGCACGCGTTCCCGAGCGCGGACCCGGCACGCGTTCGGCGGCAGCATCCAGGTCGTGGCTGGCCGGTGCGCCGCCGGGCAATCCTCTTGCGCCCGGGCCTACCTCGCTGGCGATCCCCTCCAGCGCCGAAATCCCATGATAGCCGCCGGTTAGGATGCCGAGTTGGGTCACGGCGTCGACGAGGGCCTGGGTGGCACGATCATGCTCGCGCCTTGCGCTGTCGGCCTGTCGCCGCGCCTGCTCGATCTGCGCCTTGAAATCCATTGCCCCCACTCCGCGCCCGCCCCGGGCCGGCCATGCAACTTACCGGCGGTCGGCGTCGCCGCAAGCCAGACCTGCACCAAGCGCTGTTCCTAGGCTCGGACCGGCTGCGGATCAATCGCCGGCACGCTCGACCGGCCGCGGCTGATGGTGAGCACGAGCAGCGCCGCCACCAGGCAGAACATGCCGGCGACGTAGAGCGCCGGCAGATAGGTGGCGAAGCCGTCGCGCGTTGCCCCTGCACCGTAGGCGGCGGTGGCGGCGCCAAGCTGGTGCCCGGCGAAGATCCAGCCGAAGGTGAGATTGGCGCGCTCGGCGCCGAACCGTTCCGCGGTGAGCCGGACCGTCGGCGGCACGGTCGCAACCCAGTCGAGGCCGTAGAAGACCGCGAACAGGGACAGGCCATAGAACGAGAAATCGGTGAATGGCAGCCAGATCAGCGACAGGCCGCGCAGGCCGTAATACCAGAACAGCAGCCAGCGATTGTCGTACCGGTCGGAAAGCCAGCCGGATACGATGGTCCCGACGAAGTCGAACACGCCGATCGCCGCCAGGATGCCGGCAGCCCCGACCGGAGCCACGCCGAAATCGCCGCACATCGAGATCCAATGAGTCTGGATCAGCCCGTTGGTGCTCAGGCCGCAGACGAAGAAGGTGGCGAACAGGACCCAGAAAACCCGGCTACCCGATGCCTCGCGCAGCGCCAGGAGCGGCGAGAGGAGCAGCGTCCCGAGCCCATGCTGCTGCGCCGGCGGCGGCACGATGTCGCGCTCGCCGTAAGGCGCCAGCCCGAGATCCGACGGCCGGTCACGCATCAGGGCCAGCACCAGCACCATGGCCGACAACAGCGCCCCCATCACGAGGCAGAGTGCCACCCGCCAGCCATGGCGCTCGGTGAGCTCGGCCAGCAGCGGCAGGAACACGAGCTGCCCCGTGGCGGTGCTGGCCGTGAGCATGCCGACGACCAGGCCGCGCCGCTGCGCGAACCAGCGCGTCGCCACGGTGGCACCGAGCACGAGCGCGACCATGCCGGTGCCGACGCCGATCACGAACCCCCAAAGCAGGATCAGCTGCCACACGTCGGTCATGACGAGTGAGCCGAGGATGCCGGCGGTGATCAGCACAAGGGCGGTGCTAACCACACGCCGCAGGCCGAAGCGGTTCATGAATGCCGCCGCGAATGGCCCGATCAGGCCGAACAGCACGAGGCGGATGGCCAAGGCCAGCGAGATGTCGCCGGTCTGCCAACCGAACTCGCGCTGCAGCGGCCCGATCATCACACCGGGCGCGCCCATGGCCCCCGCGGTCGCCAGCATCGTCAGGAAGGTCGTCGCGACGACGACCCAGCCATAGTGGATGTCCTTCCGGGCGAGCCCGGCGGCGAGGCGGGAGGAGATCATGGAGCGCATCCTTCAGGCGTGGATGACCGGGCGTCATGCGACGTCCGCCTCACGATTGTACGGGTAGATACCCGCATTTGGTCGAAGTTCACAGTGAATTCAGCAGCGCGCGCAGATGGGCGACGCCGGCAGCCCCGAGATCGCTCGCGATCCTGTCCTGCACTCCGTCCCAGAGCGGCGCGCCCCGCTGCAGCACATCCCGGCCCGCCTCCGCCAGAGCTACGGTCGCCTCCCGCTGATCGGCCCCTGGCGTAACCTGCACCAGGCCCATGCGCTGGAGCACGCGGACGTTCCGCCCGATGGTCGATCGGTCGAGCTCGACCTTTCGCCCGAGCTCGGTCAGCGACACCGATCCCAGACGGCTGACGTTCCGCAACAGGCTGAACTGCGCGAGATTGATCCCGATCGGCGCCAACGCCGCGTCGTAGCGGGCCGTCATCTTGCGGGCCGCCACGCGCAGCGTTGCGCATATGCATTCACTGGGCATGTTTCGGGTATATACCCGCAAATCGCGTCATGCAAGCCCCGATCGCGCTGGCCATGGCTATCGTCCTGATCTAACGCTCGGGTCGCATCATCCAGCCGACGAATGTGAGATCCGGTGGCCCAGCCCGGCCCTGACTTCGCCGCGATCGAAGCGGCAGCCATCGCGCGGCACGGCGGCGAAGCTATCGTCGCGCGGCTGGTGGCGCCCAGAACCGCAGCCGAGCTGCGCTCCATCCCCGACGACCGCTACCTCTCCAAGATGTCACTGCGGATCTTTCGCGCCGGACTGAAGCACGAACTGGTCGACGCCAAGTGGCCCGCGTTCGAGGAAGTGTTTCACGGCTTCGACCTCGCTCGCTGTGCGGCGCTCTACGACGAGGACATCGAGACGCTGCTGGGCGACCGCCGGCTGATCCGGCATCTCGGCAAGCTGCGTGCGGTGCGCCGCAACGCCCTGGCGATGCTTGACGTCGCACGCGAGCACGGCAGCTTCGCCGCTTGGATCGCCGGCTGGCCCGCCGCCGACATCATCGGGCTGTGGGGGGCACTGGCCAAGCGCTTCAGCCAGCTGGGCGGCAATTCCGCGCCGGTGTTCCTGCGCATGGTCGGCAAGGACACGTTTGTGCCGACCGACTGGGTGGCCAAGGGCTTGGTTCATTGGCGAGTGATCGAGGGAGCGCCGACGACGCGCGCCGACCGTGCGCTCATGCAGCAAGCGTTCGATCGATGGGCGGCGGAGACGGGGCGGCCGCTGTGCCAGCTCAGCCAGATCCTGGCGCTGAGCATCGATTGAGGCGGCTCCTGTCGGCGATCGCCCTTGCCGATGTGGACGCCGCCGCCGGATCGGGCTACCTCCCAGCGGCTCCGCCAAACAAGCAAGGGACGCCCGCGATGCTCTACGTCGACCTGCCGACCAGCGCCGAGATCGCGACGCTCGCCGCCGCTCGCGATGCTCTGTCGGTCTCGATCTACCTGCCGACCACGCCGCATACCCAAGATACCCATGCCGACCGGATCGAGCTGAAGAACCTGACCAAGGAGGCCGCGCGGCAGCTGCACGAGGCCGGCGCCGACAAGAGGCGCTGCGCCGAGCTCACGGAGCACCTCGACGACCTGATCGACGACGACGAGTTCTGGCGCTTCCAGGCCCGCAGCCTCGCCATCCTCGCCACCCCCGAGCATGTCCATACCTTCCGGCTCGCCAACGTGCTCGAGCCGATGGCCGAGGTGTCGGATCGCTTCCACCTGAAGCCGCTGCTGCGCGCGGTCACCTTCCCGCAGACGGCCTATGTTCTGGCGCTGGCCGAGAACTCGGTCCGGCTGGTCGAGGTGTCGGGCGATCTGCCCGCGGTCACGGTCAAGATCGACGGCATGCCCGCGAGCGCCGCCGCCTCGGTCGGCAAGTCGAGCATCAACGACCGCTCGCCCAGCGGCCGGATCCAGGGCTCGGAGGGCAAGAAGGTCCGGCTGCGTCAGTTCGTGCGTCAGGTCGATCAAGCGCTGCGTGGCCTGCTCGCCGGCAGCGAGACGCCGCTCGTGCTGGCGACCGCCGCCACGCTGGGTCCGATCTACCGCTCGGTCAACAGCTACCCGCACCTCGCGGCGGCCGGCATTGACGGCAACCCGGAGACGCTCAGCGACGCAGAGCTGGCAGAGCGGGCGCGCGGCGTGCTGGACGGCCTGCATCGCAAGGCCGTCGCCGCCTGGTCCGAGCTGTTCGCGACGCGCGAGGCGCACGGCCGCGCCACCACCGACATTGCCCAGATCGCCCGCGCCGCCACACTCGGCGCCGTCGCGTCGCTGCTGGTCGACATCGACGAGACGGTGCCCGGTACGATCGACGAGGCGACGGGCGTGGTCACGTTCTCCGAGCATGCCGGTGCAGCGAGCTACGGCGTGATCGACGAGATCGCCCGCAGGGTGATCCTGGCCCAGGGTAAGGTCTTGGGGGTCCGTAAGGACGACATCCCGCACGGCAAGTCGCTGGCCGCGATCCTGCGCTATCCCGTCTGACCGGCGCTGAGCACGCGCCAGTGCGCGCGGTACGCGGCCATGTCCGCGATCTCCCAAGCCGTGGCGGCCGCGGGTAGCGCGCTGGGCCAATTCGGCTTCTCGTGCCAGCGGGCAAGCAGCCAGGCGCCCCGAGCGGTGCCGCTCGGGTCATCGGTTGCATGGATCGGCTGGTCCGGACGCAGCGCCGCGAGCAGCCCGCAGAAGGCGGCATTGCGATGGAAGCTGCCTTCGACCAGTACCGGGCCGGATGCCGCCAACTGGTCAAGCATGACGTCGACCGTGAGAGCCGCGTAGATTGAGGCTAGCGCGGTCCGGCGTCCCGGCTCCACGCCCGGGTCCCCTTCGATGCGACCCGCCCGGCCGATGAACGGCCCGCTGCCGGCGACGAAGCTCGGCAGTGCCATCGCCCCTTCGGCCACGATCGCCGCCACGTCCTCGCGCGTCGCTGGCGTGCGCAGCGCCTCGGCACCCGCCACCAGCTCGACCTCGCGCCCGCCCATGAACCGCGCTGTCGGTACCGGCTCCCCACGCGCGTCGACATTGGCCAGCATGTCGGCATGGGCGTCCAGCTGCGCCAGCGGCAGGCCCGGCGCCATCGCGATGATCCAGGTGCCGGTCGAGAGCACGGTGAACGGCGGGGATCGCGCCACGAGATGCGGCAGATAGGAGGCGTTGCTGTCGTGGATACCGGCCAGCACCCGGCATTCCGCCGCCAGGCCTGTCGCTGCGGCGAGTTCCGGCCGCACCGTGCCCAGCGTATTCCAGGCACGCCGCATGGGCGGGAAGCGCTCAGCCCAGCCGCGCCGCCGTGCCAGCTCGGAGAACCGCCCTTCCGCGGGCCGCCAGAGATGGGTGTGCGCCCCCAGCGAGGTAACCTCGGTCGCCTTCACGCCCGACAGCCGCCACGCCCAATATTGCGCCAGCGGCAGGATGTCGGTGATGCGGGCAAACTCCTTCGGGAAAGTCTGCTCCTGCCAATAGAGCTGGGCGCCCACACACAGGCCCAGCGGCAGCACCGGCGAGCCCGTGGCGGCGAACGGGTCGAGCTCGCGCGCCAGTTCACCGGCAATCGAATCCGGGCCGGAATACTCATAGTCGAGGGCCGGCAAGGCCAGCTGCTCGCCAGCCATCAGCACGGCCGCCGCCCCGTGCGCCACCGGCACGATGCAGTCGATCCGCTCGATGGTGGCGATCTCGCGCAGCGCCGCGACCGCCCAAGCCCAGATCCCGTCGAGATCGAGCTGCGGATAGGGCGGACCAGGCAGCGTGCCGCACGGGCGCCCACGGTGCGCGAGCACCTGCCCGGCGTCGTCGAGCAGCAGCACCTTGGCATTGGTCTTGCCGACGTCGAGCACGGCGATGGCCATTATTCGTCGGCCCGGCCCGTATGCAGCCGCATGGTGAAGGTGATCTGTAACAGGAAGAATGGGGCGGGCCGGCGGCCCGCCCCATCGCTCATCAGAAGTCGAAGCCGTCGATGTTGCTCTTGTCGTAGACGAACGGTGCGCCCAGCAAAATTTCGCTGCCGTTGACGACCTGCAGCTTGCCGAGCTTGCCGGCTTCGACCTCGGTCGCTCCGGGTTTCAGCTTGCCGTCAGCCACCGCGCGCAGCACATAGGTTGCCGCATAGCCGAGATCGACCGGATTCCAAAGCACGACCGATTTGACGCAGTCGGTGGCGACATAGGGCTTCATCGCATTGGGCGTCGCCAAGCCGACGATCGCGATGTTTCCGCACTGCTTGGCCTGCGTCACCGCCTCGGCCGTGGCTGGGGTCGCGACGCTGGTCATGCCGAACATGCCCTTGAGCTCGTCGCCATACTTGTTGATCAACGTGCTCGCCTGGTTGAACGACAGGATATTGTCCTCCTGCGCCTCGACCGTCTCCAGCCACTTCATCTTCGGGTGGCAGGCCTCCTGATAAGCCTGCATCTCGGCGATCCAGCGGGCTTGGTTGGGCGTGGTGAAGGTCGAGGTGACGATCGCGAACGCGCCATCCTCGCCGATCTCGGTCGCCATCTGGTCGACCAGCGCCTTGCCGATGCCGTTGAACTGGGCCTGGTTGACGAACCACTCGCGCGCGTCGGGCGTCGAGTTGGCGTCGTAGCCCACGACGTTGATCCCCTTGCCCAGCGCCTTCTTCAACACCGGCGCGATCGCCACCGGGTCGTTGGCCGCGAACAGGATACCGTCCACCCCGCGCGTGATGTAGTTGTCGATGAAAGTGATCTGCTCGTCGATGTTGGCCTTGGTCGGTCCGTCCGTGGTCACCGTGACGTTGCCGAGCTCGGCCGCCGCAGCCTGCATGCCCTTGCTGGTCGCGTTGAAATAGCCGATGCCGATCAGCTTCGGCACGTCGACTACCGTGATCGGCTTGCCGCTCCGGTCCGGCGCGCCCGTCGGCACCCCGCCATCGAACGGCTTGGCCGCCGGTGCAGCCGCCGCGCCGTCACCACACGCCAGCGGGCTCACCGGCAAATCGTCCGCCCCGTCCCAGCGCCCGGCCGCCATGGCCGTCGACGCCAGCAGCATCGTGCCCAAACCGACACCCAGATATCGCAGCATCTTCGCAACCTCCCTGGCGACGCTCGTCCACCGGCCCGCCTGCGCGCAAGTCATGGCGCAGCGCGCGCGCTGCTTCAAGCCGATAGGCAAACCGGCGGCATCGGACGGTACGGCGCGCGGAATGGAGCGTGGGGCGACAGGGTGCCCAGACGCCCGACAGGTATCGTTGTGGGGTGCCCCGGGATCTGGGCGAGGCTGGTGCGGGCGGAAGGATTTGAACCTCCGACACCGGCGGTGTAAACGCCGCGCTCTACCCCTGAGCTACGCCCGCTGGCACGCAACGGCAGCATAGGCAGGGCCGGCGCCGGCCGCAAGGCGGGGCCATGACACGAGGATTCCGGCCGTGCAGTGCCGGTCGGGGGCTAAATGAGCGACGCGAGCCTGCTGGTCGAGCGCATCGGTGCCGAGGGCATCAAGGTGGTCGATTTCCGCTTCACCGACCTCGCCGGCCGCTGGCGCCACATCGGCCGCGAGGCCGGTGGGGTCACCGCCGAGTTGCTGCAGGAAGGTGTGCCGATCGACGGCTCGGCGATCCCGGGCTGGCGCGACATCACCGAGTCCGATCTGATGCTGCGTCCCGACCTCGCCACCGCCTTTGCCGACCCCTTCACCGCCCAGCCGACCCTGGTGCTGCTCTGCGATGGTGCGGAGCCCGGCACCGGCCTCGGCTACGAGCGCGACCCGCGCTCGGCCGCCCTGCGCGCGGAGGCGTTCCTGCGCCGCTCGCGCCATGCCGACGAGGTCCGGGTCGCGGCCGGGCTCGCGTTCTTCCTGTTCGACGAGGTGAAGGTCGAGCTGGGCCCTATGCGCGCCGGCTACCAGCTGACCGGCAGCGAGCACCGTACCGGCAGCGCGCGCGCTGCCCGCGACGGCCACCGCCCCAACCCCGACGCCGCCTACCTGTCGCTGCCGCCCGCCGACCACATGGCCGACATCCGCGCCGAGATCACCTCGGTCCTGGCGGGCCTGGGCTTCACCGACCTGAAGCAGGCCCACGGCCGCGCCAGCGGTCAGAACGAGGTCTGCTACGCGCTGGGCGGCCTCGCCTCCGCCGCCGACCGCGTGCAGACCATGAAGTACGTGATCCATCAGGTCGCCGCGTCCTACGGCAAAGCCGCGACCTTCATGCCCCGGCCCGTGGTCGACGAGCCGGGCTCGGGCATGCCGGTGCATCAGGCGCTGTGGCGCGAGGGCAAGCCCACCTTCGCGGGCCAGGGCTATGCCGACCTCAGCGCCCTCTGCCTGCACTTCGTGGCCGGGATCATGCTGCACGCCAAGGCGCTCAACGCCTTCACCAACCCGACCACCAACAGCTACAAGCGTCTGCGCGCCGGCCAGGACGAGCCCACGCTGCTGGCCTATGCCGCCCACAACCGCTCGGCCGCGATCCGAATCCCCTACGCGGCGCGACCCGAGGACAAGCGGATCGAGGTTCGCTTCCCCGACCCGAGCGCCAACCCCTACCTCGCCTTCACCGCGATCCTCATGGCCGGTCTCGACGGCATCGAGCGGAAGCTCGAGCCCGGCGACGCCATGGACCGCAACCTCTACGACCTGCGGCCCGAGGAGGCCGACGATCTGGCTTCGGTCAGCCGCTCCCTGGGCGAGGCGCTGGACGCGCTCGAGGCCGACCAGGAATTCCTGTGCCGCGGCGACGTCATGTCGCCGGACCTGATCCAGGCCTACCTCGAGGTGAAGCGCCGCGAGTGCGACCTGGTCGAGCGTACGCCCCACCCAGTCGAGTTCCAGCTCTACCTGGGACTGTGAGGCGCGACCGGGCTCATGCCCTCGCAGCCGGTCGGCAAGGTGATCTGGGTGCATATCGGCACCCACAAGACAGGCACGACCTCGATCCAGAATGCGCTCGCGGCCAACCGGCAGTGTCTACGCTCCCACGGCCTTTATGTGCCCATGGCCGGCACCACCCACGCCCACTCCGGTCATCACAACCTCGCCTGGCAGCTGCGTGATGACCCGCGCTTCCAACCCGGACGCGGCACGATCGACGATCTGCTGGCCGAATTGTCGACGGTGGCGGAGCCGTGCGCGGTGATCTCCTCGGAGGATTTCGAGTACTGCGTCGAGTATCCGCAGCGGCTTGCCGGCTTCGAGGGCGCACTACGCGCGGCTGGCTGGGAACCACACTATCTGGTGCTGTTCCGTCGCCAGAGCGGCTATGCCGGCTCCCTCTACGCCGAGTTGCTCCGGCATGGGCTGACCGCCTCGTTTCCGCGCTTTGTGGCCGATATTCTGCTTCGCGCCAAATTCGTGCTGCACGGCGACTGGTGCTTTCACTTCGACTACATGGCGTTCACCGCGCGATGGGCGCGCGCTGCCAGCGGCACGCTGCAGGTACGGGCATTCACGCGGCAGCAGCCGGGCTCCCGCCTGATCGAGGAGTTCCTCGGGGCCATCGGCGCGCCTGCCGAAGCCCTGCCGAGCATCGCGGCGGACGCCAGGATGCTCAATGTCGGCACCATCGAGGCCACGACACCGTCCCGCCGGCTCGCGGGCCGGCTCATCGACGCGCGATTTGCACTGTCCAATGCACGGCTGCGTCGCCGGTTCGGGGTCGACCTCCGATGCGGCTGATCCCGCCCGACCCCCTGCGCCGGGCCCGACTCGCCATCGGTGTCGTGTTTCTGGTCAACGGCGCCGTGTTCGGCAGCTGGGCGCCCCATATCCCGCTGGTGCAGGAGCGGCTCGGACTGGGTCCCGCACTGCTGGGCACGGCGCTCCTGGCCGCGGCGGTCGGCGCGCTGGTGGCGATGCTGGCGGCGGGTGCGATGATCGCCCGGTTCGGCAGCGCGCCGGTCACCCGGGTCAGCGGCCTGCTGTTCTGTGCTGCGCTGCCGTTCGTGGCGCTGGCGCCGAGCCTCCCCGCCCTGGTCGCAGCGCTGGGCCTCCTGGGTGCCGCAAACGGCGTGATGGATGTCGCCATGAACGCGCACGGGGTGGCCGTCGAAACCCGGCTGCAGCAGCCGATCATGTCCTCGCTGCACGGCATGTTCAGCCTCGGCGGCCTGCTCGGCGCCGGCGCCGGCGCGCTGTTGCTGGGCTGGCTGCCGCCGGCGGCCCATGTCCTGGCGGCCACGGTGGTGCTGCTGGCGACGGCTATGATCGCCATGCGCCATCTCCTGCCCGGCCGCGTCGACGTCGGCGACGCTGGACCGCATTTCGTGCTGCCTACCCGTGCCGCACTGGGATTCGGCGCCCTGGCGTTCCTGGTGCTGATGACCGAGGGCGCGATCCTGGACTGGAGTGCCGCCTGGATGCGCGGCGACCTCCACGCCAGCCCAAGCATCGCCGCCACGGCGTTCGCCGCCTTCTCCGCCGCGATGGCGGCCGGCCGCTTTGGCGGCGACCGGTTGCGCCGCCGCTGGGGCGCCACCGTTCTGGTCCGCGGCAGCGCCTGCGTCGCGGCGGCCGGCGTGGCCCTGGCCCTGCTGGTCGCGACCCCGGTTGGCGCCATGCTCGGCTTCGCCCTGGCCGGGCTGGGCCTGTCGAACACCGTGCCCGTGCTGTTCGGCGCCGCTGGCCGGCTGCCCGGCCAGCAACCCGGTGCGGCGATCGCGGCCACGGCCAGCGTCGGCTATGTCGGCTTCCTGGTCGGCCCGCCGCTGATCGGCCTCGTCGCCGAGGCGACCAGCCTGGGCCGGGCACTGATCCTGCTGGTGATCGCCTGCGGGCTGGTCGCGCTGTTTGCCTCGATCGTGCGGGTCGCCGACGACCCGCCGCCGCCCTAGACCGACGGCACCGGCCTGGGCCTGCGGTTCTCGTCGATGGCGACGCAGGTGAAGCGGCCCTGCGTCACCATGATCTCCTCGCCCGTCCGGCCGCGCTTGGCCCAAGCCTCGATGTGCATGGTGATCGACGTCCTGCCAACCCGCACCACGTCGGCATAGCAACTGACGATATCGCCCACGACCACCGGCTGATGGAAGGTCATCGCGTCCACGGCGATTGTCGCCACTCGGCCGCCGGCGCGGGTGAAAGCCACCGTACCGGCCGCGATGTCCATCTGCGCCAGCAGCCAGCCGCCGAAAATGTCGCCCGACGGGTTGGCGTCGGCCGGCATGGCCAGCGTGCGCACGGCCGGCTGGAGATTGCGGAGATCGGGCATCGGTTCGCCTATCGGCTCGGCGTCAGCCGCCATGGTCGGGGGTTAGGGCCGGCATGACGAGCGCGAACTCGGTGCCGGGAGCGCGGACACGCACCCGCAGCTCGGCGCCGACCTGTTTTGCCAGGGAACGCGCAATCCGCATGCCGAGCCCACGGCTGGCGGCCGGGTCGAAGCCCGGCGGCAGTCCGACCCCGTCGTCAGCCACCGACAGCTCGATGCCGGCGGCCTCGGTTGCGGCGAGGCGGACGAGGATCCGGCCGGACGCATGATCGGGATACGCATACTTGGCGGCATTGGTGACCAGCTCGGTGACCACAAGCGCGATCGGAATCGCCCGATCGGTGGCGATCTCGACCCGCTCGGGCAGGTCGGTCTCGATCCGGCACTCGCCGGCCGACGCCTGCAAGTCATCGCACAGATCGCCGAGATAGCCGGAGAGATCGATCGTGCGCACCTGGTCGCCGCGGTAGAGCCGATGATGGGCACGAGCGATCGCGGCGATCCGGCTCGACGCATCCTGAAGCTGCAGGCGCACCGCCTCGTCCTCGGCCGCGTTGGCCTGCAGGTGCAGCAGGCTCGAAACCAGCTGCAGGCTGTTCTTGACCCGGTGGTCGACCTCCTGGAGCAGGATCTCGCGCTGCTCCACGGCCGCACGCAGGCTGGCCTCGATCCGCTGGCGCTCGATCGCCATCCCCAACAGGTTGGCGGCGCCCTGCAGAAACGCGATGTCGTGTTCGTTGAACTCGCCCTCGGACCGGCTATCGACCTCTAGCACGCCGAATGGCTTGCCGTTGCCTTGCAGGATCACGTTCATCGCCCGCCGGATGCCGTTGCGGGCGAGTAGCTCCGGCGTCCGAAACCGGTCCTCGTGCTCGAGATGGTTTGAGATTACCGGCTTCCCGGTGCGCAGGGCGAAGCCCGCCGGTGAGTCCAGATCGGCGCCAACCTTGGCGACGCCGACGACATCCGGTCCCCAGCCGACTCCGGCACACACCAGCAGGCAGCCCTCGGCCGGCAGATGCTCCAGCACCTTGCAGAACTCGGCCTCGAGCCCTTCGCCCGCGAGTTGGGCCGTCTCTTCCAGCAGCTCGGCGAAGGGTGTGCCCTTGAGCGCCAGCACCCCCAGCTCGGTGAGAATCTCCTGCTGACGGATTCGCAGGCCCAACGCGCGTTGGGTTAGCTCCACGGGCGGATCCCCTTCGGGCTTGGGCTCGATCACCGGCTCCGGCTTCTCAGCTGCTTGGCTCATGAGTGATGGTTATCGAGCCTTCGGAGCATTTGGGCCAGCTTCTATCTAATGCCAGGCGATCGCGACGTCAGGAATGTTCTATTTTTGTTCGAGAATATCGCCACGATCGCTTGACGTGTTGCGGCCGCTGCGACCATCACTCGGCCGATGCCCTGACCACGGAACGGAGCGCATGACCGACCTGCTCGACCTTGCCCGCGAGCGCACCGGCGGCGACAGCTACACCGCGCACGACATCGAGGTGCTGGAGGGGCTCGAGCCGGTTCGCAGACGCCCGGGCATGTATGTCGGCGGCACCGACGAGCGGGCGCTGCACCATTTGGTGGCCGAGGTACTGGACAACGCCATGGACGAGGCGGTGGCCGGTCACGCCACGCGCATCGAGCTCGAACTCGCCGCCGGCAACCGCCTCACCGTGCGCGACAATGGCCGCGGCATCCCCATCGACCCGCACCCGAAGTTCCCGGACAAGAGCGCTCTCGAGGTCATCATGACCACGCTGCACTCCGGCGGGAAATTCGGCAGCAAGGCCTACGAGACCTCGGGCGGGCTGCACGGCGTCGGCGTCTCGGTGGTCAACGCGCTGGCATCCGAGCTTCTGGTCGAGGTCGCGCGCAACCGCAGCCTCTACGCGCAGCGTTACGCGCGCGGCCTGCCGCTCGGCCCGTTGGAGATGATCGGTGCTGCGCCGAACCGGCGCGGCACCACCATCAGCTTCGTCCCCGACGCCGAGATCTTCGGCCCGACCATCCGCTTCCGGCCCGAGCTGGTGCACCGGATGGCGCGCAGCAAGGCCTATCTGTTCCGTGGCGTCGAGATCCGCTGGCGCTGCGACCCGACGCTGCTCGAGCCGGGCTCGACCGTTCCGGCCGAGGACAGCTTCCATTTTCCGCAAGGTCTCGCGGATTTCCTGAAGGCGCTGCTCGACGGCCGCGATCTCGTCGTCGACGACCCGTTCACCGGCGAGGCCGCGCTGGAGCAGGGCGCCCGCGTCGAGTGGGCGATCGCCTGGCCGATCGACGAGGAGACCTACACCGGCTGGTATTGCAACACCGTCCCGACGCCGCTCGGCGGCACGCACGAGACCGGCCTGCGCAGCGCCTTGCTCAAGGGTCTGCGCACGCATGCCGAACGGATCGGCTTCAAGCGCGCCAACACGGTCACCGCCGACGATGTGATGGGCGGCGTCTGCCTGCTGCTGTCGCTGTTCGTGCGTCAGCCGCAGTTCCAGGGCCAGACCAAGGAGCGGCTGGTCTCGCCCGAGGCGACCCGGCTGGTCGAGAACGCGATCAAGGACCGGTTCGAGCTCTGGTTGGGCAGCCATCCGGCCACGGCGACGGCCGTGCTGGAGCATATGGCACGTCGTGCCGAGGAGCGGATCGCGCGCCGCAAGGCCAAGGACGAGGTCGGCCGCAAGACCGCGACCCGCAAGCTGCGCCTGCCGGGCAAGCTCGCCGACTGCTCGCGCGACGCCCGCGAGGGGACCGAGATCTTCATCGTCGAGGGCGATTCGGCCGGCGGCTCCGCCAAGCAGGCGCGCAGCCGCGAGACCCAGGCGATCCTGCCGCTGCGCGGCAAGATCCTCAACGTCGCCTCGGCCACCGCCGACAAGCTCGCCGGCAACAAGGAGCTGGCCGACCTGATCACGGCGCTCGGCTGCGGCGCCGGCAAGCACTGGCGCCCCGACGATCTGCGCTACGACAAGGTCGTCATCATGACCGACGCCGACGTCGACGGCGCCCATATCGCGGCGCTGCTGATGACCTTCTTCTTCCGCGAGTTGCCCAAGCTGATCGAGCGCGGCCACCTCTATCTGGCGCAGCCGCCGCTCTATCGCCTCAGCCATGGCGGCACCATCGCCTACGCCCGCGACGAGGCCGACCGCGAGCGGCTGCTGGCGACCACCTTCAAGGGCAAGAAGAACGTCGACATCGGCCGCTTCAAGGGCCTGGGCGAGATGAACCCGTCCCAGCTCAAGGAGACCACCATGGACCCGGCGCGGCGCCAGCTGCTCCAGGTACGCAGCGAGGATGTCGAGGGCAAGCCCACGGCCCAGCTGGTCGAGGAGCTGATGGGACGGAGGCCGGAGCTGCGGTTGGCGTTCATCCAGGAGAACGCGGGGCTGGTGACGGAGCTGGATGTGTAGTCGGCCGGCTGCCTTGCCGATGGTCGCGATATGCGTTAGTCATCCGGTTAGCTAACGCGAGTTCGCCTGATGGCCACCGTGACCGTCCATGCTGCCAAGACCAACCTCTCCCGCCTGATCGAGCAGGCCCTGCGCGGCGAGGAGGTGATCATCGCCCGCGGCGACAAGCCTGTCGTCCGTCTCGTTCCGGTCGACGCGCCGAAGCCGCGGCGTCGGTTCGGTTCGCTCAAGGGCCAGATCGAGGTCCCCGACAGCTTCTTCGAACCGCTGTCCGAGGAAGAGCTGAGGCTTTGGGAAGGTGGGTGAGGTAGCACTTGCGCCTGCTGCTGGATACCCACGCGATCTTGTGGTGGCTCGCTGGTGATCTGCGTCTGCCGATCCGAGCCAGGACCGCCATCGATGCCGCGGGCGCCGAGGTTCACGTCAGCGTGGTGTCGGTGTTCGAGATCGCGACCAAGCACCGTCTCGGCAAATTGCCGCTGCAGCCCGAGATCGCCGCGGACCTCGTCGGCACGATCACCGGTCACGGCTTCACCCACCTGCCGCTCGACCCGAGCAGCGCGGAGCTCGCCGGCCGGCTCCCCGGCCCACACCGCGACCCGTTCGACCGCCTGCTGATGGCCCAGGCGATCACCGCCGATCTCGCGCTGGTCTCCAACGAGGCGAGCTTTGACAGGTACGGGGTACGGCGGCTGTGGTAGCTGGCGCCGGAGCTGAAGTACCGGATCTGGCCGGTATTTGACAGGGGTGTGATCGGTTGTGCCGCTCCGTCCGCCGCACTAGAGAGGCGGCGAGAGACAGCGGCGTGAGGCCACCATGCGGGTCATGATCCTGGGCGGCGACGGGTTCTGCGGCTGGCCGACGGCGCTGCATCTGTCGGCGCAGGGGCACGAGGTCGCGATCGTCGACAACCTGTCACGGCGCAATATCGACAACGAGCTCGAGGTCGAGAGCCTGACGCCGATCCGGCCGATGGGCGAGCGGTTGAAGGCATGGGCCGACGTATCGGGCCGAAAGATCGCTTTCCACCGCATCGACGTAGCGCAAAATTATCACCGGCTGCTGACGCTGCTGCGCGAGATGGCACCGGATGCCGTGGTGCACTTCGCCGAGCAGCGCGCCGCGCCCTACTCGATGAAGTCGCCGCTGCACAAACGCTACACGGTCGACAACAACGTGACCGCTACCCACAACGTGCTGGTGGCCATGGTCGAAAGTGGCATCGACAGCCATCTGGTCCATCTCGGCACCATGGGCGTCTACGGGTACGGCACCGCCGGGATCAAGATCCCGGAAGGCTATCTGCAGGTGAAGATCGACGCCGATGACGGCCGCACGGTCGAGCAGGAGATCCTCTATCCGGCCAATCCCGGCAGCGTCTATCACATGACCAAGACGCTCGATCAGCTGCTGTTCGCCTACTACAACAAGAACGACCGGGTGAAGATCACGGATCTGCACCAGGGCATCGTCTGGGGCACGCAGACAGAAGAGACACGCCAGGACGAGCGGCTGATCAACCGGTTCGACTATGACGGCGACTACGGCACGGTGCTCAACCGCTTCCTGATGCAGGCGGCGATCGGCTACCCGCTCACCGTTCACGGCACCGGTGGGCAGACCCGCGCCTTCATCAACATCCAGGACACGGTACGCTGCATCGAGCTGGCGGTCGCCAACCCGCCGCAGTCCGGTGGCCGGGTCAACATCCTGAACCAGATGACCGAGACGCATCGCGTGCGCGACCTCGCCCACCTCGTCGCCGAGATCGCCGGGGCCACGGTCGAGATGGTTGCGAATCCGCGCCACGAGGCGGACGAGAACGACCTGTTCGTCGAGAACCGCCGCCTGCTCAATCTCGGCCTGGAGCCGATCACGCTCTCCGACGGCCTGTTGCGCGAGGTCACCGAGATCGCCAAGCGCTACGCGGGTCGCGCCGACCTGAGCAAGATCCCCTGCCGGTCGTTGTGGCGGCCCGCACCACCAGCGCACTGATCGCGGCCCGAGGCAAAGATGACGCTCGCACCGGCGGGCGAGGGGTTCCTCCTCGGCCTCAGCCTGATCGTCGCGATCGGGGCGCAGAATGCCTTCGTGCTGCGGCAGGGCCTCCTGCGTCAGCACGTGCTGGCGGTATGCCTGATCTGCGCTCTGTCGGACGCGCTGCTGATCGCGGCCGGCATCGCGGGGTTCGGCGTCGTGGTCGAGCGGCAGCCCGCCCTGCCCCGCGTGATGACCTGGCTCGGCGCCGCATTCCTTCTCTGGTATGGGCTCGGCCGCTTCCGGGCGGCGCTGCAGCCGACAGGCCTGCACCCGGCCGACCAGCCGGCTCCTTCCTTGCGCACCGCCGCTGCCACCTGCCTGGCGCTGACGTGGCTCAACCCGCATGTCTACCTCGACACCGTGGTGCTGCTGGGCGGGATCGCATCGCGACATGCGCCGGCGGCGCGGATCACCTTCGGCCTCGGTGCCACGCTGGCCTCGTTCGGCTTCTTCTTCGCCCTGGGCTACGGCGCCCGGCTGCTGACGCCGCTGTTCGCCCGACCGGCCGCGTGGCGCTGGCTCGATGCCGGTGTCGGCCTGACCATGTGGCTGCTCGCGTTCTGGCTGGCCGCGTTCTGAGGCCACGCCAACTGTACCCGGTCGCGGTCGGCAGCTATGGTGACCACCATCGAGCCGGGACGGCGGCAAGGGGGACAGCCGGTGGAACTCGAAGGCCTGTTCGCGCACTACGGCTATCTGGCGCTGATCTTCGGCAGCTTCGCCGACGGCACGCCGATCATGCTGTTTGGCGGCTTCGCGGCCCATCGCGGCTGGCTCGTGCTGGTTCCATTCGTGATCCTGGCCGGCGCTTTCGGGAACTTTGCGGCCGCGACGGCCTGGTTCTTCGGCGTGCGCGCGATCGGCGAGCAGATCCTCACTCGCCGCCCGGAATGGGCAGCGCAGGTGGCGAAGGTGCGCGCGCAGCTCGACCGCTGGGAGATCCCGGTCATCCTGGGGGTCCGCTTCCTGCCCGGGATTGCCACGGCCGGGCTGATCGCCGTGGCCCTCTCGAGCATCTCCGCGGCCCGCTTCCTGGTGCTCAACGCCATTGCCGCCGTGCTCTGGGCTACGTCCTTCGGCCTGCTCGGCTATCTGCTGGGCAATTCGGTCGAGTGGCTGCTCGGTGAGGTCGAGCGCTACGAGAAGCCGATCGCACTGGCGCTGCTGGCGATCACGCTGGCCTGGATCGCCTACCATCAGTGGCGGCGCTGGGGTCGGCGAAGCCATGTCGGTGCCGCACAGAGCGGTTGAGCGTGTCAAGCCAAGGCGCCAATGCCAGCCCTCCGCCGCCGGAGCGCGATGTCGGGATCGTCGGCGCGCTGTCGATCGGCATCGGCGGAATCGTCGGCGGCGGCATCTTCGCGACCATCGGACTCGCCGGCGCCGAAGCCCACGGTGCGGCCTGGCTGTCGTTCCTGCTCGGCGGCGTGCTGGCCCTGCTCACCGCCTATGCCTATGTCCGGCTGACCCTTAGCTTCCCCGGCCAGGGCGGCACGGTGACCTTCATCACACAGGCGTTCGGGGAAGGCCTGCTTGCGGCCGGCCTCAACACGCTGCTGGTGTTCAGCTACGTGATGATCATGGCGCTCTACGCCATGGCGTTCGCGAACTATGCCCAGCATTTCTTCCCCGAAGCGACGCGTACTGCCTGGCAACCGGCCCTGGCGTCGGGCGTGATCGTCGTGCTCGCGCTGGTCAATCTGGTCGGGCCGCGTCTGGTCGAGCGTTCCGAGGGTGTGCTCAACCTAGGCAAGCTGCTGATCCTCGCCGTCTTCATCGTGGCGGGGCTCGGCAGCAGCGGGCTGGCGCTGGAGCGGCTCGGCCCCGCCGATTGGGTGCCCGTCCCGCAGATCGTCGCGGGCGGAATGCTGGTGTTCCTCAGCTACGAGGGCTTCGAGCTGATCGCCAACGCGTCCGACCGCATCCGGCAGCCGCAGCGGACGCTGCCCTGGGCCTATTACGGCAGCGTGGGCGTCGCGATCGTGCTCTACGTGTTGCTGGTCGCGGTCACGGTGGGTCACCTGCCCTTCGCGGAAATCGCGCGCACGCAGAGTTATGCCCTGGCGGCCGCGGCCGAATCGTTCATGGGCAAGTTCGGCTTCAACCTGCTGGCGTTCGGTGCCGTGCTGGCGGCCGCCTCGGCGATCAACGCCGACCTGTTCGGTGCCTCCAAGCTGCCGGTCATCCTGGCGCAGGAGGGGCAGGTGCCGAGTCGCTATGCCCGCGAGGTCTGGCACCGCTACCCGGCGGCCCTGGCCTTGGTGGCGGTCTGGGCGGTGGTGATCACCCGGCTGGCCGACCTGCGCGCGATCTCCGCCGCCTCCAGCGCCGGCTTCCTGCTGGTGTTCGCCATGGTCAATCTCGCCAATGCCAAGCTGGCCCGCCAGACTGGTAGCCGGCGCTGGATCGGCATCCTCGGCGCCTGCGCCTGTCTCGCGGCGCTGGCGGCCATGCTGGCGCAAATGGTACACCAGCCGGGCGGCGACAACGAGCTGTGGCTGATCGGCGCCGTCGCCGCGCTACCGTTCGCCTACCAGTTGGTGTTCCGCCGTCTGGCAGGGGCAGGACGAACGCCCCGACCGGGCGACGGCGCCGGCCGCAGCCGACATCGCCGGGCACGGCGCGTCACCGGCGCGCTCGCGGCCGTGGCCGCCGGCTATCTGCTGCTGGCCTATCTCATCCTGCCCTGGGCGTGGTGGGCGGCGGAGCGCGGCCACCATCCAGCGCTCGAGGGGCTGCCCAAGGTCACGCGCAACGCCGATGGCATTCCGGGCGACCCGGTCAATGTCGGTCTCGTCGGCAGCAAGGCGGAGCTGATCGGTGCCATGCTGAAGGCTGGCTGGCACCCGGCCGACCCGATCACGCTGCGCAGCAGCCTGGAAATCGCGGCCAGCGTGGTCCTCGACCGCCCCGACCCCGACGCGCCGGTGAGCCCGCTGTTCCTGTTCGGCCGCAAGCAGGACCTCGCCTTCGAGCAGGAAGTCGGCCGCAGCGCCGACCGGCGGCATCACGTGCGCTGGTGGCTGACCGACCAGACCGAGACCGGCCGCCCGTTCTGGCTCGGCGACGCCAGCTTCGACATGGACAGCGGCGTCAGCCACCTGACCGGCCAGATCACCCATCATATCGCCCCGGACGTGGATGCGATGCGCGACCAGCTGATGAGCGACCTTGCGGCCGCGGGCGCGCTGGAGAGCCAGTTTCAGCTCCCAGGGGTCGGCCCGACCCAGGACGGCCGCAACGCCGGCGGCGACCGCTACTTCACCGATGGGATGATCGACGTCGGTGTGCTCACCATGGGTCAAGCACCACCTTAAGCCTTTCAAGTTCCGCTCGATCGGCGCGTCAGAGGCGGACTAGGTTTGGCCCGCCATAGAGACCGATATTTCCTGAACGTGCCGCGTCAGATCTGACTCTGGCCGAAATTCTCAATGCCGATCCGGTCGATCAGCTCGAGTTCGGTGCGGTTGTGGTCCTGGTGCTCTTCCTCGTCCTCGAGGATCTCGGACAGCAGGTCACGGCTGACATAGTCGCGCGCCGTCTCACAGATGCCGATCGACTTGCGGTAATGGTCGATCCCCTCGAGCTCAAGCCGATAGTCGCACTCGATCAGCTCCTTGAGGTTCTCACCTATATACAGCTTCCCCAAATCTTGCAGATTCGGCAGCCCGCCAAGCAGAAGGATGCGCTTGATCAACTTGTCGGCGTGCTTCATCTCCTCGATGCTCTCTTCGTACTCGGCCTTGCCGCGCTTGAAGAAGCCCCAGTCGTCCAGCATCCGGGCATGCAGAAAGTACTGATTGATCGCTGTCAGCTCGCCACGAAGGGCGGTGTTCAGTGCGGCGAGCACAAGCGGGTCACCGGTCAGCGCCTTGGCCATGGCAAGCGGTCCTTAGAATGATTCTTGACCGTGCCGACCTAGGGCTTGGGCCAAGTTTGTCAACCGTCCATGCAACGCCCGCTCAACGCTCGGGAGCTGCCGCCGCCAGGATCGCGCTGCCGGCACCGACCCCGGCGCCCGGGGTGGCCTCGGGTGCGTGCGCGGAGAGGATCTCGGTCATGTTCGGCAGGCACTTGCCGCAGCGAATGCGGTGACCGTGCAGCCGGTACATGCAGCCCACCGTCCGGCAGCGCCCGCTGGCCGCAGTCTCGCGGCAAGCGGCGTCGTTGAGGCGGTTGCAGACGCAGACGATCATCGAACACATGCTCAGGCTAGGACGATCCAGCATGTAATGTCGCGCGCCGACCACGTCAAAGGCCAACGGCGATACCTGGAAATAGAAGAGTTACAGTTTGCAAGTCTCTGTAACAATCATCGGCGCGAACCCATCGGCGCGACGATGGCAGACCCGCGCCGACCGGGCTTTCCGACGTGCCGCGATGCGCCTAGTGCTGCCGGGTCAGACAGCAGGAGTCATGCCATGCAGTACGTACCCCTAGGCGCTACCGGTCTGCAGGTCTCACGCCTCTGCCTCGGCTGCATGACCTATGGCGACCCGGCTTGGCGCGAGTGGGTGCTGGACGAGGGCGCCTCCCGCCCATTCCTCCGCGCCGCCTGGGAAGCCGGCATCAACTTCTTCGATACCGCCGACATGTACTCGAACGGCCGCAGCGAGGAGGTCGTCGGGAGGGCGCTGAACGACCTGGCCCGGCGCGACGAGGTCGTGATCGCGACCAAGTTGTTCAACCCGATGGGCCCGAAGCCGACCCAAAGGGGCCTAAGCCGTAAGCACGTGATGGAGGCGATCGACGCCTCCCTGAAGCGCCTCGGCACCGACTATGTCGACCTCTACATCATCCACCGCTTCGACCCCAGCACCCCGGTCGAGGAGACGGTCGAGGCGCTGGGCGATGTGGTCAGGTCCGGCAAGGCGCTATATCTGGGCGCATCCTCTATGGCCGCCTGGCAGCTGATGAAGATGCTGGGCATGCAGCGGGCCCGAAATCTTGCCCCGTTCGTCTCGATGCAAAACTACGTCAATCTCGTCTATCGCGAGGAGGAGCGCGAGATGCTCCCCTTGTGTCGCGCCGAGGGCATCGCCGTGACACCGTGGAGCCCGCTGGCGCGCGGCTTCCTCGCCGGCAGCAAGCCCCGGGCGGGCGCCGCCACGGTCCGCGCGCGAACGGATACCTACCAGGATGCGTTGGGCCTGGGCGCTGAGCAGGATCATGCGATCCTGGAGCGGGTCGAGACGGTGGCGGCACGGCTCGGCGTCAAGCCGGCGCAGGTGGCGCTGGCCTGGGTCTACGGTCTGCCCGGCGTCACCTCGCCGATCGTCGGCGCCTCCAAGCCGCATCATCTGGAGGACGCGCTGGCCGCGATGGCGATCACGCTCGACGCGGAGACGCGGGCCTATCTGGAGGAGCCGTATCGTCCGCGGCCGGTGGCTGGGCACGCATAGCGTAAGGCTCGACCAGCCCTTGCCAGATCACGACCATTCCGAAGCACCAGAACGCATGCGTGATGGCGATCCGGAACATCGAGCACCAGCTCTGAGCATAGGCGATCGGCTGCCCCTGGAGTGGCGCCACGACCAGGAACAGCACGGCCACCGGCACGACGCAGCCAAACAGCAGACCGGCCGCCAGGGTCGGCATCAGCCGGCGCATCCAGGGCAGGAACAGCGTCATGAACGCGATTCCCCACAGCCCTGACCAAAACGCGCCACTGACCACCCTGGGCACGCCCAGCGGGCCGACCGGCTGCAGCACGAACGGTGGGACGACATAGAGCCCGGCCGCGTTGAAGAGGCCGACCGCCGACTGATGGAAGGTGAGCATCGCCAGCGCGCCAACGATGAACGACCAGCCGATCCGCACCGCCAGCCTCATGGTCATCGACCTCGCATTCATGCCGCACCCTGCAACGGCGCGGAAGGTTCCGGCCGTGCGCGGCGTTTCAGTGCGGCCCCGGCACCACCTGCTCGAACCAGTCCATCGCCAGGTCCGGCCAGCCTGCGGGCACCTCGTGGCCGCCAGGGTGGAGGATGAGCTGGAGCGCGGTGCCCGGGGCGCAATCGGTCCAGGTGCGGCGCCAGAAACTTGCGTCGGTGGCGAAGATGTCGGCACGCAGGCCGGCGCAGCCGTTGACGCTGCGCCAGACCTGCAGACCCGCGAAGATGTCACCCTGTTCCAGGCCGGGGCGAAGCGGCCGGCCCTCCAGCGGCACGGTCCGGTCGCGCCAGCCATGGGTGTGCAACAGCTTGACCGGGCCGGCGCAGGTCTCGGGCAGTGGCTGCCAGAACCCGCCCGCGACGGGGGCGAACGCGGCAAAATCGCGTGGCGCGGCGCAGGCGAGGTACCAGACCAGCGATCCGCCGACTGAGAACCCGGTCAGCAGCACACGGTCGCGATCGATGTGAAAGCGCGTCTCGGCATCGGTCAGCACCTCGCGGATGAACGCCAGCTCGTCGCGCAGCGGCGGACGGGCGCCGAACGACCAGCTGCCGCCGGTCCGCCCGGGACGGGTGAGCCCGGTGGGGGCGATCACGACATAACCGCGCGCCAGCATCGGCTCGACCAGCGCCGCGTCGCCGATCACCGCGGCGCCCGAGGCACCGGCGCCATGGAAATGGACGATGGCGGGTAGCCGCTCGCCGTCGGCCGGAAGTCCTGGCGCCCGGGCATGGTAAGCGCCGAGGGGCACGAGGCAGGGCTGGTCGGGGCCGCCGCAATCCTGTGCATGGGCGCCTGCCCCGACGAACGCGAGGGCCAGGAGCAGCCAAACGCACCCCAGCACCTGGATCGGAACGCTAGAACGATACTGTGGCATAGAGGATCACCTGCGACCAAGTCTGGTCGCCGCCCGTATACTGCTCGGCGGCGTCGCCCGGGAACGAGGTGGCGGCCACGGCGCCGACGCTGAGATTGCCGTTGACGGCGTAGTCGGCGATCAGGTTGACCTCCTGCGAGAAATCGTGGTCTTCGACGCCGGCGCTGCCGGGATCGTCGAGCCGGAAATAATAGTAGAGCGCGGTCAGGGTGAGCTTGTCGGTCGGGTAGGCGTTGAGCCGCACCGTATGTGAGATAAGGTTGCTGTTGGATAACGTCCACTCACCGAGGATCTCGCCCTGGTTCCAGACGCCCCAGTCGGGTCCATCGTAGAACAGCGGGTCGAATGCCTCGGACTTGCTGGCGGAACTGCCTTCATCGCCCGAGAAGAAGGCGTAGCGGTAGCTGAGATAGGGCGCCCAGGGTAGATCGTCGGCAGCGTAGCCGAGCTCGCCGTACCAGCCATAGGCGTCCAGCTTGCTGCCGTTGGTCTCGTAGGCGAACTCGCCCGCGACCCGCACGCCGGGGAGCGACGGGAGCGGCCGGATGTCACCGCGCAGGTCGAACACGCTCATCCCGTCGCGCGTGGCGATATCCGATTTGACGATATTGTAGTAGCCGGCCGCGATGCAGCTGGCGGGTGCGGCGTCCGCGGCGCAGCCCCCATCGGTCAGGCCGTATTCCAGATCGAGACCAACCAGCTTTGTGTCCGTGCCAGGGTCGTCATCGGGCTCGAGGTAGAACGCGCGCCAAATGAGGCCGTGGCTCTCGACCTTAGCGACGCCGGCCAGCTCGTAGGCCTCGCGCGGCGCCAGCCAGTAGGCGCCGCGGTCGCCGCCGTTGGTCGCACCCTGCCAGATGAGAAAGCCGGTGCCGAGCTCGAACATCTGCCGGCCACCCGAGAGCTCGACGGCATCTTCGCCCAGGGAGTCCACCAGAAGTGGCCCGGAGTTCCAGCTCAGCCACGCCTCGTCGAGCGCGGCGTCGGTGGGCGTGTCGTCCTCGACATTGGTTCCGGCCGCGTCGACGCCGCGGGTGAGCGCGCCCACGACGCTGACTCTGCCGTCGAAGCGACCGGCATCACCAAGATCGAGCACCGCACCCAGACCCGGTGTGATCGAGCCTTCCCACCAGTGATCGGATTTGCGGCCGAGGTTGGCGGTCGAGCGGCCGTACCAGGAATTGCTCTGGGTGAAGTAGGCGACCCCGGCCGCCAGCGTCGGCTGCAGCGTCAGCGCGCCGATCGTCGCCGGCGGCAGGGCTACGGCGTCGGTCGCCTCGTCATGCGCCGCCTGCGCCTCGTCCACCGCCGTCAGCTCCCCCGACGGGGCCTCCTCCGCGCCAACGGGCATCGCCGGCGCGAAGAGGCAGAGCAGCGCAAGTCCGCTTGCGGCCGTCCAGACGCGACGCATCATCGAGCAGCATTCCCCTTCGACCGGTCAGCGCCGACATGTTCTCCCACGCATCGCAGTCATCCTGGGAGGTCGAAGGCCAACTTGAGAAGCGTGGATTGCGGCGAAGGCCGCGCAGGGCGCCCAGCGGTGGCGCACGTGCTACAATATCTCGGCGCCCGGCCGCGGCCATCGGCCGTTGAACCCATCGCGAGCTCGACCTCTTCAGATCTCGATCATCGCCTTGACCACGCCGGTCTCCGGCCGGATCCAGTCGGGGAAGCGCAGCGGTGCGTCGGCGAGGCTGGCCCGATGCGTGATCAGGCGCGGCACGGGGATGCTGCCGGCGCCGATCGCCGCCAGCACCTCGCGGAAGTCTTCGATGGTGGCGTTGCGGCTGCCCTTCAGCGTCAGCTCACGCTTGTGGAAGTCCGGGTCCGAGAAGCCGAGGTCGGTGCGGACCACGCCGACGAACACCAGCGTGCCCCCGTGGGCCACCCAGCCGAAGCTCTGCTCCATCGCGGCAGAATTACCGGTGGCGTCGAACACCAGGTCGAAGAAGTCGCCGCCGGTGCGCTCGGCCAGGCGCTCGCGGGTGTCGGCGTCGACCGCAAGCCCCTCACCCAGGCCCAGCACGTCGCGGCAGAAGTCGAGCCGATCGGCGCGCGGATCAAGCATCGTCACCTGCGCGCCGCGTGCGCGAGCGAACAGGGCCGTGGCGATGCCGATCGGCCCGGCGCCGACGACCAGCGTGCGCTCGCCGCCACGGATCTCCGCCCGGCGCGCGGCATGGGCGCCGATTGCCAGGAACTCGACGAGCGCCGCCTGATCGAGGGGCAGCCCGTCGGTTGGAAACACGACGGCCTGCGGCAAGGCGACGTATTCGGTCATCCCACCGTCGCAATGCACGCCCAGGCACTGCAGCGAGGTGCAACAATTGGTCTTGCCCTGCCGGCAGGCGATGCACCGGCCGCAGGTGAGATAGGGCATGACGTAGACCTGCGTGCCCTCGGCCAGGGTCGTGCCGCTGCCGGCGGCGGCGACCTCGCCGGCCAGCTCGTGGCCCATCACCCGCGGGTACTCGAGAAACGGATGCTTGCCCTGGAAGATGTGCAGGTCGGTGCCACAGACCCCCATCCGCCGGATCCTCAGGACGAGCTCACCCGGCGCGGGCTCGGGGCGGGGTCGCTCGATCAGGCGGAGCTTTCCCGGGGTATCGCAGATGACGGCCCGCATCAGCGCGCTCAATGGGCGAGCAGTACGGTGGCGGTGGTATGGTCGAGGATGTGCCGGGTAGTGCCACCGAACAACATCTCTCGGATACGGGAGTGGCCGTAACCACCCATGACCAGGAGGTCGGCCTGCTCCTCGCGGGCCTTGGCCAGGATGGTCGGCCCGGGACCGCCGGCGATGCTCTCGACCTGCTTGACATGGGAATTCACACCGTGGCGGGTCAGGTAGGCGGCGAGGCCGGTGCCGGGCTGGTCGCCGAAGCGCGCGCCGCCAGCGTGGGCGTCGACCACCAGGACCGTGACGTCCGTGGCCTTCTGCAACAGGGGAACCGCATCACCGACGGCGCGGGCTGCCTCGCGCGAACCATCCCAGGCAATCAGAGCGCGCGTCGGCGGCAAGGTGCCGGACCAGTCCGGCGGTACCACCAGAGCGGGGCGGCCGGTGTCCATGAATGCGGCTTCGGCCAACAGCGCTTCGTCGCCGCCAGCCTCGCCACTGGCCGGCCCGACCACGATCAGGTCGGCGGCGCGGCCCTCGCGGGCGAGCAGTGTCGGCAGCCGGTCGAGCATGCCCGTCGCACGCTTGGTTGCCAAGGTCTGGCCGGCGGCCACGGCCAGCGCCTGCAACGCCGCCAGTCGCACATCGGCCTCCTGCTCCAGCGCCGCCAGATGCTCGCGCACGAAGCTTTCGGGAAGGTGCCGTCCGACGTTCGCGCGCAAGAACGGCTCGGCGATCAGGTAGAATGCCACCACCTGGGCGCCGCATGCTGCGCCCAGCGCGAGCGCCGCGTTGAGCCTTGCTTCGGTGGCGACGGTATCGTCCGCGTGAACCAGGATCTGCTTGATGGTCATCGCGGTCACTCCTGAAACGCTTCCTCGCGTTTGGCTTTGATGTTGGGGAGGAGGACGTCGGTGAGGAGTGCTGCGGAGATCGGCAGCAGGGCGAGGGAGAGGGGGTGGCTGACGAAGACGGCGGCGTCCCCACGGTTGATGATCATCGAGCCGTCGCAGGTTCTCCTCGAGCGTCGTACCCAGCACGAAGACCAGCAGCGACGGTACGGGCTCGAAGCCTAGCGTTGACGACAGATCGATGTTGAGAACCACGGTGATCGGCGTCGGTCAAGCGCGCACTCCCGGCGCAGACGTGGATCGAGCGCGCTCCGGCGCCAATCGTCCGACCCTTTTCCCGGGATCGACGGTCCGGAGCGCCGCCCCGATAACCCGCGGCAACCTCGATGGCTATGTCAGCTCCACCGGCCACCGCGATTCGCCTTCGGCCAGACCATTCCGCGCATGTTTCGTCACGCTGTTCCGGCAGATTGTCTACTGCACGATGGCGGTACCGAACAGCGCATTGGGCAGCACCAACGAGAACCATGGGACGTAGGTGATCACGATCAGGAACACCAACAGGACGCTGAGCCAGGGCATCGCCGCGCGCACCACCTGCATCACGGGCATGCCGGTCACGCCCGAGGTGACGAACAGGTTGAGCCCGACCGGCGGTGTCACCATGCCGATCTCCATGTTGACCACCATGATGATCCCGAAATGGATCGGGTCCACCCCGAGCTGCATAGCGATCGGGAACAGGATCGGCACCAGGATCAGGATGATCGCCGAGGGCTCCATGAAGTTGCCGGCGATCAGCAGGATGATGTTGACGACGATCAGGAACTGCCACTGGCTGAAGCCGGCGCCGACGATCGTCTCGGCAATGGCCTGCGGGATCTGGGCCGTCGTCAGCACATGCGCGAACAGGAACGCATTGGCGATGATGAAGAGCAGCATCACCGTGACCTTGGAGCTGTCGACCAGCACCTTCGGCACCTCGCGCCAGCCGAGATCGCGGTAGATGAACAGGGCGACGATGAAGGCGTAGATTGCGGCCACTGCCGCGGCCTCGGTCGGCGTGAACACGCCGCCGTAGATGCCGCCCAGGATGATGAAGATCAGCATCAGGCCCCAGATCGCCTCGCGACCGGTCCGCAGACGCTCGCCCCAGCCCTGGCGGGGCTGGCGCGGCAGGTCGAGCACGGTGGCGGCGACGTAGATCGCCACCATCAGTGCCAGACCCAACAGGATGCCCGGGATGACGCCGGCCATGAACAGGCGGCCAACCGAGCTTTCGGTCGCGGCAGCATAAACGACCATGACGATCGAGGGCGGGATCAGGATGCCAAGCGTGCCGGCGTTGCAGATCACGCCGGCGGCGAAGTTCTGGCTGTAGCCGGTGCGCACCATGCCGGCGATGACGATCGAGCCGACCGCGACGACCGTGGCCGGCGACGAGCCGGACACGGCCGCGAACAGCATGCAGGCGAACACTCCGGCGATCGCGAGACCGCCGCGCAGATGGCCGAGGCAGGCGATGGCGAAGTCGATCATCCGCTTGGCGACGCCGCCGGTGGTCATGAAATTGCCGGCGAGAATGAAGAACGGGATCGACAGCAGGACATACTTCTCGCTGGTCTCGAAGAACTTCAGCGCCAGGGAGGCCAGACTGTCGTTGGCGAACAGCATGATCGACAGCACGCTGGCGAGGCCCAGCGAGATCGCGATCGGCATGCCGAGGACGAGGAAGACGAACAGGGCGACGAACAGAAACGCGGTCATCATCGCTTGGCGCTCCCCGCGGGCGGGTGCTCATGCGCCATCTCGAGCGCATCGGCCGCCTCGTCGGCCAGCTCGAAGCCCACGGCCTTGCCGGTGTAGATCGCCCAGGCCTGCTGGAGCAGACGGAGGCCCAGGAGCGCGAAGCCGATCGGCAGGATGCTGCTCAGGACCCAGCGTGGGAGCGGAATGTCCTCCGCGTGCACCCCCAGGCGATAGAGCTTGTAGATGTAGTTGTAGGAGCCGGTCAGCATGATCACGGCGTAGAGCAGACACAAGCCCACGGCGATCAGGCCGACCGCCCTGCGCGTGCCGGCCGGCAGCAGCTTGACCACGGCGTCCACGCCGATATGGGCGTGGACGCGCACGGCATAGGATATGCCAATCATGATCAGCCAAGCGAACATATAGACCGTCGCCTCGAGCGCCCAGATCATGCCGGAGTTGAACAGATAGCGCATGACCACCTGCGCGAAGGTCAGGATGGTCATCGAGGCCATCAGCAGGGCGAGGATTCCTTCCTCGAGACGGGCGACGATGGTCCCCATGGCGACGTCTCCCCCGGTCGGGCGCGCCGACCCGCTCAGCTCGCGTTATTGGACGACTTCGCTGCCTCGATCACGTCCACGCCGATGCCGTCCTGGAATTTCGCCCAGACGGGCTGCATCGCCGCTACCCAGGCCTTCCGCTCTTCCGGCGTCAGCTTGATGATCTCGCTGACCCCGGAATCGAGAATCTTTTGGCGATCGCCGGCATTCAGATCGCCGGCGATCCGATTCACCTCGCTCGAAACCTCCGTGACGATCGCATCGAGTTCGGTGCGGATGTCGTCCGGCAGGCTGTCCCAGAACTCGGTCGAGGTCAGCAGCATATAGTCGAGCACGCCATGGTTGCTCTCGGTGATGTATTTCTGAACCTCGTAGAACTTCTGCGAGTAGATGTTGGACCAGGTGTTCTCCTGGCCGTCGACCGTGCCGACCTGAAGCGCCTGGTAGACCTCCGCGAACGCCATCTTCTGCGGGTTGGCGTGCAGGGCCTCGAACTGGGCCAGCAGCACGTCCGAGGCCTGGATGCGGAACTTCAGGCCGGCGGCGTCGGCCGGCAGCCGCAGCGGCTTGTTGGCCGACAGCTGCTTCATGCCGTTGTGCCAGTATCCGAGGCCCAGGAAGCCCAAATCCTCCATGCTCTTTAGCAACGCCTGACCGCTCTCGCCGGCCTGGAAGCGGTCGACCGCGGCGATGTCGTCGAACAGGAACGGCAGATCGAAGACCGCCAGCTTAGGCGTGTAACGGTCGAACTTGGACAGCGACGGCGCGAGCATCTGGACATCACCCAGCGCCAGAGCTTCCAGCTCCTTCGAATCACCGAACAGCGAGCTGTTCGCGTAGACCTCGACCCGTACCTTGCCCGCAAGACGCTCTTCGACCAGCTTCTTGAACAGCTCGGCGCCCTGACCCTTGGGCGTATTGTCGGACACGACGTGGCTGAACTTGATGACGATCTCGCTGGCCGTCGCCGGGACGGCGAGCAATATCCCCACACACAGGATCATCGCCGCCTTGAGCGCATTCATCATCTATCCCCCCTGCCATTTTGGTGGCCCCGCTCTCGCGCTCAAGCGCCCGCGACGGCCATCTACATCCATGCTTCATGGCACGAAGGTTTCGTAGTGGGAAGCGTGCAGCCGACGGCCGAAATGCTGGCGGCGCGAAACACCGGCGGCGCTGACCGCGCGTGAGGGCCTCGTCGGCAACGGCTCTGGCGGCAGCGACCATGCTCCTGTTCGCATGCAGCAGCGAACGCTCCTCCCGGCCAGGATCGGGCGCGGCGCCCTACCGGCTCTCCGGCCCCGCCTGCCTGCAAACGCTGGCGGAGCGGGGGATCGCGGTGCAGCGCTGGGCGGGCGGCAGCCCCGGCTGCCCGGTCGACACGCCGGTGAGCGCGGCGGCCGGAGCGATGCTGATCTTCGAGCCGGCCTTGCGCACCAGTTGTGCCATGCTGGTCGCGTGGAGCGGCTTCGAGGCGCAGGTGCAGCAAGCCGCCCGCGACCATTTGCGCGGCAGCGTCGTCGCGATCCGCCACTATGGCAGCTTCGCCTGCCGCCGCATGACCGGCAACTCCGCCCGGCTCAGCCTGCATTCTCAGGCGCGGGCGTTAGACATCGCCGGCTTCAAGCTGGCCAATGGCCGGGTCGTCACCGTGGAGCGCGGATGGCGCGGGCCGCGCGACGAGCAGCGTTTCCTGCGGGCGGTCGCCGCCGCCGCGTGCCGGTACTTCAGCGTGACCCTGACGCCCGACACGGATCGATTGCATTACAACCATCTGCACGTCGACATCGGGCCGTGGCGCCAATGCGGCTAGCTCGCCCCCGTTGGGCACCGATGATTTGCCGGCACGTCGATCCACTTGCCGGCAAACGTGAGCCATGGCACATTACTCTGATATCTTGAAAGACATAGGCAGAATTATTCTTATTCATCTAAGAATTTATTAGTTTTGCGCCACTAAAACCTGGAGGGGACCATGCCAAGGGCCATTCAGATCGTTTGCGTCCTCGCTCTCGGGGCCACCGTCGGCAGTGCGGTGCCACCGGCGTCGGCTACCTTGTCGGTGCCCTCGGCGCCCAGTGGCACGACCGCCATTGGACCGATCGCGTCGGGCCGGATCCCCACCGTCGAATTCGGGGTGCCGCGGCTGCTGAACGGCCTCACAGCGCAATGGTGGCAATGGGCGCTCTCGATTCCGGCCGCCAGCAATCCGCTGTCCGATACGACCGGACAATACTGCATGATCGGTCAGCGCGGCCCGGTGTGGCTGCTGGCCGGCACCTTCGACGGTGGTAAGACGGAGCGGACCTGTGCCTTGCCCGAAAAAAGGGTGCTGCTGGTACCCGTGGCCAATTCGGTCCAGATCGACGCGCCGGGCGTGTGCGGCTCTGAACCGAAGCCGATCCCGGTCGCCCAGTTGCGCGCCAATGCCGCCGGCATAATGGATAGCTTCACGAAGCTGTCCGTGCAACTCGATGGGCGGCCCATCACCAGCTTCAGACGGGTCCGCTCCGTCGTGTTCGAGGTCGCGCTGCCTGAGCGGAATCTGTTCGATGCGCCTTGCTCATCCGCCGGCGGCGTCCCTGCCGGTATATATGCGCCGGCCGTTGACGACGGCTACTATGTCATCCTGCCTGCGCTTTCGCCCGGCCGGCACCGCCTGCGTATCCGGGCGGAAAATCCTGTCCCGTCATTGGTGCAGGATGTCCTCTACCGGCTGAATGTCGTGCCTGATGGCCTGCCCTAGCGGCTCGCGCAGGCGACGGCTGGCTGGTCCTCAAGATAGTCGCTGCGTGACGAGACGCTGAGGGCTCGCTCCATATCCGGCCTTGCCCTCGCGAGGCCACGTTCGCTGGACCTCGACATAGGTGAACGACGCGGACCAGCCGAGCAGGATCAGGCCGTTCAGCGGCTCGAAGCTCGCCAACAGCCGCAACTGGCCCTCAGGCACGATGTCGCCGAAACCCACCGTCGTGAATGTCTCGGCCGAGAAGTAGAGATATTCGAGGCTGGTCCCGTCGACGTCGCCGGCGAGGTGCCCGAGATGGAGCACATACGCCCCGAGCGCGAAGCCACCCGAATACATGCCGATCTCGACGATGTGCAGCGCGAAGATGCCGAAAATCACGCCGAGCATCAGCATGCGGGTATCATGCGGCGCAGGCGACGCGGTCAGTCGCGCGATGGCCCGCAGGCCCTCGTGATGCACGAGCACCGTCGCGGCCCCGAGCATCAGACAGAGCCCGATGACGTCGAGCATGGCGTTCCCGACCTCCAGGCGATGCGGGCCTTCGAGGTTAGCACCTCCGCGGGGTGACGCGACCGCTTCCGAACGTCCCTACGAAATGGTAACCGCGCGGCAAGAGCGCGATCAGTTCAGATCGCTGGTCAGCGCGTACGGTGCGAAGGTCTTGGGCAGCTGATCGGGATGGCGGTTGCGGCTGGCCTCGAGATAGGCGCTGGACTGCATCTCCAGCAGCCGGCTGACCGTGCGCTGGAACTCGAACGCACCATCGCCCGCCGCATAGAGCCCCTCTGGTGCCGCCTCGGCCGAGGCGATCAGCATGACGCGGCGCTCGTAGAGCGCATCGACCAGGGTCATGAAGCGCCGCGCCTCGTTGCGGCGGTTGGGCGTGAGCAGCGGCACGCCCGTGAGGAACAGCGCGAAATAGCGCTCGGTGAGCGCCAGATAGTCGGCTGCGCCAAGTGGGCGCGCACACAGATCGGCGAATTCGAAGCGCGCGACGCCGCCTGCCGCGCAGGGCACATGCAGCCGGCGGGTGCCTACCTCGAGTTCCTCGGAGGTGGTCGCCGCACCGTCGGTCAGTGCCACGAACACCGTCGCCAGCGCCGCGTCGGCGGCATCGCCTAACGGGTGGTGGTAGACGGGCAGGTCGCGCAGACGATGGAGCCGGTAGTCGACCGGCCCTTCCAGCGCCACCACGTCGACCTTGGTCAGCAACAGGTCGATGAACGGCAGGAATCGATCACGGTTGAGGCCGTTCTCGTATAGTCGCTGCGGCGGCCAGTTGGAGGTGGCCACCAGCACCACGCCCAGCGCGAACAGCTGCTCGAACAGGCGGCCGAGGATCATCGCGTCGGCGATGTTGACGACATGGAACTCGTCGAAGCAGAGCAGCCGATGCGCGTGGGCCAGCTCCGCGGCCAGCGCCTGCACCGGGTCGTCGTGTGCCTCGTCCTGCCGCAACCGGTGCAGGCGATGGTGCACGTCCAGCATGAACTCGTGGAAGTGCGCTCGACGCTTGGGCAGGTCGGGCGCGGTAGCGAAGAATATGTCCATCAACATCGACTTGCCGCGGCCGACGCCGCCATGGAGATAGACGCCTTTGGGTGCTGCCGGAGGCGTGTCCTCGCGGCCGAATCCCAAACGGGCCAAAAAACCGCCGGTGGCGGGCGCGGGCGGCGCCGGATGCCAGTGCGCCAGCTCCCGGCTCAGCTGGCCGAGTCGGGCGGCGGCCGCCTTCTGCACCGGGTCGGGGCGCAACTCGCCGCGCGCGATCAGGGCCTCGAGCTGCTGCAGCGGCATTAGCGCCTCGGTAGGTCGTATGTCCGGCGCAAGCGTTTAGCGGATCGCCGGGTCCCCGGTCTATGGGCGCTCAGGCCGCGAGCCGAAGGTCGGCGTCGGTGCGCCGACGACCGAGGACCATCAGCTTGGCGCTGGCGCCGCGCTATTCTGTAGAGGGGCCGGTGGCGGTCGCTTCGTTGTCGCCGCTCACCACTCGCGGCAGCCTGTGAGCGTTGACCGAATCGATTTACCGCTTCATCATCGATTGGTCGAGCGGACGGAGGCCCGGGCATTGCAGCCAGCAGCTCTCGGCATGCTGCTGGACGATGTCACACCGAGGATGCGGCTTACTGCCTCGGTAAAAGAGCCGCCGTTGCGAACGGTGCGAAAACTGGGAGGCAAAATGCGAAATGTACTGATGTGCTCGGTCGCGATTGCTGCGCTATGTTGCGCAGCCGGAATGGCCGGCGCTGCCGACAATATGCAGAAACTTTCGAACATGCAGGCGACGGACACCGCCATGACGGCGTTCCAGCCTGTGGCGCAGACTGGCGAGTACGCCGACCAGCTGCGTAAGAACCTGGAGCAAATCAAGCTGCCGCCCGGGTTCAAGATCAATCTCTACGCCGTCGTGCCCGACGCGCGCCACATGGCGGTCGGACCCCAGGGCGTGGTCACCTTCGTCGGTACGCGCAAGGATTCGGTCTGGGCAGTCACCGATCGCAACAAGGATGGCACAGCCGACGAGGTGAAACGCTTTGCGCCGTCGCTGGATTTCGTGATCCCGAACGGCGTCTGCTTCTCGAAGGACGGCTTCCTCTATGTCGCCGAACGCAATCGGGTCCGCACCTTCCCGGCCGCGGAATTCTTCTACGAGAGCCCGGACGTTGCCGTCGGCGACGTCGTCAAGGAAGGTGAGCTCGTCCCGGGTGCCGACGAGTCGTTCAACCACACGGCTCGGGTCTGCACGGTCGGCCCGGACAAGAAGCTCTATATTCAGCTCGGCCAGCCCTACAACGTGCCGCCGAAGGACAAGGTTGAGCCGTTCAAGGAGGCCGGGATCGGCGGCATCATCCGGCTCGATCAGAACGGCAAGAACCGCGAGGTCTACGCCACGGGTTTGCGCAATCCGGTTGGGTTCGACTTCAATCCCACGACCGGCGAGTTGTGGACCAACGACAACCAGGTCGACGGCATGGGCGACGACATCCCGCCCGGCGAGCTGAACCGCATCACGGCCGCAGGCCAGGAGTTCGGGTTCCCGTGGTACGGCGGCGGCCACATCCGCACGAACGAGTTCAAGGACAGCGAGCCGCCGGCTGACGTGGTGTTCCCGGTGGTCGAGACGACCGCACACGCCGCGGATCTCGGGATGGTTTTCTACACCGGCAGCAAGTTCCCGGAAAAATACAAGAAGGGCGTGTTCACCGCCCAACACGGCTCCTGGAACCGTACCGAGCCCGCCGGCGCCCGCGTCCTGTTCACGCCGCTCAACGATGACGGCACCCCCGGCGAGCAGGAGGTATTCGCCTCGGGTTGGCTCACCGACGCAGGCGAGTATATCGGGCGGCCGGTTGCCCTTGCCCAGTTGCGCGACGGCTCCCTGCTCGTCTCCGACGACTTCGCCGGGGCGGTCTATCGGATCTCTTACAGCAACTGATTGATCTGGGGCCACGGCTTCGGCCGTGGCCCGCCTCCACGCGGGTTTGCCGGATGCCCTCCAATCAACTATTTTATTGCCTGCTGGCGGTCGCGATCCTGGCGCCAGGTATCGTTCGTGCCGCCGATCCGGCCGTGGGCAAGAAGACGGCGGCCATGTGCGCCGTCTGTCACGGAATCAACGGGCTCAGCAAGAATCCCGACGCGCCCAATCTCGCCGGCGACAATGCCAATTACCTCATCAAACAGCTCAAGGCCTTCCAGGCCGGCGCGCGTCAGGACGAGCAGATGTCGATCATCGCCCAGAGCCTGAGCGAAGACGACATCGCCAACCTCGCCGCTTGGTATTCCAGCATCAAAGTCACCGTTGAAATGCCCCAGTGACCCCCGGTCAAGCATCCAAGAAGCAAAGCAGCCTTGGCCGGCGGGCAACGGCGAATTCGCGATCGGCCTGGGCGACACGTTCACAAATGCAATGACAGGGAGAGAATCACATGACTGAGGTGAAGAATACAGCCACGCCACGCCGCCAGTTTCTCGGCCGGACAGCGGTCGCCGGCACGGCTGCTGCCGCTCTGTCCGCCCCCTGGGTCCGCAGGGCCGGAGCCGCGGATACGATCGTATGGAAGGTGCAGACGTCCTGGCCGGCGGGTGTAGGCCTCGAGACCTTCCAGCACTGGTGCGGCACGATCAAGGAGCGCACCGGCGGCGAACTCGAGTTCCAGCCGTTCAAGGCGAAGGACTTGGTCGGCGATTTCGAGCTGCTTGACGGCGTTAAGAACGGCGTGCTCGAAGCGATGAACTCGTTCACGCTGTATTGGGCCGGCAAGATGCCGTCGGCGGCATTCCTCAGCTCATATACGCTTGGCCTGCGCTACCCGCACGAATGGGACATGTTCTTCTATTCGAAAGGCGGCCTTCAGGCTGCGCGTGATGTCTTCGCGAAACAGGGAATATACTACGTCAATCGTATCCATCACGGTGCCAACATCATTCATTCGAAGACGCCGATCCGTTCGTTCGATGACTTCAAGGATCTCAAGCTGCGCGTTCCCGGCGGGATGATCGCCGAGACCTTCGCCAAGGCCGGCGCCAAGACGACCCTGCTGCCCGGTGGCGAAGTGTTCTCGGCGCTGGAGAAGGGCACCATCGACGCTGCCGACTATACCGGCCCGGCAGTGAATTGGGCGCTGGGCTTCCAGCAGGTGACCAAATACATCTCGATGGGTCCCCCAGGCCTGATGTCGGTGTATCAGCCGGTCGATCTGATGGACTTCTGCGTCAACATGGAAGTCTGGAACAAGCTGCCGGACAAGCTGAAGCAGTTCGTGAACGACGAGGTTCAAGTCTACTCCAATATACATTTCGGCGCGATCCAAACGGCCGATATGGCGGCTTGGCCGAAATATGCCGATGCGGGCATCGAGATCAACCGGCTGAGCGCGGACGACGTGGAGCGGTTCCAGGAGATCGCGGTCCCGATCTGGTTCGAGTGGGCCAACAAGGACGCCGACGCCGCGCGCCTGTTCAAGCTCCAGCTCGAGATCATGGAGAGCCCCTCCGTGGGCTATGTCACGCCGGACATGTACCAGGGTCTCTCGATCAAGATGTAACCCTGGTGACGGGGCCGTCCCACACCGGGGCGGCCCCGTCTCCTTGCCCGGACTGTGGTTTCTGATGCCATCTCTGACCTTCGTGCTGCCGCATTGGCTCTACTGGGCGATTCTCGGGCTGTTTCCGCTGGTCGCGATCTATCTCGTCCATCGACAACGCAAGCGGGACGATGCCGGCCGGGCCAACAACTTCCTGGCCTATCTGTTTCTGCTGACCGCCGGGTTCGTCGGCATGCACCGGTTCTATCTGCGCAGCTCGTTGGGATTGATCTTCATCCCGGTCTTCCTCGCGCTCTTGTGGGCCAACGCCGAGGTTCGCGATGCGCGGCAGGAAGTGTCGCGGACGCGGCTCGCTTCCGAGCAGGCGGCCCGGCTGGTCGCCAGGGCCGAAACCAGCCGCAAGCGTCAGCCTGATGGTGCGGATCAACGCGTGGCCGAGGCGGAGGCCAACGCGGTGCCGGCTCAAGAGGCATTCTTGGCCGCTGGAGCGCTGCACGATGCCGCCGATCAGCATGTCCGCATCGTCGCGATCATCCTGGGCATCATGCTGGTTGGCGACGCCCTCTTGATACCCGGACTGGTTCGACGGGCGCGGGCGACCGAGCCGCTGCCGGAGCCTCTACCCGAGCACCTGATGCAGACCGCGGTTCCGGAAAATTTCCCGCTGTCACCCGGCAGCGGTGGCGCGCTCCGACTGATTGACAATCTGGTGCGCTGGACCGGCGAGTTCTCGTCCTACTGGGCGGTTCTTGCCGTGTTTGCCTTCTACTACGAGGTCGTCGGGCGCTACGTCTTCAACTCTCCGACCAACTGGGTGCACGAGAGTATGTTCCTGATGTTCGGTGCGCAGTACATGCTGGCGGGGGCATACGCCTACCGCGACGAGACGCATGTCCGGGTCGACATCGTCTACTCCAAGCTCCCGGTTCGTGGCCGTGCGATCTGCGACGTCATCACGTCGGCCTTCTTCTTCCTGTTCGCCGGCACGATGCTGGTCACGGGTTGGCGCTTCGCCAGCGATGCGATGGCCGTCGGCGAGAGCTCCTTCACGGAGTGGGGCATCCAGTACTGGCCCGTGAAGCTGGCGATCCCGATCGGGGCGGCACTGCTGTTGCTGCAAGGCCTCTCGCGGCTGCTGCGCGACATCGCCGTAGCGACCCGCAGGGCGGCCTGACCGGTGGGCCTCGACCTCCCGATCCAATGGCTGAGCGCCCTCATGTTCGGTGGCCTCGGCTTGCTCCTGCTGCTCGGCCTGCCGATGGCCTTCTGCACCGGCAGCCTGGCCATTCTCTTTCTCTATGTGTTCGGCTCTCCTCAGATGCTGAACATGCTGCCGTCGCGCATCTTCCCGTTCATGACCGACTACCAGCTGTCGGCCGTGCCGCTGTTCATCTTCATGGCGGCGATCCTGGAGAAGGCCGGGATCATCGAGGAGCTGTTCGACGTCGTCTACAAATGGCTCGGCGGCTTGAAAGGCGGCCTCGCCTCGGCGACCGTGATCTCGTGCACGATCCTCGCGGCCATGGTCGGCGTGGTCGGCGCCACCGAGGTGACCATGGGCATGATCGCCCTGCCGGCCATGCTCCGGCGCAAGTACGACCCCGTGCTCGCCTGTGGCGCACTGCTCGCCGGCGGCACGCTCGGCATCCTGATCCCGCCCTCGGTCATGGCCATCGTCTATGCCGTCGTGGCGCAGCAGTCTCTGGGTGAGCTTCTGGTCGGCGCGGTGTTTCCCGGATTCCTGCTCTCGGGCCTGTACGTCGCCTACGTGACGATCCGCTGCCATATCAATCCGGAGCTCGGCCCCGCACTGCCGATGAGCGAGCGCATCAGCTTTCGCGAGAAGATCCTGCTGTTGCGGCGCGCCATCATGCCGATCCTGCTGATCCTGCTCGTGCTTGGCGTCATCTTTCTCGGCATCGCCACCCCGGTGGAGGCCGCGGGAATCGGCACCTTCGGCGCGTTTGTCGTCTGCGCGACCCATCGCCGACTGACGTGGCCCACCATCCAGGACGCCAGCATCGCCACGCTCAAGGCGACCGCGATGGTGATGTGGATCTTCTTCGGCGCCACCATGTTCGTCGGCTTCTTCATCCTCAAGGGCGGCCAGACCTTCGTGGCCGAGTCCATCCTCAGCACCGGCCTCGCGCCCTATGGCGTCCTGCTGCTGATGATGCTCATCCTGTTCGTCCTCGGCATGTTCCTGGACTGGGTGGGCATCCTGCTGCTCACCGTTCCGATCTTCGTGCCGATCCTGACCAGCCTGAATTGGGATGGGCTGTTCGGCTTTCCCGGCGTTCCCGCGAGCGACGTCAAGCTGTGGTACGGCGTGATCTTCATGGTCAACATGCAGATGGCGTTCCTGAGTCCGCCATTCGGCTATTCGCTGTTTTACCTGAAGAGCGTCGCGCCGCCGCAGATCTCCATGGGGATGATCTTTCGCGCTGCCGTACCGTTCATCTGCCTGCAGGCCGTCGGCGTGGGCCTGTGCATCGTCTTTCCGGCTATCGTCGTCTGGCTTCCGCGCCTTGTCTACGGCTCCGGCGGAGGCTGAGGGGCCTCGCAAGTTCGACCGTAAAGTCGACCGCGACAGGCGTCGCCCCCCAAGCTCAGGTCGCAGCACGCGGGCCGGCTGCGAGCTGGGCCAGGAGTGCGCCGGCAGCGACCAGCAGCGCCCCCAGGACCTGCCGCAAGGAGACGGTGCCGCCGAAGCCGAGGGCGATCAGCATGACATAGAACGGCGCCAAGTTGGTGTGGATGGCCGCGACGGTCAGACCCAGCAGCCGGGCGCAATTGAACCAGAGCAGCACCGACAATCCGATGGCCATCGTGCCGAGCCAGAGCATGGCCGCGAAACTGGGCGGGGCAAGGTCCAGCCGTGGCGTGGCCAAGCCCAGGGGCAGGGCCACCGCGACCACGACCGCGACGATCGCCGTACCGGCCGCAAAGGTCAGGCCGCTCATGGCAACGTCGCTATGGGTGTGCATACGGGCCATGGCGGCTCGCGAGTACCAGATCCACAAGATCATCGATGCCAATACCAGCAGCTCGCCGCCGCGGGGGCCGGCCGGTCCGCCGCTGTCGGCGACGCTGGCCAAGCTGCCGCCGAGGATCGCCAGGGCGATGCCCACGAGCACCGGCAGACCGGGTCGGCGGCCGTCCAGCAGCCAGCCCATCAGCGCCGAGATCATCGGCATGGCCGTGCTGATGATCGCCACCGTCACGGCATCGGAACGGCTCTGCCCGAGGACCAGGAGGAACACCGGCGCCGCCACGCCGATGGCGCCCAGGAACACCACGTCGCGCCACGGCGCCCGGCACAATTCGGCGGCGCGGCCGGAGAGCACGGCCAGCAGCGCGAGGAAGGTGGCGGCACCGGTGAGCCGGCCCAGGCACAGCAGCAGCGGATCCCAGCCGCGCAGCAGATACTCGGTCGCCGGAAAGCCCGTCGCCCACAGCACCGTGCTCAGCAGCGCCAACAGATTGCCCCTTAGCGCCGACGAACGTGACACCGGCTGCATGCTCGCGGTCACCGCTATTTCGGCAGCGTGCCGGTGAATGCGATGCTCGAGCACCACGCGACCACGTCGACAATGCCCTCTTCACCTGGGCCTTGGGCGATCAGCGACACCTGGTCGTGCTTGCGGGCGCCATCGCGAATCGCCGTGAGACAGGTGGCCTGCTTGTACCCGGCGGGTAACAATCTTGCTACAGCCAGCCCTGCAGCTCGTTCAGCGCCAGCTCCTCGAGAAACGCGATGTGCGCGTCGCTATCGTTGAGGCACGGGATGTACGTGAACTTCTCGCCACCGGCGTGCTCGAAGATCTCCCGGTTCTCGCCCTGGATCTCCTCCAGTGTCTCCAGGCAGTCGGTGGCGAAGGCCGGCGAGATCACCGCCACCTTCTTCACGCCCCGTCCCGGGAGGGCCTCCATGGTCTTGTCGAGGTACGGCTGCAGCCATTCCTCGCTGCCGAAGCGCGACTGGAAGCAGACCATCATCCGCTCCGGCGCCCAGCCCAGCTCCTCACGCACCAGCCGCGACGTCTTCTGACAATGGCAGTGATAGGGGTCGCCGCTCAGCAGCAGCCGCTTGGGCGTGCCATGATAGGAGAACACGACCAGATCGGGCTCCCAGTCGAGCCCGGCCAGATGGGTCCGGATGCTGTCGGCCAGGGCGGTGATGTAGTGGGGGTGGTCGAAATAAGGCCCCATCGTGCGCAGCGCCGGCTGCCAGCGCATCTGCTTCAGCGCGTCGAACGCCTTGTCGTAGGCGGTAGCGGTGGTGGGTGCCGCGTATTGCGGGTAGAGGGCCATCAGCAGCAGTCGATTGCAGCCCGCATCCACCAGCCGGTCCAGCACGCCTTTGACACTGGGATTGCCGTAGCGCATCGCCCAGTCGACCATCAGGGCCGGGGATCTCGCGGCGAGCCGCGTCGCAAGCTTCTCGGCCTGGCTGCGGGTCACGGTCTTGAGTGGGCTTTCGTCCAGCTCCTTGTTCCAGATCGTGTCGTAATCCTTGCCCTTGCTGCTCGGCCGTTTGCTCAGGATGACCAGCTGGAGCAGCGGCTGCCAGAGCCACCTCGGGTAATCGATCACCCGTTTGTCGGATAGGAACTCGCTGAGATAGCGCCGCATCGACCAGTAGTCGGTGGCATCGGGCGTGCCCAGGTTCATCAGCACGACGCCGATGCGCTGCGGCTTCAGCGCCGGATGATCGGCCGGCAGCATGCCCTGCGCCGCGACCGGCGTCAGCGCCACGGGCAGCACTTCCGCTTGCGCCAACTTACTCGCCCGGGCCATCGAAACTTCCTCACTCGCACCGTCGCCGCCCCGCAGATAGGCCCTGCACCGGAGCCGACAAGACAACGCACCACCGGTGGCGGCTTCTGGCCGCCCGGGCAACCTACCCCATTGTCTAGAGACGGAACATTGCCATGGAGCTAACTGCGGCGACTTGCGGTCCGCCGCCGCGCGCTGCGGCGGGGCCGACCTGCGCCCGCCCGGATTGTGGGCGCGCCCTCCGGCCGCTACAGTGGTGCCCACAGGTCAGATGGACCGTCTTGCCCCGGAGTGTTCCGGCGACGGCGGGGCGGCAAGGAGCAGCTTATGACGGTGGCCCCCAATTCCCTGCATGCGCGGGATATCGCCTACACGGTGCATCCCTACACCAACCTGCGTCAGCACGAGGAGCAGGGGCCGCTGGTGATCAGCGGCGGCGACGGCATCTATGTCGTCGACGACGACGGCAAGCGCTACATCGAAGGTTTGGCCGGACTATGGTGCACGGCGCTGGGCTTTAGCGACAAGCGCCTGGCCGAGGCGGCGCGCAAGCAGATGGAGAAGCTGCCCTACACCCACAGCTTCACGCACCGCTCGTCGGAGCCGATGATCGAGCTCGCCGAGAAGCTGGCCGAGATCGCGCCGCCGCCGATCACCCGTGCCTATTTCGTCAATTCGGGCTCAGAGGCGATCGACAGCGCGATCAAGCTGATCTGGTACTACAACAACGCGCGCGGCCTGCCTGAGAAGAAGAAGATCATCGCGCGCAAGCGCGCCTATCACGGCATCACTCTGGCCGCGGGACATCTCACGGCCTCGCTCGCCTACACGGCCAGTGGCTTCGACCTGCCGATGATGGACCGCTTCCGCCATGTCACGGCGCCGTCCTTCTACCGCGATGGTCTGCCCGGTGAGACCGAGGCGGAGTTCGTCGACCGGCTCGCCAAGGAGCTGGAGGATCTGATCCTGGCCGAGGGGCCGGAGACTGTCGCCGGCTTCTTCGCCGAGCCGGTCCAGGGTGCCGGCGGCGTGATCGTCCCGCCGCGCGGCTATTTCGCGAAGGTCCAGGCGATCTTGAAGAAATACGACATCGTGTTCGTCGCCGACGAGGTCATTTGCGGCTTCGGTCGCACCGGCAACTGGTGGGGCTGCAACACCTTCGACATCCAGCCGGATCTGGTCACCTGCGCCAAGCAGCTCTCCTCGGCCTATATCCCGATCGCAGCGCTGCTGATGAGCGATGCGTTCTACCAGGTGCTCGCCGACCAGAGCGCCAAGCTCAACACGCTGGGCATGGGCTACACCTACGGCGCGCACCCGGTCGCCGCGGCCGTGGCCTTGGAGACGCTGCGGATCTACGAGCAGGACGGGATGCTGGCACATGTCCGCGAGATCGCGCCGCACTTCCAGCGCCGGGTGAAGCGACTCGGCGAGCACCCGCTCGTCGGCGAGGCGCGGGGCGTCGGGCTGATCGCGGGCATCGAGCTGGTCCGCAACAAGGCCACCAAGGAGCAGTTCGACCCGACGCTGAAGGCCAACGCGCAGGTCGTGAGCAAGTGCCTTGCGCACGGGCTGATCCTGCGCGCGCTGCCGGGCGACGCGATCGGGATCTGCCCGCCGATGATCATCACCACGGCCGAGATCGATCTCCTGTTCGACCGTCTGGAGGCGGGTCTCGACGATTCGCTGGGCGCGATGCCTCTGGCCGCGTGAGCCCTTGATGGCTGCGCAGCCGCACCCCTGGCTGATGCCGCTGCACCGGCGCGTGCTGACCATGGTGGTCGCGGTGGCATGGCTGGGCTTCGAGGCTTGGGTCGAGCCCAGCGGCATGTGGTTCTGGCTCGCCGCCGGCATCACCGCCTATGGCGTCTACGATTTCTTCCTGTCCGGCAGCTACCCGACCGGCGGCACCGCGCCGCCGGCTGCGCAGCCATGAGCCTGGAGCAGACGGTCGCCGCCCATTATGGCCGCGCCGACGTGCTGCAGCGGATCGAGGCCGCGCTCCGGGAGAGCGGCAAGGACCCCGCGCACCCGACGATCGACGATCTGGCTGCTGTCGACGAATTTCATTCGCGTGGGCGGCAGGCGACGGTCGAGCTCGCCGGCTGGCTGCCGGCTTCGGTGGCGACCGAGGTCCTCGACATCGGCAGCGGCCTGGGTGGGCCGGCGCGTTTTCTCGCTGCGACGCGTGGCTTGCGGGTGGTGGGCATCGACCTCACGCCCGAATATGCGGAGGTCGCCAACGAGCTGACCCGCCGCTGCGGGCTCGCCGGCCGCGCGCGGTTCCTGACCGCCAACGCCCTCGACCTACCGTTCGACGTCGCCAGCTTCGCCGCCGCCTATACCCAGCACGTCGCCATGAACATCGCCGACAAGGCGAAGCTCTACGCCGAGGTCGCACGCGTGCTGCGGCCGGGTGCGACCTTCGTGATCTACGACATCCTGCGCGGGCCGGGCGGCCCGGTCCAATACCCGACGCCCTGGTCGGCGGACGGCTCGACGAGCTTCCTGGTCGATCTGGCCGAGCTGCAAGGCCTCCTCGTCGACGCCGGCTTCTCGGTCGCGGAGCACAGCGACCGACGGCAGGACACCGTGACCTGGTTTGAGCAGCGCGCCGCCGCGGCTGCCGCCGGCACGCCACCGCCGCTGAGCATCGGCGTGCTGCTCGGGCCATTGTTCGTGCCGGCCTTCGCCAATCTCGTGGCCAACCTGCGCAGCGGCGCGCTGGCGCCGACGATGCTGCGGGCGATCCGCCGCTAGGGCTTGGGTCGCGAGACCGACTTAGCTCGCGGGCGGCCGCGCGGACCTGCCGCTTGAGGTGAGCCCCAGCCTGAGGGCAACGCAAGTCTAGCCGCACCGCGTCGTGCGTTTCCGGGCGTGCCAGCGGAGCTGGCGTCGGCTAGTTTGCGCACGGGCAGTGGGGAACAGAAATGAGTTTATCCGAGATCTTTGGGCGCGTTGTAGCGCTGATCGGCACCGGCACGATCATGGTGCGGCATGGCGCGGACAGCGTGCGGCAGCCTGCCATGGGCACGGCACCGGCGATCCCTGCGGCGAAGCCACAAGGCCGGCTGCCCACGCTCAAGATGCCGACGGCCAAAGGCTGGACGCCCGGCCAAACGCCGGTCGCCGCGGCTGGCCTGAAGGTCAATGCGTTCGCGGCGGGCCTCAAGCATCCTCGCTGGATCCACGTGCTGCCCAATAGGGACGTGCTCGTCGCCGAGGCGCTGACCGTGCCCGGCGGCATCAGGACCGCCTTCGACTACGCGATGTTCAGCACCATGCAGCGGGCGGCAGCCGTGGGGGCGAGCCCAAACCGGATCACCCTGCTGCGCGACGCAGACGGCGACGGCGTCGCCGAGACGCGCGAAACGTTCCTGGAGGGACTGAACCAGCCGTTCGGCATGGCGCTGCTGGGAGACACGTTCTACGTCGGCAACACCGACGGCGTGGTGGCCTACCCCTACACCACGGGTGACAGCCGCATCACCGCTGCCGGCCGCAAGCTCGCCGAGTTCAAGCCCGGCGGGCACTGGACGCGCAGCCTTTTGCCGAGCCCGGATGGCTCGAAGCTCTATGTCGGCGTCGGCTCGCTCAGCAATATCGGCGACCACGGCATGGCAGCCGAGGAAGGCCGGGCCGCGATCTACGAACTTGATCTCGCCAGCGGTGAGAACCGCATCTTTGCCGGCGGCCTGCGCAATCCCGTCGGCCTCGCCTGGGAACCGACGACCGGTGCCTTGTGGACCGTGGTCAACGAGCGCGACGGCCTGGGCGACGAGACGCCGCCCGACTACCTGACCTCGGTGAAGGACGGTGGCTTCTACGGCTGGCCCTATTGCTACTGGGGCCAGACGGTCGACGACCGCGTGCCGCAGGATGCGGCCATGGTCGCCAAAGCCACCCGACCGGACTACGCGCTGGGCGGGCACACCGCGTCCCTGGGCCTGTGCTGGCTGCCCGCCGGCACGTTGCCCGGCTTCCCCGACGGCATGGTGATCGGCCAGCACGGCTCCTGGAACCGCAGCAAGCTCAGCGGCTATCGCGTCATCTTCGTGCCGTTCACCGACGGCCGCCCGTCCGGCCCGCCGCGCGACATCCTGACGGGCTTCCTGTCGCCGGACGAGAAGGTCTCCTACGGTCGCCCGGTCGGCGTTACGATTGGCCCTGACGGCTCGCTGTTGGTGGCGGACGATGTGGGCGACGTCATCTGGCGCGTGACCGGCTGAGGCGGCTCAGCGCGTGCAGGCGATCACCGGTGGGTCGGTGACGCCCACGGGCCTCAGCACCAGCCGGTCGGCCCCGAGTTCCAACACATCGGCGGCGCTGTCGGCCTGATTCGCGGCATAGCTGTTGACGAACTCGGCCCCGAGCCCGGCCAGCATATCGGTATTGGCGTCCCCGTCGGCGGAGCGCGCTTCGGTCTTCAGGCCGCTGGTCACCACCTTGTCGCCCGCGACCGCCCAGCTGCCGCGCACTGTTACCACGAGTGCGCCTAAAGGCGGCCGCGGCGCTGGGCGCGATTCGGCGTGATAGGAGCCGTCCGCCCCATAGGTCTCGTGCACGAGCTGATCGATCTGGTCCGGATAGGGATTCAGGTCGCGGCACTGCCAGGCACCGACGATGCGCTCGCGGTCAACAGCGCCGACATGATCCTGGACATCGACCACCGGCCGCATCGGCGGCGCCTCGCGGCCACCCGCGGCGCAGCCCGCCAAAACTAGCAACATCCCAAGCCGACCGAACCCCGACGCAGCAGGCATGCATGTTCCCCGCGAGTGACCCTCTCGGGTCTAGGCGGGCGCCGTTGGGCCGGCAAGCCGGTCGCGACCGTGCGGCTGGGCCAGATCGAGGAGCGGCCCCTTGGGCACGATGCCGGTCGGGTTGATGGTCTTGTGGCTGCCGTAATAATGGCCCTTGATGTGCGCCATGTTGACCGTCTCGGCGACGCCCGACCACTGATAGAGCTCGCGCGTGTACGCCCAGAGGTTCGGGAAGTCGACGATCCGGCGCAGGTTGCACTTGAAGTGGCCGTGATAGACCGGGTCGAAGCGGATCAGCGTGGTGAACAGCCGCCAATCGGCCTCGGTCACTTGGTCCCCGACGAGGAAGCGCTGGCGCGACAAGCGCTCCTCGAGCCAGTCCAGGGTCGCGAACAGCTCGTCGACCGCTTCCTCGTAGGCGCCTTGCGTGGTGGCGAACCCGGCCCGGTAGACGCCGTTGTTGACGGTGGCATAGACGCGCTCGTTGACGGCGTCGATCGCGGCCCGCAGTGCTGCCGGGTAGTAGTCACCGGGCAGCGCGCCGATGCCGTCGAAAGCCCCGCCCAGCATGCGGATGATCTCGGACAACTCGTTGTTGACGATCGTCCGCCGCTCGCTGGTCCCACAGCACCGGCACGGTCACCCGGCCGGTATAGTGCGGGATCGCCTGGGCGTAGAGCTCGTGCACAAAGCGGTGGCCGTAGAGCCTGTCGCCGGTGGCCTCCGGTCCCTCCTCGAACGTCCAGCCGTGCTCGGCCATCAGCCAGTGCACCACCGAGACGTCGATCATCCCTTCCAGCCCTTTAAGCTTGCGGAAGATCAGTGTCCGGTGCGCCCACGGGCAAGCGAGGGAGACATAGAGATGATACCGTCCCGGCTCGGCCTTGAACCCACCCTCGCCAGACGGGCCGGGGCTGCCGTCCGGCGTGACCCAGTTGCGGCACTGCGCGGCGCTGCGCACGAACCGGCCGCCGGATTCGCCGGTATCGTACCAGCGGTCGTGCCAATGGCCGTCGATCAGCAGGCCCATCGCGTGCCGCCTCCGTCAAACGACCGGCGCGCCGCCGCAGCGGCGCCCGGACCTCAGCCCTTGAGCTTCTTCGCGATCCCGGCGACGTGCTTGCCCTGGAACCGGGCCATGCCCAGCTCCTGCTCGGACGGCTGCCGCTCGCCCTGGGCGCCGGCGATGGTGGTGGCCCCATAGGGCGAGCCGCCCTTGATCTCATCCAGGCCCATCTGCGCCTGGCACGCATAGGGCAGGCCCACCACGACCAGGCCCTGGTGCAGCAGGGTCGGGATGGTGGTGATGATCGTGGTCTCGTTGCCGCCGTGCTGGGTGGCGCTGGAGGCGAACACGCTGCCGACCTTGCCGACCAGCGCGCCCTTCATCCACAGGCCGCCGGTCTGGTCCCAGAAATTGCGCATCTGGGCGGTCATGTTGCCGAACCGGGTCGGCGTGCCGACGATGATCGCGTCATAGTCGCCGAGCTCGTTCGGCTCCGCGATCGGCGCCGGCTGGTCGAGCTTGAAATGGGACTGCTTCGCGACCTCCTCGGAGACCAGCTCCGGCACCCGCTTGACGACGGCCTCGACGCCCTCGACCTCGCGCGCGCCCTCGGCGACGGCGTAGGCCATCTGCTCGATGTGGCCGTAGCTGCTGTAGTAGAGCACCAGAACCTTGGTCATCGTCTCGCTCCCTCGCCGTGGCATCTGCAGCCAAGGTAGGGAACCCGTCGCCGAAGGCCAGCCCGGCGACGGGAAATGGATTGTTTCCTTCTAGGCGACAATTCGCTTACTCGGCCGCCACCGCGGGGGCCGCCTTGAGGTCACGCACCGAGAGCGCGTAATAGATCACCCCGCCGCCGACCGCGCCGATCAGCCAGCCCCAGTCGCCGACATTGTACATCAGGCCGAACCCGCCCAGCAGCGCCAGCCCGATCGACACGAAGCCGGAGATGGCCAGCGCCACGAGAGCGGTGCGGTTCCAGCCGCGGTCGAAATAGAGCGAGCCGCTGGGTGACGTCGAATAGAGATCTTTCAGCTCCACATGGCCGTGCTTCACGAGATAGTAATCGGCGACCATCACGCCGTACATCGGGCCGAGCACGGCGCCGAAGATGGCGACGAAGGCCGTGATCGCGCCCGGGCTCTGCACGAACAGCCAGGGACAGACCAGCACCGACAGGATCGAGGTGATCAGCCCGCCGATGCGGAAGGTGATCTTCTGTGGATACAGATTGGCGATGTCGTAGGCGGGCGAGACGAAGTTGGCGACGATGTTGATGCCCATGGTCGCGACGATGAAGGTCAGGCTGCCGATGATCGCCACCACCGGGCTGTCGAGCCGCTCGACGATTGCCACCGGATCGAGAATCGCCTCGCCGAACACCGCGACCGTGCCGGAGGTCACGATCACGGTGATCAGCGCGAACATCATGAAGTTCAGCGGCAGGCCGAGGAAATTGCCGATCTTCATCGCCCGCTCGCTCTCGGCGAAGCGCGCGAAGTCGCCGAAATTGAGCAGCAGGGCCGCGAAATAGGCAATCACCAGCATGGCGGCGTTGGCCATGTGGCCCAGCGACGAGCCCTGGACTGGCTCGCCCAGCTGCAGCGAGAGGCTGGAGAGGCCGGACTGCGACAGGATCCAGCCGGCCAGCGCGAACATGATCACATAGACCGCAGGCCCGCAGAAATCGATGAACTTGCGGATCGTCTCCATGCCGTTGAGGAAGATCACCAGCTGGAAGAACCACATGAACAGGAAGCTGAGCCAGCCGAGCGTCGACAGTCCCAGATGGGAGGATTGCGTGAGTGCTTCGGCGGACGGGACGAAGGTGAGCACCAGGACTTGCACCGCCTTCGACGCGAAGTAGGTCTGCACGCCGTACCAGACGATGCCGACGACCCCGCGCACCACGGCCGCGAGCTTGGCACCCTGGATGCCGAACGCCACCCGAGCCATCACCGGGTAGGGGATGCCGTATTTCTGCGACGGCTGCCCGATCAGGTTCATCAGGAAATAGACGCCGAAGATGCCGACGGTCATCGCGATCAGCACCTGCCATCCCGACAGGCCCAGGAAGAACAGACTGGCGGCGAAGGTATAGCCGCCGACCGAATGCACGTCCGACATCCACATAGAGAAGATATCGAACGTCTTCCACGTCCGGCCCTCGGGTGCTGTGGGCGCGAGATCCCCGTTGTACAAAGACGGGTCGGACCCAGGGATCTCGAGAACGGCGGTTTCGCCGGCGTGGCTGGACATGGCGCTTCCTCAAGGATCGTGCGATTGAGAAACGCCGTGCAACTCCCGTGCCTAGTTGTCCGCCGCGACGACTAGCCCGGGTTGCGCGGCATCTGCGCGGCACCCTCCTCGATGACCACCCAGGGCATCTTCTCGTCGCACCAGATGTGTGCGTTTGGCTTCACCCAGGAGGCGTCGTCGAGGGTCCCCGCCTTGATGAAGATCATGCCCGGATAGGCCTCGCCCTGGCCGGAGATCGGAGAGCCGCAGCGCGCGCAGAAGCCACGGTAGAACGGCTTGCCGCTCGCTCCGGCGTGGTCCTCGTAGCTGGCGAGGCTGTCGCCGGTGATGGTCATCGAGTCGACCGGCATGCCGAGGTTCAACGAGAAGGCCGAGCCCGTGTATTTCTGGCAGGTGGTGCAATGACAGACTGCCACGATCGCCGGCTCGGCCGCCAACTCGTAGCGCACGGCACCACAAAGACAGCCGCCCTTGACCTTGGACATCATCGGACCTCCCCGTGCACGATCGTGTCGGACGCAGAAAACCTCGGGAGATTGCGTCAATGCACGCCCTGGCGCAACCGGGGGGACTGGCCACGCTTCTATGATTGCACCGTCTCGTCAACCTGCGATCTCGTAGTCGACGGCGACACGTATTTCCCGGCGCGGGCGGACGGCGGCGACCGATTCGGCATAGATCGGGTGCGCCTTGAAGCGATCCAGGGCGGCGAAGTCGGCGAACTCGCCGTAAACCACGAGGTCGATCTCGGCCGACAGGCCGTCGCACTTGGCATTGCGGCCGACCTCGAGATGCAGCGCATCCGGGATTCCGGCCAGCCGTGACAGGGCGGCTTGCAGCGCCGGCACCTCGGCGGGGTCCTTGGCGCTGAACAGGACGATGTGCCGGATCATTCGCCGCGGTCCCAAGGCCGGCCCAGCAACCCGGCTGGCGGTCCCTGCAGCCACGGGTTGACGAGCCGCAACCAGGCGAGCCAAGGGTTCCAGGCCGCGGTGGTGGCCAGCAGCTGAAACGGGTCGAGCATGCGCGCGGCGGTGCCCAGATCAGGCGTTCCCCGCAGCGTGATCGCGAGATACTCGGCACCCTCCTCCGGATCGTGCCGATGGTGGATCTCGATGTCGAGATGCGGCAGCGTCGCCACCGCCCGGATTTCTTCCTTGGCCATCGCCATCTCCTCTTGCTGCAGTGCAGCATAGCGGTCCCGGCTCGATATCGTCAAATAGGCTGCGCCACCGTATGTTGCGCAGGTCGACGGCACTGGCGACCGACGTCCTGCCGCGATAGCGGGGCGTGCTCGTGGTACCAGGGAAATTGCAGATCGAACGTGCGCTCCACGCTGTCGGGCTTTCATGAGTCTGGCCGACGTCACCAGCCACCTTGCCCAGGAGCTTGCTCAGCTGCGCTGCGAGCAGGCAACGCTGATCGGCGACCTGGCGCAGGCCAAGGCGACGCTGGCAGCCCGCGAGCGGCAAGTGGAGCTGCTGGTCGAGCAGCTGGAGACAACGGGCCAAGCGCTCGAAACGGCCGCGCGCCGGGCCGTGATGGCCGAGCTGGCGCATGCCGGTGCCGAGACGAGCCTGGGCGCAGTCCGGGCCGAGGCTGCGATCCTGCGCGCGGAGCGGGATACCGCGCGGCGGGCGGGCTGGGCGCTGACCCAGGAGCTGGGGGTGCTGGAGGGTGCGCTGGCGACCGGCTGGCTGCGGCGAACTCGCAAGCGACGGACGGCGCACCGGCCCGAGGGAGCGGTCGTGCTCACCGTCGCCCTGGGTCTGGCGCGGGCGGCGCTGCCGGCGATCATTCGGATGGTGCGCGCACAGGCGGCGCGGCGGCCGCTGCTGCTGATCGTCGACCACGACCTGGACGCGCAGCTCGATCCAGCACCGGCTGCTTGGCTGCGCCTGCCGGCGCTACGCGAGCTGCCCCGAGCCCTGGCGGCCGACCGGACGGCCTATCTACGCGGCCGCCTCGCCTTGCTGATCGAGACGCTGCAGCCGACGGCCGTGGTCCCGCTGGGGGCGCTCGCGGCGCAGTTGCTAGGACCGGACCGCCCATAGCTCTAGGCGGCCTCGGCCGGCCGGCGCAGGGCGTATTCGTGCAGGCGGCGGACCGTGGTCAGCTTGACCATCGGCAGGGCCAGGTTCGGGTGCCGCAGCACCTGCAGGAACTCCGCGTAGGACGGATGGTCGGGCGAGCCGATGAAATGGTTGCTGGTACTCGGCCAGGCTGAAGGTGCCCCAGTTGCGGATCATCTGGAAATGCGTCTCGTCACAGCCGAAGGCGTTGGCCAGCTCGGTCACGGCGGGCATCTCGCGGAAGTTCAGCGCCTGGACGACGAAATCGAGGCGGAAATGGCGGATCCGCCCGGCGCGCCGCAACTCGCCGATGAATGCCAGATTATTGAGCAGCCGGTCGAACGATCCGCCACGGCGGATCGCTTCGTAGCTCGCGCGGCAGGCGGCGTCGATCGAGACCAGCACACCGTGGACCAGACCCTCCAGCTCCAGCTCGTCCCAGGCCTTCCGGTCGAACAGCACGCCGTTGGTCTGCAGCAACAGCCGCAGCTGGGGAAACTCGGCCCGGTTCAACCGTTTGAGCACATAGCGGAAATGGGCGCTGCCGAACGCGTCGCCGGAGCCGGTGACGTGGACGCTGTCGGCGTCGCGCAGTAGCGGCGCGATCGTGGTCTCGAACAGCCGGTTCAGCCGGGCGACCTCGGGCTTCTTCGCGGCGACGAGCTCCTGTCGGCAGGACGGGCAGCTCAGGTTGCAGCTGCGGTCGTGCGAGAGCAGCACCCGTTTCGGCCGCCAGGGCAGCGTGGTGAGCCGCTCGGCCATGATCTGCCGGTGCAGCCTGTTGGTGACCTCGCTCCGCTTCGGCAGCGAGCGGTTGACCAGGAGCGCGCAGTGCAGCTTGCTACAATAGCGGAAATCGCCGTCCAGGATCGAGCGGCGGACCTCCTGCGCGGTGGCCGAGTTCCAGATCGCCTCGGGCGTCTCGCGGCGATAGTCGCCGATCGGCACCGGCAGCCAGGTCGAGCAGCACAGATAGGCCTTGTCAGCAACGAGCTGGAAATCCTCGAATGGCCGGCTGCAGAAATGCTCGGCCAGATCCTCGTTGACCACGGCATCGGGGTTCTCGACCCAACCGCGGGCGGTGCGGAACAGGTCCTGCGCGCGCCGGTCGGTCTGGTCGGCGGACAGGGCCGCCGTGGCCAGCTGGAGCGTGCCGGCCCAGTCGCCATGCTCGGCCGCGATCTCGGCCGCCAGAAGCCAGAACAGGCCGGGCACTGACGGCTGCTCGCCGGCCCAGGCGACGAAGCGCGCCCAGATTCCCTCCTCGCGATTGCCCAGCAGCGGCTCCAACTCTTGCAGCAGATGCGCGCAGAAGCTGGCTGGCGTCGCATCTTCCGGCCCATACTGCACCCGGCGCGTTACCGCCCGGTAGTCGGGCCACGCCGCGCGGATGCGCGCGAACACGAGGGCAAACGCTTCGGCGTCGGCCTGGCCGACCTCGGGCAGCGTCTCCTCGTTCATTGGCCCTGCGGTGTGGCGAACCGGTCGGTTGCGTCGAGCAGCGCGCACTGGATGCCGGGCTCCGAGTAGGCGTGACCGGCGCCCTCCACCAGCTGGAACTCCGCCTCGGGCCAGGCGCGGTGCAGGTCCCAGGCGGTGGCGGCAGGGGTGGCGATATCGTAGCGGCCCTGGATGATGACGCCGGGGATCGAGCGCAACCGGTCCGCGTCGCGCAGCAGCTGGCCCTCCTCGAGCCAGCCGGCATGAACGAAGTAGTGGTTCTCGATCCGGGCAAAGGCGCGCGCGAACGCGTCGGCGCCGAACTGACGGCTATAGGCCTCGTTGGGAAGGAGCGTGATCGTCTCGCCCTCCCACAGGCTCCAGGCGCGGGCGGCCGCGAGCTGCACGGCCGGATCGGGGTCGGTCAGCCGGCGGCGGTAGGCGGCGATCAGGTCGTCCTGCTCGGCTGCGGGGATCGGGGCCAGGAAACGCGCCCACTTGTCGGGAAACAGCAGTGAGGCGCCGTGCTGATAATACCAGAGCAGCTCCCAGCGCCGCAGCGCGAAGATCCCGCGCAGGATCAGCTCGGACGCGCGCGACGGGTGGGTCTGCGCGTAGGCCAGCGCGAGGGTGCTGCCCCAGGAGCCGCCGAACACCAGCCAGCGCTCGACGCCCAGCATCGCCCGCAACCGCTCGATGTCGGCTACCAGATGCCAGGTCGTGTTGGCCTCCAGCGACGCGAACGGCGTGCTGCGGCCGCAGCCGCGCTGGTCGAACAGCAGCACGCGGTAGCGCTCGGGATCGAACAGCCGCCGATGCTCAGCGCTGCAGCCGCCGCCCGGCCCGCCATGCAGGAACACGGCGGGCTTGCCGGCGGGGTTGCCGCACACCTCCCAGTAGATTTGATGCCCGTCGCCGACGTCGAGCAGGCCGTGGTCGTAGGGCTCCAGCGGCGAATAGAGGTCGCGATGGGCGGGCGGCGCGTTCGGCTGCGGCATGAGCGGCTCCCCACGGCGGTGCGCGCATCCGGTATCGGCGAATGCCGGCATCAGGTCGAGCCTGAGTTTAGGGCCATGGCCGGACCGGCACCGGCTCGGTGAAGGCGCGCGGCTGTTCCGGGTTGCAACCGTCGAGGAACGGGCGCAGGTCGGGCGTGCTGGCGACGCCATGGAATCGCAGACGATCATCCGCGAGCTCGACGGCAGTCAGCACGTCCGAGTAGAAGCAGCCGCTGTCGGTCCCGATCCGATGCGAGAAGACTTCGGGGCCGAGCGGGGTGTGACCGTGCACCACAGCGAACTTATGCGGCCAGCCCTCGCCGCCCAGGAACGGCTCGCGAATCCAGAGCAGCTCGTCGAGGCCATGCGCCTCGAGCGGCCGGGTCGGGTCGACCCCGGCATGGACGAACACGTAGCCGCCCGACATCCAGACGGGAGCGAGACCGCGCAGCAGCTTGATCAGGGACGCGCCGAGCCGGGCGCGCAGGCGGCCCGCAACCCGGGCGGGATCGGCGCGGCGAACCGCCTCGGGATCGATTCCGCATTCCGCCAGCGTCGTATCGCCGCCGTTCTCGCACCACAGCTCCAGCATGTCTGGATCGGGTACGATGCGCAGCAACTCGCGCAGGAGTTGGTCGTGGTTGCCGAGCAGAAGATGCACCGCAACGCCCAGTCGCGCCTCGAGCCCACACAGTCGCTGCAGCACGCCCAGACTGTCGGGACCGCGGTCGACATAGTCGCCGATCATGACCAACGCGCAGTCCCGGCCTTCCACCCGGGCCTGCGCGATCACCGACGATAGCATGCCCAGCATCGCATCCAGATGCTGGGCACAGCCATGCACGTCACCTACGGCCAAGAGCGTGGTGCCGCGCGGCGTGTGGCGGGGGGCAGCCTCCCAAGCGGAGTGGAACGAGTACAACCCTGCTGCTCCTGGTTACACGTATTGTGGACTGTTTCCTGCCCCTGGCACGCCGGAATAAATCAACTCATACGATGCCAACGGCCTGCTGCCACTGCTTGATGGCCTGGAAGGGGTAGATCAGCATCAGAATGTTCAAAGTGAGATTGTCACGAATTACCCAGGCCAGGGTGAGCTCGATCGCGATCGCGATCGTCACGGTCGCCCAGACCGGCAGGCGCGAGGCCAGCAGGAAGCCCAGGATGCAGGCCAGCGTGTCGCCGATCGAGTTGACGACGCTGTCGCCGAAATAGTCGAGCGAGATCGTGGCCGCGCGGTAGCGGTCGATGATGAAGTCCGTGTTCTCGAGTACCTCCCAGGCCACCTCCATGGCTACCGCCAGCACCAGACGCAGTCCCAGCGGCCGGCGGCGCGCGACCAGCCATAGCAGCAGGTAAAAGCCGAAGCCGTGCAGCAGGTGGGTGAAGCTGTACCAGTCGGTGAGGTGCTGCGAGTTTTCCGCGCTCTGCACCACGCCGTGCCACAGCTTGACATAGCCGCACGTGCACCACGGCACACGACCCATGGCGAGGAGGACGCCCGCCTGCAGGGCCATCAAGCCGACGACGATCAGGGCATAGGGCCAGCCACGGCCGCCGAAACGACTCGATCGCCGAGAGCTGGCGGTCTGGTGCTCGGACCCAGGGATCGAGGTGGGCATATGGCCGACTAGCGCACTTCGGCACCCGAAAATAGTAGGCCGGGCCGCCGGGGTCACGTTCGGCCGCCAGGAGTGGCGGAGCCCTGGCGTCGCCATGGACGAGCCGCACTGGCAGGGTGACATGCCCCGCCGGTTGCGGCATCGTGACGCCAGCACAAGAAAACAAGGGAGGCCACAAGATGCGCGCGATCCGCACGACATTCCTCGCTGCTGCCCTGGCCGGGGTGGTGGGTCTGCCGGCCGTGGCGGCCGAGCCGATCAAGCTGGTCGGTGCCAGCCAGTTCGACGAGAACCACGCCTTTACCAAGACGATGCGCAAGTTCGAGGAGCTGGTGACCGCCTGTTACAAGGACGGGCCGATCGAGTTCGAGATGCATCTCAATTCCGAGCTCGGTCTGGAGAAGGACTACTTCGCCTACATGAACCAGGGGATCTCGGTCGACTATGCGATCGCCTCGCCGGCGCACATGTCGACCTTCTCCAAGATGGCGCCGCTGATGGACATGCCGTTCCTGTTCCGGGACGAGGATCATTGGCGCAAGGTGCTGGCGGCCGACGCGCTCAAGCCGGTGGCCGACGACGTGCTGGAAAAGGCCGACGTGCGGGTGATCGGCTATGCCGGCGGCGGCACGCGCAACGTGTTCGCCACCGTGCCGGTGGCGAATCTCGAGGACATGAAGGGCCTGCCGATCCGGATGCAGGGGGCGCCGATCTGGACCCGGGTGTTCACCGCCCTGGGTGCAGCCCCGACCGTCATCGCCTACAACGAGGTCTACAACGCCATCCAGACCGGCGTGATCAAGGCGGCCGAGAACGAGGCTGCCGGCATCGAGCAGATGAAGTTCTACGAGGTCGGCCCCTATCTGGCGCTGACCCGGCATGCGATCACCGTGCGGCCGCTCCTGATCTCCAACAAGACCTTCACCCGCCTGCCGGAATCGCTGCAGACCTGCATCCTCGCCTCCGGCACCGAGGCCGGGGCCTATGGCCGCGACATCGAGAGCAGCCAGGACGCGGAGAAAATCCAGGCGCTGGCCGACAAGGGGCTGTTGAAGCCGGTCGAGTTCACCGACCGGGCGGCGATGCTGGAACTGGCCCAGCCGGTGCTGCAGGCGTACGCGGCCGAGCTCGGCGCCGCCGAGGTGCTGGCCAACATCAACGCCATCCAGTAGCGCGCCACCCTAGTGCCGGACGCGGCGGCGGGCCTGACCAGGGCCGCCGCCGCCGGCCCGACCACCATCGAGGTCTCCTTCCGCTCATGAAGATGCTGCTCGACGGCTATTGCCGGCTGCTGCGGGTCGCGCTCACGGCGCTGATGGCGTTGCTGATCGTGCCGGTCACGATGCAGGTGGCGTCGCGTTTCAGCGAGCTCATCCCGCGCTACATCTGGACCGAGGAGCTGGCGCGGTTCTGCTTCGTCTGGATCATCATGATCGGGGCGATCATCGCCGTGCGCGACGGCACCCATTTCGATCTCGACGTCCTGCCGCACAGCAAGGATCCCAAGCGCGAGGCCCTGGCGCGGATCTTCGTCCGCCTGGTCACCGGCATCGTGGCGGTCGTGTTCCTCGTCTATGGCTGGCAGTTCGTCCGCTTCGGCTGGAATCAGACCTCGGAGATCGCCGAGCTGCCGATGGTCTGGATCTTCGCCGCCTGGCCGCTGGCGGGGCTCAGCTGGCTGCTGTTCCTGGGGGAAGGCATCGCCGCCGACCTGCGCCTCGTCCGGGGGCACGCCGCATGACCCCCGGGCTCGTCGCCCTGATCCTGTTCGGCTCGTTCCTGACCCTGATCATCCTGCGCATCCCGGTGGCCTTCGCCCTGGCGCTGGCCTGCCTGCCGGTGTTCCTGATCGAGCCCCGTTTGACCCCCATCCTGCTGTTGCAGGAGATGTTCCGCAGCTACAACGCCTTCGTCCTGCTGGCGGTGCCGTTCTTCCTGCTGGCCGCCAACCTGATGAACGCCGCCGGCATCACCGACCGGCTGATCGGGCTGGCGCGGGCCATGGTCGGGCACCTGCCGGGCGGGCTCGGCCAGGTCAACGTGCTGGTCTCGATGTTCTTTGCCGGCATCTCCGGCAGCTCGACCGCCGATGCCGCCGGGATCGGCTCGCTGTTGATCCCGCAGATGCAAAAACAGGGCTACAGCACCAGCTTCTCGGTCGCGATCACCGCCTGCTCCAGCGTGATGGGCGTCATCATCCCGCCCTCCATCCTGATGATCGTGTGGGGCGGGCTGATGTCGGTGTCGATCGGCGGCCTGTTCCTGGCCGGCCTCCTGCCGGGCGTGCTGATCGGCCTGACCCAGATGGCCACGGTCTACGTCTACGCGCGCCGCTATGGCTACCCGATCGACGCGCGCTCGACCCTGGCCGAGCTCGGCCGCGCGATCCTGCGCGCCGTCCTGCCGATGATGACGCCGGTGATCATCATCGGCGGCATCGTCGGCGGTTTCTTCACGCCGACCGAGGCCTCGGTCGTGGCCGTGCTCTACTCCCTGGCGCTGGGGCTGTTCGTCTACCGGACGCTGGGGCCCGCCAGGCTCGCCGAGGTGCTCTACGATACCGGCCGGTTCGCCGCGATCTCGCTGTTCTGCATCGGCTCGGCCTCGGCGTTCGGATGGCTGCTGGCCTACTTCAAGATCCCGGCGGCGATGGTGGCGACCATCGGCGCCCTCGATCTTGGCGTGGTCGGCATGGGCCTGCTGGTGGCGGGGGCGTTCCTGGTCATCGGCTGCTTCATCGACGCCATCCCGGCCATCATCATCCTGGGCACGGTGCTCTGGCCGGTGACGCAGTCGGTGGGCATGCACCCGATCCATTTCGCGATCATCGGCATCGTCAGCCTGGCCTTCGGCCTCGTGACGCCGCCCTATGGGCTGTGCCTGCTGATCGCCTGCGCCATCGGCAAGATCCGCGTCGTCGACGTGATGCGCGACGTCTGCGTCATCCTGGCGCCGATGCTGCTGATCCTGCTCGTGGTGATCGCCTTCCCCGATCTCGTGCTGGTCTTGCCGCGCCTGCTGATGCCGCAGTTCATCAACTGAGCCGGGCTGTCGGCAGCCACCATCGTCGGACATCAACGCGCAGGGGAGAGGGTCATGGCGGCAACGCCGGGCATCGAGACGGTGGTGGGGTTCTACGACCGGCACCCAATCAACGAGGAGCAGATCCTCACCAAGCTGGCCGAGCGCGGCGTCGATCTCGATCACCTGACCGAGGACATCCTGCAGGAGCACGACCAGGACCATTTCGGTGGGCTGGCGGCCATCGACGCGCTGGCGGCGGCGGCACGGATCGACCCGTCCTGCCGGGTGCTGGACGTCTGCAGCGGGGTCGGCGGGCCGGCGCGCTACCTCGCCCACCGTTACCGCTGCCGGGTCACCGGCCTCGATCTCACCGCAAGCCGGCACCAGGCGGCGATCCGGCTGACCCGCCTGGTCGGGCTGAGTCACGAGGTCGAGTTCCGCCTCGGCAACGCGCTGGCGATGCCGTTCGACGATGCCGGCTTCGACGTCGTGATCGGGCAGGAGGCCTGGGCGCATGTCCCGGACAAGCCGCGCCTGATCGCCGAATGCGCCCGCGTCGTCCGGCCGGGCGGGCGCATCGCCTTCACCGACATCGTCCGCGGCGAAGGGCTGACCACGAGCGAGGAGGACCGGCTGCGGCGGGAGATGACCTTCCTGGAGCTGGCCTCGGCCGACGGGTATGCGCGCCTCCTGGAGGAGGCCGGCTGCAAGGTGGTCCAGCGCCAGGATCTGGGGCCGGATTGGACCGAGATCCTGCGCCAGCGGCTGGAGATGTACCGCGGGCTGCAGGCCACCACGGTCGAGCGCTTCGGCGCCGAGCATTTCCGCCGCTGGGACGAGGCCTATGCCTTCTTCGTGGGGCTCTACGGCACCGGCAGGCTCAGCGGGGTCCGGATCGTGGCCGAGCGCCTGGCGGGCTGAACGTGCCGCGGCTCAGCCCATCGCCTCCTGCAGCAGGGCCAGGAACTGGGCCTCGCTCGCCGGCCGCGGGTTGGTGGCAGCCGAGTGGTCCAGCGTGGCGTTGCGGGCGATGTCGGGCAGGCAGGCCTCCGGCACGCCCATCTGCCGCAGGCTCGCGGGCAGGCCCAGGCGGGCGCTGAGAGCGGCGAAATAATCGGGCACGGACGAATCCGCCGGCAGCTGCAGCGTGCGGCGCAGGACCTCGTACTTGGCCTCGGCATGCGATTCGTTGAAGCGCAGCACGGCAGGCAGCAGCACGGCGTTCAGCGTGCCGTGGTGCAGCGAGGGCGCCTTGAGCCCACCCAGCGGGTGCGACAGCGCGTGGACCGCACCCAGCCCTTTCTGGAAGGTGAGGCCGCCCTCCAGTGCCGCCATCAGCATCTGCTCGCGGGCGGCGAGGTCGCCGCCGTCGGCCACCGCCCGCTCGATCGCCCCCACCGCCCGCGCCAAACCGTCCAGGGCGATGGCCTCGGCCGGCGGGTTGAAGCGCGGCGAGAGGTAGGTCTCGACACAGTGGGTGACGGCGTCCATGCCGGTGGCGGCGGTGAGCCAGGCAGGCATGCCCAGGGTCAGGTCCGGGTCGCAGATGGCGGCCTTGGGAATCAGATGCGGGCTGATGAAGCCGAGCTTGCGGCCGTCCTCGAGCGTGATCAGGGCGGCCCGCCCGACCTCGCTGCCGGTGCCGGCGGTGGTCGGGATGGCGATCACCGGGGCGGTGGCGGCGGTGACCTTCGGCACGCCGCCCAGGATAGCGGCATAAGTGGCGAGCGGGCCTGGATGCGTCGCCAGCAGGGCCACGCCCTTGGCAAGGTCGATCGGCGAGCCGCCGCCGACGGCGATCACCCCATCGCAGCCCTCGGCACGGTAAACGGCCAGCGCCGCCTCGACCGCGGCCTCGGTCGGGTTGGTGGGCGTGCCGTCGAAGAGGACGGCTTCCATCGGGCAGGCGGCGGCGACCCGGTCGACGATGCCGGCTGCCTTCACCCCGGCATCGGCCACCAGCAGCGGCCGCTTGACCCCGAGGCCGGCCAGGACCTGGCCCAGCTCGCCCAATGTGCCGCTGCCGAAACGGATATGCGAGAGATAGAAGATGTCGGCCATGCCTGTGCCTCCTGCTGCGGCTGCCACCCGCCGGGAAGGAACCGTTCCCGGCCGTCCAACAGCTGCCGCTCGCGGCGGACGATCATTCGCCCGGCGCCTCCCCGTTGGCGCGATCTAGCCGTGGGGCCGCATGGCTGTCCAGCAGACAGCGGCATCGTCGTATTCGATAGAAATGTTCTGATAAGATTAAGTATTAATTACTAATATTTCATGTTTCGCTATTGTTGCGCCTTTAATTGGTACGATGTCGTATACGAACGCCCTAAGCGATTTATTAGAGGGTAACGACTTGTAGCTTTCCACGAACGCAATCCCCGTTAGCACTTATTCGTTGCATCTAATATCCGCGCGCCCGCCGGGGAGAGCGGCGCATCGCCACCTTCCCCAGCGGACCTCGCCCGGTCAGTCGATGGCGATGGGCGAGCCGGCCGAGCCGGTGGCGCCGGTGATCGGTACCGGGCTGAAGATGTAGGTGAAGCGGTAGACCTTGTCGGCGATGAGCTGGTCGAAGTCGGCGTTCTCCTGGTGGACGATGCCGTGCCGGGTCAGCATGTGCTCGTGCACGCAGAAGGCGCAGCCGGGATCGGGGTTGGGGATGACCTCGCCGGCCCAGGTGTCGGAGCCGTAGACGCCGGCCTTGACCTCGTCCGACATCCAGCGCGCCACCTCCATGCCGTAGCCGGGCTCGCCGGCGTTGAAGCGGGCATTGTCCTTCTTCCACAGATTGCCCCAGCCGGTGTGGAAGAAGATGCCGTCGCCCTCCTTGAACGCGAAGTCGGCCATGCCCTGCTTCTCGAGCGCCGCCTTCACGTCGGCCATGGTGACCTCGTAGCCCTTGTCGAGCATGTCCACACCCTTGGCCGCGGCGACGTCGATCAGGATGCCGCGGGCGACGATCGGGTGGAGCTTCTCCGTGCCGTTCTTCTTCAGCCCGGTCTCGTCGAACATCTCCGCTTCGGTGACACCGTTATAGTAGTACATCTTGCTCTTGTCGGTGCCGCTCGCGGCGACGCCGATATGGCCCAGCCCGTCGAACTGGGTGCCGATCTGGCCGATCTCGGTGGCCAGATACTCGTCGTGGTAGATCGTGGAGCTGGCGGCGAACGGCCCGCCGGTCGGCGAGCCCGGGATGCGCAGCACCCATTTGCGCGGCCCGAAGGTCGGCATCTCGGCATCGTAGGGGCGGCCCAGCTTGTAGACCTTGCCTTTGTCGGCCTCGCCCAGCGCCCGCAGCACGACGTCGGGCTTGGTGAACCAGTTGGTGGAACCGGCCTCGTCGTCGCCGCCCCAGAGCTTGTTCGGCCACCATTTCTCGCCGATGGGCGTGTCCATGGTCTCGCCGGTCACCCAGGGCTTGCCCTTGCAGTCCTGCCAGTTGTCGGGCGTGCACTCCGCCCTTGCGGCCGTAGCGAGGCCGAGGCCGGCGAGAACGAGAAAAGGTCCAAGACACTTCATGTTTTTTCCTCCCTGTAGCGGCGTGTGGTCCGCCTACGGGAAGCCTAGACGCGATACCGGCCCCATTACAATGGTGCAACGATCGGATGGGCTCATCCGCCGGTAGCGATCTGCCGGCGATGCAGGCGGACTGCCGGCCCCATTGCCGGTCAGGTGACCCGGCAAGACCCAAGTTGGGCAGCGGCGGCAATACGGACAGCAACATGGATTTCGTCGTCGTCGATCGAGCCGCCGCCCGGCTAGGGTGGAGTCAGCAGTTGTTGTTCCATTGCGGCCGATCGCTGGCATCGCCGCGCGCCTGGAAGCCCAGCGCCGTCACGGGATCGACCATCTCGAACCTCGCGCCAGCCCGCACAACAGCGAGGCTGCCGTGACCGCCAGGATCGCCGCCGCGAACGCGCGCCGCGCGCCATGGCGATCGGCGATCCAGCCGCTGATCGGGATGAACACGCCGAGCGTCAGCATGCAGGCGCTGACGCCGATATTGAGGTCGACCGGGGCCACGCCGAAGCTCGCCGCCATCTGCGGCACGGCGGGGTGATCACCGTGGCGTCGAGGTTCTCCATGAAGAACGTGCCGGCCACCAGCAGCGCCACCGCGAACCCCGCCCGTCCGGCCAGGGCCGGCCGGACCTGCTGCGTCGGGCACGGTCATCGCATCGCCATGCGCTCAGGCCATAGTTTGGGGCGCGATCGGAATCGCGAAGAGGTTGCTTGCCGCCTCGCGGACGCACGCCTGAACTGCGACCGCATCGGCGGCCTGATCCACCTGCGCTCCGATCCATGCGACGCGTCTGGCCCTGCACAGCGACAGCAGCCACCACGTGCCGCGTGACCCGGCCCATGCGCTGGACCGGCCGCGGCGGGATGGACAAGCACAAGGAGACCTCGCAGGGTGGGCTCGCCGCATATAGGGTCGAGTGCTGAGCCCGCCACCCAACATCCTGCCGGTAAGGGTCGGCATCGGTCCACGCGCGCGCGACTAAACCCTCGGGAGATTGCCATGCCCATCATCCTCTTCGTCCTGCTGGTCGTCCTGATCGCCCAGTTCGGCTTCTGGGACACGCTGCAGGGCGTGCTCGGCGCCGCGGCGATGCTGACGCTGCTGGTGGCCCTGGCCGGATCCCTGGTCGGCCTCGGCGGCTGGTATGCGCTGAGGCGGCTGCGGCGGTGAACTTCTGCGGTTTACAGACCGAAGACAGCGCCGGCGCTTCGTCACCCTCGCCGTGACCAACGGCCCGGAAATACGACCGCTACGGCCTCGGCCTCGGCGAGATCGAGGGCTGGTGGGCCATACCGGCAAAAGCGCCGGCTTCGAGGCGGCGGTCTTCCACCCTCCGCGCCGGAATGAGACCGTGGCCATACTGCTCAACGCCTCCAAAGTGCCCGATGTCCGGCGAGGCTGTTGCGAAGGATCATCCGCATCATCGCCGACGGCGACGAAGGCTCGCTCGCGGGTAAGGCGATCTGCGCGGAGTGAGATAAGCGCGGCAGGGGCAGCGCTCCCGTTGCGCGCCATACCGCGCTGACCTGCAATCCGATCGGCGGCCTGGTACTCGAACACGGTCCCATAGCCCAACAAAGGGCTCCCCCTGTCCGTGTGGACTTACCTTCGGTGCGATCCATTCCGGGTGATTGTGCATCTGTCTTATCCCGTAATGGAAACTATTCACTCCCAAGACTAATCAAAATATTATTCCGACCAATGCTAAAGTAAAGCCAATTGCTAGCAATAGCATGGGCGCCCATAGATTTACAAACCAACAGAATATTGCATCTAAACCAATCCAAGAATTCATCTCACAGTAGTTATATGAATTAGATATCATCTGGAGTAAATCATAACCTCGTAAATTTAGCCATTTGGCATCTTGAAGCCACATTGCTATCTCGTAGATAGCTAGAAATATGGCGACCACAATTGAATATGCTCTAGTATAATACGCTATGCTTGCAATTATCTTCTTTTCATGCTGAAAATGCCCCTTCTGCAACATTCACACGGCTGTCTCCACTCAGGTTTAAAGTCGCATGAGGTAAGGCGCTGAACTTTCTATCACAAATATTATTAAGCCAATAAAAATTAATCAACACACGTAGTCTATATGAAATGTATAGGATCGCGCTAAATTATATTTATTCGATCGCGGATACTGACTTTGCTTTCTCCATCTTGTGCAAACCAGGGCGCCAACCTCAATACCATTGTTTCATATGTTGGAAACTCCCAAGCGTCTTGCTCGCCTTTGGGCATACTTTTCGGCAGTTCCACCCGATAGACATCTACGCGCGGTCCATGGTCACCAGACACGTAAGTCTTCAGTCCTAGTATGACAATCGGATCTTTAAGGCCGGCATTAGGGAGAACGTATTGCATTTTAAGTACCAACAGCAGCGACACTTCAGAATCTGCCTAGTTCGAGTGTGCCGAAATCGATAGCAATTTATAGCTGAAAATTGTGCTATGCAATACAATTTCTGGGATGGCGTCGTGCCTTTGGCGCAGTGCCCTACTTTTCGCCCCGTCCAAATTCCAGCGCCCGGCTACCGCACCAGCCCCAGGAACACCAGCATCGCACGATCAAGCCCACGGGTGGCCTCGTCGCCCAGCTCGCCGATGCGCTGCCGGAGCCTTGACTTGGGCACGGTGGTGATCTTGTCGGCCATGAGTCGCGAGGCGGTACGCAGGCCGTTGGCCGCGCTCGGCTCGACCAGGGGTCGGAACAACGGCGCATCGGTGGGGTCGGTCGTGAACGGGCAGACGGTGATCGAGGCCGTGGCGTCGAACCGGTTGTCCTGCACGATCACCACCGTGCGTGGCTTGCCGGTGTAGTCGCCGCCGGTCGCGGTCTAGATCTCACCGCGCCTCACGCGCCCCAGGGCTCCGCGATGGCGTCGACAAAGGCCTGGTCCTCGGCCGCGAAGGCTGCCGAGTGCGTCTCGGGCACCCAAATCTGAACCGGGCGCAGCCCCTCCTCGCGCAGCCACGCGCGATGCGCGAGGACCTTCGCACGCGTTGCGCGACGCTGCGAATCCGACGACATGCGGGTACGATCCTATTGGTTACATGGAACCTGCCATGGGCCGATCGCCGGCGTAAGCGATGAGGGACGGCTTCCGGTCACAGGGCCGACCTTGCCGATCCCTGTCCGGTGCGGATCGCGGTATCGCCGTCGACCAGCCCGATCGATCTAGGAATATCCACCTTCTCGTGCTATGCTCCCGGCAACCCCCAGCCGGACACCCGCCATGCCCGCCACCGCCCCACGCCCCCGCATCCCCGCCCAGATCGAGGCCGCCCGCCGCAACGGCGCCCGCTCGCGCGGCCCCGTCACCGCCGAGGGCAAGGCCCGCAGCTCCCGCAACGCCCTTAAGCACGGCCTCGCCGCCCTGCAGCACTTCGTCCTCGAGGACGAGGCCCCATCCGAGTTGGAGGAACTCGCGGCCCGCCTGATGTCGGAAATCGAACCCGAGAGCGAGATCGAGGCCCGGCTCGTCAAGCGCATGGCGATCGCGTTCTGGAAGAGCGAGCGCGCCGAGCGGATCGAGGTCGCCCTGTTCGACGCCGCCCCCAAGCTGCGCCCGCCTCAGGCCGGCTTCGAATGGGAGGTGGCCGACCCGCTCACCACCTTCGACCTCAAGCGCTTCAACGCCGTGCGCGGCTACCAGGCCCAGCAGGGCCGGGAGCTGTCCCGCTGCCTCAAGGAGCTGCGGCTGCTGCGCCGCGAGCCGCTCGCGGATTGCACGGGCGAACCCGAGAACACTCCACGGAAGGAACCCGAGCGCCCGCCCGAACCCGCCAATGACGACGCTGGCCGGTCCACTTTCGTCGAGCCTTCCAAGCGCGAAAATCCGTCACCGAACGAACCCTGTCTTACGCATCTGTGGCAGAAGGATGAGGCACCCAGCCCCTGCAGGGGCTGGGTGCGCGGGGTCGGAGATCGGAACGAACCCAGGGTGTGAGCCCGTTGGTCAGCGTGATCCCGCCCCGCATCCATGAGAGCCCGAACGGTTGAGTGGCGCAAGCCCGCAGACAAGGATGGGACCGGGATGGAACAGCAGATCGTCGGCCTGGACGTCAGCAAGGCCTGGCTCGATGGTTACTTGGCGAGCAGCGGACGGCGACTTCGCGTCAGCAACGATGCGGCCGGCATCCAGGCGCTGGTGCGCACGCTGGGGGATGGCGCCGGCTGCCTGGTGGTGATGGAGGCTTCCGGCGGCTACGAGCGGACCGCGCATCGCGAGCTGCTGGCGCAGGGCGTGCTGGCGGCGATCGTCAACCCGAAGCGGGTGCGCGACTTCGCGCGCGGCATGGGGCCTGGAGGCCAAGACCGACCGGGTCGATGCCCGGCTGATCGCCCGCTATGGCCAGGTGATGCGCCCGGCCGCGACACCGGCACCCGACCCCGCGCGCACCGAGCTGGCCGAGATCCTGGCCTGTCGCCGCCAGCTGAGCGACGAGATCACCGTGCGCACGCAGCAGCTCGAGCACCTGCAGACCCCGGCGATGCGCGAGCGGGTCACCAAGGCCCTGACCTTCCTGCGCCAGGAGGCGAAGGAGCTCGCCAAGCTGCTGCGGCAGACGATCCAGGCCGACGCGGCCCTGGCCGCCGACTTCGCCCTGCTGACCTCGATGCCCGGCTGCGGCCCGATCCTGGCCGCCACCCTGCTCGCCGAGATGCCCGAGCTGGGCAGCCTCGACCGCCGCAAGGTCGCAGCCCTCGCCGGCCTCGCCCCGGTCGCGCGCGACAGCGGCCTGCGCGAGCACCGCCGCGTCATCAAGGGCGGCCGCGGCCAGGTCCGCCGCGCCCTCTACATGGCCGCCGTCGCCTCGCTCAGGATCAAGGCCAGCCCGCTCAAGGCACGCTACGACCAGCTCATCGCCAAAGGCAAAGCCCCCAAGCTCGCGCTCACCGCCCTCATGCGCAAGATGCTCGTCACCCTCAACGCCATGCTCAGGACCAGGCAGGAGTGGAAAAGCCCCGCGTGAAACCTGAACGCATAACGGTTGCTGACCGCACTGCGCCACTAAACCGCCACCAACGCCGCGCCCCGCAGGCGATCGGGCGGCAACATCGCAGGCCCGCTGCCTAGCGATCTGCGGGGCCGCCGCTCATCGTCCGAGACGGTGCATATGGGTAATGTTGCGATGGTCGGCACATCGACTCCTATCCCGGTCAGCATTCCGCGGGTCGTTGGCGGGCGAGATCGTCGAGCATCAGCTGCACCACCGGACCATGCACGCGCTGATGCGGTGCGTTCCGCCAAGCGATGCCCCAGCGGATGGTATGGCCGATCAGGCCGAAGTGGTCGGCATTCATCAACACCGGATTTGGCCAGCGGGCAGCGGAGTGGATCGAGACCACGCCGTCACTGTCGCCCTCCGCCGCCGCCACGTAGCGGGCAAGGTCGCCGAACGAGTCGACCAGCTCGCCGGGCAGGCAGCGGCCGAGCACAGCGCGATAGGCGACGTCCGGGCGATCGGGCATGGCGGTTTCCAACAGGCGCGCGCCGTCACGGGTGAGGTCGCGCAGCGCCCCCCGGTCAACCAGCCGCAAGAGCGGCGTCGCCCAGCTGTTCCGGCCCAGCGCCCACTCGGCCGCGGCCGAGCCGCGATGCGGGGTGCCTATCGTGATGACGCGGCGGATCCGGCGGTCGGGATCGAGCCGGCTCGCGACGTATCGTGCATCGAGGCCGCCCATGCTGTGGCCGACCAGTACCAAGTGGCGGTGCGGCAAGGTGGCGAGGTGGCGGGCGACACGCTCCGCCCGGGAGGCCACGCCGCCAGTCCTGGGCGCGTTGCCGACAACAATCTCCGCCCCGGCGCCAGCGAGAACCTGGCGCACCGGGCCGAGGCCCCGCCAGTACGCCTGCGGCGACAGACACAGGTAACCGTGCAACAGCACGATCGCCGTCCGCATCGCCGAGGATGGCCTGAGGCCCAGACGGGACAGGGTAGCAGAGCAAGGGCGGCGCATCGCCCGTTCAATAGCAGGGAGCCGGCCCGGGTTCCACGCACTGCGTGCGTGCCTAGCATGCTTTCGGCTCGCATGATTGGGCGCGCCGCTTGGCTTGCATGGGCTGATGGGACACGCAAGTGCTCAAGATAAAATGGTGGCAGCGTGCTCAGTCGGCCGCGACCTCCCTATCACCACTGTCCCGGCACGCCGTATCCCGCAATTCCGGCATCTGAGGTCGGTACCGTCCAGCCGCGGCGAACATGCTAGCTCGCCGCGTCCCGCAGCGCCCGCTTGCGCCGGTACGCCCGCCAGGTCATCGCCCATTCGGTCGGGTCCTCGAGCGGGCCGGGCCTGATCTGGGCGATCGGTTGGGCGTGCGGCGCGCTCTTGACCTGCTCCGCGTCGGCATGGGCCTCGGCGCAGATGCGTGCCACCACGGCGATCCATTCAGTCGATCTCGGCCTTCGACCACATCTCGCCGGCCTCGGGCGTGAACGGCTCCGGCACGACCCAGGGCTCGTGGCTCATCCACCAGGGATCGATGCCGTAATCGGCCATGCGGTTGGCGACCTCGACCGTGCCGATGCCGGTCGCCTCCTTGAGCGGCCCCAGGCCCCAGCGGGTCATCTCCAGGCGCCGGCTCGTGATCTCGGGGTTGGAGCGGGCGAGGCCCGGGATCTCGGCCAGCTTCGCGTCCATGTAGTTGTTGGCGAGCACCGACAGGTCCGAGCCCTCCTGGATGCCGTCGCCGCCCATGGCCAGCGCCCAGGCATAGGCCTTGAGCACCTGCGGCAGGTTGCCGGCGAACTCGCGCACCTGGCCGGCGCTCAGCGGGCGGTCGCGGTCGAGGCGGAAGCGGTCGCCTTCGCGCACCACGACCGGGGCCGGCAGGAACGGCGCCAGCTCGGCCGTGCAGCCATAGGCGCCGACGGCGGGGCCGCCGCCGCCCTTGGGCGCGCCGAAGGTCTTGTGCAGCATGAACATGCAGGCGTCGAAGCCGAGCTCGGCGCGCGCGGATCTTGCCCATGACGCCGTTGAAATTGGCGTGGTCGTAGAAGGCGAGGCCGCCGGCCGCCTTCACGATCCGCACCCACTCCGCGATGTGCGGGTTGTAGATGCCCATGTCGTCGGGGTTGTTGATCATCAGCGCGGCGGTGCGGTCGGAGACGGCGGCCTTCAGCGCCTCGACCGAGGGGTAGCCGTCCTCCTCCAGCATCAGGGTCACGACCTTGAAGCCGGCGGCGGCCGCGGTGGCGGCGTTGCAGGGGTGGGCCTGGATCGAGGTGATGATCTCGTCGCGCTGGCCCAGCTCGCCCTCGCGCCTGCAGCCAGGCGCGGGTGACCACGGCATGGGTGTAGGCGGCATCGGCACCGCCGCCGGGCTGGAAGATGAACTGGTCCATGCCCGACAGCTCGCACAGGATCCGGTCGAAGCCGTGCACGGCGGCGAGCAGGCCCTGCAGCGTGTCCTCGGGCTGCAGGGGGTGGATCTCCGCCAGGTAGCGCCGCGCCAGATCCTCGGCGACGCGGGCGTGGTACTTCATGGTGCAGGTGCCGAAGAGGCTGACGTTCATCATGCCCAGCGTCTGCTGCGACAGGCGCAGATAGTGCCGCTGCACCTCGGGCTCGGCGAGCTCGGGCAGCTGCGGCGGCTCGGTGCGCCGCATCGCCTCGGGTATCAGGCTGTCGGCGCGTGCCCACGGCCGGCGATCTCCGGCTCGACCGCGGGAAAGAACATGCCCCGCCGGCCGGGCGCGCCCATCTGCATCACCAGCGGCTCGTCCCAGGCGGCGGCGTGGAACTTGCGCACCCGATCGCCGCTCATGACACGACCTCCGCGATGGCGTCGGCCAGCCGGTCGATGTCGGCTGCGGCTGTGCAGCTCGGTCACGCAGTAGAGGGCGATTGGCCCCAGTCGGGAAACTCGCGCGGACAGGTCCTTGCCGCCGAAGATGCCGTGGCTGCGCAAGGCCCGGTTGATCTCGGCCACGGTGCTGCCGGTCGCGGTGAAGTCGACGACGAATTCCTTGAAGCAGCCTTGAGCGAACGGGATGCGCACGCCCTCGATCTCGCCCAGCCGCCGCGCCGCGTAGGCCCCGCGCTGCAGGATCGCGGCGCCGACCTCGCGCATGCCCTCGGGCCCGAGCAGCGCCAGGTAGACCGCGTTGGCGATCGCCCAGAGATAGACCGAGTTGCCGGTCCAGTCCTTGCCGTCCTCGCGCATGCCGTAGGAGGTCTGGTGCGACGAGCACAGGCCGAAGCCGAACTGGCCGGGCACGGCCGTGCCGGTGATCGAGATCAGGAAGCCGTTATACTCGCGGATGTAGCGCTCCTCGTCGCGCGAGGCGATGTAGCCGCCGACGCCGCCGCCGGCGTTCATGTGCACGCCCAGGGTCTGGGTCGGGCCGACGACGAGGTCGGCGCCATAGTCGCCCGGCGCCTTCAGCACGCCCAGCGAGATCGGGTCGGCGCCGACGATGAACTGCGCGCCGTGGCGTTGGGCGAGCCGGGCGATCTCGGCGCCCTCGGCCTCGATCACGCCGATATAGGACGGGCTCTCGATGTAGACGGCGGCGGTGCGCGGCCGAGAGCTTGGCGTGCGAGGTCGGCGAGGTCGAGCCGCCCGGTCGCGGGGTCGGCAGCGACCAGCGACCACGTCGATGTGGCGGGCCATCTCGGGCGGCTCGCAGTAGCTGCGGATGACCGACAGGCGCTCGGGGTCGCCGATGCCGCGGCACCAGCACCTCGTGGCGGCCGGTGATCCGCGCCGCCATGCGGATCGCGTGGCCGGCGGCACAGCCCCAGGAGTAGACCGGCAGCGAGACGACCTCCATGCCGACCAGCTCGCCGAGCTGGCTCGCATACTCGAACCAGGCCTGGTTGCGGCCGAAATCGGATTGCGGCGAGCCCCAGACATTGGTCAGGAACTCGTAGCGGCCGACGATCTCGTCGACCACGGCCGGCACGTGATGCTGCCAGCAGCCGGCACCCAGGAAGTTGAGATTGTCCTCGCAGGTCTCGTTGCGCTTCAGCATCCCGGTCAGGTGCCGGCGCAGATCGGCCTCGGCGCGCAGGCCCGGCGGCAGGTCGAGCGGGCGGCGCAGGCGATGCTCGGCCGGGATCTGCGCGAACAGCTCCTCGATCGAGGCGGCGCCGATCTCGGCCAGCATCCGCTGCCTTGATCGCGGCCACCGAGTTGGCCATCCAGGGATGGGTCACCGTCTCGCCTGCAGCCATGGCCTGCCCCTCGACTGCCTCGCGCCACGCCAAGAGCTGACAGGCTGGGCCGCGCCGTCAAGCGGTCAGCGGCAGATCAGTGTGGCATCGCGTCGAAGACCTTGAGGTCCGGCGGCATGACAGCCCATGCGGGCGATCGCGCGCGAAGATCGCCATCGTCGGTCGGAAGACTCCCGGGTCGTCGAGGGAGCCGGCATAGATAGTGAACTGATCGTCCTTGCCGAGCTGGCCACCGAACACGAGGCTGCTGCAGGCTGGGCAGGAATTGCGCACGGCGTCCGTGCCGCGCGCCGATCTCACGATGAACTTCCGGGTTTCACCGGTGACGCGCAGGGCGGTGCCGGGAAATCCCATGAATGGGATGAAGCCGGAGCCCGAGGCCTTGCGGCAGTCGCGGCAGAAGCAATAGCCGGCATATAGTGGCTCACCGTCGGCCTCGTAGCGCAACGCGCCGCAGAGACAGCCGCCGGTGTAAAGTATGTTGCTGTCACCCATTGCAGATGCCTCCTGCCGTCACGGCGGATCGGGGGTGGCGAGCGGGGCACCAGCTCGCGCAGCAGCGACGAGGTGTAGATGACCAGGGGCACCGCGCCTTCATTGGCGCCCCAGTGATGGTCCTCCGGCTCCTCGACGAGCCATTCGCCCGCATGGACCGTGCCGACGCTGCCGGCAGTCAGGGTGCGATCGAGCACGGGCTTGCCGTCCGCGCCGGCGCGGTAGACCGGCACGTCGCCGGTCAGCACGTGATAGGTGAGCTCGCCCGACGCCACGAGCCCGATCTGGGTGCCTTCATGGTGATGCGGGCGCAGGCGCGTGTTCGGAGGGATGTCGTAGCGGGCGAGATAGAGCGACTGGCCGGGCGCGTTGGCCGGAGACGCCGGTCCATTGACGCTGACGACGACCGCCGCTGGTGCCGCAGTCGCCTTTGGCTCCGCGGTGGTACAGGACGCCAGCGGCGGGAAAAACAGGACCAAGAGCACCATGGTGCGGATCGGGGAAGCCATCAGCCGGTCGCCCTGACGTTGAAGGTGCACGTGGCATCCAGACGCTCACCGGCCCGAAGCACGCGCAGGCCGGGCATGCCCGGCAGATGGAACGCGTCGACAGGATGGGAGACCGGCTCGAGGCAGAAGAACGCGGCGTCCGCGCTGGGCGAGTAGACGATGCAGGTGCCGAGTTCCGGCGTCGCGTGCACGCTCAGCTGCAATCCCGTGCTCGGGCCAGATCACGCGCGCCCTGCCGGTCCAGCCTGCGAAGCCATTGTTGATCCAGCTCGCCGGCAGCGGGCGCGCCTGGGCGAAATCCCAGTTCGGCTGTGTCTCCAATCGGCACCTTACCGGCTGGCATGTAGTCGGCCGTCTCCAACCAGACGTCGGTGGCCGGCAGCTCGAGCATCGTGCCGGGCGTGCGCGGCAGCCAAGGATGGAAGCCCAGGCCGTAGGGAGTGGGCACGGAGCCGCGATGCTCGACGGAAAGCCGCATGGTGAGGCTGTCGCCCGTCAGGCCGTAGGTCAACTGCGCATGGTAGTCGAATGGCGGCTGCTCGCTGCTGTCCAGGCTCAGCACGATCTCGCCTGCGGTGTGGCGCTCAACCCGCCACGGCCGTCGCCAGCCGTCGCCGTGGATCGGATAGGGCTCGCTCGGCCAGTTGGGCTGCAGCGGCCAGAACCTGCCGCCGGCTTCGATCCCGCCACCGGAGATCCGGTTCGACCAGGGCACCAAGGGGTAGCAGCCGAGCGCATTCGGGTCGTGCGTGGTGCCGTCCCACGGTCGAAAGACGGGCACGCCACGCCAATCCAACCGGGCTACACCGCCACCGATCTCCGGCACGACCGAGAGGCGCAGATCGCCGGAGGCGATCTCGACGATCGTGATCATCGGCAGTGAGCTTGCAGATCGCCCATGTACGGAATATCCTTCATCGACTGGGATATCCAAGGGTGAAAGCGATGCCTCTCTACGTAAAGGATGCCAGCGTCGCGGAGTTGGCCAAAGACTTGGCGCGGCGTCGACGGTGCACCGTTACCGAGCTCGTTCGTCAGGCGTTGGAGAGCGAGCGTGAGCGTATCGAGAAGCTCGAGGCGGCGCGAGATGCCGAAGTTCGCGCAATTCAGGATCGATTCAAACGGGCATGGCCGGAGGGGACCTCTAACCATGATTTTCTCTACGACAAGGACGGATCGCCGGTTCTTTGACTCTCGTCATAGATACCTCGGCCGTACTCGCCATTGTATTTCGTGAGCCCGAGGCACCAACTTTCCTGGAGATCCTCGGCAGCAGCACCGACACGTTCATTGCCACAGGGACAGCCGTGGAGCTGTTCCGTCTCGTCCATATCAGGATCGGGCTCGATGGCTGGATTGATCTGGAGCGGCTGTTCAATCTGTTTGCCGTGGTTACGGCCACGATGGATGGAGACCAGCTCGAACTAGCCAAGGATGGCATGCGCCGATTCGGCCAGGGACGCGGCGCGCCGCCGGCGGCGCTGAACTTCGGCGATCTGTTCGCGTACGCGCTGGCGCGAAGCCTGCCGGCGCCGCTGCTGTTCAAGGGCAACGATTTCGGCCGGACGGACATCATTCCGGCTTGGACACCCTGACCACGGCGTCCTTGCGGCTGGCGATGCCGGGCAGCAGGTCCAGACCCAGTCCGGGCCCGGGCGGCGGCGCGATCATGCCGTCCTTCACCTCGGGCAGGGCGCGTGACCAGCTCCTTGTACCAGCCGGTGTAGAAGGCGCGGACCGATTCCTGGATCAGCGCGTTGGGCGCGTTGCAGGAGAGGTGGGTGGATGCGGCCAGGACCACGGGGCCGGTGCAGTCGTGCGGGTGCCACCGGCAGGTGGTAGGCCTCGGCCATGGTGGCGATCTTCTTGGCCTCGGAGAGGCCGCCGCACCAGGACAGGTCGAGCATGACGATGCCGGCGGCGCGGGCCTCCAAGAGCTCGCGGAAGGACTGGCGGAAGGCCAGCGTCTCCGACGCGCAGACCGGGGCACGGCTGGCGGCGGCGTAGGTCGCGAGGTCCGCCAGCGCGTCCATCTTGATCGGGTCCTCGTGCCAGAACGTGTCGAACGGCTCCAGGGCACGGGCGATGCGGATCGCGGTCGGCAGGTTCCACATGCTGTGGAACTCGACCATGATGTCCATCTTGTTGCCGACGGCATCGCGGATCTTGCGGAACGGCTCCAGCGCACGGTCGAGGTCGGGGCCGGAGATGTAGTGGCCGCCGGAGGCCTCGGCCGCCGGGTCGAACGGCCAGATCTTCATGCCGGTGATGCCCTGCTCCAGGAGCGAGAGCGCCACCTCGTCGGCGCGGTGCAGGAAGCCTTCCAGGTCCTCGTAGGGGCCGGCATTGTTGCCCAGGCCCCAGTTCTCGACCTGCTGCAGGCGCGTGTCGCGGATGTACTGGTAGCCGGCGCAGGTGTTGTAGGTGCGGATGCGCTCGCGGGTGCGGCCGCCCAGCAGCTGGACGATAGGCTGGTTCGGTGGCCTTGCCCCACAGGTCCCAGAGCGCGATGTCGACCGCCGAGGCGGCACGGGTCTCGACACCGGACGAGCGGAAGCCCAGATAGCCGTAGAGCTTGGCGGCGATCAGGTCGATCGCGTGCGCGTCGGTGCCCAGGATGCGGGGAGCCACGATCTCGTGCAGGAACGCCTCGACCGAGGCCGCGGCCATGAAGGTCTCGCCCAGGCCGTAGAGCCCGTCCTCGCCGTGCACCCGCACCCACAGGATGTTGGGGAACTCGAGCAGCCGGATCGTCTCCAGCTGGGTGATCTTCATGCCGATGCTCCGGTGCCATGCTCGAGCTCGATGCGCGCCTCCTCGATGATCTCGTCCATGGCGCGCTCGGCCGCATCGGCGTCGCGGGCGCGGACCGCCTCCAGCACCCGCTCGTGCATGGCGAGGCCGACCGCCATCGGGATCAGCGAGCGCCGCTGCAGCCGGAAGCTGACCTCGAGCACGGCCGAGACGATGGCGCCCAGCCGATCGACGAACGGGTTGCCCGAGGCCGCGAACACGGCGCGATGGAAGGCGAGGTCGGCGCGGTAGTAGGCGAGCGGGTCGTCGACCGCGGCCGTCATGTCCGCCAGCGCCGAAGCCAGCGCCTGCAGCTGGTCGGCGGTGCGCCGGGCGGCGGCAAGACGGGCAGCGGCGGGCTCGATCATCCGGCGCAGCTCGACCAGATGCGCGGTCAGCTCGGGCGACGGTCCCGATGCCGCCTGCCACGCCAGCACGTCCGGGTCGAGCAGGTTCCAGGCCTGCTCGGGGCGGACCCGCATGCCCAGCTTTTGCCGGCTCTCGACCAGCCCCTTGGCGGCCAGCACCTTGATCGCTTCGCGCACCGCCGTGCGCGAGATGCCCAGCTCCTGCACCAGCTCGGCCTCGCGCGGCAGCATGGCGCCGGGCGCCAGCTCGCCGCCGAGGATGCGGCGGCCGATCTGCTCGACCAGCCGGCCATGCACGCCGCGGGTCGGGTAGACCCGGCTGGCGTCGCCGGCCGCGAGCGTGGGGCTGGACACGCTCAGTGCATCCACCAGCCGCCGTCGACGCCGAGATTCTGGCCGGTGATGAAGTTAGCCTTGTCCGAGATCAAGAACAGGATCGCGTTGGCGATGTCTTCGGGGCTGCCGCGATACTTCAGCGCCTGATGGTCGACCAGGAACTTGACGTAGGTCTCGAGCTGGTCGGCCCAGACCTCGCGCTCGAGTGCGGTTGGGATGGCGCCCGGGCTCACCGCGTTGACGCGGATGCCGAACGGGCCGAGTTCGCGCGCCATGGCCCGCGTCAAGCCGAGCAGCGTGCCCTTCGAGCCGACATAGGAGGTGAAATCACCCCAGCCGCCGTTCAGCGTGACCGAACAGATGTTGATGATCTGGCCCCAGCCCTTGCGCTTCATCGACGGCACGCAGGCCATGGCCAGCGCCACGGCGGCGGTGGCGTTGACGTCCTGGACCTTCTGCCACTCGGTGAGGTCGTAGCCGTCGATCGGCTTGAGCGGGTTGATCGCGGCGTTGTTGACCAGGATGTCGATGCCCCCGGCCTCGGCGTCGAGCTGGACGGCGAGATCCTTGGTGGCCTGCGGATTGGCGAGATCGCAGGCGATAAAACGGATCTTGCCGGCAGCGGCCGGCAGTGTTGCGTTGATCTCGTCGGCCTTATGGCCTTCCTTAACGTCGAGCATCAGCACGTTGGCACCTGCGCGCGCCAACGCCTCGCACTCGACCACGCCCAGGCCACCCGTGCCGCCAGTGACGAGTGCGGTTCTGCCTTTGTGTTCCATGTTTGGCCTCCTCAGCTGTTCTGCGCGAGCTGGTTCAGTTGTGTCACGATGCGTTCGACCGCCTCTCGAGGCGTCCAGCGACCGAGCAGCAGTTCGTGCGTGGTGTCGCCGACGATGGTGCAGGCCTTGATGCCGAGATCGCCGAAGGGTCGCTCCTCGCGGGCGACGGCGCGGCTGGCACGGGCCACAGCCAGGATGTCGGCACGGAAATGGCGGTCGAACTCGGGGCTGTAGAGGACGGATAGCGGGGCGGTCTCGAGCGCGTTCGAGCGCAGGCCGTCCTCCAAAAGCTGGCGTGGGCTGCACAGCCATTTGGCCAGCTCCCAGGCTTCGGCCGCGACCGGCGAAGCCTTCGGGATCGCCCACAGGGGCGAGTAGAGGTTGGGCGAGCGCCCGGTCGGCCCGGCCGGGACCAGGGCGACGCCGCTCTTCTCGGCCAGCTCGGGGTTGGTCGCGAGCACGTGGGCATACTCCATGCCCACGTCCATGATGATCCCGACCCGCCCTTCGGCGTAAGCACCGCGCATCTCCACGAAGCTGAGCTGGGCCTGGTCTGGCGGGGCCACGGCGGCGAGCAGCTCGGCATAGCAGGTCATCGCCGCGATCTTGGCGTCAGTGACCGGTCCCGGCTCGTGCTCGCCGTCCAGCCAGCGTGCACCGAACGAGCCCAGGAACGAGCCGATGGTCCAGACCGAGTGGCCGCCGCCACCGGCGCCGCGGGTCTGGTAGGCCCAGAAGTCACGGCCGGTATCGCGGCGCATGGCGTCCTGGAGCACGGCGCCGACCTGCCTCAGCTCGTCCCAGGAGGCGGGCACGGCCAGGCCGTAGCGGTCGAGCAGGTCGCGGCGGTAGAGCAGCATGCTGCTGACATTGACGCAGGGCAGGCCGATGCAGGCATTGCCGTAGGTGGCGGCGCCGACGGTGGCGGGCGTGTAGTCGTCGAGGGTGATCCCGTCGCGCGCCATCCAGGCGTCGAGCTCCTGCACGCGGCCGCGCCGCGCATAGGCGCGCAGCATGACCTCGTCCATGCAGACCAGATCGAACGGCGGATCATCGTCACCGAAAGACCGGGCCATCTGATCGAACATGTGCTCTATGGTGCCGACGCCGACCTTGTCCCAGGCCAGCTCGACCCCGATCCCGGTCGCCCGCTCGAAGGCGGCGAGGGCTGCCGGCAAGTTCTGGAACGGCAGCCAGTCCTCCTGGTAGATCCTGACCTTGCGTGCCGCCATCGGTCCGCCGCCCTTTGCCCTGCGCTCAGACGATCAGATCGGTGAGGTCTTCGATCGAGGTGTCGCCCTTACGCAGGTCGGCGATCTTCTCGCCGCGTGCCATGGCGACGATCCGGTCGGCGATCGGGTAGATGTGGTGCAGGTTGTGGCTGATGAAGATCGAGGTGATGCCCTGATCACGCAGCGCCACGACGAAGTCGAGCACCTTGTTGGTCTCTTTTACCGATAGATGATTTGTCGGCTCGTCGAGGATCAGCACCTTGGACTTGAAGTACATGGCGCGCGCGATGGCGACACCCTGCCGCTGTCCGCCGGACAGCTCCTCGACCGTGGTCTCGGGCGAGCGCGAGCGCAGGTCGATGTTGGTCAGCGATTTGACCGCATGCTCGGCCATCTTGGCGCTGTCCATCAAGCCGATGCCGCCGATCTGCCAGCGGCGCAGGGGCTCGCGGCCGATGAAGATGTTCCGGGCGATGGACATTTGCGGGACCATCGCCGTGTATTGGTAGATCGTCTCGACCCCCAGGCTCATCGCCACTTTGGGCGAGCGCAGCCGGACCTCCTTGCCCTCGACGAAGATCCGGCCCGAGTCCGGCTGGTGCGCGCCCGAGAGGAGCTTGATCAGGGTCGATTTGCCGGCGCCGTTGTCGCCGACCAGACCCACGACCTCGGCCCGCTCGGCGTGGAAGTCGACGCCCTTCAGGGCGTGGACGCCGCCATACCACTTCTCCAGCCCCTCGCAGCGGATCAGCGCGTCGGCGCTGGGGCGGACGAAAGTATCCCGAGGCTGGGCGTGCTCGACGAGCGCTTCGGTCATGGGCCGGTCCTACCGCATCCGCCGCGCGCGCTGGCGCACGGTGGTGTTCAAGATCACTGCGACGATGGTGAGCGCGCCGATCGCGAAGCGGAACCAGTTGGCGTCGATGCGGGCCATGACGAGGCCGTTGTCGATCGCGCGGATCAGGCAGGTGCCGACGATGATGCCGATCACCGAGCCGATGCCGCCGGTGAGCGCCGTGCCGCCGATCACGGCTGCGGCGATCGCCTGCAGCTCCAGGCCCTCGCCCAGGGCGGGCAACGCTGATTTGAGGCGAAAGGTGGTGATCATGCCCGCAAAGGCGGCGAGAAAGCTGCACAGCATGAAGCAGAACAGCTTCACCCGGCGCGTGTCGATGCCCATGTCGTCGGCCGCTTGGCGCTGGCCGCCGGTGGCGAAGATCCAATTCCCGAGATTGGAGAAGTGCAGCATCACGCCCAGGATGATCGCGAACCCGCCATACCAGAGCATCGAGGCGCGGAACTGGCCGAGGTCGGCCACGAACAGCCAGGTCGGCGTGGCGGCCGGGAAGGGTGGCGGAAAGCCGCCGGACAGCACGGTGGCGATCGAGCGGGCCATGAATAGCATGCCCAGCGTGGTGACGAAGCTCGGAATGCCGAAGGCCAGCGTGATCCAGCCGTTGATGTAGCCGACCACCAGGGCGAGGCCGAGGCCCAACAGGATCGCGAGTTCGGGCGGCACGCCCCACTTGCCCATGGCCACCACCATCAGCATCGGCGACAGCGCGAACACCGAGCCCACCGACAGGTCGAACTCGCCGACGATCATCAGGATGCCCACGCCCAGCGCCACGATGCCGAGTTCGGGCAGCGCAAACAGCATCACGCGGATGTTGCCGCTGGAGGCGAATTGCGGCGCGTAGAGCGCAAAGCCGGCGATCACCGCCAGCAGCATGACCAGCGCGCTGATCTCAGGGCGCGAGAGGAGAGCCTTGACGATCGGCTGCATGCTCTGTCCGAGGCCGGAGGTGCGGGAGGCCGGCCCGCCACGTGAGGCGGCGGGCCGCGCTAGTCTCGGGTCAGCGCACGCCCTGCTGGGAAAGGGCAATCAGCGCGTCGACCTGGTCGGGCGTCACCAGTGCCTTGCCGGTGTTCGCGTCGTAGGCACCCAGCTTGTACTTGTTCATCATGTGCAGCTGGTGGATCGGCACATAGCCCTGCAGGAAGGGCTGCTGGTCGATGGTGAGCTGGATGTAGCCGGTCTTCATCTCGTCCAGCACCACCGGTACCAGATCGAAGCAGGCGAGCAGGATCTCGCCGGGCTTCTTGCCCAGGTCGCGCAAGGAGACGGCAGCACCGGCCGCCCAATAGCCGACGTCGAAATAGGCGGTGGTCGGTGTGGTCTGGACGTAGGCGGCGACGCGCTGGCCGGTGATCGAGAGATCGAGGCCGCTGTCGATCTTCTCGTAGGTGATGTCGCGGTCGGGATTGGCCTTCTTGTAGTCGTCCATGAAGCGGGCGATGCCGGCGCCACGGCTCTCGGCCCAGACCTGGCCCGGGCCGGAGATGCCGATCAGCACGTGGATCGGACCGTCCTTGGGGAACTGCGGCGCCAGGCCGGCGGCGAGGTCGTAGCCCGCCTGCTCGAGATCCTGGCCGGTGAAGGATAGCCTGTGGGTCTTGTTCGGGTGGTCGACGTTGCTGGCCAGGACCGGAATGCCGGCCGCGGCCGCGCGGTCCAGCGCCTCGTCGAAGATCTCGCCGCCGGCGAAGGTCATGATGATGCCGTCGGGCTTCTGCGCGATCGTCGCTTCCAGGTTGTTGAGCTGCTCCTGGAAATTGCCGTCCTGCTGCAGGAAGACCATCTGGCAATCGGCGTCGACCTGGGCGCAGGCCTCGTCCATGCCCTTCTTGACCGCCTGCCAGAACACGTTGGTCGGCGTCGCGTGGTGCAGGTAGGTGTAGCGTTCCTTGGCCTCGGCCGACGCGTGGCCGGCGAGGAGTGCTATGGCGGCGACGGCCGCAGCGAGCGCGAACTTGCGCATGGGGAGCCTCCCTGATGCGGCCCTCTCCGGGCGGGGCCGACGGCGCGAAGCTTAGGCAGGCGCCGGTGGCGGCTCAAGAATAAATCGTACAATATATCGCGAAATCGGCGGCGGGAGGCGAGCATGCGGATCGAGGTGGCGCTGGATGCGCGCAACGGGGTCGGCGAGGGTCCCTTCTGGCACGACGCGGCGCAGGCGCTGTGGTGGGTGGACATCACCGGCAAGCTCGTGCTGCGCTGGATGCCGGCGACGGGCGAGCGGCAGCAGTGGGCAGTCCCCGACTTCCCCTCAGCGGTCGTGGCGCGGCGGGGCGGCGGCGTCCTGGTGGCGATGCGTGACGGTCTCTATTTCCTCGACCCGGCGACGGGCAGCCTCAGCCTGTTCTGCCGCCCCGAGGCCGACCGGCCGGACAACCGCAGCAACGAGGCCAAGTGCGGCCCGACCGGCGATTTCTGGCTGGGCACGATGCAGAACAACCTTCATCCTGATGGCTCGCCCCGCGAGATGACGGCCAGCACCGGCGCTCTTTACCGTGTCCGCGCCGACGGCAGCTTCACGCGCGAGGCCGACGGGGTCGGGCTTTCCAACACCCTGGCCTGGACCGCCGACGGACGCACGCTGCTGTTCGGGGATACCCTGACCAATGTGATCTCGGCGTTCGCCGTGACGGGCGACGGCAGCCTGGGCGAGCGGCGGGTGTTCAGCGACGAGCGGCTGCCGGGCCATTGCGACGGCTCCGCGATCGACAGTGCCGGCTATCTCTGGAACGCGCGCTTCGCCGGCGGCTGCCTGATCCGCTTCGCGCCGGACGGCCGGGTCGACCGCCGGCTCGAGCTGCCCGTGACCAACCCGACCTGCTGCTGCTTCGGTGGGCCGGATCTGAAGACGCTCTACGTCACCTCCGCCTGCTTCGGCCTCTCCCCCGAGCAGATCGCCTGCAACCCTGCGGAGGGTGCCATCCTCGCCATCGACGCCGGCGTCGCCGGCACACCTTCGGTCCGGTTCGCGGGCTGAATCACGGCGCCGAACGGGTCGCGAGGTCTCTTGCCACGTCACTGACCAGGGACCGCAGCCAGCGGTGGGCCGGGTCCTGACGATAGCGGACGTGCCAGGCCATCTCGACCGGGAATGTGCCGAGATCGACGGGTGTCGGCAGGATCTTCAGCCGCCGATCTTGGGCAAGGTGACGGCAGATCAGCCTGGGCAGCGTGGCGCAATAGTCCGTGACCGCGACGATCTCGGGGACGGCCAGGAAGTGCGTGACGGAGACCGCGACCTCGCGTTTCAGACCCTCCCGCTGCATAGCCTGGAACAGTCCGGCGCGCAGCCGGCCGGGGGGCAGCACGTTCACATGCCTGAGGCGCTCGAATTGTTCGCGCGAGATGCTCGCGCCGATCGCCGGATGATCCGCCCGCACCACGCAGGCGAGGGTTTCGTCCATGAGATGCTGCACGACCAGACTGTCGGGGGGATCGACGATGCGGCCCAGGACCATCGCGGTGGTTCCGGAGACGACGCCGGTCTCGGCCAGATCGCTGCCATAGGGCGTCAACCGCAGCCTGATGCCGGGTGCTGCGTCGCGCAGGCGCGCCACGATCCCAGGCACCAGCACGAATTCGAGATGGCTGTTGGGCGCGATGGTGAGCAGGCGCGCCGCCCGCGCCGGGTCGAACTCCTGCTGGACGAGGATCACATCCTCGATCCTCGCCAGCGCTTCGGCGATCACGGGCGCCAGCTCTTCCGCCATCTCGGTCGGTCTGATGCCGTAGCGCTCCCGCACGAATAGGGGATCACGCATCGTGGTGCGCAAGCGCGTCAGCGCGTTCGAGAGGGCCGGCTGCGTGAGCCCGAGCCGCTGCGCCGCGCGCGTGACGCTGCGCTCCTCCATCAGCGCTATGAATACCGGCAGCAGATTAAGGTCGTACCGCATCAGTTATCAAGTAAACCAATATCTGAAATCATAACAATAAACTTCTGCTATATGTGGCGTCGCGCCATGCTTTGGGTCTGTGCCATGGCGGACGCGTGCCGGGCCGAGCCTGGGAACCTGCGCTGGGATCTCGCCGGACGGATGGTCATGGTGTCGATCCCGCCGATTGGGAACCCGATATGAGGAGAGGACGATGGCTCTGAAGGACATACTCCCGGGCAGGCTCGGCTTCGGTGCCGCACCACTGGGCAACATGTTCCGCGCCATTCCCGAGGACGAGGCGCACGCGACGGTCGAAGCCGCCTGGAACGACGGCATCCGCTACTTTGACAACGCGCCCTTCTACGGCGCGGGAATGGCAGAGATCCGCATGGGCGAAGCACTCGCCGGCCGGCCGCGCAGCGAATATGTCATCAGCACCAAGGTCGGTCGTATCATCTTGGACGAGGTCGAGGATGCCAGCACGCGTGATCTCGGCGAGAAGAGCGAGGTCTTCAAGCATGGACGGCCCAACAAAATCGTAAACGACTATTCGTCCGATGCGACGCTGCGCTCGCTCGAGGACAGCCTGAAGCGCCTCAAGACCGACCATGTCGAGATCGTCTGGGTCCATGACGTCGCGCAGGACTTCTACGGCGACGAATGGCTCGGCGTGTTCGAAAGCGCGCGCAAAGGTGCGTTTGGAGCACTTGATCGCCTGCGCGACGAAGGCGTGATCAAGGCCTGGGGCCTGGGCGTCAACCGGGTGGAGCCGATCGAGCTACTGCTGGCGCTCGATGGCCCACGACCTGATGGTTTTCTGCTGGCCGGCCGCTACTCACTGCTCGACCACGACCGGGCGCTGCAGCGGGTGATGCCCACGGTGGCGGAGCGGGGCCTCGGCATCGTCGTCGGCGGCCCCTACAGCTCCGGCGCGCTGGTCGGCGGCCCAAACTTCGAATACGCGCCCGCCACCCCGGCGATCCTGGCGAAGGTCGCGCGGATCAAGGCCATCGCCGACCGCCATGGCGTCGGCATGAAGGCCGCCGGCCTGCAGTTCGCGCTCGCCAACCCGGCGGTCGCGGCCGTGATCCCGGGGGCTAGTCGGCCCAGCCGGCTCGCGGAGGACAGTGCCGCTCTGGCTGAGGACGTACCCGCCGATTTCTGGCGCGAGCTGCGTGCAGCCGGCCTCGTCAATGCCGCGGCACCCCTACCCATCGACTGACCAGCCCTCCCCGCAGTCGGGAGGGGATGTTCCCCATCTGCCTGGAGAATTGCGATGAACGACCACGAGCAATCGCGCGCGGCCGAGCTGGAGCGGCGCGATGTCCTGCGAACGGCGGGTGCCATGCTCGCAGGCCTGGCCGGAACCGCGATGGCGACGCCGGCCGCGGCGCAGGATGCCGGCCAGGCGTCCTCCGCGGCGCGTGACACCGGCCCACTGGGTGCCCGCCTCCAGGGCGTCCAGCATTTCGGCCTCACGGTCCAGAACATGGACCGGGCGTACGAGTTCTACACCGAGGTGCTCGGCGGCACGGAAGTGATGCGCGACGGCGACTTCCAGGGCGAACGCATCCACAACACGCTGCTCACCGATCAGGAGATCGAGGCGCGCGAGCGGCAGGTCAACCCGCGCACGATCGGCGTGCCGGACCTCGCTGGCGGCGAGCAGCGGCTCGACGTGCGCTTCGTGCAGTTCGACAATGTGGTGATCGAGCTGCTGCAATATCGCGATGCCGATCAGCCGATGGGCGGCGGCCACAGCTTCGCCGAGCCGCGCGACCATATGAGCCCGGCCTATCCGCGCTCGATGCACATCTGCTTCCACATCCGCGACGACGTCGATTTCAACAGGTTCATCCACGATCTGGAGGCCGAATCGGCCCGCCGCGGCATGACCCAGGTGAAGGCCAATCGCGTGCTTACCGTGCGCTCGGAGCGGGAGCGGCAGGCGGCAGCGATGGACGCCAATACCAACCGGATCACCGAGGGCCAGTCGAATGGCTGGGCGCTGATCTACTGCAAAGGTCCCGAAGGCGAGCAGCTCGAATTCGTCCAGGCACTGGGACCGGTCAAGAAGACCTTTGACGACGCGCTGGCCGCACGCCGCCGCATGGTGGCTGAATTGGCTGTCCGGTAGTGGCTGAATGCGAGCGGCTCGCCCGGAAGCCGTACGAGCGTGCCATCCTGATGGGGTCGGATCTGTTCACGCTGGAAGCGGTGACCGGCCTCACCAGCCGTGCTGCTCCGGCCCCCATGGACGTTGCGCCAGATCCTGCTTCAGGGTCACAGCGGTGCGCGAAGGCACATCCTCCGTGAGGACGACGCCCGGCCCGACGGCGCTGTAGCTGCCGATCTTGATGCCGGGCGACAGGGAGACGTTGACGCCGGTGCGGCTGTAGGCGCCGATGATGCAGGCGCTGGCGTGGTCGTTCGGCGTCTCGCGCCGTCCGCCGATTCGTTGCGACTGCTGGCCGTCGTCGAAGCGCAGCGTGCCGCAGACCGTACCCGCGCCGATGTCGACGCAGGCGCCGAGCACGCCGTAGATCTCCATGAGATGGTAGAGATAGACGTGCTCGAAGGTGAGCCCCTGGAACTCGGCCGCATGGGCGATGACGTTGTCCGGCCCGATGCTGCTGGGGCCGGTCAGGTGGCAGTATTCGCGGATCCTGGTGCGGTCGCCGACGACGACCGGACCGCGCAGGATGGCGCCGTCGGCGATCACCACGTCGTCGCCGGCCCAGAGATCGCCGTCGACCAGGACCGGCCCCTCGATCCGCGAGCGTGCTCCTAGGCGGAGTTTGCCGCGGATGCGCGCGGCCGGGTCGATCGACGCTTCGGGACCGAGGCTGCGCTCCCGCATGGCCGCTGTGAGCTGCCGGATCGCGCAATCATTGGCGGTGAGCAGATGGTAGGGCTTGTCGATGTCGACGAAGGCGCCGGCGCAGGTGACCGCGGCCACGGTCCGGCCGGCCGCGACCAGATCGTTCATCACCTGCTCGACCGGCACCTGGTCGGGCGGCATCGAGCCGACCTGGACGCCATCGAAGCGGACCCCGATCCGGTCCAGCGCCGCGAGCGTGTCTGCGGGGAGAAAGAAGGCGCCGGCCGAGCGCAGCAGCTGCGGTTCGCGGTGGTGGCCGAGGAAGCGTACGAGCCGACCAGCGTCGACCACCGCGCCGATCCAGTCACGGCCGATCTCGACCGGCAGCGACGGGTCGACGGCGCGCTGGTCGAGCGCGCTCACCAGCACGGCTGGCCCGTGGGCGACGAGGGTCGCGAGATCGGCCGTCGCGATGAGCAGGTCGGCATGGAGCACCAGGAGATCCTCCTGCAGCGCGCGGCTCTCGACCAGCCCCCGCAGGCTCCAGGCCGCGCCGGCCGGGTCGGCCTCGCCGACGATCTCGACCCCCGGCCGAGGGCCGATCGCGCGATCGAGCAGCGCGGCATGCGCGCCGGCGACGACCAGCGTCCGCTCGATGCCGATCGCGGCGCAGGCATCGAGCAGCCGGCAGATCACGGGCTGGTTCGCAAGCGGCAGGAGCGCCTTGGGGTGGGTGTCCGTCAGCGGCCAGAGCTTGCGCCCGGTGCCGGCGGCGAGCAGGACGGCGATGGTCATGCGCGCTCCGGCGGCCGCTCAGCCGGTCTCGAGCCCGGGGCGATACTCGAAGCGATCGCCGGCCTCGTGCCCGGCCTCGTAGGCGTCCTCGAGCACGTAGCGCCCCCGGCTGCCGCCGCGCGCGTGGAAGCGCAGCCCGAGCGCTGCCAGCTCGTCCTCGATGACCGCCTCCTTGACCGGCACGAGGTCGCGGCCGGTGGCGTCCCGCATGGTCTGCGCCCGTTGCCGCAGCAGCTCGTCGAGCTTGCGGGCGATGCCATGGGCGAGGCCGGTCTGGAACGATTGCGTGGCGGTGCGCCGGTCGCCCGAGCGGTGCTGCAGGTAGATGTCCGAGCCCTTGAACAGCCCGGTCTCGGTGGCGAACGCCTGCTCGACCAGCTCGTAGAGGTAACGCGCCCCGGCGACGTCGGCAGGCAGCCCGAAAAACACGTAGCGGATCTCGCCGTCGGCGGTCTTCTCGCTCCAGACCCGGCAACCGCAGAACGCCCCGACCGCCGGGATGCAACTGTCGATCGGTCCGAACCGGCGCCGGCCGGTCCCGACCCCGAAGCCCTCGCAGCTCTGCTCCTTCAGCTCGAGCTCGCTGAGCGAGAGGCCGTACCTATCGAGCAGCTCCGCCACCTTCCCGGCCGCGGCGATCGCCTCCTGCTCGGTGCAGCCGCGGTCCACGGTCTTGGCACGCAGGGCCTGGATCCGGCCCAGCACCTTGTCGAGATCGGCGTCGGCCGGTCGGCCGGCCCGCCCGCGCCCGTTGAGGCGCACCCGGCGCCGTACCTCCGCCAGCACGGGCTCGATCTCCGGCGGCGCCTCTCCGTCCCGGACCGCCTGCCTGATCCGGTCGGCGAAATCATCGAGCGAGATGATCCCGATCGCGAGGCCCGTAGCCACCCGACGCTCGATCGTCTCCACCTGGAGCGTCAGCACCCGCTCGTACGCCACGGCCAGCGCTGCCTTCTCGGCCTCGCGCGCAACGGCGCGGCAGGTCAGGATCTCCAGCAGGTTCGCCTCGCTGACCAGCTCGCGAATCAAGCGCAGATCGCCGTCGGAAGGCGCGGAACCGGGCTCCATCTCCGCCCAGGCGAACGCCAGGGCGTGGAGTGGGCCGTCCTCGGGGGAGAATGGCAGCTCGTCGTCGTCGGGCGTACGACCGAAGCCGTCGATCGCTGGGCCGCCGAACCGGACGACATGACGGTAGATCGCTTCCGCACAGCGGTTCGGGTTGGTCAGCCCGCGGCCGTTCGGGCGCATGCGGGCCCGCGCCACATCGAGCGCCGCGTCGTCCAGCGCCGTGATCGGGCCGACCGCCACCACGGCATCGCCTTCGACGGCGGCGACCCGGGCCGTGATCGCCAGCCCCTCGCACCCGACTGGAAAGCCGGGGTCGAGCAGCCGCAGCCGGACGCCGGTGGCAAGGTCGAGGAGGTCGGGGCCGAGGGCTGGATCGACCGCCTCGACGCGACAGACATGGAACGAGGCGCGCTGCAGCGCCGCAAGGGCGGCGTGCTCGTCGGCGTTGGCCGGCCGATGCTGGCGGGCGAGCCGGTCGATGGCCGTGGCCCCGCTGGCCGCAGGGGTGAACATGGCGACGTCCAGGGCGAGCCCCAGCGCCTGCTCCACGGCCATCGGCCCGCGCTCGTCATCGTCCATAACCCGGCTGTCGGCGATCCAGTGCCGCACTGTCTCCTGCAGCCTGGCCTGGGACACGAACGGCACCGCCAGCAGGCACAGCTCGCTCATGAGCCCGTGCATGAGTTGGGCGCGGGCCTCGAGATTGGAAGAACCGTCGGCCGGTCCCAGGCTAGCTTCCGCTCGCGGCATCGTTTCTCCCCACTCCTGTCGTCGAACGTCCTGTCGAGGTATAGCGGATGGCACAGCAGGTGGGAGACGTGGAATCTCGCTCGATCCAGTCACGGAGCCGTAGTTTCGTGCCACCCGCTATCCGTCGAATCCGCACGGGCGATGTCGAGCTGAGCACGACGATCGCCGGCTCCGGGCCGCCGCTGCTGCTCCTGCACGGATTCCCGGACTCAGCCGAGGTCTGGCGTTGCCAGCTGCCGGCGCTGGTGGACGCTGGCTTCACGGTGATCGCGCCCGATCTGCGGGGCTTCGGTCTGTCCGACGCACCGGCCGAGCGGGACGCCTACCGGGTCGAGCACATTCTAGGGGATGTGCGGGAGCTGCTTCGCGCACTCGGTGTCGACCAGCCGGTCGGCCTTGTCGGACACGATTGGGGTGCCGCGATCGGCTGGTTGTTCTGCGCCCGGCACCCTGAGCTGGTCTCGCGCTTCGCCGCCTTATCGGTCGGCCATCCGGCGGCCTATCGGGCGGCAGGACTGCGGCAAAAGCTGCTGGCCTGGTACGTTCTGGCGTTTCAGGTCGAAGGCCTGGCGGAACGGATGATCCGGGCGGGCGGCTTTCGCTTCCTGCGCCGCGTGCAGCCGACCTCCACGGATGGCCGGCGCTGGGTTGCCGATCTCACTCGCCCTGGCCGGCTGACCGCGGCGCTGAGCTGGTACCGGGCGAACTTTCGCGAGTTCCTGTCGGCGCCGTTTGCCGAAGTGCGGGTGCCCGTGCTCGGCATCTATAGCACGGCCGACGTAGCTCTCACGGAGCGACAAATGACTGCCTCGGCAGCCCATGTGCAGGCCGAGTGGCGCTATGCGCGCATGGCCGGGGTCGGCCACTGGCTACAGATCGAACGCCCGGACGAGACCAACCGCCTGCTGCTGGACTGGTTCAGGCGCTAGCGGCCCTTTGCTCCGCGAGCTGCGAAGGCTATCGCTGGGCCGATGCAATCCGGCTCCCATCTTGACGATCTCAATCCGGCGCAGCGCGCGGCGGTCGTGTTCGGTGTGCCCGAATGCGGGCCGGCCTCGCCTGGGCCGCCGCTGCTGATCATTGCCGGAGCAGGGTCCGGCAAGACCAGCACCTTGGCACACCGGGTCGCTCACCTCGTGCTGCACGGCGCCGAGCCGAGCCGCATTATGCTGCTCACCTTCACGCGGCGGGCGGCGGAGGCCATGGGGCGGCGCGCCGAGCGGATCTGTGGTCAGGCGCTGGGCAACGATGCGGGTTTCGCCGGAAGGCTCCAGTGGGCCGGGACATTCCATGCCGTCGGCGCTCGGCTGTTGCGGGAATATGCCGACGCGATCGGACTCGATCCCGGCTTCACGATCCTCGACCGGGGCGATGCCGCGGATCTGCTCGATCTAACGCGCGGGGAGCTGGGTCAGGCACGTACCGACCGGCGCTTCCCCAAAAAGGCGACCTGTTTCGCGATCTATTCCTACGCGGTCAACGCCCAGGCCTCGGTGGAGGCAGTGCTGCCCGCGGCGTTCCCTTGGTGCGCCGAATGGGCCGGTGAGCTGAAGCGGCTGTTTGCCGCCTATGTCCAGGCCAAGCAGCGGCAGGGCGTGCTCGATTACGACGATCTGCTGTTGTGGTGGGCGCGGATGCTTGAGGTTCCGGCGTTGGCCCAGGATGTGGGCCGCCGGTTCGACTTCGTGCTCGTCGATGAATATCAGGATACCAACGCGATCCAGGCGAGCATCTTGCAGCATCTGAAGCCGGATGGCAGCGGCGTCACCGTGGTCGGCGACGACGCCCAGGCGATCTATGCGTTTCGCGCTGCCACCGTGCGCAACATCCTCGACTTCCCGGCGCGTTTCACGCCACCGGCACATGTGGTGACGCTCGAGCAGAACTACCGTTCGACCCAGCCGATCCTGGCGGCCGCCAACGCCGTGATCGGGCAGGCCGCCGAGCGCTATCGCAAGGAGTTGTTCTCGACCCGCGGCGCGCAGCAACGCCCCTATCTGGCGATGGTGCGCGACGATCTCGCCCAGGTCGAACACGTCGCCCGGCAAATCCTGGCCAATCGCGAGGCCGGCCTCGCCTTGCGAGACCAGGCCGTGCTGTTTCGCACCGCCAGCCACAGTGCCGCCCTGGAGTTGGAGCTGGCGCGACGCAACATCCCGTACGTCAAGTATGGCGGGCTGCGGTTCTTTGAGGCGGCGCATGTGAAAGATGTATTGGCAATCCTCCGCTGGGCCGAAAACCCGCGCGACCGCACCGCCGCCTTTCGCGTCCTGCAACTCCTGCCTGGCATCGGGCCTGGAACAGCGCGCAAATACATGGACGCGAGCGATGGTAGGCTCGCGATGCTGCGCGAAGTGCGACCGCCCGTGGCGGCCTCCGAACATTGGCAGCAATTGCTCCAGCTGCTCGAGCAGATTGCGACGGCATCCTGGCCAATTCAGCCCGGTTTGGTGCGTGGGTTCTACGACCCGTTACTGGCGGAGATTTACGACTTTGTCTCGATGCGCCGTGCCGATCTCGACCAGCTGGAACGTCTGGCCGCGACCTCGTTGTCGCGCGAGCGCTTTCTGACCGATCTCGCCCTCGATCCACCGCAGGCCAGTGGTGGCGCAGCCGGACCGCCCACTAAGGACGAGGACTATCTAATCCTGTCCACGATTCACTCGGCCAAGGGCCAGGAATGGCGCGCTGTGTTCGTGCTCAACCTGGTCGACGGCTGCATCCCGTCGGACATGGCGACCGGCACGGCGGATGGAATCGAGGAGGAGCGCCGGCTGCTCTACGTCGCGATGACCCGGGCGCGTGACCAGTTGCATCTCGTGCAGCCGGAACGATTCTATGTCACCGTGCAGGCTCGCCACGGCGACCGCCATGTTCGCGCTCCGCGTACCCGCTTCATCCCGAATGATCTGCTGCGCCACTTCGACCTCACGGTGCCGGCGAGCGGGTCGACGCAAGAGGGCCGAAATACACGGCCGCTGCCGAGTATTGACATCGCGGCGGCCCTCAAGACGATGTGGGACTAGAGCACTTCCTAATACCAGCAATCCTCAATGCCGCCACGGTTGGCCTGCCGGCTGGCGAAATATTTCAGCGGTTGCGCGGGACGAGCAGCAGGTCGGCCGCTCGTCCCGAGGAATGCCTAAGCGACCTTGCGGCGACCGACGACCTTGCGGCGTGGGGCCTTGGCGGCGGGGGCCGGCTCCGGTGCGCGGATTTCCACAACCGGCTTGCGCCCGAGCCCGATCTCCTTGGCGAGAGCCGAGCGCTGCGCAGCGTAGGCCGGCGCCACCATCGGGTAATCCGCGGCCAAGCCCCAGCGACGGCGGTAGTCGTCGGGGGTCATGTTGTAGCGCGTCGCCAGATGCCGCTTGAGCATCTTGAGCTTCTTGCCGTCTTCCAGGCAGATGATGTAGTCGGTCCCGATCGACTTCTTGATCGGCACCGCCGGTGTCGGCGCTTCCACAACCTTCGCTACTTCCACCGTGCCGGCGCTGCGCAGCGCATCGTAGACGCTGGAGATGATCGCCGGCAGATCGCTCATCGCGACGGCGTTGTTGCCGGCAAACGAGGACACGATCTCGGTAGTGAGGCTCAGCAGCTCCTGGCGCTTGCTTCCGTCATCCATTTAAACACTCCTCTCAGGTCACATTGTGTAGCATTGTTGGCTAGATATCATGACCGTTCAGCGAACCGCAAGTCTTAGCGTGAGATGGCTTTCGAAAAAGGTAAAACCTTGGTGGGACCCTATCGGACGTTCCAACAGACGAGTCTTGTCGAGAGGGCGGACATTGCGCGCAATGGGCCTGAACGCCAATGATTCCGATCCGGCGAATACGTCGCCGCAGATCAGGTCGCGGTCATCGTTCCGTAGGCCTCGGCAACGCGGTCGATCTCGTCAAGCTTGGCCGATAGCAGCGACCAGTCGTCGGCGGCAGCAATCGGCGCCCAGATTGCCTCGACCTCCTCAATCAGCATCGTGCACGGTTGCCGTGACGCGAAGTATGGCTGGTCGAGATCCAGTCCTTCAATCGCGGTGAAGTCGAGCAGCGCCGTCTTGACCGGCATGAATGCCGGCGTCGTGTAGTCGGCGGCGCTTGGGCTTGCCTCGGCGCGCTCTCGGCTTGCTAAGCCACCGCGCCAATCGAAGAAGGTCTGCTCGAACGGAACCTTGGTCTCCTCGAGGAACGCGAACAATGCGGTCAGCAGCGCCCCGTCCTTCTGGTCACCGGCAGAATTCAGGCCCAGACGTTGCAGCACCGCCGCCGCAAGCTCGCGCTGGAACGCGGGCTGGAAGCTGCGTAGCGCCGTCTCCAGCTCGTTCTGCGGCGCGAGCGGCAATAGACATTCAGCCAATCGGGTGAGATTCCAGAGCAACGTGGCTGGCTGCCTACCGTAAGCGTAGAGCCCGTTGTGGTCGAAGTAAGCCGCGGTGAAGCCCAAATCGTAGGTCGGCAGAAAGCGCCATGGACCGTAATCGAAGCTTTCGCCCGTGATGTTGATGTTGTCGGTATTGAGTACGCCGTGAACGAACCCGGCGGTCATCCACTGGGCGCCGGTCCGGGCTACATTGGCAGCGACCCGCTCGACAAAGGCGACGGCGCGCATCGGCTCGTCGTCGTGCCAGATTTCCGGCATATAGGTCTGGATCGAGTAGTCGAGCAGGCGCCGCAGCCGCTCGATGTCCGCATGATAGGCGAAACGCTGGAAAGTGCCGATCCGGATGTGCGAATGGCTAAGCCGGACCAGCACGGCCGAGCGCGTCGGCGACGGCTCGTCGCCGCGCGCCAGCGATTCGCCGGTCTCGATCAGGCTGAATGTCTTCGAGGTCGCGACGCCCAGAGCGGCCAGCAGCTCGCTCGCGAGCAGTTCGCGCACGCCGCCCTTGAGGGTGAGGCGGCCATCGCCGGCCCGCGACCACGGCGTCCGGCCGCTACCCTTGGTGCCGAGATCGAGCAGTCGGCCGTCGACGGCATCATGCAGCTGCGCGAACAGGAAGCCGCGGCCATCGCCGAGGTCGGGATTGTACACGCGGAATTGATGTCCGTGGTAACGCAGCGCCAGCGGCTCAGGGAAGCTGCCGGGCAGTGGCGCGAAGCGGCCGAAATGCGCGAGCCATTCATCGTCGCTCAGCGTGTCCAGGCCGACCCGCGCGGCCCAATCCTGGTTGCGGTGGCGCAGGATGTGGCGTGGGAACGGCGCGGCTGACACGCGGTCATAGAAGCCGTCGCCAAGCCCGGCATGCCGGGTAGACGGCCGATAAGTGGGTGATGGCGGCATCGGGACTCGACCAGTGCGGGAAAAGGCTCTGGCCTGGGTACGAGCCGACCGGACCGTATGTCCAGCTGCAGCTAGCCCGCCACGCCTCTACTGCACACGCTGAACGTACTGCAGCCCGTAGCGTTCCCACGAGGGCAGACGAGGTGCGCGGTCATTCCGGACCTGTCGCCCGAGCACCGGTCGCGTGCTAGGGACCCACACTCGGCCTTGGCCTATGCCAGCGCGGCCCGCGAAGCTGCTCTAGCCGCCGGTCAGGGGGCCGAAGACCTGCTCCTTGGTCAGATGGCCGCCGGCGATGACGGTGCTCTCGATATTGTCCTTGGTGACGAGAACCACGGGCGTGATGATGGTCGGGACCGTCGTCGTGCCGTTGGCGATCATCTGGGCGCCGGGAAACAGATCCGCCGCTGGCTTGCCCGGGTCCTGAGCCAGAGAAACCGCCGCATCCGCCGCCTGAAATGCCAGCGGCTCGATCTTCTTCCAGACATCGACGGCCTGGACACCATCGGCGACCCAGCGGATGTTGCGGCGATCCGCGTCGGCCCCGGCCACGAACACCTTGCTCGCATCGGCCAGGCCTTCCGGCTGCAAGGCGGCGATGACCCCGCTGGCCAGGCCGTCATTGTTGCAGATGAACGCGTCGACCTTGTTGTCGTACTTGAGCAGCAGGCTCTCGGTCGTGGCCCTGGCCTCCTCGGAGGACCAGTTGACGTGCGAGCGCTCCTCGACCAGCTCCAGCCGGTGCGGCTGGTCCAGCAGCAGCTCGAGAAAGCCGCTGCTCAGCGCCGCGGCATTGGAATCCCCGGGCTGGCCCTTGATCAGCGCCACGCGGCCCTCGACCCGGCCCTTCTTCGCGATCAGCCAGGCCAGCATGGCCTCGCCCTGCAGCTTGCCCACGGCCCAGCTGTCCTGCATCACCATCAGGTCGAGCGGCGTGTCCTGCGGCATGGAATCGTAGCCGATCACCGGGACGCCGCGCGCATGCGCCTTGGCGACCAGGCCGGCGGCGGTCCCGGTATCGGCTGGCTGAAGCACCAGCGCCCGCACGCCTGCATCCAGCAGCGCCTCGACCTGGTGCAGCTGGGTGAGGGCGTCGTTGCCGGCCGAATCGAACAGGACGTCGGCACCCAGCGACTGGGCCCGGCTGATGAACAATGCCTTGTCGGCCTGGTAGCGTTCCTCCTGCATCGTCTTCAGCAGAAACCCGATCTTGACCTTGTCGTCCGCCCGCACGGTGCCGGGCCTGAGGGAAAGCGTCATAGCCAGGGCGCCGGACGCCGTGGCGATCCCGGCGGAGCCCAGAAAGTCGCGTCGCTGCATCACTCGTCGCTGCATCACGGGGGCACCTCTCCTGGCCGGCCCGTGGCCGTCGCTTACGGCGAACGGCTCAGGGCCGGCTTGCTCGATGGTCGAAGCGCGCAACCGGGCCGATTTGGCCCTACTTGCGCTTCTGCAGAACGTCGAACCAGACCGCCAGAATGATGATCAGGCCCTTGATGATCAGCTGGTAGAAGGTCGACACGCCCAGGAGGCTCATGCCGTTGTTCAGCACGCCGATGATCAGGGCACCGATCACCGTGCCGCCGATCGTGCCGGAGCCGCCGGACAGGCTGGTGCCGCCGATGACCACCGACGCAATGGCGTCGAGCTCGAACATCTCGCCCAGATTGGGCGAGGCGCCGTTCAGGCGCGAAGCCAGCAGGACCCCGGATAGCGCCGCCAGCACCGAGATCGTCGAGTAGACGATCAGCTTGGTCTGGAAGACGTTGATGCCGGACAGCCGGGCCGCATCCTCGTTACCGCCGATCGCGTAGAGGCGGCGGCCGAAGCGGGTGTTGTTCAGCGCGAACATCCCACACAGGGCGATCACGCCGAAGATCGCCACCGGCACGGGCAGGCCGCGGTAGAGCACGAACACGTAGAAGGCCATCACCAGCCCGACCAGGGTGACGATCGTGCTCGAAAGGACCTGGCTCCATTGGACCGAGCCGCCGAATTTCCGGCTTTGCTGGATGGTCTTGAATTCGCTGTAGATGAACAGGGCCAGGACCAGCGCCAGGATGATGCCGGTGGCCGTGGGCGGGATGTAGGCACCGCCCAGCATCGGGAAGGTCGGGTCGGTGACCGGCACCGACGTTCCGCCCGAGAGGACCAGGGCCAGGCCGCGGGCGATGGTGAGCATGCCCAGCGTGATGATGAAGGGCGGGATCCGATAGTAGGTGATCCAAAAGCCGTTCCAGAGCCCGACCGCGCCGCCGACCACGACCAGCGTGATCAGAATCGACACCCAGATATTGATCCCGAACTGCATCAGCAGCGTGTCGACGATGGCGGCCAGGCCGACGACCGAGCCCACCGAGAGGTCGATGCCGCCGATCAGGATGACCATGGTCATGCCGACGCCGACAATGCCGATGATGGTGACCTGGCGAGCGAGATTGCTCAGGTTGCGCGGGGTCAGGAACGTGTCGTCGGCGATGCTCAGCACGACCACCAGGACGACCAATGCGATCAAGGTCGCGTTGGCCTTGATGAACGAAATGAACTCGTTTTCTTTCTTGCCCGTCGCCGGCTTGGCCGGTGCTGCGGTCGGGGTCGCATCGGATACTTTGGCGCCGATCACGGTTGCCTCCCTGTCATTTTCGTCCCTCCCGTCCGGAAGGCGTCTGGATTACGGACGCGGCAGTCAGGCGCTGCCGGTGGCGTAGCTCATGATCGCCTCCTTGGTCGCCGCCTCGCGGCTGAGGTCGGACACGACCCGCCCCTCGCACATCACCATGACCCGGTCGCACATTCCCATGATCTCTGGCAGCTCGCTGGAGATCATGATCACGGTGACGCCGCGCTCGACCAGATTGTTGAGGAGCTTGTAGATCTCGACCTTGGCGCCGATGTCGATGCCGCGGGTCGGCTCGTCGAGGATGAACACCTTGGGCCCGGCATTGAGCCACTTGCCCAGGATCACCTTCTGCTGGTTGCCGCCGCTCAGCGTGCCGATGACGGTCTCGATGGTCGAGGTCTTGACATTGAGCTGCTTGACATAGTCGCGGACGACCTGCCGTTCCTGGTTGTGGTTGATCACGCCCAGCAGCGCGCTGCTGATCGTCTGCAGCGAGCTGATCGTGGTGTTGAACGAGACGGACTGGGTGAGGAACAGGCCCAGCGCCTTGCGATCCTCGGTCAGCAGCGCGATGCCGTTGTCGATCGCGTCCTTGGGCGAGCGGATGTCGAGCTTCTTGCCTTCCAGGTAGACCTCGCCGCGGGTCCGCTCCGGGCAGGCGCCGAAGATGCCCTCGACCAGCTCGGTCCGGCCCGCACCCATCAGCCCGGCAATGCCCAGGATCTCGCCTTTGTAGGCGGTGAACGAGGTCTTGTGGACCTTGTACTCGCCCGGCAGCGTCGGGTGGGCGACCTCGAGATCGCGGACCTCCAGCGTCGGCTCGCCGCGCTGGAACGACGCCTTGGGGAACATGTCCTTGATGTCGCGCCCGACCATCCGCTGGATGATCTGGTCGAGCGTGATCTCGGCGATGGGGGTGACCTCGCCGATCGTCTGGCCGTCGCGCAAGACGGCGATGCGATCAGCGATCTGCTCGATCTCCTCCATCTTGTGCGAGATGTAGCACATGCAGACCCCATCCGCCTTGAGCTTGCGGATGATGCGGAACAGCTCTTGCACCTCCTTGTCGGTCAGGGCCGAGGTCGGCTCGTCGAGAACCAGGATGCGGGCGTTGATCGACAGCGCCTTGGCGATCTCGACCATCTGCTGCTTGCCGACGGTCAGGTTCTTGACCAGATCGGTCGGCTTGAAGTCGTGGATGCCCAGCTCGTTCAGCAAATTCTGGGTTTCGGCGAACAGGCGCCCCCACAGGATCTGGCCGAAGCCGCCGGTGAACTGCCGGTCGAGGAAGATGTTCTCGGCTACCGTGAGCTCCTGGATCAGGTTGAGCTCCTGATAGATGATGGCGATGCCGGCTTCCTCGGCTTCCTTGGTGTTGGTGAAGCGCTTGAGCTCGCCGTTGACGTAGATCTCGCCCTCGTAGGTCGGGTAGGGCCAGACCCCGCTCAGCACCTTCATCAAGGTCGACTTGCCGGCCCCGTTCTCGCCCATGAGCGCCAGCAGCTCACCGGACCGAGCCTCGAAATTCACGTCGTTGAGGGCGCGCACGCCCGGGAAGTCCTTGATGATATTCTTCATCGTCAAGACGACTTCTGACATCACCGCCACCCCTGATAAGTATTGCGGAGATGCCGACGGCGGCCACTCTGGTGGCGGCACTACCGTCGGCACATTGCCTGCGTGCCTGTTCGTGAAATCGCGCGTCGGCTATTTGCCGCTGATCTGCGCCTCAGTGTAGAGGCCTTCGGCGATCACCGTGTCCTTGAGATTGTCCTTGGTCACCGCAACGATCGGGGTGACAATGGTCGGCACGTCGACGGCACCGTTGTTGATCGTCTTGTCGGCCTTGACGAGCTCGGAGACCGGCGTGTCCGGGCTCTGCGCCAGCAGCACGGCGATCTCGGCTGCCTTCTCGGCCAGCGGCTTGACCTTCTTCCAGATCTCCACCGTCTCCTTGCCCTGCTCGACGAACTGCAGGTTGGCGAGATCGGCGTCGGAGCCGGCCACGAACACCTTGCTGGAGTCGGCCAGGCCCTGCGCCTGGAGGGCCGAGATCACGCCGCGGGCCATGCCGCTATTGTTGGCGATGAAGCCGTCGACCTTGTTGCCGTACTTGGTCAGCGTGTTCTCGGCGGTGGCCATGGCCTTGTCCGGCGCCCAGCCCTCGTGGCTCTGGTCGACGATCAGCTCGATGCCGGGATTGTCCTTGACGATCTCGAGCACGCCGCTGCTCATCGCAGCGGCGTTGGAGTCGCCGGGCTGGCCACGGATCAGCGCCAGCGTGCCCTCGACCTTGCCCTTGTTGGTCTTCAGCCACTCAACGAACGCCTCGCCCTGCAGCTTGCCGACCGCCCAGCTGTCCTGCATCACCATGACGTCGAGCGGCCCATTCGTCAGCATCGAGTCGTAGCCGACGACCCGCACGCCTTCCTCGTTGGCCGAGCGCACCATGTTGCCGGCGGTGCCCGAATTCACGGGCTGCATGACGATGACCTGCGCACCCTTGGCCAGCATGTTCTCGAACTTGGCGAGCTGGGTCTGCTCGTTGTTGTTGGCGGAGTCGAAGATGACCTCGGCGCCGAGCTCCTTGGCTTTGGCCTCGAAGGCGGCCTTGTCTTGCTGGTAGCGCTCCTCCTGCATGGTCTTCAGCAGGAAGCCGATCTTCACGTCGGCGGCCTGCGCGCTCATGCCGCCCAAGTTCGCGCCTACTGCGGCCACCAGGAGCACCGCGGTCGCGGCGGCACGCATACGGTAGGTTAGCTTCACGTCTGTCCTCCCCATCGCCACCGCCCAAGGCAGGCGGTGCTTTGTTCAGCCTCTGTCCAACATATACGCCGCAGACAATCGCCACGTCGATAACGAGTACACCCCCGTCCCGCAGACGCACCAGCCCGAAGTGTCGCGTCCGAATTTACGCATGTCGCATTGTTCATCGTCCTGCGCGCCGCCGTCTTCCATTTTCCCGCTAATGTTCTTCGCGAAAGCCGGAATACGCGATGCGATCCAGTCCAACGGAATTGGCACCATGCAGCTTGCGGTAGGCGCCGGGGGGCAGGCCCGCCAGCCTCCTGAACATCGTGATGAAATGCGCCTGGCTCGTGTAGCCAAGAGCATAACCGATCTCGGCCAGGGACAATGGGCTCCTCGCCAGGAGTTCTTTCGCCCGCGCAACCCGCCGCTCGAGCACATAGCGGTGCGGTGGCAGGCCGATGCTCTGCCGGAAGAGGGTCGCGAAGTGGTCCGGGCTCAGCCGCACGAGCTCCGCCAGTTGGCGCAGGCTCGTATCCTCGCCGAGATGCGCTTCGATATAGTCCAGCACGCGGCGAAGTCGCCCCACCGGCAAGCCTCCGGTGGGATGTTCCTGCTTTCTCGGTCGCACCATGTAGTGGCTGAGCAAATGGCTGACGAGGGCGGTAGCCAGAGCCTCGTCGTAGAGCCGGCTCCGCGTGCATCGCCCTGACAAGGCCGTCTGCATCGCCCGCAGGATGTAGGTGATCGCCGGGTCTTCGAACGCCATGAGGGTGTGGAACTCGACGTCGCCGTCGCGTGCCGGGCGATCGGCCAGAGCCGCAACAAAACTTGGGTCCAGCGTGACGATCAGCGCCTCGGTCACCTGATCGCGGCGCCAGCCGAGCCTGGTGCCGGCCGAGATCAGGGTGAGGCTGCCCGGCGGAATAAGGGTGCGCTTTCGGTTCGCGCCGGCCAGCCCCCACGCAAGCGAATGCGCCGGACCAAGGTGCAGGGTGATCGAGTGACGAACCACATGGGCTTCCCCGACGTCCTCCGGCGGTGCGCAAAGTTGCTCGACCTCGACGAGCTCGGCCCACGTCGCATGGAGATTGCGGTGCGGACCCTGCCTCCCCGTCCTGCATCGCTCGCCGCTGGGGCTGGCAACGGCAGGCCCGTTGCGGGACGGGATCGGCTGCGGCCGGGCTGCATGCATCGATGGGCCTTCCTGATCGTCTATTTTTTCGTATGACGAATTTATTCGGCGCAGCGCGTGCTGTCAATCGAGGAATCGGCAGCCTCGGCGCCAGAATGCCTGCTTTCCCTTGCGCTCAAGGCTGGCTGTTATATCTTCGGGCACATGAATTTAATGATGGCGCTGCGATGGCCGAACGGGCGGCGGGACTTGAAATGAGGAACGCCGGACAACCATCGATGCGGTCGATCAACCGGCTGCACGTGATGGAGGCCCTGCGCGCGGACGGGCCGGTATCCCGCGTCGAGATCGGCGCCCGCACGGGGCTGGCGCCGGCCACGATCTCCGAGATCACCGCGGCGCTGCTGGCCGAGCGCCTGATCCGCGAGAACCGCGTCGTCGCCGCCGGACGCGGCCGCCCGCGCATCCAGCTCGAGATCAATGCCGACGGCGGCCGGGTCTTGGGCGTGAAGCTCTCGACGCACCAGTTGACGCTGAGCCTGACCAACTTCAACGGCCATGCGATCGATGCCCTGAGCCTGCCGCTCCTGCCTCAGCAGTTGGGGATCTCGGCGGCGGCCGACCGGGTCGCGGCCAGCATCCTCGCCTTTCTCACCAAGCAGCGCATGGTCCCCGCGTCACTGTCGGGCATCGGCGTTGGCCTGCCGGGCTTCATCGAGCGCGGCACCGGCACCGGCAGCTGGAGCCCCCTGTTCGGTGTCAGGCCGCCATCCTTCTCCAAGCTCCTGGAGGAGCGGTTGGGCGTTCCTGTGTTCGTGGAGAACGACGTCAATCTAGTCGCCCTGGCGGAGCGCTGGTTCGGTCACGGCAAGGGCGTCGACAATTTCTGCGTCGTCACGGTCGAGCACGGCGTCGGCATGGGCATGTATCTCGACGGGCAACTCTATCGCGGCCGCGGCGGCATGGCGGCTGAGTTTGGCCATGTCCGCCACGCCGAGGGCGGCCGTTCCTGCCGTTGCGGTCAGCGCGGCTGCATCGAGGCCTATTCCGCCGACTATGCGCTGGTGGCGCGGGCCGCCGAGACGATGTCATTTGGTCCGTTGGACGACGCGCGTGCGGTCAATGAAGCGATCAAGGAGGTTACCCGCCAGGCCAAGCTCGGCGATGCTCGGTTGCGCACCCTGTTCGCCGAGGCCGGCCATGCGCTTGGCCTGGGCATCGCGAACCTGGTCAACATCCTGACCCCCGAGCGCGTGCTCGTGACCGGCGAGGGCATGCGCGCGGAGGATCTGCTCATGCGTCCGTTGATCGACACCTTCCAGGCCAACGTGCTGCCCTTCCTGCGCGAGACGACGCCTTTGATCTGGCATGCCTGGGGCGACGAGGTCTGGGCCCAGGGAGCGGCGGCTCTGGTGCTGAACGAGCGCTTCGCCGGTTCGGCGCATCATAATGAGCCGACCTAAGGCCCCGGCAGGGCGCCGTCGCTCAGGGCGGAAGGTCTGAATCTTACTGGCGGAGACGGGGGGATTCGAACCCCCGATAAGGGTTTAGGCCCCTATAACGGTTTAGCAAACCGCCGCCTTCAGCCACTCGGCCACGTCTCCACGGGCTGGGCTTGTATCGTCGGCCGGCCGCCCATGTCAATCGGTCGGCGGGGCGATCAGGGCCGTGACCGTGCCCCCGGTCAGGGCTCGAAGCTCGGGCAGGCTGGTCGCGAACACGCAGTGCGGGTGGCCGGCAGCGGCGTAGAGCCGAGGGAAGCGCGCGAGGCTGGCGTCGATCGCGGTGGGCAGCGGCGAGAGGTGGCCGATCGGGGCGACACCGCCGATCGCGAAGCCCGTGACCGCGCGCACCTTCTCGGCCTCGCAGCGACGGGCTGTGCCGGTACGGCCGAGAGCCGCCGGCAGCGCGGCCAGATCGCAGCGGCGGTCGCCGGCGATCAGCGCCAGGACCGGCTCGCCGTCGATCACGAACAGCAGCGACTTGACGATCGCACCCACCGGCACGCCGCAGGCCGAGGCGGCGTCTTCGGCGGAGCGGGCGGTCTGGGCCAGCTCGACGATACGGTCGCCCGGACCGTGCGCCGCCAGCGCCGCCGCAACCCGCTGCACGGACGCGCTGGCGCTGGCGCTCATGCCGGAAGCGGAATGGCGTGGCCGAACTGCGGCACGTCGTAGCCGCGCTGGACACCCGGACGCGCGGCGAGCTCGAGGTACCAACGGCGGACGTTCGCAAACGCCGCGAGGTCGATCCCCTGCCATTCCCATCGCGACAGCCAGGGCCAGGTGGCAAAGTCGGCGATCGTGATCTCCGGACCGGCGAGGTAGGGCGCCTGCGCCAGGCGCCGGTCCAGAACGCCATAGAGGCGCTGGGCCTCGTTGCGGTACCGCTCCTCGGCGTATGGGGCCTTGCCGGCGTTGAAATGCAGGAAATGATGCGCCTGGCCGAGCATCGGCCCGATCCCGCCCATCTGGAACATCAGCCATTCCAACGTGGCGATCCGCCTGTCCGGCTCCTGCGGCAGAAACCGGCCGGTCTTCTCCGCCAGGTAGATCAGGATGGCGCCGGACTCGAACACGCTCTGGCCATTGTCGCGATCGACGATCGCCGGGATCTTGTTGTTCGGGCTGATCTTCAGGAACTCGGGCGCGAACTGCTGGTCCTTGCCGATGTCGATCGGGTGGACCTCATAGGGCAGGCCGCACTCCTCGAGCATGATCGACGCCTTGCGGCCGTTCGGGGTGGACCAGGTGTAGAGATCGATCATCGTGCCTCGCCGCGCTGAGTGCCGCCGGCCCCGTGGATAGCCGCTGCCGGCCGGCCGGCCAAGCCCAACCAAGCCCGGCCTACCCGCTGGCCTCGCGATCACCCTGATGGCCGGATCGGATGGTGGGCCCGGCAGGATTTGAACCTACGACCAGACCGTTATGAGCGGTCAGCTCTAACCGCTGAGCTACGGGCCCCGGCGGGCTGCATAGCCTGCTAGGCTCGCCCCTGGCAATCGAGGATCATCGAACATATTGTCTCGGCTATGACAGAAATGGAGTTGGTGACATGCCATCGCTCTGGCTCAAGGTAGCTGCCAATGGCAGGACGAGCCTGCCGGTCGAGATCCGCCGGGAGCTCGGCGTCGAGAAGGGTGGCGACCTCGTACTCAGCCGCGGGGAGGATGGTGCGGTCACGTTGATGACGGCCGAGGCCGCGGTGCGCCGCGTACAGCGGATGGCGCGGGAACGGTTCGGCGCCAAGCTGCCGTCCGTGGACGACTTCCTTGCCTACAAACGCGAGCAGGCGGCGCTGGAAGAGCGCAAGCTGCGGCGGCTGACCGGCGGGGAGGCCGCCGACGCCGATGAGGTCGCTTGACAGCTCGGCCGTGATCGCGGTGATCCGTGGCGAGCAGGGAGCCGATCAGGTCACGCGGCATCTGAAGGGCGGGCTGCTGTCGACCGCCAACTATGCCGAGGTGGTGGGCGTGCTGCTGCGCCATGGCGGCACGCCCGAGGACACCCGCGCCGTGCTGGCCGAGCTGCCGATCCGGCTCGTGCCGCTCGACGAGGAGCTGGCGTTCCGGGCCGGCGCCCTGGAGCCGGCAACGCGGCGCGCCGGCCTCTCCCTCGGCGACCGCGCCTGCCTCGCCGTGGCGCAACGCTTCGGCGTGCCGGCGCTCACGGGCGACCGGATGTGGCTCGAGGTGACCCGTGAGCTTGGGATCGAGGTTGAGCTGATCCGCTAGGGCCTCAAGTGTCGAGGAAGCTCCGCAGCTTGCGCGACCGGCTCGGGTGCTTCAGCTTCCTTAGCGCCTTGGCCTCGATCTGGCGGATGCGCTCGCGGGTGACCGAGAACTGCTGGCCGACCTCCTCCAGCGTGTGGTCGGTGTTCATGCCGATGCCGAAGCGCATGCGCAGCACGCGCTCCTCGCGCGGCGTCAGGGTCGCCAGCACCCGGGTCGTGGCCTCGCGCAGATTGGCCAGCGTCGCGGCCTCGAGCGGCTGGACCGCGTTCTTGTCCTCGATGAAGTCGCCGAGATGCGAATCCTCCTCGTCACCGATCGGCGTCTCGAGGCTGATCGGCTCCTTCGCGATCTTCAGGACCTTGCGCACCTTATCCAGCGGCATGTTGAGCTTGTGCGCGAGCTCCTCCGGCGTCGGCTCGCGGCCGTACTCGTGCAGCATCTGGCGCGATGCGCGCACCAGCTTGTTGATGGTCTCGATCATGTGCACGGGGATGCGGATCGTGCGCGCCTGATCGGCGATCGAGCGCGTGATCGCTTGGCGGATCCACCAGGTCGCGTAGGTGCTGAACTTGTAGCCGCGCCGGTACTCGAACTTGTCGACGGCCTTCATCAGGCCGATATTGCCCTCCTGGATCAGGTCCAGGAACTGCAGGCCGCGATTGGTGTATTTCTTCGCGATCGAGATCACGAGGCGCAGGTTGGCCTCGACCATCTCCTTCTTGGCCTGGCTCGCCTCCTTCTCGCCGCGTCGGACGAGGTTCACGATCCGGCGGAACTCGCTGATCTGGAGCCCGTTATCGTCGGCGATGGCGGCAATCTCGGCTCGGAGCCCCTCCACCTCGGCGTAGTTGCGCGAGACGAATTCGGCCCAGCCGCGATCCTTAAGCCGCGCCACACGGTCCAACCAGTCGTGGTCGAGCTCGTGGCCCATATAATGCTGGATGAAACTCTCGCGCGTGATCCGGCAGGCGACCGCCATCCGCTGCAGCTTGCCCTCGAGGCTGACCAGATGCTTGTTCTGATCGAACAGCTGCTGGACCAGGGCCTCGACCCGGCTGTTGTTGAACGAGACCTGCTGCATCAGCTCGACCATGCCCTCGCGGGCACTCTCGTAGGCGCGGTCGATCTCGGCCGACACCGGGCGCCGGGCCTGGATCAGCGTCAGTCGCTGCTCCTGCAGGTCGCGCAGGCCCAGATAGGCCTCGGCGATCCGATCGAAGGTCTCCAGGACGCCGTCGCGCAGCTTGTTCTCGAGCGCCGACAGGGACAGCGTGTCCTCGTCGAAATCGTCCTCCTCGACCGGCTCGGGGGCTGCGGGTGCCTCCTCGGCGTCGTCGTCGGACTCGGCCGTCGGGCCGTCCGCGTCCTCGTCGTCCGCCTCTTCGTCCTGGGCGTCCTCGCCGTCGGCGCTCGCCGCCGGCTGCGGCTCGAGCGCCTCGCTGGCGGCCTCGACAGCCGCGGGCGAGCCGAACTCGACCGCCACCATCGCCACGGCCACGGCCGCCACCTCGCCGTCGGAGACGGGCGCCACCGCGTCGGCATCGGCGGCGATCGCCGCCACCGCCTCGGGCGTCGGTCCGGTGTCGTTGGTGGCGTCGAGGTCGATCACGTCGCGGAGCAGCACGCGACCCTCGCGGATCGCGTTGTTCCAGCCGATCACCGCGCGCATCGTCAGCGGGCTCTCGCACAGCGCCGCCAGCACCGTGTTGCGGCCGGCCTCGATGCGCTTGGCGATCTCGATCTCGCCTTCGCGCGACAGCAGCTCGATCGTGCCCATTTCGCGCAGATACATCCGCACCGGATCGTCGGTGCGTCCGAGCTCCTCCTCGGCCGGCGGCGGGGCTTCCTCGCCTTCGGCGGCTTCGGCGGCGGGCTCGCCCTCGGCGGCGGGCTCGGCGTCGGTGGCCTCGGCCTCGATGTCCCCGGCCCCGTCGTCGCGCACGACGCGGATGTCCTGGGCGTCGAGCAGCTGGATCACCTCTTCGGTCTGCTCGGGCGGGAAATCCTGCGGCAAGGCGGCGTTCAGCTGGTCGAAGGTGACCGTGCCGCGATCCTTGGCCTGCCCGAACAGACGCCGCAATTGCGGGTTGTTCTGCAGGATCGCTTCGAGCCCATCGCCCATCGGCGGCTTGGGCGCAGTTTTGCTACGCGTCGTCGACGCGGCGCTCTTGATCGGCTGGCGAACGGCCATCCCGCTAAACTCCCTCACGCCCGGCGACACGAAGGACGACGCACCGCGCGCCGAATGCCGCTGCCCGCGCAAACGCGGAGCGGTCAACCCGGGGCACCGGCTGATTCGTCGTCCGCTTCAGCGTCGTCCGCGCCATCACGGTTCAGTAAACGATCCAGCGTATTAAACCTACGGTTGATCTCCGCCTCGTCGCCGAGGCGTAGCTCATCCTCGGTTGGTCGCTCCCGATGGAGTGCCGCGCGGTGCCGAGTGGCGGCCAGCATGTCGCGCCACCCCTGGCGATGCGCTGCATCGTCAGATTCTTGGGCGGGCGCGGTCGGTGGCGTGAGGTCGGCGGCGAACTGATCCAGGAGTGGCCCAAAACCGTATCGCAGCAGGTGGCGCTGGAGTGCCTCCGCGTCAAGATTGCCGGCCTCCACGAACCACGCGACGATTTCCTGGCGCAACAGTTCCAGACGCGGGTCGCTGAGCTGCAGCAACCCGAAATCCTCCTCGTGACCGTGCAGCCATTCCGGGTGCCGCAACAGCGGCTGCAGGAGACGCGCCTCACGGCTGATCTCTTGCCGCGAGATGCCGGCCGCGAGCCGTGCCGGGCCGACCCCATCCCACCCGGAAGGCTTCGCCGCCGGGCTTTTCTGGCCGCGGGGCGTCCATTTCGGCCGCGGGGACAGCTCCTGCTGCAGGCTCTTGAACTGATCCAGCAGGCTCGATCGCAGATCCGGGTCGCCGGCGAGCTGGGCCAGCCCACGCAGCCGCCGGCTGAGGGCCGCCCGCGCCTCGGGCTCCTCGAACCGCCGGCCTTGCGTCTCGAGCCGCCAGATCATTCGCGAAAGAGTGTGGGCTTTGGACAACACCGCCGTGAGCGCCTCCGCACCGTGCCGCCGCAGGTAGCTGTCCGGGTCCTCGCCATCGGGCAACACGGCAAAGCGCAGCGTCTGCGCGCCGCGCATCAGCGGCAGCGCGCGCTCGGCCGCCCGTAGCGCCGCGGCGAGACCGGCGCGGTCGCCGTCGAGACAGACGACCGGCGCATCGGCCAGGCGCCAGAGCAGCGCCAGCTGACGCTCGGTCACCGCGGTGCCGAGAGGCGCCACCGCGTGACCGAGCCCGGCCTGCGCCAGGGCGATCACGTCCATGTAGCCTTCGGCCAGCACCACCGCGCGCCGGTCGCGCGCCGGCTTTGCCGCCCGGTGCAGGTTGTAGAGCAGCTCACCCTTGTGGAAGAGTTCGGTCTCCGGCGTGTTCAGGTATTTGGCGCGCGCGTCGCCGAGCGCCCGGCCGCCGAAGCCGACGATCCGTCCGCGCTCGTCGGCGATCGGGAACATGATCCGGTGGCGGAAGCGGTCGAACATCTCGCCGCCATCCTCCGCTTGGGCCAGCACGCCCGCCGCCAGCAGGGTCTCCGGCGTGAAGCCCTGGGCCACGAGCGCGCGGCGCAGGGCGGTCCGCTCGTTGGGCGCGTAGCCGAGCTCGAAACCGCGCACGGTCTCGCGGCCGAGGCCGCGCCGGTCCAGATAGGCCGATGCCTCCTTGCCCGCCGCCCCAGCGAGCTGAGCCTGAAACCAGGCCGCCGCGGCGGCGTTGGCAGCGTAGAGCCCCTGGTCGGGCTCGGGCCTCGTAGCGCTGGTGCGGCGCGGCGCCGCGATCCCGGTGAGGTCGGCCAGCCGCTCCAGCGCCTCCGGGAACGCCAGCCCCTCGATCGCCATGATGAAGTCGATCGCGGTGCCGTGCGCGCCGCAGCCGAAGCAATGATAGAAGCCCTTGTCCTCCACCACGTTGAAGGACGGCGTCTTTTCCTGGTGGAAAGGGCACAGCCCCAGCTGCTCGCGACCGCGCCGGGTCAGTTTGACGTAGCGGGCAACAATCTCGGCCAGCGGCAGCCGGGCCTTGAACTCCTCGAGCGACAGCTCGCCGACCGTCACCGGCCGGCCGTCAGTGCAGCCGCTGGCACAGCAGCCGCTTGGCGCAGGCGAAATCCATCTGCCCGTTGTAGCGCTCCTTGAGCGCTGCGATCACCTTGCCGGTGTCCTTGAGCCTGGTGGCGCCGACGGCCTCGATCGCCGCCTGGACGGCGCCGCCAATCTCCTGCTCGCTCATCCGGGCGGGCAGGAACTGCTCGATGATCCCGATCTCCTCGGCTTCCTGCTCGGCCCGGTCGACCCGGGCGCAGGCCTCGCAGCGGACGATCTCCTGCCGCCGCTGCGCCACCATGTCCTGCAGCATGACGCGGATCTCGCCTTCGCCCAACTGGTCGCCGGTGCCGGCATCGCGCGCGCAGAGGTCGCGCTCGCGCAACGCCGCCTGGATCAGCCGAAGCGTGGCGATCGCGCGCTGCTCACCGGCCTCGGTGGCATCCTTCAAGGCGGCCTGGAGCCGTTCACGAATCAACTTCCGACTCTCCCATTCACCGGCCGCCGGGTCACGCGGCCCCGGCTTGCTTGACGCTCGCATTCAGAATGATAGAAACCGGCCGACTGCGTTCATCCGCGCGCGGCAAAAACTGTGCCTGCGCGTCTCGTCCCTGGATAGCTGCCATCATGTCCACTCTCGACCGGCGCAGCCCGAACGCCGCGCTTGCGCTCGCGGACGGCACGGTTTTTCTCGGATTCGGTGGCGGCTGTCCCGGCGTGCATGAGGGTGAGCTCGTCTTCAACACGTCGATCACGGGCTATCAGGAAATCCTCACCGACCCGTCCTATGCCGGCCAGATCGTCACCTTCACGTTCCCACACATCGGCAACGTCGGCGTCAACGATGAGGATATCGAAGCGCTGACCCCGTATGCAAGAGGGATGGTGGCGCGGGCGCCGATCTCGGACCCCTCCAATTGGCGCAGCAGCCAGCACCTGGATGCCTGGCTCGCCAGCCGCGGCATCGCCGCCATCGGCGGCGTCGACACCCGGCGGGTCACGCGCATCCTGCGCGAATCCGGTGCCCAGAACGCGGCCCTGGCCTATCTCCCGGACGGGACGCTGGATCTCGAGGCGCTGAAGGCCCGAGCCAAGGCCGCGCCCAGCCTCGAGGGCTTGGACCTTGCGATCGAGGTCTCCTGCCGCCAGCGCTACGATTATCGCGAGGGCCGCTGGGCCTGGCCCGAGGGCTATGCTCGAGGCGAGGGAAGCGGGCCGCACGTGGTGGCCATCGACTATGGCGTGAAGCGCAACATCCTGCGCAGCCTCGCGAGCCTCGGCTGCCGGGTGACGGTGGTGCCGGCGACGAGCACCGCGTCGGACGTTCTGGCCTTGGCGCCGGACGGGATTCTCCTGGCCAACGGCCCCGGCGATCCGGCGGCTACCGGCGAGTACGCGGTGCCCGAGATCAGGAGGCTGGTCGACAGCGGCAAGCCGGTGTTCGGGATTTGCCTCGGCCATCAGATGCTGGGGCTGGCCCTGGGCGGCCGGACCGAGAAGATGCCCGTGGGTCACCACGGCGCCAACCACCCGGTGCAGGATCTGACCACGGGCAAGGTCGAGATCACCAGCCAGAACCATGGCTTCGCGATCGCCGATGCCGGCCTGCCGGCCTCGGTCGAGGTCACCCACCGCTCGCTGTTCGACGGCACGATTCAGGGCATCCGGCTGAAGGACCGCCCGGTCTTCTCCGTCCAGTACCATCCAGAGGCGTCGCCCGGCCCCTCTGAAGCCAGCTATCTGTTCGATCGTTTCCTGGCGCTGATCGTGGGTGCCAAGCCAAGCCCTTGACCGCTCGCGCCATTGGCGCGGGCCATTGCCGGATTGACCATGCCCAAACGTACCGACCTCCACTCGATCCTGGTCGTGGGCGCCGGGCCGATCGTCATCGGTCAGGCCTGCGAGTTCGACTATTCCGGCACGCAGGCTTGCAAGGCGCTGCGTGACGAAGGCTATCGCGTGATCCTGGTCAATTCGAACCCGGCCACGATCATGACCGACCCGGAGACGGCCGACGTCACCTACATCGAGCCGGTGACGCCGGCCATCGTCGCCAAGATCCTCGAGCGCGAGCGGCCGGACGCGCTGCTGCCGACCATGGGTGGCCAGACCGCCCTCAACACGGCCATGGCGCTGGCGCGCGACGGCACGCTCGAGCGGCTGGGCGTCGAGCTGATCGGCGCTTCGCCCGAGGCGATCGACAAGGCCGAGGATCGTGGGCTGTTCCGCGAGGCGATGCTCAAGATCGGCCTCGACCTGCCCAAGAGCCACATCGTCCGCTCGCCCGAGGAGGCGCGCGAGGCGCTGGCCGACATCGGTCTGCCGGCGATCATCCGGCCCTCTTTCACGCTTGGCGGCACCGGCGGCGGCATCGCCTACAATCGCGAGGAATACGACCTGATCGTGGCCTCGGGCCTCGATGCCTCGCCGATCGACGAGGTGCAGATCGACCAGTCGGTGCTGGGCTGGAAGGAATACGAGATGGAGGTGGTCCGCGACCGGGCGGACAACTGCATCATCGTCTGCTCGATCGAGAACATCGACCCGATGGGCGTTCACACCGGCGACAGCATCACCGTGGCGCCGGCGCTGACCTTGACCGACAAGGAATATCAGCGGATGCGCGATGCCTCGATCGCGGTCTTGCGCGAGATCGGGGTCGATACCGGCGGCTCCAACGTGCAATGGGCGATCGATCCCGTCGACGGACGGATGGTGGTGATCGAGATGAACCCGCGCGTGTCGCGCTCGAGCGCCCTGGCGTCCAAGGCCACGGGCTTCCCGATCGCCAAGGTCGCGGCCAAGCTCGCGGTCGGCTACACGCTGGACGAGATCGAGAACGACATCACCGGCGCGACGCCGGCCTCGTTCGAGCCGTCGATCGACTATGTCGTCACGAAGATCCCGCGCTTCACCTTCGAGAAGTTCCCCGAGACCGAGCCGCTGCTCACGACCGCGATGAAGTCGGTGGGCGAGGTCATGGCGATGGGCCGCACCTTCAAGGAATCGCTGCAGAAGGCCTTGCGCGGTCTGGAGACCGGGCTGTGCGGTCTGGACGAGATCGAGGTGCCGGGCCTCGCCGGCAGCGATCGGCCGCGCGACGTGGTCCTGGCGGCCCTGGCGCGGCCCACGCCGGACCGGCTGCGGATGATCGCGCAGGCCTTCCGCGAGGGGCTGAGCATCGCCGAGGTGCAGGGCGCCTGTGCCTACGACCCTTGGTTCCTGGCGCAGATCCAGGACCTCGTCCGGACCGAAGCGGCGCTGCGGCGGGAGGGGCTGCCCGAGGATCGCGACGTCCTGCATGCGCTCAAGGCCGACGGTTTCTCGGACCGGCGCCTGGGCCAGCTTACCGGCCTGAGCGAGGAGACGGTGCGCGCCCGGCGGGTGGCACTGGGCGTGCGGCCGGTGTTCAAGCGGATCGACACCTGCGCCGCCGAGTTCGCGGCGCGCACCCCCTACCTCTACAGCTGCTACGAGACCGGCATCGTCGGCGCGCCCGACGGCGAGTGCGAGAGCCAGCCATCCGACCGGCGTAAGGTGATCATCCTGGGCGGCGGCCCGAACCGGATCGGGCAGGGGATCGAGTTCGACTATTGCTGCGTCCACGCCGCGTTCGGCCTCAAGGAGGCCGGGCTCGAGACGATCATGATCAACTGCAACCCCGAGACGGTGTCGACCGACCCCGAGACCTCGGACCGCCTGTATTTCGAGCCGCTGACGGCGGAGGATGTGCTCGAGATCTGCCGCGTCGAGGCCAGCCGCGGCGAGCTGCTGGGCGTGATCGTGCAGCTGGGTGGGCAGACGCCACTCAAGCTGAGCCACGCGCTGGAGAAGGCCGGCGTGCCGATCCTGGGCACCTCGCCGGACGCGATCGACCTCGCCGAGGATCGCGAGCGGTTCCAGCAGCTGCTCCATCGGCTGGGCCTGAAGCAGCCCGACAACGCGATCTGCCACGATCCGGCGCAGGCCGTGGCGCAGGCCGACGCACTGGGCTATCCGCTGGTGATCCGGCCGTCCTACGTGCTGGGCGGGCGGGCGATGCGGATCGTGCACTCGGCCGAGGACGTGCAGAGCTTCATGGCCGATGCGTCCCGCGCCTCGGATATCGGGCCGATCCTGATCGACCGGTATCTGCAAGAGGCGGTGGAGGTCGACATCGACCTCATCGCCGACGGGGAAACCGTCGCCATCGCCGGCGTGCTGGAGCATGTCGAGGAGGCGGGCATCCACTCCGGCGACAGCGCCTGCTCGCTGCCGCCCTATTCGCTGCCGCCCGCGATCGTGCGCGAGATCGAGCGGCAGGCCGAGGCGCTGGCCCGCGCGCTCGAGGTTCGGGGCCTGATGAACGTGCAGATGGCGGTCAAGGACGGCGAGGTGTTCATCCTCGAGGTCAATCCGCGCGCGAGCCGCACCGTGCCGTTCGTCGCCAAGGCGATCGGCAGTCCGGTCGCCAAGATCGCGGCCCGGGTGATGGCCGGCGAGCGGCTGGCCGACTTCCCGCTGCGGCCGCAGCCGACGACCCATGTCGCGGTGAAGGAAGCCGTATTCCCGTTCGCGCGCTTCCCGGGCGTCGATCTGCTGCTCGGGCCCGGAGATGAAATCGACCGGCGAGGTGATGGGGCTGGACCGTGATTTCGCCGCGGCGTTCGTCAAGTCCCAGCTCGGCGCCGGCACCGAGCTGCCGGTGTCGGGGACGGTGTTCATCTCGGTGCGCGAGCGCGACAAGGCGGCGGCGGTCGGGCTGGCGCAGCGTCTGCACGAGCTGGGCTTCCTGCTGGCCGCGACCCGTGGCACCGCCGCCGCGATCGCGGCGGCCGGGTTGCCGGTGACCGCCGTGAAAAAAGTTCACGAGGGCCGGCCCCATATCGTCGACCTGATCAAGAACGGTGGGATCGCGCTGCTGCTCAACACCACCGAGGGCCGGCAGGCGATCCGCGACAGCTACGACCTGCGCCGCGCCGCGCTGATGGCGAAGCTGCCGTACTACACGACGCTGCCCGGCGCGCGGGCTGTGGTGCAGGCCTTGGGCCGGGTGCACACAGGTGAGCTTGAAGTAACGCCCCTGCAATCGTACTTTGAGGCCTCGCACTGATTGCATCGTCGCCCGCGCTGCGCGATGCGATCCCCGTTTCTCCACCCTTGATTGGATCAAGGCGCGTGATGACGACAAAGATCCCGATGACCCCCGAGGGCCACACCCGCCTGAGCGCCGAGCTGCGGCGGCTGAAGACGGAAGAGCGCCCGGCGGTGATCAAGGCGATCGCGGCGGCCCGCGAGCATGGCGACCTGTCGGAGAACGCCGAGTATCATGCCGCCCGCGAACGCCAGGGCTTCATCGAAGGTCGCGTGATGGAGCTCGAGGACAAGCTGTCGCGGGCGGAGGTGATCGACATCCGCCTGCTCAGCGGCAGCAAGGTCATGTTCGGCGCACGCGTGAAGCTGGTCGACGAGGACACCGACGAGGAGGCCTCCTACCAGGTGGTCGGACCCGAGGAGGCGGACATCCAGTCGGGCCTGCTCTCGATCCAGTCGCCGCTGGCGCAGGCGATCCTTGGCAAGGAGGCCGGCGATAGCGTCGAGGTCACCACGCCGCGGGGCGTGCGCTATTTCGAGATCATCGCGGTCGGCTTCAACTAGGCCCCATCGCGTCGCAGGCGGGATGAGCGCATCGCAGTGAGGTGCCTCCGGCCCTCGGCGGCGCAGGGATAGTGCGTGCAGGCGGGGAACCGGGCGTGACGAGCACGAGCAGGCACACCAAGGTGCTGATCATGGGGGCGGGGGCGGCTGGCCTCACGGCAGCGATCTATGCCGCCCGCGCCAATCTGCAGCCGATCGTCATTCAGGGGCTGCAGCCCGGCGGGCAGTTGACCATCACCACCGACGTCGAGAACTATCCGGGCTTTGCCGACGTCATCCAGGGTCCCTGGCTGATGGAGCAGATGTCGGCGCAGGCCGTGCATTGCGGGGCGGAGCTGATCTTCGATCTCGCCACCGAGGTCGACCTTTCGCAGCGGCCGTTCCGCGTTCGCCTCGACGGTGGCGCCATGGTGTTGGCCGACGTGCTGGTGATCGCCACCGGAGCCCAGGCGCGATGGCTGGGCCTGGACAGCGAGCGACACTTCTCCGGCGCCGGCGTGTCCGCCTGCGCCACTTGCGACGGATTCTTCTTCCGTGGCAAGGAGGTGGCGATCGTCGGCGGCGGCAATACCGCTGTCGAGGAGGCGCTGTATCTGGCCCAGATGTGCCACAAGGTGACGCTCATCCACCGGCGCGACAGCCTGCGCGCCGAGAAGGTGATGCAGGAGCGGCTGTTCAGCCACCGCAAGATCGAGGTCCTGTGGAATCATGAGGTCGAGGCCGTGCTGGGCACGGAGCAGCCGAAAACGGTGACCGGCGTGCGGCTCCGGCACGTGCGCACCGGCGAGACCCACGATCTCGCCGTCGACGGGCTGTTCGTGGCGATCGGCCACGACCCTGCGACGGCGCTGTTCAAGGGCCAGCTCGAGATCGATCACGACGGCTATATCGTGACCCGGCCGGGCAGCACGGTGACGTCCGTGCCGGGGGTGTTCGCTGCAGGCGACGTCCAGGACAAGATCTATCGCCAGGCGGTGACGGCCGCCGGCAGCGGCTGCATGGCAGCCCTGGACGCCGAGAAGTTCCTCGCCGGCCACGGCTGACCGGCGCCACGCCGATGACGGGGAACAGAATGACACCGATGATGGATTGGGACCGGGTGCGGGTGTTCCATGCCGTGGCGCAGGCGGGCAGCTTCACCCGTGCCGCGGAGCGGCTGGGCCTGAGCCAGTCGGCGATCAGCCGGCAGATCGGCGCGCTCGAGGAGGATCTCGGCACACCGCTGTTCCATCGGCACGCACGCGGTCTGGTGCTGACCGAGCAGGGCGAGATCCTGCTGCACACGGCCAACGAGGTCGCCAAACGGATGGCTTCGGTGCAGACGGCGCTGGGGGAAAGCCGGGATTCACCTGCGGGCCATCTGCGCATCAATGCCACGATCGGGCTGGGGACGGTCTGGCTCGTGGCGCAGCTGCCGGATTTCGTCGAGCGGCATCCCGATATCAGCATCTCGCTGGTGATCGGCGACAGCGACGTCGACCTCAGCATGCGCGAGGCCGACGTTGCGATCCGGGTCGCGCGCCCGACCCAGCCTGATCTGATCCAGCGTCGGCTGATGACCGTCCACACGCATATTTACGGTGCACCGTCCTACCTTGAGCGGCATGGCACGCCGGAAACGTTCGACGATCTCGACCGGCATCGGCTGATTGCCTACGGCGAGGCAACGGCCGTGCCCGTGGTCAGCCTGAACTGGGCCCTGACCGCCGGCTTCAACGAGGAGGAGGCGCGTGCGCCGCGCGTGGCGAGCCTGAGCATCAACAACGTGTTTGGCATGCTGCGCGCCGCCGAGAGCGGCCTGGGCCTGGCGTCACTGCCAGATTATCTGGGCTTTTCCAGCAGCGTCCTGCAGCGGGTGCTCGACCACGCCGAGGGGCCGAGCTTCACGGCCTATTTCGTCTATCCCGAGGAGCTGAAGACCTCCAAGCGGGTCTCCGTGTTCCGGGACTTCCTGCTGGAGAAGGTTGCTGAGCAGCCCGTTTGGTGAGCGCCGTGATGCTCATGCGAATTTGCATGGCTGCTATGCGTTCGCCTATGCCAGGATTTGGCTGAGCCCCCTAGGCAACCGGCCTTCGACTAACTAATTTGTGCAGTGCAGCAAGATCGTTGCTCTGGGTGATCTTGCTGTCGACGGGGCTGGCTTCGGTCGACCCCGGGTGTCCCGGGTGCAATGCCTTGGGGCAGGGAAGGTCTAGCGACCTTCTCATCACCTAGACGTTTAGCCTCCCTGATCAACTCGGCCGGGTCTTCGGACCCGGCCTTCTTTTTTGGCCCGTGTGCTGAGTTGCAGCCGTTCAGCGCTGCTTGGATGACGCGATAGGTCTTAGAAACTGCCGGGAAGGAAGTCAAGCACTGCTGCATTGCAGCAACAATGACTCCGATCGCTCTGCTTTCGTCCCGCTATGTCCAAGCAGTTGATCGTCGTCAAATAGAATAAATCGATTTACCAAAAGCGGACAAACGTCTTTCTGAATTTGACGTTGATCGAAGTCTCCGCCGATTCATGTAACCCTCTGGAAAATCGCTCTGATGGAAAGTCTCTCAACCCTGCGGTTTGGTGGAGGTCGAGTTTGATGCTTCGTCGGTATTGATTTGTTCTTCCTGAAGTAGGAGACGACAGCGCGTGACGACGGTCGTGCGCACCTCGGCCGGCGTCTCTGCCAGCGCCCGCGCAACCGCCGCCAATCGGCGACGCAGGGTGTACATCTCGTCCACCAGCGACAGCACCACCGGCATGGCCTCGGTGTCGATCGCGAGGTCGTGGTGCAGCTCACGGATCAGCCGTAGCCGTGCAATGTCGACCTGACGGAACCGTGGCTCCTGCTCGTCGGCCTCCGGCCGCACCCAGCTCGCCTCGATCCATGCCAGTACCTCGGTCCGCTGCACCGTCCGCAGCTCGACCAGCACCTCGTCGAGCGACTTCATGCCCGTGCCTCCCGCATCAGCGCCGCGCGCGGATCGTACGGATGCGCAGCTTCCCACGCCTTGATTGCCTGCTCCAGCGCCGGATCGGCTGCAGCCGGCAGGGCGACCTCCAGCCTTACATACTGGTCGCCCGTCGCACCCCCCGCCGCCTCCGGCAGGCCCTTGCCCTTCAGCCGAAGCACGGCTCCGGTGGTCGAGTTCTTCGGGATGGTCATGGCCACCGCGCCCGTCAACGTCGGCACGGTGATCTTGGCGCCGCCGACCGCCTCGCCCAGCGTGATCGGCAGTGCAACGTGGATGTCGGCACCCTTGCGCTCGAAGGCCGGATGGGAGCGGATCTGGATCTCGATCAGCGCATCGCCGGGCGGACCGCCACCGATACCGGGCGAGCCCTTGCCCTTGAGGCGCAATACCTGCCCGGCTTCGACGCCACGGGGGATGGTCACCTCGACGCTGGAACGGTCGGCCAATGTGATCGGGATCTTGGCGCCGCGGGCGACGTCGCCGAGGCCGACCTCGAGCCGGTAGCCGACATCGCCGCCGCGCATCTTCATGGTTCGTCCACCGGCACGGCCCCCGAACAAGTCCTGGATCATCTCCTCGAGGTCGGCCGCGTTCTCGAACGAGCCCGCGCCGGCATAGCGGGCGCCGCCGGGGCTCTCCGCGTAGTCGCGGTAGGACTGCTCGCGCATCCGGGGCGCGCCGCTGGCGTCGATCTCGCCGCGGTCGTACTGGCGCCGCTTCTCCTCGTCCGACAACAGCTCGTTGGCGGCAGAGACCTCCTTGAACCGCTCCTCGGCCGCCTTGTCGCCCGGATGCAGATCGGGATGCGAGGTCTTCGCGAGCTTGCGGTAGGCAGTGCGGATCTGGTCTGGGGTCGCGTCCCGGCCCAGGCCCAGAATTTCGTAGGGGTCGCGCATGCTGCCTTCGATCCTCCTGCCGTGCGGCCGGCGTTCCCGTTAGCCCGATCGAGGCCGGCTCGGCAATCGTGCCCTACTTGCCATCCTCGCCGAATGCGCCACAGTTATCACGTGACACCATCAACGGGAGACCGTTCCATGCGTACGATCGCCGTGTTGTCCGCCACCATGCTGCTTCTGGCAGCCGGTACCGCCTGGGCCTGCCCGATGCAGTCAGCGTCGACCGGTCAGAATCAGAGCGTCGCCTCCTCGAGCGACAGCGCGAGCACGCCGATCCCGGCCAAGTCCCAGGGCGGCGGCAACGGCTGAGGCGGCTGCGCCGACGCAAGCGGGTGGCCCCGCGCGCATCGGGCTGATCGGCAATCATGGCGGGCTGGCCGAGTCATTGACGGCAGCCGGCCTGGAGGTCGTTAGCCATTCTGCCGATGTCGCGGGCGGCGACGCTCTCGACCTTCCGGGTGTGATACGGGTCGAGCGCTACGACGCCTTCCCGGATCTGCTCGACCATCCGCGCCTGTTTCTGCTCGACCTTCCGCTCGGCGCGGCTGTCGACCGCGCCCTCGATGCTGCTTATCTCTTCATGGAGCCCGGCGATGTCGTGCTCGATCCGTCCGGCAGCTATTGGTGCGACACGCTACGCCGTTATCGGCGGATGCGTCATCGCTCACTTTTCTATGTCGATCTCGGCGTGATCGGGCCAATTCCAGGCGCCACCATACTGGCGGCCGGCGATGAGCGTGGAATCGATCTCAGCCTCCCGCTGCTCGACCGTCTGGCAGGCTCGGGAAATGTGGTGCGGGCCGGCGGCGCCGGCTCCGCCCATTTTGCGCTGATGGTGCGCGCGGGAGTCGCCACCGCCATGGCGCATGCCGTGAGCGAGGCCCGACAGCTGCTCGAGGCCTACCCGAACGAGTCCGCGGCCGATGCGGTGGCGGCTCGGCTCTGGCCCGCGACGGCGCCACCGGCGCGCAGCGCCGCCTGGCTGCTGGACGACGCCATCCGTCTCGAGGCGGCGGTGCCGTTGCTGGCGCAGAGCATCATGCTGGAGCTCGGCGCCGCGCTGGACGACTACCGCTCGGCCGAGGCTGACCCCCGCGTCGGCGGGTTCGTCCATCCGGATGACATACTCTGACCGTCGCGATCAGGGCTTCGTAGGCGCCGGGTCGGGCGCGCCGTCGCCGGTGATCCCGCTCCAGGCCGGCGGATCGCTGGCCGGGAAAAACTCGTCGCTGAACTCGTCGACGACGTCCTCAACCGGCTCAGGCTTGTCGTCCGTCTTCTTCGCCGGGGTCGCGTCGTCGCGGCTCGGTGGTCGTGGCATGGCATTCTCCCATTCGCAGCTCAGCCGGCCAGCGCCTGACCTAGATCGGCCAGCAGATCGTCCACGTCCTCAAGCCCGACCGACAGCCGCAGCATGTCCTCGGTGATCCCGACCGACAGGCGCTCGGCCGGGGCGATCTTGGAGTGGGTCGTGCTGGCCGGATGGGTGATCAGCGATTTGGCGTCGCCCAGATTGTTCGAGATCTTGATCAGCTGCAGCCGGTTGAGCACGGCGAACGCCTCGGCCCGCCCGCCGCCGACCCGGAATGCCACCAGCGTGCCGCCGCCCTTCATCTGCCGCCGCGCCAGCTCGTGCTGCGGGAAGCTTTCCAGTCCGGGATAGAGCACGTGCGGCACTCCGGGCTGCGCCTCCAGCCAGCGGGCGACGCGGGCAGCGGCGTCGCTCATGGCGCGCACGCGCAGGCTCAGGGTCTCCAGCCCCTTGACCAGGACCCAGGCGTTGAAAGGGCTGAGGCCCGGCCCCGTATTGCGCAGATAGGGCTGCAGCACGTTCTTGCGGAAGGCGGTATCGCAGCAGATCAGGCCGCCCAGGCAGCGGCCCTGGCCGTCGATATGCTTGGTCGCGGAATAGACCACGATGTCGGCGCCGAGCTGCAGCGGCTGCTGCAGCAGCGGCGTGGCAAACACGTTGTCGACGATCACCTTGGCCCCAGCCCGGTGCGCCAGCTCGGCGACCGCGGCGAGATCCACCAGCTCCAGCGTCGGGTTGCCCGGCGATTCGAGGAACACGAGGTCGGCCGGGCGGCGAAAGGCCCGCTCCCACGCGCTTAAATCCTTGCCGTCGACCAGTTCCACCTCGATCCCGAAGCGCGGGCAGAGCTGGGTCAGGATCCAGTGGCATGAGCCGAACAGCAGGGCCGAAGCCACGACCCGCATGCCGGTGCGCAGCTGGCACATCAGCGCCGCATGTACGGCCGCCATGCCGCTGGCGGTTGCGGCGCAGTCCTCCGAGCCTTCGAGCAGCGCCATGCGCTCCTCGAGCATCCGCACAGTGGGGTTGCCGACGCGGGAGTAGGTATATCCTTCCTGGGTCTCGGCGAAGCGGGCCTCGGCGTCCTCGGCCTGCTCGTAGCAGAAGCCTGAGGTCAGGAAGAGCGCCTCGGAGGTCTCTCCATGCGGCGAACGATTGCAGCCGCCATGCACAAGCTTAGTCTGTGGGCGCCAGCTAGCCGACATCGATCCGTCTCCAAACGACAACGCCCCGGCCGAATCCAGCCAGGGCGTCGTAGCGTCCCGGCCTTTTAGCGGTGAGCCGGGCTGCCATCGGCATCCCGTCACGTGGTCCCGCAAGCCGACCGGCTCAAATCCACCACGTGACCTTGGACGATAGGCCAGCCCGTCGATCCGGTCAATGTGGCTGTTGGCGCGATTGCCGCCGCCTCGGAGGCGGCGGAGACGCTAGCCAGGTCCGCCGGGGTCGCCTAACCTTGCTGGACCGTGGCATGGGCGTTGCATCGCCTTGTGGCGAGGATATTGGCGTGGGGGTTGGGTCGATGCAGGTGCAGACACAGGGTGTCGCCACCCCGACGCCGGGAGCACTGGCCGGCTACGATCCGGCCGGTTATTTCTGCGAGCTGCTGCAATGCGTGCTGCAGAGCCCCCACGGGCAGCTGATCCGGGATCGGCTGGACGCGCTGGGGCCGACGGAGCTCGGCCATCGGGCGCGGGCCGCCGAAGCCGAAATGTACAACCAGGGCATCACGTTCACGATCTACAGCGATGGCGATGCCATCGACCGCATCCTGCCGTTCGACGTGATCCCGCGGATCATCACCGCCGCCGACTGGGCGGTGATCGAAGCCGGCGTGCGCCAGCGCGTGCAGACGCTCAACCTGTTCCTGGCCGACATCTACGGCCCGCAGAAGGCACTCAAGGACGGGCTCATTCCAGCCGAGCTGGTCCTGAGCAATCCCAACTACCGCCCCGAGATGTGCGGGCTCGCGCTTCCGCATGGGACCTACATCCACATCAACGGCACCGACCTGGTGCGTGACGGCCAAGGTCGCTTCCGCGTTCTGGAAGACAATGGCCGCGCCCCCTCGGGCGTGTCCTATGTGGTCGAGAACCGGCATTTGATGCTGCGCGCGTTCTCCGACGTGATGCGCAACGTGCCGGTGCGGCCCGTCTCCGACTATGGCCGCCAGCTGCACGAGAAGCTGTGCGAGGTGGCACCGCCCGAGGTGTCGGATCCGCAGGTGGTGCTGCTGTCGCCGGGCGTTTTCAACTCGGCCTATTTCGAACACGTGTTCCTCGCCCGAGAGATGGGCGTACCGCTGGTCGAGGGCCGCGACCTCGCGGTCGAAAAAGATCGGGTCTACATGCGTACCGTGGCCGGCCCGGTGCAGGTCGACGTGATCTATCGACGCCTCAATGACGACTTCCTCGATCCGGAGGCGTTCAACCCGGAAAGCATGCTCGGCGTGGCCGGCCTGATGCGTGCCTATCGCAAGGGCACGGTCGCCCTGGCCAACGCCATCGGTACTGGCGTCGCCGATGACAAGGCGGTCTACGCCTATGTCCCGCGCCTGATCCGCTACTACCTCGCCGAGGAGCCGATCATCGACAATGTCGACACCCGGATCTGCCGCGAGCCGGACGCGCTGGCCTACACCTTGGACCATCTGGCCGAGCTGGTCGTGAAGCCCGTCGGCGAATCGGGCGGCTACGGCATCACCATCGGCCCGCGCGCGACCAAGGGCGAGATCGCGCTTGCCCGCGAGCGCCTGTTGGCCGATCCCGCCAACTATATCAGCCAGCCGGTGATCGACCTGTCCGTGGCGCCGACCCTGATCGACGGCGTGGTCGAGCCGCGCCACGTCGACCTGCGGCCATTCGCAGTCACTGGCAAGACCACCTGGGTGCTTCCGGGTGGGCTCTCGCGGGTGGCGCTGAAGCGGGGATCACTCGTGGTCAATTCTTCCCAGGGCGGTGGCTCCAAGGATACCTGGGTGCTTGCGGAGCGCCCGGCATGACCAGCCTCCTCAGCCGATCGGCCGAGAACCTGTTCTGGCTCGCCCGCTACATCGAGCGCGCGGAGAACCTGGCCCGCATCCTCGACGTCCAGGAGACTTTCGCCCGCGACAGCGGCGGCAAGCAGGACTGGCGCTTGGTCCTGGTGATCAACGCCGACTCCGAGGCGTTCTTCAAGCGCCACGCCGAGGCCGACTCAGCGACCGTGCTGCAGTTCTACGTCAACGAGCGCGCCAACCCGACCTCGATCTTCTCTGCCGTCCATGCCGCGCGGGAGAACGCCCGCGCGCTGCGCCCGCTGATCTCGACCGAGATGTGGACGCAGCTCAACATGCTCTACAACCGTCTGCTGGCGCTCAAGCCCTCGGACGTGGCCGAGGAGAAGCTCTCGGGCCTGTGCGACTGGATCAAGCGCGGCTGCGACGCGCATACCGGAATCACCGCCGGCACCTTCTACCGGGACGAGGGCTGGTGCTTCTACCAGCTCGGTGCCGCCATCGAGTGCGCCGACCAGACCACGCGCCTGCTCGACGCCAAGTTCCTGAACTTCATGGCGCAGGCCGACAGCGATCCCGGCTCGGCGACCGACAGCTTCTACTGGATGGCCCTGCTGCGCTCGGCGGCCGGCCACCAGGCGTTCCGGCGCCGCCACCCGCGCGGCATGGACCCCGAGCAGGTGGCGACATTCCTGCTGTCCGATCCCTGCTTCCCACGCTCGGTCGCCTGCTGCCTGGGCATCATCGGCGAGCAGCTGACCACGCTGCGCCGCTTCTACAACCTCAAGGCCGCCGGTGCCGCGCTCGAGTTCCTGGATGAGATCCACGACAATCTCGAGGTGCGCAAGGTCAAGGCCGCGATCGCCCACGGCGAGCTGCACCGGTTCAATGATTTCCTGCAGCGCAGCTTTGGCGAGCTGACCCGGCTGATCGCCGGGGCGTTCTTCAGCAAAGCTCCGGTCACTTCCGCGGTGGCGGCGACGGATGCGGGGTCGCCCATCGATGCGGCGTCGCCCGCCTGAGCGGGTGGCAGAGCGACGATGACCCGCCTCGAGGTCCTGCACACCACCATCTATCGCTACGCTCGGCCGGTCCGTTTCGGCCAGCACCGTGCGATGCTGCGGCCCCGCGACAGCCACGACCTGAAGCTGCGCTCGGCCGTGCTCACCGTCGCGCCCAAAGCCGCGGTGAGCTGGATGCACGATGTGTTCGGCAACTCGATCACCGTGCTCGAGTTCGCCTCGCCGGCGAGCGAGCTGCGGGTCGAGAGCTGGATCGAGATCGAGACGTTCGGACTCGATCGGCCTAGTTATCACGTGGCCGCCGACGCGGCGCGCTGGCCGTTCGCCTACGACGCCGAGGACCGGCGCGACCTCGGACCGACCTTGGACCGTCATTACCCCGACGAGGGCGGGCAGGTACGGGCCTGGGCACTGGAGGTCCTGGGCACGGGCGAGCTTGGGACCCTCGAGCTGCTGACCCGATTGACCCGCGAGATCAAGTATCGGCTCCGCTACGCCGCCCGCGACGACGAGGGTACCCAGGTGCCGCTGGAGACCCTGGCCAGAGGCGGCGGAACCTGCCGCGACTATGCGTTGCTGATGATGGAGGCGGTGCGCTCGCTGGGCTTCGCCGCCCGGTTCGTCACCGGCTACCTCTACGATCCGGCGCTGGACGGCGGCCCGTCCGGCATCCAGGGGGCCGGCGCCACCCATGCCTGGGTCCAGGTCTACCTGCCCGGTGCCGGCTGGGTCGAGTTCGACCCGACCAACGGCATCGTCGGCGGCAAGAGCCTGATCCGTGTCGGCGTGGCCCGTGACCCGCGACAGGCGATCCCCTTGATCGGCAGCTTCGTGGGCTCGCTGAGCGATTTCCTGGGCATGTCGGTCGACGTGCAGGTGACGCGGATTGCCGACGGTGGGTAGTCGGCGCGGGTCTAGTCGCGCCCGACCGTAAACCGGGTGGCCTTGCCCGCGACGTGGCAGGCCGCGCACGACTTGACCGGCCCGGCCGGTGCCCCGGCGATCTGCCGTTGCTGGTGGCACTCGATGCAGAAGGCATGAAACACGACGTCGATCCGCCTGGATTCAGACGTGCCCCACGCCTTGTGACAAGCTAGGCAGCTCTTCGGCCCCAGGCTCCGGTCGAGAAAATTGTGATGGCAGGTCACGCAACCGATCGCCGCGTGGAACTTGTGATCGAAGCGCGTCGGCAGCAGCGGCCCCTGCGCTATCGCCGCGACCCGCGCGCGAGATGCGACCGCGAGCCCGGCCACGCTCAGGGCGAGCGCGGCGACGAGCGCGGCGTGCCGCCACCTTACCCGCGCCAACGGGCGAGCAGACCGGGCAGGCCGGCCAGCAGCAGGAGCAGCGCGCCCAGCACGAGCAGCAGCCGCTGTCCGGCGCGCGGCGCGGCTCCCGTGGGCTCCGGACGGCCGGGCGGCGGCCAGCGCCCGGCACGGCCGCCGGTGGCCCAAAGAATCAAGGCCGCGAGCAGGAAGGTGAGCAGCGCGCCGCGCCAGGCGGTGGTCGGCTTGCCCGCGGTCGGCAGCACGTGCGCGGCCACGAACAGCGCTGCGGCGATCGCGCTCCAGCTGTGGAGCCGCGGATCGCCGGGCAGCCGCAGCCAGCCCCGCAATACGGGCTCGCGCGTGGCCACGGCCAGCAGCAGCGCCACCGCTCCGAGCATGCCCGCCAGCACATGCCACGGCATCGTCCAGCTCAGATAGTCGAGCAGGAACGGATCGCCTGCGACCATGACCGCGACGTGCAACGCGACCAGGACCAGCAAGGCGTTGCCGGCGACGCGATGCAGCGAGAACCGGTAGGCCGTCATCGCGATCCGCGGCCGGGGCGAGACCCGAAGGGTCAGCACGGCAGCGCAGCAGGCGGCGTAGCCCAGCCCCGCCGCCAGCTCCCAGACCGGTTCGTAGACGAGCGCCGGCGGTGCCAGCAGCGCCACCAGCAACATCGCCAGCATCGTCAGGCCCAGAACATCGAAAGGGGCGGATGGCATCGCTCGCCCGTGTGTTAGATCGGGATTGCCGGGCAGCACCGCCCTGGCTAGCGTCGCTCATTGATCTAGCAGTTCGAGGCGATGAGCATCAGCCGGTCTTGGCAGGCATATTGGTCGGAATGCCTGCCCGCTGGCCGGCCGCGAGGACCGGCGATCGGCATCGCCGTAGCCGTGGGCCTGCTGTGCGGCCTGCTCAACACCGTTTACGCCATCTCCTATGTCGGTCTCGCCTTCCCGGGTCCGCTCGCGCCTCACCTGGGCTCGGCGATCGGCCTTGCCCTGCTGGCGACCTCGCTCGCCTCCGTCGTCGTGGCGTCGACATTCCGCTATCCCGGCAGCATGGCCGTGGTATCGCCGGAGGCCACGTTGGTAATCGGTGGCGTCGGGCTGCATCTCGTCGACCGCGTGGCGCCGTCGCAGCTCCTCCCGACCATGCTCGCGATCCTGGCGTTGGTGACGATCGCGATGGCCGGTGTTCTGTGGGGAACGGGTAGGGCCCGTCTCGGGCGCCTCATGCACTACCTGCCCTATCCCGTGGTTGCCGGCATGATCGGCGGCCTGGGCGTGCTGCTGGTCCTGGGCGGGCTGGAGCTTGCCGCTCCCGGCCTTGGCAATCGCGTATGGCCGAGCAGTCGCGAGGGCTGGCTAGAGGTCGCGCTCACCGCAGCCTTCGGCTTGCTGCTGTGGCTCTGGCAAGGCTGGCGGTCGTCCGCGCTGGCCGTTCCGATCGCGTGCGGCATCTGCATCCTGATCTTCGCGCTTGTCGCCGTCGGCGGAGCACCCGTGGAGCCCTGGCTGCTCGACCTGGCTCGGTCCGGCATCGCGACCGGCCACGATCTCGCGTGGAGCCAACTGGCGCTGGTCGACTGGCCGGCAATCGCCGGGGTGCTGCCCACCTTGCTCATGCTCGTGGCCTTCATGGCCATGATCGTCCTGACCGATGCTGCGAGCCTGGAGCTGGCCTTGCGGGTGCATCTGGAGCCCAATCAGACCCTGCAGACCTTTGGCGGTGCCAACGCCGCCGCGGCGCTCGCCGGCATCCCGATCGGCATGAGCATCTCCGGAAGCATCTTGGCCTGTCGCAGCGGCGTGCCGTGCAGACTGGTCGGCATGATCGCGGCGGCGACGACCCTGGGCGTCTGGTACAGCGGTCCCCGCCCGTTCGCCTACATCCCGGCATTCGTGGTCGGTGGGCTCATCGTCTATGTCGGGCTGCAGTTCCTACGGGAGTGGGTGTTCCAGCAGTGGCGCGGTCTGAACGGCGCGGATCGGGCGGTGCTCACCGCGGTCGTCATGGGCGTCAGCATGGTCGGGTTCGCCGAGGGCTTCGCGCTCGGCCTCCTGCTCGCAGTCCTGTTCTTTGTCGTCAGCTGCAGCCGGCAGCCCGTGCTCCGGCACGAGACCACCGCCCGCTATCGGTTCAGTCACGCCGAGCGCTCCGCCGCCGAGCTCAACCGGCTGCGTGCGGAAGGGGATCGGGTCTGCATCCTGGAGCTCGGCGGGTTCCTGTTCTTCGGTTCGGCCGCACGGGTGCATGATCTCGTGCGGGTTCGCGCGCTCAGGGCGAGCGAGCAACCGCTGCGCGCGGTGATCCTCGACTTTCGACGGGTCAGCGGCGTCGACAGCTCGGGCTGGCACAATTTTCACAAGATCGCCGACCTGGCCACGCAGCACGGGTTCGTCCTGGTGCTGTGTCATCTCTCGGCCGCCTTGCAGCGGGCCGTCCAGGCCGGGGGCACGAGCTGGGCTTGCCGACCTGCGTTACGATTCGCCGCCGACCTCGATCACGCACTGGAAGCGCTGGAGACCGCCACGTTGGCGAGCCCCCGGTATGGCCTCGCCGAATCGCCAGCAGAATCGCAGCCGGACCCTCTCGATCAGTTCGATTCGGGGCGGCTGCAGCGTTACGCCGATCAGTGCAGCTTTGCCCCGGGCGACACCCTGATCAGGCAGGGGGATGGGTCGGACGACATCTTCATCGTGCGCAGCGGCACGCTTTCGGTCCTGGTCGATGGCCCGGCAGGCGACCGCGTCCGGCTGCGGACCGCTGGACCCGGCACGCTGGTGGGAGAGATCGCCTTCATCCTGGCGCAGCCGCGTACCGCCTGGGTCGTGGCCGAAACCGCCGTCACCGCTGATCGGATCACGCGTGCCGGCCTCGCCCGCATGGCCACCGAGCAGCCTCAGCTCTTGGTCGACCTGCAGACCGCCATGCTCCGTATCCTGGCACGCCGCGTGTCCGACAGCACCGAGCTCGTGGTGCAGCTCAGCCGGTAGCGGCTGCCGCGGCATCCACCGCGTCGAACTCCTCCTTGGCGATGGCGAGGGCGGTGAACCCGGCCGGGTAACCGGCATAGTAGGCCAGATGCATGAACGCCTCGACCAGCTCGTCCCTGGTCAGGCCGGCGTTCAGCGCGCCGCGTAGGTGGAGCCGGAGCTGGCGCTCGCGGCCCAGCGCCGCAATGACCGAGACGGTGATCAACTCGCGGTCGCGCAACGACAGGCCGGGTCGCGCCCAGACCTCGCCGAACAGATGCGAGGTGCTCAACGCCATCATCGGCGCGCTCACCTCGCTCGCCGCCGGCTCGCCGCCGAACAGCTGCTCGAGGATATGCAGGCCGGCCGCGCGGCGATCGTCGCTCAAGTGAGTTCCTCCATGGTTGATCGGATGATCATGCTTGAATATGGATCGATCGGTCATTATCCGGATGAGGTTTGCGGCCACCGCGCTGTCGCCGCCTGCGCGACGTGCTCGATCATCAGGCGATCCGCGCCGGCGCGGCCCAGGGCCATGATGCCGATCACCGCGCCGACCAGCGCATCGGCGGCGGCCTCGGTCTCGAACGCCTCCGGCAGCTCGCCCCGGCTGACCGCAAGGGACAAATGCCGAACGAAAAAGTCCCGGATCTCCTGCAGGCGGCCGCTGGCGAGGGCGCGCGTGGCCTCGGAATGGACCTCGCGCTCCGCCAGCGTGTTGACGATCAGGCAGCCCTTGCGCTCTGGATCTTCCGCTGCCAGCCGGGCCTGCAGCGCCAGCCAAGCCTCGATTGCCGCAACGCCGCTGCGATCGGTGGGCAGGGTCCGCCGGAAGAACGCGGCATAGGCGTCGAAGCAGCGCCTGAACAGCTCCTCCTTGTCCTTGAACGCGGCGTAGAGGCTACCCGGCTTCAGTCCGGTCGCCTCGTACAGGTCCGACATCGCGGTCGCGGCGTAGCCGCGGCGCCAGAAGACCGCGGTCGCCTTCAGCAGCACCTCGTCGACCTGAAACTCGCGCGGCCTCGCCATGCTCCAACGATATGGATCGATCAATCAGATTGCAACGAGGCAAAAGTGCGTTGTTATTGATCGATCGATCATTTATTCCTTCACCTTGTGCAGCATCGCACGAAGCCAGGAGACCGAAATGAACAATCTGCTTTCCCGCACGTGCCTAGTCCTCGCTCTGGCGGCCGGGCCGGCCTCGGCGGCGACGCTCGCCCCACCGCCAGCCCCCGCCGGGACCGTCGCCTACAACGAATGGCTCGGGCGCACCTTCTCGGAGGTGATGCTCAACGAGCGCTCGCAGGAGGCGCGAGTGGCGATCCTCGATCGCATCGTTGCCAAGGACTACATCCAGCACAACCCGCTGGTACCGGAGGGGCGCCAGGGCCTGGTCGACTTCATCCCGGTGATCTACCAGGCGATGCCCGACTCCCAGTTCATTCTGCACGATGTCCTGGCGACCGAGGACCGGGTCGTCACGCGCTGGACCTGGACCGGCACGCTGACGGGCCCAGGCTTCCTGGGGATCGAGCCCAGAGGCCAGAAAGTCGAGTTCGACGTGATCGACCTGTGGACCGTGCGCGACGGCCAGCTCTACGAGCACTGGGACCAGTTCGACTGGCCGCGCGCCTTCGTGCAGCTGGGCGTCGAGGGGCTGCCGCAACCGTTCTACGACGTCGCAGCCAAGCCGTACGACCGGTAGTCAATCCTTGGGGAAACCGAACAGCTTGGGGTCGCGCCAGCGGAACAGCTCGCGGTCGAGCGGCATGCCGGTCTGCAGATCGGAAAGGATGATGATCGTGGTGAGGCCCTGGGCGTCGGTGACCCCCCACTGACTCAGCTGCAGCGGATTCTTCGTCAGCGTGAGCACCACTTGGCCCTGGTCCGGCGCGTCCGTCCGGCGCAGCACGACCTCGAGCGCGCCGGCCCGCTCCTGCGCCGCCTCGACCGTGACCTCGCCGGCGAGCTTGACATTGTCATTGAGCAGGAAGCCGAGCGGCGTCTCCCCGATCGGGATGACGTTCACCTGCTGGATGGAGCCGTCGTAGAAGATCAGCCGCCAGTCGCCAGGGGCCACCAGCAGAATCTTCGAGGGCGGGTCGTAATCGAAGCGCATGCCGCCGCGGCCGCGATCGATATACAGCTTGCCGGTGCTCTCGCTGCCGTCGGGGGCCAGTTGCCGGAAGTTCGCGGCCAGGGTCTGGATGCCGTTGAAATAGGCTTCGACCCTGCGCACCACGTCCGCCGCGGCCGGAGACAGGTCCGCCAGCGCAGGCCGCGCCACTGCCGTGGCCAGCAGAAGCGAGGCGAGGCCTCGCCGGGTGAGCTCGATGCGCCGCATGGTAGCAGGTCCGATCAGAAAGGGTCGTCGGTCAGCTCATTGCCGTCGACGCCGCCGCGGCCCATCAGCACCTGACGCCGGCCTACGTGGTCGGCGCGGGTGATCAGGCCGTCATTCTCCATCCGCTCGATCAGCTTGGCCGCACTGTTGTAGCCGATCGCGAGCTTGCGCTGCAGATAGCTGGTCGACGCCTTGCCGTCGCGCGCCACGACCTGGACCGCCTGGTTATAGATCGCATCGCCGCCGCCGCCCTCGAACAGCGGCCCGTCGGGCACGGGCTCGCCGTCCGTGTCCTCGGTGACCTCCGAGTGGTAGTCGGGCTCGCCCTGGGCCTTGAGGTGGCGCACCACCTGCTCGACCTCGGCGTCGGTGACCAGCGGCCCGTGGATGCGACTGATCCGGTCGCCAGGCATCAGATAGAGCATGTCGCCCTGGCCGAGCAGCTGCTCGGCTCCGGGCTCGCCCAGGATGGTGCGGCTGTCGATCTTGGAGCTGACCCGAAAGCTGATCCGCGACGGCAGGTTCGCCTTGATCACGCCGGTCAGGACGTCGACCGACGGGCGCTGCGTCGCCACGATCAGGTGGATGCCGGCGGCGCGCGCCTTCTGCGACAGGCGCTGGATCGCGTTCTCGATCTCCTTGCCGGCCGTCAGCATCAGATCCGCCACCTCGTCGACGATGACGACGATCAGCGGCAGCGGCTTCATCTCGATCGGCTGTTCCTCGAAGATCGGCACGCCGGTGCCGGGCTCGAAGCCGGTGCGCACGCGCCGCTTCAGCTCCTCGCCCTTGGCGACCGCCTGCACGATCCGCTTGTTGAACGCGAAGATGTCGCGCACGCCCAGATGCGACATCAGCCGGTAGCGCTCGTCCATCTGGCGCACGACCCATTTCAGCGCCACCACCGCCTTGGGCGGGTCGGTGACCACGGGGGCCAGCAGATGCGGGATGTCCTCGTAGACCGAGAGCTCGATCACCTTGGGGTCGATCATGATCACGCGCAGCTGGTCCGGCGTCAGCCGGTACAGCAGCGACAGGATCATGGCGTTGATCGCCACCGACTTGCCCGCGCCGGTGGTGCCGGCGATCAGCAGATGCGGCATGCGCGCGAGGTCGGCGATGATCGGGATGCCGGCGATGTCCTTGCCCAGCGCCAGCGGCAGGCGCGCGCCGCTGCTGGTGTAGGGTGCGGCCTCCAGCAGCTCGCGCAGGTAGACCGTGGCGCGGCGCTCGTTGGGCAGCTCGATGCCGATCACGTTCCGCCCCGGCACCACGGCGACGCGCACCGAAAGCGCGCACAGCGAGCGGGCGATGTCGTCGGCGAGGCTGATCACCCGCGCGGCCCGCGTGCCGGGAGCCGGCTCCAGCTCGTAGAGCGTGACCACCGGACCGGTTTTGGCGTCGATGATCTCGCCGCGCACGCCGAAATCGTCGAGCACGGTCTCCAGCTGGCGCGAGGTCTCGGTCAGCGCCTGCGGGGATTGCCCGGGAAAATTCATCGGCTTGACGGTCGCGAGCAGGTCGAGGCCCGGCAGCTCGAAATCGGTCCCGGGCAGCTCCGGCATGGGCTCGGGCTGCGGACCGGGCTTGCGCTTCGGCTCCGGTTGCGGCCGCGTCGGCTCGACGACCACCGCCTCCATGGTGCGCGGTGGCCGGCGGCCCCGGACCGGCAGCTCGGCCTCAGCTTCCTCGTCCACATCCTCGACGCGGCCGGGCCGGCGACGCCCTGGACGCAAGAGCTTCGGCGCACCCTCGGGCAAGTCTTCGGGGACAGGCGAGCGGGCCGGCCGGCGCAGACGGCCGAGCTCGATCCCGCGCCAGCCGTCCCGGACCAGTCGACCCGATTGGATCGTCGCGGCACCGGCGGCATCGCCCAGCTTGCGGCCGACCCACAGCGAGCCGGCGGCGACCCGGCTGGCGGCCCAGATCCCCTCGGCCCAACGGATGCCCAGCGCCGTCAGGCTGAGCAGCAGCGCCAGCACGAGGCTGCCGCCGGCAAAGCCGGGCTGACCCAGTTTCGGCTCGAGCGCGCGCCATTGCAGGTCGCCGACGGCACCGCCGAGACCGACGCGCAGCGGCCAGCTCGGGAGCGGCAGCAGCGGCAGCGTCGCCAGAAAGCCAGCGAGGCACAGCAGCGCCAAGGGCAGGCTCAGGATCGGCAGCCAAGGCCAAGCGAGCGGCCGGCCGAGCATCAGCCGCAGCCCCCAGCTCAGGCCCACGAGCACCGGCAGCCAGGCCGCGAAGCCAAACAGCTGGTACAGCAGGTCGGCGGCGTAGGCTCCGACGGGTCCGGCGGGATTGAGCACCTCCTGCGCGGTCGCTTGATTGAGCGACGGGTCATGCCAATCGAATCCGATCAGCGCGACGGCGAGGCCGACCGCCAGCGCGACGATCGCGAGACCGCCGAGACGGCACAGGCTGCCTTTCACCCGCGACCGTAACGGGCCGCCGGCAAAGGCGTCAGCGGTCGACGCGGCCATTGGGCTCTCCTCGCACTGCGGACATCACGCGGCCGCCAGCCCGTCGGCCAGCCGTTCCAAGGCGCCATCCACCATGCCGATCTCGTCGACCAGGGCCACCCGGATATAGGACGAGCCGGCATTGGGGCCGCCGCCGCCGGACAGGTAGCCACCCGGCAGCACCCTGATCCCGCCCTTTCGCCAGACGCGGCGGCAGGCCGCCTCGCCATCGCCTACGTCGAGCCACAGGAAGAAGCCGCCGGCAGGCCGATAGAAACCGAACCGGTTGCCCAGGCGCCGCTGCGCCAGATCGAACTTGGCGCGGTAGAGCGCGCGGTTCGCCACGACGTGGACCTCGTCCTGCCAGAGCGCCGTGGCTGCGGCCAGCAGCGGCAGCGGCTGTACCGGCGAGGCGTAGGCGCGCAGCCGCAGCAGCCGGGCGAGCACGGCGGGATCGCCAGCGATGAAGCCCGAGCGCAGGCCGGCGGCGCTGGAGCGCTTGCTCAAGGAATGGAACACCACGACGCCGGTGAAGTCGCCGCCCTCGGCCAAGGCTGCGGTCAGCCCGCCCGGCGGCGGGGCCGCGTCCCAGAGCTCGCTGTAGCATTCGTCGATCGCGAGCAGAAAGCCGTGTTCGCGGGCGAGCCGCACGGCCCGGTGCAGATAGTCGAGGTCGGCGACCGCACCCTGCGGGTTACCCGGCGAGCACAGGAACAGCAGCGCGGTCCGCGCGAGCAGCGCCGGCGTCAGGGCGTCGAGGTCCGGGAGAAACCCGGTGTCGGCCGTGGCCGGCAGCAGCACGGGCTCGGCGCCTGCCATGACCGCGGCGCCATAGTAGACGGCATAGACCGGGTCCGGCATCAGGACCGCCGGCGACCCCGTGCGGCTAGTAGGCACCACGAGCGAGGGCAGGAGATAGAGGCCCTCCTTGGTGCCAGCCAGCGGCAGCACGTGGCGGTCCGGGTCCAGCGCCGTCGGTGGCAGATCGAAGCGCTGGGTCAGCCAAGCGGCAACAGAGGCGCGAAACTCGGGCGTGCCGTTCACCGGCGGGTAGCGGTTCCACAGCTGCGCGTGCGCCGCGATCGTCTCAGCCAGCAGCGCGGGCGGCTGGTGCTTGGGCTCGCCCAGCGCCAAATCGAGCGTCGGCCCTGCCGGCGCCGGCTCGTGCGCCAGCAGCGCCGCCAGACGGCGGAACGGGAACTCGGCGAGGCGATCCAGACGGTCGTTGCGCATCGGGCCGGGCAGACGTGACGAAGGCGGGCGAGGATCGCCCGACGCTCACGCCACGATTTAACATTTATCGGGAACTCATATCAACGGCACGATAAACCCGATGCTGCCATGCCCACCGCAATTCGCGCTCCAGCCCGGCTTAGGCCAGAGCCTGCTTCAAGGGGGTGGCGGCAAGATCGAGGCTCTTCGCCACCGCCTCGGCGGTGAGATAGCCCCGCACAACGTTGACACCGTTGGCCAGATGCGGATCGTCCTGGACCGCCTTGCGATAGCCCTTGCCGGCCAAGGCCAGGACGAATGGCAGAGTCGCATTGTTGAGCGCGAAGGTCGAGGTGCGCGGCACCGCGCCGGGCATGTTGGTGACACAATAGTGAAGCACGCCCTCCTCGACATAGGTCGGGTCCGAGTGCGTGGTCGGTCGCGAGGTCTCAGCACAGCCGCCCTGATCGATCGCGATGTCGACGAACACCGAGCCCGGGCGCATCCGGCGGATCATCTCGCGGGTGATCAGCTTGGGTGCGGTTGCCCCCGGCACCAGCACCGCGCCGATCACCAGATCGGCCGTGGCGACGTGATGCTCGATCGCAGCGACGGTCGAGAAGATCGTGTTCAGCATCGGGCCGAACTGGAGATCGAGCTCGTAGAGCCGGTCCAGACTCTTGTCGATCACGTAGACCTGAGCCTCCATGCCCATCGCCATGCGGATCGCGTTGGTGCCGGAGACGCCGCCGCCGATCACCACGACTTTGGCCGCGTGGACCCCAGGCACGCCGCCCAGCAGCACGCCGGCGCCACCCTGCAGCTTCTCGAGAAGATGGGCGCCCACCTGGACGCTCATCCGCCCGGCGACCTCGCTCATCGGCGCCAGCAGCGGCAGCCGGCCGTGGCGGTCGGTGACGGTCTCGTAGGCGATGGCGACGCAACCGGACTGCATCAGCCCCTCAACCTGCGCCCGGTCGGCTGCAAGGTGCAGGTAGGTGAACAGGATCTGCTCCTCGCGCAGCAGCCGATACTCGGTCGGCAGCGGCTCCTTCACCTTCACGATCATCTCGGCCAGCGAGAACAGTTCCTCGGCCGTGGCGATGACGTTGGCGCCAGCGGCGTGGTACGCCGCATCGTCGATCCCGATCCCGCCGCCGGCGCCGGTCTCGACCATGACCTGATGCCCATGCAGGACCAGCTCGCGCACGCTCGCTGGCACGAGGCCGACGCGGTACTCGTGGGTCTTGATCTCCCTGGGCACACCGATCAGCATCTTCCCGCCCTTTTCACGATCCGCGCGACGGCGCATTGGAATGTGCTGCCGTCGGGAGTATCCGTAGCTGCATTCCAGGCCCGCCGCCACCGCAGCGGCCGGCAACCGAGGATCGCCCATGCTGCATCGGCGCTCTCGTGGCTCGCGCGGGCTCGGCCTGCTGATCACGCTCGTGCTGGCGGCAGCCACGCTGCACGCCGCTGTCGCCGACGAGATCCTGGATGCGCTGCGCGGCCGCTGGGCACCGGCGCCGGGCGCCGCGGCGACAATGGAGTGGCAGCCGGACGGTGCTGGCTTCACCGTCACCTGGGGCGACCCCGCGCCAGAGCCGGTCAGCGCGCGGTTCGAGCCGAGCGAGCGGCCGGGGATCTATGCCGGGCGCGACCCAGCCGAGTGGTCGATGTTTGGCCGCGCCGACCCGGTCAACCCGCTCGCCAAGGGCACGCTGCTGTGGGCGCGCACCACCACCGACGCCGCCTACGTCTACCGCATGGCGGTCGACGACCAAGGTGGCTTCGTCCTGGAGCGCTTCGCCTGCCGCCCCTCGGCCGACACGCTGTCGGTCGCCATGCTGCGCTGGACCGCCAACGGCCCGGAGCCCGCCACCGAGCAGAAGCTGGTGAGGCTGGATCGATGAACACGTGGTGGCGAGCCGGAGCCATTTCCCTCCTGGCGGTGTCGCTGCAGGCGTCGCCGGCGCGCGCGGCGCCCGACCCGAAGCCGTTGCTCGGCGTGTTTGTCGGGCGGGCCGAGGATCAGCTGCGGACTCGCGGGCCGATGGAGCAGCGCGACATCGACATGGTGATCGAGCCCTACCAGAACGACGGCCTGCGGGTGCAGTGGACCAATGTCACCCTGGTCGACGGTCGGCGCGACGTGCCCGGCGTCAAGCGGCGCAGCGACGAGATGCTGCTGGTGCCGGCGCCGGGCCGCAGCTTCTTCCTGGGCGGGGTCGGCTACGACCCGTTCCGCACCAAGAAATCGGCGGACCCGATCGCGGGCGACCCGCTGCGCTGGGGCGTGGTCGCGGGCGAGGCCCTCGCCACCTACTCGTTCGACATCCTGGACGACGGTACCTTCGAGCTGCAGGTGTTCCGCCGCCAGCCGATCCCGGACGGTATCGGTCTCGAGTTCGACCGCATCCTCGACGGCGAGCTGGTGCGCCGGATGAGTGGCCGAGCGGCGCGGTCCGATTAGGGCCGTCATGCCGCTGACCCGTCGACCGTTCCTCGGCAGCTGCCTCGCCGTCGCCGGCCTCGCCGCCAGCGCTGCGCGCGCCGACGAAGCCCGCTACGTCAAGATCGGCACCGGCAGCGTCACCGGCACCTACTATCCCGTCGGCTCGTTGATCGCGGCTGCCCTGTCGAGCCCGCCCGGCGCGCGGGCGTGCCGCGAGGCCGCCGATTGCGGCGTGCCCGATCTGATCCTGGTCGTCGAGGCCTCCAAGGGCTCCGTGGCCAACGTCCAGGCGATCCAGGACGGGCGCATGGAGACCGGCTTTGCGCAGAGCGATGTCGCCTACGGCGCCTATTCGGGCACCGGCGTGTTCGCGGGCCAGCCGCCGATGCCGACCCTGCGGGCGCTCGCCAGCCTGTATCTGGAGAGCGTCCACCTGCTGGTGGCCGCCGCTTCCGGCATCAGGAGCGTGGCCGACCTGCGCGGACGCCGCGTCGCGCTCGACGTCGAAGGCTCCGGCACGCTCGTCGACGCGCGGCTGATCCTGGAAGCCTTCGGCCTGGCTCCGGACGATCTGCAGCCGGTCTACGCCCCGCTCGGCCGCTCGATCGACATGATGACCGCGGGCGAGCTGGACGCGCTGTTCCTGGTCGCGGGCTATCCGGCCGCCGCGGTGGCCGAGCTGGTGGCCGCGATCGGCGCCCGGCTGGTGCCGATCATCGGGCCGCCGGTCGGCGCGCTCCTGCAGCGGCACCGGTTCATGACCGTCGACGACATTCCGGGCGACGTCTATGCCGGCATCGAGAGCGGCACGCCCACGGTCGGCGTCGCTGCCTTGTGGGTCGTGGCCGCCTCGCTCGACGATGAGCTGGTCTACGCGATCACCCAGGCCCTGTGGCAGCCGGCGACCCTGGCCAAGCTCGCGGCCGGTCATCCGCGGGGCGCCGAGATCACGCTGGCCAACGCGCTGCGCGGCATCGCCGTCCCGCTCCATCCGGGCGCCGCGCGCTACTATCGCGAGCACGGGCTGGCCGAGTGAGCCTGCCGGCTTTGGACCCGCAGGAGCCGGCGATCGCGGTCGAGCGCCTGACCAAGAGCTACGGCAGCGTCGCGGCCGTGGCCGACCTGACCTTCACCGTGCCGCGCGGCCGGACCGTGGCCCTGCTGGGCCCGAACGGTGCGGGCAAGACCACGACCATCGCCATGCTCCTGGGCCTGCTCGAGCCCAGCGCCGGCACGATCCGCATCCTGGGTCTGCCGATGCCGCAGCGGCGGCGGCTGGCCCTGCCGCGGATGAACTTCACCAGCCCCTATCTCGACCTGCCGCAGCGGCTGACCGTGCGCCAGAACCTGCGCATCTACGGCGAGCTCTACGCCGTGGCCGGACCCAAGGAGCGCATCGCGGCACTCGCCCGCGACCTCGACCTGCTGGCCTTCCTCGACCGCCCGTTCGGCAGGCTCTCGGCCGGCCAGAAGACCCGGGTGCTGCTGGCCAAGGCGCTGATCAACGAGCCCGAGCTGCTGCTGCTCGACGAGCCCACGGCCTCGCTCGACCCGGACACCGCGGACCAGCTGCGCGGCCATCTCGAGCGCTACCAGGCCCGCACCCGGGCCACCGTGCTGCTGGCCTCGCACAATATGGGCGAGGTCGAGCGCCTGGCGCATCACGTGCTGATGCTGCGCCAGGGTGCCCTGGTCGACCAGGGCAGCCCCGCCCAGCTGCTGGCGCGCTACGGCCGCGACGACCTCGAGGACGTCTTCCTCGACATCGCCCGCGACCGCCGCCGGCCCGAAGGGACCGCGCGCATGACGGCCGCGGCCCTGCCGGCACCCTGCGCCGCATCCGCGCCATGCTGCTGCGCCACGGCTACCTCCTGCTGGGCTCATGGCCGCGGCTGCTCGACCTGATCTACTGGCCCACCGTGCAGATGATCCTGTGGGGCTTCATCACCCGCTTCCTGGTCGGCCAGTCCGGCTACGTCGCTCAGGCCGCGGGCGTATTCCTGTCCGCCATCCTGCTCTGGGACACGCTGTTTCGCGGCCAGCTCGGCGTCTCGATGTGCTTCCTCGAGGAGATGTACGCGCGCCATCTCGGCCATCTGTTCGTGAGCCCGCTGCGGCCGCTCGAGCTGGTGATCGCGAACTTCCTGGTCAGCGCCATGCGCGTGCTGATCGGCGTCGGCGGCGCGGCGCTGCTGGCGGTGCCGATCTTCCACTATTCGCTGATCGGCACGCTGGGCTGGGCGATCATCCCCTTCTTCGCCGTGATGATGCTGTTCGGCTGGGCGATCGCGCTGATCATCGCCGGCCTCGTCCTGCGCCTGGGCCTGGGAGCGGAGAGCCTCGCCTGGGCCGCGATCTTCTTCATCCAGCCCTTCTCGGCCGTGTTCTACCCGATCGCCACCCTGCCCGCCGCCGTGCGCTGGATCGCCTATCTCCTGCCCTCCGCCCCGGTCTTCGAGGGCATGCGCACCGTCCTGGTCGAGCACCGCTTCGACGGCGCCCTCTTCGCCCAGGCCGTGGCCGTGCTGCTGGTCTGGCTGGTGGTGGGCGCCACGGCCTTCACGCTGCTGTTCCAGAGCGCGCGGCGGCGCGGGCTGCTGCTGCAATCGGGGGAGTAGCGACGCTGCGCCTGACCATCCTCGCCGCCGCCACCTTGCTGGCCGGTCCGGCCGTCGCAGCCGATTGCGGCAGCGCGAACAACCAGCTCGCTCTGGACCAGTGTGCCGCCGCCGAGCTCCAGGCCGCCGACACCACGCTGAACGCCGCCTACCAGCAGATCCTCGGCCGCCTGCGGGCCGATCCCGACACGGCCCAACTGCTGCGCGCGGCCCAACGCGCCTGGCTCGGCTTTCGCGACAGCGAGTGCGCGTTCGCCGCCTCGGCCGCTGTGCAGGGCAGCATCTACCCGATGCTCGTCACGGGCTGCCGGGCCGGGCTCACCAGGCAGCGCGCCCTGCAGCTGGGCACCTATCTGCACTGCGCGGAAGGCGACATGGTCTGCCCCGTGCCGGCACGGTGAGCTGGCGGTCCGCGGGCAGCTAGGCCGCGAGCTTGCGTTGATGCCGCCCGATCGCCTGCAGGGCGCGGCGCTGGTGGCGGTTCGGCGGCGGCGACCGCTCGGGTTCGCTTGGGAGGGCGGCGCTGGAGGAGCTTGGCTTGGATTGTCCGTACCACCGACGGGAGGTACCGGGGCCGGCTCGGGTTCCTCCTGCGACGTGCTCTCGGGTTTGTTCTGCGGTCGCTTTGATGGTGGGTATGGCGCGGAGTAGCCGGTTGGACGAGCGTCGTCGTTGGCGGACATGGAAGGGCTCGCGGGTTCGTTCCGTAAGGTCGTGTCAGCAACCGTTGTGAATCGGCGTTTCACGCTGCGGCCTTGAGCGGCTGCTCGCGCCAGGGGGTGTTGTGCTTGGCGATGGCGTTGAGGGTGACGAGGAGCTTGCGCATGGTGGCGACCAGCGCGAGCTTTTTGGCTTTGCCCTTTGCGACCAGGGCGCGATAGGCGAGGGCGAACCGCGACGCGCGGCGGCTGAGGGCGAGGACGGCCATGTAGAGGGCGCCCCGGACCTCTTTGCGGCCGCCGTGGATGACCCTGCGGCCGCGCATCAGGCCGCTGTCCCTGGCGACCGGGGCGAGGCCGACCAGGCTCGCGATCTGGCGCCGGTCGAGCTGGCCCAGCTCGGGCAGCTCGGCCAGGAGCGTGGCGACGAGCACCGGCCCGGCGCCGGGCGTGCCATGGAGCAGGGTGGCCTGGGCCTGCAGCTCCGGGTCGCCGGCGATGATGTCCTGCATCGACCGGTCGAGCTCCACCTTGTCGCGGCGCAGCCGCTCCAGCGCCGTCTTCGCCCGGTCGATCAAGGCTGGCGAGCGCAGATGGGCCAGCTGCTGGCTGCGCGCGCGTGATCTCGGCCAGGAGCTGGCGGCGATAGCCCAGAAGTCTCGGCCAATGCCTCGCGGGCACCGGCCCGGACCGGCGTCGGCACGGGCTTGGCGAACGCCCCGTAGCGGGCGATCACCGCCGCATCGAGGCGATCGGTCTTGGCCAGCAGGCCGGCGGCTTTGGCGAACTGGCGCACGCGCAAGGCGTTGACCACGGCCGACCTCGAGCCCGCGCTCGGCCAGGAGCCGGTGCACCAGCCGCTCGTAGCCGCCGGAGGCCTCCATGACCACCAGGCTGCCCGGCTTGCAGCCACGCCGCCAGCTCGGCCACGCCCGCCGAATCGTTCGCCACGGCCAACCGGCGCCCGCTGGCCAGACAGAAGACATCCAGCCGCGCCTTGCTGATGTCGACACCGACCACCTGCTCCATCCCTTGTCCCCACCTTGTCTGCGGTCTTGATCCGTCCAACCGTTCGGGATCAGAAGAATGCGGGGCGGGATCACGCTGAGTCACGGGCTCACGCCCTGGGTTCGTCCCGATCTCCGACCCCGCGCAGCCAGCCCCCTGCAGGGGGTGGCTGCGCCCACAATATGCCACGCCGCTCAAGACAGGGTTCGTCCGTGCATTCCGCAAGCGGGTCGCGGCGCAGCAGCCGCAGCTCCTTGAGGCAGCGGGACAGCTCCCTGCCCTGCTGGGCCTGGTAGCCGCGGACGGCGTTGAAGCGCTTGAGGTCGAAGGTGGTCAGCGGGTCGGCCACCTCCCACTCGAAGCCGGCCTGGGGCGGGCGCAGCTTCGGGGCGGCGTCGAACAGGGCGACCTCGATCCGCTCGGCGCGCTCGCTCTTCCAGAACGCGATCGCCATGCGCTTCACGAGCCGGGCCTCGATCTCGGACTCGGGTTCGACTTCGGCGATCAGGCGGGCGGTCAGCTCCTCGAGCTCGGAGGGGGCCTCGTCCCCGAGGACGAAATGGTGCAGGGCGGCGAGGCCGTGCTTGAGGGCGTTGCGGGAGGATCGCGCCTTGCCTTCGGCGGTGATGGGGCCGCGCGAGCGGGCGCCGTTGCGGCGGGCGGCCTCGATCTGGGCGGGGGAGCGCGGGCGGGGTTCGGGCATGGGGAGTGTCCGGTTGGAGTTGCCGGAGTATAACACCAACAGGTTCACATTCCTAGAATTGACCGAGCAGCATTCCCGTCGTGCGCGTGGACGGATGCGACTCGGCTCGCCGGCTGATGGTCAAGCATCTTCAGCCAAGGAATCCTGACACCATATATCCGCAAGCTGCCAAGGATCGCGCCGGCCAGCTTGCCGTTCTGGATGACGAATTGCCATGGGATGGACACCGTCGGGCTCGAAGACAGGGGACCAGCGAAGGTCGGTCGAGACGGCGCGCTTCGATCCCTGGCAGAACCGGCCGGACCGCGCCTTGCTGCGGCAGGGAGGGAGCGATCGCTGGCGGGCTGCGCTGGTCTGGCTCGCCGTCTTCGCCGTGCTGGTGGCCGTGTACACCTACCATGACGATCTAGGAGCGGTCGGGTGGCGCCTCGTCGATTGGGGGCGGGGGCTCGCGTCAGAGTGACCTTGTAAAGTAAACCCGGTGAACCCCCGCTGCCAACCAGCGGGACGTGCCATATGAATTGCTCGGGCAATCCGACGACGTCTTTGGCCGCATCGGTAGCGTCTCGTTAGGGTGACCTGATACGGTCGACACGGCGAGCGCAAACCGATCGCCATGAAACGAATGACCAAGTCAGCCATATATTAATTGTCAGACGCTTTTTTCTTGCAAAATACTAGATCCTGATGTGCGTTGATCGCTTTGCTTGATATGGAAATGACATCGAAATATTTTGACCAGCGGCCCTTAATGTATTCATGCGAATGATATGTTGTCTGATAAAATTCAGGCAATCCCTCTGTGCCGCGACCGACACCATAATAAAATCCAGCCGCGGCTGCTTGATCCCTCAAGTTGGCGGATAGCAGATCAATGCCATGCGTGGTCAGAAAAAGGACGCCCCCCGGCTTGGTAATTCGGCATAACTCTTCTAGCCACGAGAATTGCATGTCCTCTGGCAGATGCGTAAATACCGAAATAGAATAGATGAAATCGAAGAAATTGTCTGAAAAATGACTGGGTGGCATTTCATTGTTCGCGGAAAAGTCAGCCAAATCCGATAAATGTGCCCGGCACCAGCCGATCGCCTCTTTGTCAATGTCGGATCCGAAGAATTTCCAGTCTGGATGCCCCCTCACCAAATGGGATATCACCCGACCGCAGCCGCAACCAAAATCCAAAACATTGGCACCGTGAGGGACGGCAATGTTCATTTGATTGAGCGTTTGCTGGATGTCGCTTGCGACACGCGCTCCCACCAAGTGAAATCCTTGGAAGTCGGTCGACCCGTGTACTCTTGCGCGCAAGTTGGATGGCGGGACACGGTCAGAGTCGGTTTGTTCCACTTTGACCCAGTACGCTTGGAGCTGGCTCGCAACATCTGCCGAGACGCCCTTGCGTCCCTCGCGATAGCCATGTAATAGGGCGTGGATCCATCCTGAGGGGACCTTGCCATTCTTGACAGCAACGGCAACATCGGCATTCAAGGCGAGATAGTTGGCTTCGTCGAAGCCTGGAGGCGGTGCCACAATGTCTTTCACTTTTGTTTCCATCCCCTCACTAAGGAACGCTTCGCGTCCAACGCCTCGCGTATGCCGCGAGACGCGATTATCGATATCTCTCACCGTTGCGGGTGTACAATGCCTTTCTACGCTGGCTGTGGCAAGGCTCGATCGCGTCCCCTGAGCTAAAGCGGTCAGCGACTGTCTTGATCTATGAAGTAGGCTGCGCGATCTGCCATGAAGTTCCACTTGCGAGCATGGCGTTGAGGATCTCGAGGGGCTTGCACATGCAGGCGGTGATCGCGAGCTCCTTGGCTGTGCCGCCGGCGGTCAGCGCACCGATGCCCGGCAGCTGCCAGAGAATGGCCATCTCGACGTGACAGGCACCGCAATAGCCCAAATTCGGCGGAAGATACGGGGACCACTTACGTTCGCTTGCACTTGCTGCCTTGCCCTGCCCGCTTCGTAAGCTGGCCTGATGGCCCGTCATGCCGCCCGTTCGTACCCCGCCGCGGCGATCCCCACCAAATCACTCATGATGTCCTGGATCTCGTAATCTTTGGGCGTGTAGACGCGGGCCACCCCTGCCGCCAGCAGCTCCTTCGCGTCCTCGGGCGGGATGATGCCGCCGACCACGACCGGGATCTCGCCTATGCCGAGCTCGCGCATCTTGCGCAGCACCTCCTTACCAGCGGCATGTGCGAGCCGGAGAGGATGGAGAGGCCGACGATGTGGACGCCTTCCTCAGGGCCGCATTGGCGATGCGGGTCGGGGTCAGGCGGATGCCCGGGGAGCCTGACATGAACTGGCGGCAACACAGTCGCTGATACCCTCAGGTCGGTGGGTCAAGCACGTCTCTATCGGTGACCTCACCGAGGCTATGGAGGCGGATCGGCGCACGAGCCGGCAAGCGGACGACGAGCTCCAGCTCCCCGCCGACGGCCTCCACGTAGCTGCGCAAGGTCGAGATATACATGTCGGCCTGTTTCTCGATCTTCGACACCGAGGGCTGCTTGATCCGCAAGGTGGTCGCGATTTCAACCTGGGCCTTGCCCGCGATCCGGCGCAGCTCGCGCAGGCCCTCGACGTCCTCCTTCAACTCCCGGTACCGCGCGTGCACGCGCTCCTGTCGGTCGCGCGGCAGCTCTGCGATGATCTCGTCCAGGCTCCGGCCCAATGGACTACCCCTTTCTCGCGGCTTTCGGTCTCAGCAGATGGGCGGAAAAACGTGCATCCGCCTTCGCGATGAGCTGCCGATAGAAGCGCCGCTGGCTGCCGCCGGACTTGTCGCCGGCCACCAGCAGGACCGCTTTGCGCTCCGGATCGAAAGCAAAGGCGACCCGCCATGCACAGTCTAGAGCCGCAAACCGCAACTCCTTCATGTTGGCGTGCTTCGAGCCCTTGAGCGTGTCTGCGTAGGGGCGGCCGAGCTGCGGGCCGTAATCCGCGAGCAATCTGGCTACGGCCAGCAACTCCTCTTGGACAACCGGCTCCAGTTCCCGGAACTCCACCGCGAACGCATCGTCGAACTCAACAAGCCAAGGCACGGTAATATAGCCTCTAGGCTATGTCGTCAATCCTGGATATGGGCGACCTGGACATCGGCAGCTACCCGCGGCTTCCGCTACGGGTTCACGCCGCCCGCTCGTACCCCGCCGCCGCGATCCCCACCAGATCGCTCATGATGTCCTGGATCTCGTAGTCCTTGGGCGTGTAGACGCGCGCCACGCCGGCCGCCAGCAGCTCCTTCGCGTCCTCGGGCGGGATGATGCCGCCGACGACGACCGGGATCTCGCCGATGCCGAGCTCGCGCATCTTGCGCAGCACCTCCTTGACCAGCGGCATGTGCGAGCCGGAGAGGATGGAGAGGCCGACGATGTGGACGCCTTCCTCCAGGGCCGCGTTGGCGATGCGGGCTGGGGTCAGGCGGATGCCCTCGTAGACCACCTCGATGCCGGAATCGCGCGCGGCCACGGCGATCTGCTCGGCACCGTTGCTGTGGCCGTCGAGGCCGGGCTTGCCGACCAGCATCTTGAGGCGGCGGCCGAGGCGGGATGTGGCCAGCTCGACCTGCTCGCGCACCGGGGCGAACACGTCCGAGGTCGCCGAGGCGCGGGCACCGGCGACGCCGGTGGGGGCGCGGTACTCGCCGAACACCTCGCGCAGGGACTGGGCCCATTCGCCGGTGGTGACGCCGGCATGGGCGCAGGCGATCGAGGCCGGCATGACGTTGCGGCCTTCCTGGGCGGCGGACTTGAGCTCGGCCAGGGTGGCGGCGACGGCATTGGCGTCGCGGGCGGCGCGGTGCGCCTGCAGGCGGGCGATCTGCTCGGCCTCGGCGCGCGGGTCGACGGCCATGAAGCCGCCATCCTCGCCCGTGGTCAGCGGCGATGGGGCGCTCTCGGTGTAGCTGTTGACGCCCACGACCTTCAGCGAGCCCGCGGCGATGGCGCCGATGCGGACGGCGGCACTCTCGACCAGGCGGCTCTTCATGTAGCCGGTCTCGACTGCGGCCAAGGCACCGCCCATGGCGTCGATGCGGGCCAGCTCGTCGCGCGCCTCCTGCTTCAGCTCGGCCACCTTGTCGGCCACGGCCTTGGAGCCGTCGAACAGGTCGGGGTATTCGAGCAGGTCGGTCTCCAGCGCCAGGATCTGCTGCATGCGCAGGGACCATTGCTGGTCCCACGGGCGCGGCAGGCCCAGGGCCTCGTTCCAGGCCGGGAGCTGGACGGCGCGGGCGCGGGCGTTGCGGGAGAGGGTGACCGCCAGCATCTCGAGCAGGATGCGGTAGACGTTGTTCTCGGGCTGCTGCTCGGTCAGGCCCAGCGAGTTGACCTGCACGCCGTAGCGGAACAGGCGGTATTTCTCCTCCTCGATGCCGTAGCGCTCGCGGCAGATCTCGTCCCACAGCTCGACGAAGGCGCGCATCTTGCACAGCTCGGTGACGAAGCGGATGCCGGCATTGACGAAGAAGCTGATCCGGCCGACGGCGCGGCCGAAATCGGCCTCGGGCACCTGGCCGCCGGCGCGGATCGCGTCGAGCACGGCGACGGCGGTCGCCAGGGCGTAGGCCAGCTCCTGCACCGGCGTGGCCCCGGCCTCCTGCAGATGGTAGCTGCAGACGTTGGTCGGGTTCCATTTCGGCAGCTCGCCATAGGTGTAGGCGATGACGTCGGTGATCAGCCGCATCGACGGCTTGGGCGGGTAGATGTAGGTCCCGCGGCTCAGATATTCCTTGATGATGTCGTTCTGGACCGTGCCCTGCAGCTTCCTGACGTCGCCGCCCTGCTGCTGGGCCACCGCGATGTAGAGCGACAGCAGCCAGGGGGCGGTGGCGTTGATGGTCATCGAGGTGTTCATCTGCTCGAGCGGGATGCCGTCGAACAGGGTCGCCATGTCGCTGAGCGAGGTGATCGGCACGCCGACCTTGCCGACCTCGCCGCCGGCCAGCGGGTGGTCGCTGTCGTAGCCGGTCTGGGTCGGCAGGTCGAAGGCGACCGAGAGGCCGGTCTGGCCGCGCGCGAGATTGGTGCGGTAGAGCTCGTTGCTGGCCCGGGCCGAGCTGTGCCCGGCATAGGTGCGAAACAGCCAGGGCTGGTCGCGCTTGCCGGCCGTGGGGCTCTGCGCCATCGACAACACCTCGTTTTGCGTTGCACCAGAACAGGACGCCAACACGTCGCCGCCCCAGCCGGTCCGAGCACGTGGCGCGCCCGATTGGCGCGGGAACACTGGCTCATGACCAACCGCGGCGGACGCTAACACTTTTGCTGCAAGCGCGTCAAAAACTCTTTTCGTGTTGACGGCTAACACCCGAGCTGTCAGGTGTTGCCGCGCCGCAGCGAAAGTCACCAGACCCGATGAGCAGGAATACCGTCGAGCACGTCATCCGCAAGTTCGGCTCGCAGCAGCGTGTCGCCGAGCTGCTGGGCATTTGGCAGACCGCCGTCAGTGGCTGGCTGCGGCGCGGCGGCATCCCGGCCAAGCGGCAGGAGGAGCTGCTGACGATGGCCCGGCGCCTCGGCATCGACCTGGAGCCGGCCGACTTCTTCGTCGAGATCGGCGCTGGCGGAAGGCACCCACGGGGTCGCCGTGCGCCAGGAGCTGTCCCTGGTCGCGGCCGGCAGCGGCCGGCAGACCCATCACTTTCTCGAGCCACGCCATCCCACCCCGCAAGGATCGCGCACCGTCATGACCGCCAACACCGCCGACGTGATCGAGCTCAAGCAGCCGCACGCCACCCGGACCGCCACCAAGGACCTGTACGAGATCGGCGAGATCCCGCCGCTCGGCCACGTGCCGGCCAACATGTACGCCTGGGCGATCCGCAAGGACCGGCACGGCGACCCGATGACCGCCATGCAGCAGGAGGTCGTGCCGACCGCCACCATCGGCGACGACGAGTGCCTGGTCATGGTGATGGCCGCGGGCGTCAACTACAACGGCGTGTGGGCGGCGCTGGGCATCCCGCTCTCGCCGCTCGACGTCCACAAGCAGCCCTACCACATCGCGGGCTCGGACGCGTCGGGCATCGTCTATGCCGTGGGCTCGAAGGTGAAGCGCTGGAAGGTCGGCGACGAGGTCGTCATCCACTGCAACCAGGACGACGGCGACGACGAGGAGTGCAACGGCGGCGACCCGATGAACTCGTCCAGCCAGCGGATCTGGGGCTACGAGACCACGGACGGCTCGTTCGCCCAGTTCTGCAGGGTGCAGTCGCGTCAGCTGATGCCGCGGCCCAAGCACCTGACCTGGGAGGAGGCCAGCTGCTACACCCTGGTGCTGGCCACCGCCTTCCGGATGCTGTTCGGCCATCAGCCGCACGCGCTCAAGCCGGGTGACAACGTGCTGGTCTGGGGCGGTGCCGGCGGACTGGGCTCGATGGCGATCCAGCTGATCGCGGCCTCGGGTGGCAATGCGATCGCGGTGATCTCCGAGGAGGACAAGCGCGACTTCGTCATGTCCCTGGGTGCCAAGGGTGCGATCAACCGCAAGGACTTCGACTGCTGGGGCGAGATGCCCGACCCGATGGACAGCGAGAACTACAACAAGTGGCTGGCCGCGGCGCGTAAGTTCGGCAAGGCGATCTGGGACATCACCGGCAAGGGCAACGACGTCGACATCGTGTTCGAGCATCCCGGCGCCTCGACCTTCCCGGTCAGCGCCCTGGTCTGCAAGCGCGGCGGCATGGTGGTGATCTGTGCCGGCACCACCGGCTACAAGCTGACGGTCGACGCGCGCTATCTGTGGATGCGCCAGAAGCGCCTGCAGGGCAGCCACTTCGCCAATTTGAAGCAGGCGTCGCTGGCCAACCGCTTCGTGCTCAACCGGCAGGTCGATCCCTGCATGAGCGAGGTGTTCGCCTGGAGCGACATCCCGCGGGCACACCTCAAGATGTGGAAGAACCAGCACAAGCCCGGCAACATGGCGGTGCTGGTGCAGGCCAAGCGCCCGGGCATGCGCACTATCGAGGAGGCTATGGAGGGCTGAACCGCCGCCGTCGCGGCCACGTACCAACAGCGCACCTTCCGGATAGGAATCGACCATGGCGACGAAGCTGGCCGAGGTTCGGGCCGCCCTGCCCGATCTGCTCACTGACACGGCGGCCGCGTGCGAGGCCGCGGGAGCGTTCCTTACCGACGCCAAGCAATCGGTGCTGCGCAAGGTCAGCCGCGGCGGCAAGGTCGACAGCGCGCTGATCGAGCAGGAGCAGCTGGCGGCGCACGGCTTCGCCTGGCTCAAGGTCTATGTCGAGGCGCTGCGTGCCATGCAGGGCTGGGCGGAGCGGCTGCGCGAAGGTGGGCGCTTCGGCGAGCGCGAGGAGCTGATCCACCGGCTGGCCTTCGCGGAATACCTCGCCCGCATCGCCGGCGGCATCCCGATGAACCAGGTCGAGATCGTGCGCGCCTACGATTTCGGCCTGCATCCGGCATGCCGTCGAGCAGCTGCTGACCGAGCCCGTGGTGCGGCTGATCGAGGGCGCCACGCCGGCGCTGCGCCTGCGGCTGGCCGAGCTGATCCACGACGGCGATTTCGGCGATTGCGGCCTGTCCGACGACAGCCTCGACATGATCCGCGACCAGTTCCGCAAGTTCGCCGAGGACGAGGTCAAGCCGTTCGCGCATGGCTGGCACGAGCGCGACGAGCTGATCCCCATGCAGGTGATCGAGCATCTGGCCGAGCTCGGCGTGTTCGGGCTGACCATCCCCGAGGAGTTCGGCGGGCTGGGCCTCTCCAAGGAGGCGATGTGCATCGTCACCGAGGAGCTCAGCCGCGGCTATATCGGCGTCGGCTCGCTCGGCACCCGCACCGAGATCGCGGGCGAGCTGATCCGCCTGGGCGGCACCGAGGAGCAGAAGGCCTACTGGCTGCCGAAGCTGGCCTCGGGCGAGATCCTGCCGACCGCCGTGTTCACCGAGCCCAACACCGGCTCCGACCTCGCCTCCCTGACCACGCGCGGCGGTGCTCAAGGACGGCAACTGGGAGGTCACCGGCGGCAAGACCTGGATCACCCACGCGGCCCGCGCCGACGTGATGACGCTCCTGGTCCGCACCGACCCGACCGAGAAGGGCTACAAGGGCCTGTCGATGCTGCTGGCCGAGAAGCCGCGCGGCAAGGATGAGGACGACTTCCCGGTCGACGGCCTGACCGGCGGCGAGATCCACGTGCTGGGCTATCGCGGCATGAAGGAGTTCACGCTCTCCTTCGACGGCTTCAAGGTGCCCGAGGCCAGCCTGCTCGGCGGGGCGCAGGGCCAGGGCTTCAAGCAGCTGATGGAGACCTTCGAGAGTGCCCGCATCCAGACCGCGGCCCGTGCGGTCGGCGTCGCGGTCGACGCGCTGGAGCTGGGGCTGCAATACGCCAAGGACCGGATCCAGTTCGGCAAGCCGCTGTTCGCCTTCCCGCGCGTGTTCGGCAAGCTCGCCTGGATGGCGACCGAGATCATGATCGCGCGCCAGCTGACCCTGTTCGCCGCGCGCGAGAAGGACGCCGACCGGCGCTGCGACCTCGAGGCCGGGCTGGCGAAGCTCAGCGGGGCGGCGGTGGCCTGGGCGGTGGCCGACAACGCGCTGCAGATCCATGGCGGGCAACGGCTACGCGATGGAGTACCAGATCAGCCGCGTGCTCTGCGACGCGCGCATCCTGAACATCTTCGAGGGTGCGGCCGAGATCCAGGCGCAGGTGATCGCGCGGCGGTTGCTGAGCGAGTAGGTCGGTCAGCGATCGTGCTCTAGGCTCGATCCGAGGAGCTTGCCGCCCCCTGCTGCAAGCCGGCGAGAAGCTCATGCACCAGCCGGGCCAGCGGCTCGAATCTCGACCGAGGCGGTCTGCCAAACGACGCCCGGGTCGATTTCGTCATAGTCGTGGCGCAGGACATTGCCGATGCCGGCGATCTTGCGCCATTCGATGCTGGGATGCGCCGCCTTCAGCTGCGCCGGGAGTCGGCGCGAAGCCTCGGACATGACCTCGAGGCAGCGCTCAACCCCGCGCTGGCAGAGGCGGTCCGCGACGAACTCGGCCCGGTCCTTCCCGCCTAGCAGCGCCCGTAGGTCCGTGATGGCGTCGGCCATGTGCTCGAGCGCCAAGCGCGCCCGGCTGTCCAGGCTCAAAACACCCGCACGAGGTCGGGTGCGATCCGGGCGGCGAGCCATGGCCGCAGGCGGCTCCGGAACGCGATGTCAACCGGCCGGCCCAGTTCCTCGGCCAGGGCCTCCTTGAGATCGACGAGGTCGAGCAGCCCCAGCGCGGCCGATTCGTCCAGCTCCAGGACCAGATCGACGTCGCTGGCCAAGCCGGCTTCGCCCCGGGCGGTCGAGCCGAACAAGGCGACGCCGGTCACACCCTTTGCCCGAAGCTCATGCTCGCGCGCATGCAGAATCGCCAGCGCCTTTGCCCGAAGGATGGCGGACGGCGGACGCACTGGGTGGCTCGAGGAGGTGCTCACATCCTCTCCCATGGGTGCCATCATGCCACGGCTGGGGGCTGCCGACCACGACCAGCCGCGTGCTGTGCGACCCGCGCATCCTCATACGTCTTCAATGGTGCGGCCGAGATCCAGGCGCAGGCGATCGCGCGGCTGCTGTGAGCGAGTGGCGGCTCCCGCTCGGGGCACTGGCAGGGGCGGGCCTGTTGGAGTAGTCTCCACAAGCGATGGCCGACAATCCCGATGTCCTCTTCGAGACCGACTTCTATGCCTGGACGCGCCTCCAGGCGGAGGAGCTGCGTCGCCTGAAGGAGCTGCGGCTCAACGTCGAGCTCGACCTCGACCGTGTCGCCGAGGAGATCGAGGATTTGGGCACCTCCGAGCGCGACACCTGCCGCAGCCAGGTGGAGCGGATCCTCGAGCACTTCCTGAAGCTCGCCTACTCGCCGTCGGCGCAGCCGCGCCGCGGCTGGCAACGCTCGATCGTCGAAGCACGCTCGGTCTTGGAGAACAAACTGTCGGCCACTATCCGCCGTGACGTGGAGCAGCAGCTCCCCCGCCTCTATCGATCCGCCCGTCGCGCCGCGATCCTGGCCCTGGAGGAGTACGACGAGGCCGAGGCCGCACGGCTACTGCCAGAAGCGGATCCCTGGGCCCTCGACGACGTCCTGCGCGACGACTGGTACGCGGACTCGAGGCTGTCGTAGCGGCGCTGCCTAAGGAAACGGAGTCTGGCCCCATATCTCACGCACCGGCCGGCCACTCGGCGACGCGGACTTGCTGAGCGAATAGAAGCGCGCCTTAGCCAGCGACTTCGCCCCGGCAAGCCGGGGCAGGCACCGGCCCCGCGCCAAACTCGTTGATTTAGTGGTGTCCCCAAAATTCTCGACGGGATGAAGATTTCAACAAAGCTGTCGGCCGTCAAAGCCGCAAACCGCGATTGACTGCGAGGCGCTGCTGTTCGGCTTCCCTCGCGCGGCGGAGTTGCTCCAGTTGTTGCGCCTCTGCGCTTCGGATTTCCTCCTCGAGGGTCGACTTCAGCACTTGCGTTGCTCTCGGCAACCACGTCTTGAAGTGGTCGATGACACCTTGCGCTAAATGTGGGGCGATAGGGATTGACGCTGTCGCGCCGTGGAAGCTGAAGCGCTCGGGACCAGCACCCATGATTGCGCCGTAGCTGCCCATGTTCTGCAATGCCCGGACCCACCGCTGATGAACCTGCCGGTCCAGTGTGAGGCGTAGGATGCCTGCACCGTCGTACTCCGCGTGGATCAGCATTGGCGGCTCATGTGCAAGCGGATCGTCGACTTCGCCGGCGGGAATGACCGTGTCCCTCAGGACGTTTAGCTTTTGTAGAGACACGGCCTCAGAGCGGTGCCGCTGGATAAGCCCCTTGACCGCGGCAATTGAGGGCGGACGCTCAGACGGGGTCTGTCGGAGCATCTCTGCGACGATTGGATCAAGGAAGCCATAATCCGGCGCGACAACCGCAATTCGCTGGTATTCGGTTCCATGCGGCACGTGGCCGGTGAACAACTCGTTCAGCATGAGGCCAAGAGCGTAAATATCGACGGCGGCCGTTACCGCGCGACTAGGCACGCGCTGCTCAGGCGCTGCGTACTGGAAGTTGGCGAGCCGCGTCGTCGGTGCCGTCTCGACCGCCGTATGCATCAAGTCGGCCGTAAAGTGCGCGATCCCGAAATCGGCGACAGCGGCAGCATTCCCACCCGTCGTGATCAGAACATTTTCCGGTTTCAGGTCGCGGTGGCTGACCCCAAGCAGGTGAGCGGCTTCTACGCCGTCCAGGATCTGGCTGTAGAGCTGCATCGCCTTTTCCGGCGGCATTTTCTGTACGATTGCGCTGCGCAAACTACTGGCGAAGCGGGGCATCACGTAGAAAGGGCCTTTGATCCGTGCTCCGACTGCAACGCCGTGATCAATGACGCTGACGATGTTAGCGTGCCTGTTCCGCAGCAGAAAGGCGATTTCATTTTTGAATCGGCGGCGCTTTTCAGCGGCGTCGCTCGTCAAAACTTTGATCGCGATGTCCGTGCCCGACGGGTCAGTGCCGCCATAAACCCGGCCCGCACCTCCTTCCCCAAGTTGCTCAATCAGCCGATAAGTTGCGAAGGCCGTTTCCAGGTCGACTGAAGCCTTGAGCGTGGTCATGGGTAGTCGCTCGCGTTGGCAATAGGCAGACGCCGTGCATCAGGCCTCAGCTCGGCGCGGCTTGACGTGCTGATTCTGAATTCTGGGGATAGCTCACTAAATTAACGGTTTCGATCCGCCCCGAGCCCCTGCCCATAAGCGACGCACGGGCTTACGCTCCAGCCGCCATGGCCGTCAACCCTGCGGCCCCCGCTACTAGGCAGACTTCTACGACTGGACGCGCGACCGAGGCCAGCGGCAAGACAGTCGCTGGTATCACCGGTGATTGTGGGCCGTCGCTGCCGCGACGGGACCCGAGCAGCGACGCTCGCCGACAGCAGCCAAGGGCGTGCATAGGTCTACGTTCCTTGACTGATCACAACCATAAGATGATAATCGTTGGATCAAATCACGCTTCCGGAGACCACCATGTCCGCCACCCGCTCGCCCGCCCAGCAGACCGCCGCCCGCGCCAACGGCGCCCGTTCGCGCGGCCCCACGACCGACGCCGGCAAGGCCCGCTCCTCCCGCAACGGCACCCGCCCCGGCCTGCGCGGCGGCCCGTTTGCCCTTCTCACCGGCGAGGGCCGGGAAGAGTTCGCCGAGTTGCACGCCGCCGTCACCGCCGACTGGGGTCCGCGCGACGCGTGCGAGCGCCGGTGGGTGATGGATCTGGTGACCTCCCTGTGGCGCCAGGACTGGCTGCGCCGCCTCGAGCTGGCGACGCTCACCACGGCTACGGAGGAGAGCCCGCCTTCCGACGCGACGGTGCGGAAACTCACCACCTTCGCTCGCTACGGTGCCCGGATCGACAAGGACATCGGCCGTGCGCTCCAGGCTCTGCGCGTTCTGCGCAACCGCCCCGGCGCTTGGGTGGACGAGCTGCGCCACGACACGTCCGAACCCGGTAAATCCGAACCATCGGAGCAGGACTGCTCTCACGAAGCGCCACCGCGCACGCGCGAACCCGAAGCCCAGGAGCCGCACGAGGCAAGATGCGCGAACGACCTCGCCGCGTGCACGCGCGAACCCGAGCCGCCGCCGACACCCTCGGCCTCGGAGTCCGCCCCAGCCCTCAACCGCCACCAACGCCGGCGGCTGGACGCGCTGGCGCGGCGGGCGCTGAGTTGGTCGGCGTAGCGCTGCAGCCCGCGGTCGCGCCGGGCATGGAATCAAGGCCTAAACGCGGGCGGTGCGAGGTCGAGTGGCCATCCGCTTCGCTCAGCGGGCGCATCCTCGGTGCTGCCTTAATCACGCCGCTCCACAACTGTACCAGCTCCACGCACAGTTCCGTCGCCCGCGCCATGTCCTGCAGGCTGACCCACTCCAGCGGCCCGTGGATCTCCTGCATTCCGGTGAACAGGTTGGGCGTCGGCACGCCGAGTTCGGTCAGGCGCGAGCCGTCGGTGCCGCCGCGGATGGCGGTGGAGAAGGGCTCGACGCCGATCCGCCGGCAGGCCTCGCGCGCCAGCTCGACCGGGCGCATGTCGTGCTCCAGCCAGTAGCGCATGTTGCGGTATTGCGGCGTGATCGTGCACTCGATCGTCGCGCGCGGCTCGGTCGCCTGGATCACCGCACAGACCTGCCGCAGCAGCTCGCCGTGCGCGCGCAGGCCCGCCTCCTCGAAGTCGCGCAGGATGAAGTGCAGCTTGGCCGAGGCCGCGGTGCCGGACAGCTCGTGGAGGTGGATGAAGCCCTGGCGGCCGTCGGTGGTCTCGGGTGTGCGCGTCACCTGCGGCAGCGTGTCGACGATCTTGGCCGCGAGGTGCAGCGCGTTCACCAGCTTGCCCTTGGCCCAGCCGGGATGGATCGAGACCCCCTGGATCGTGACCACCGCCGCGTCGGCCGAGAAGGTCTCGTAGACGATCTCGCCCCGCTCGGCGCCGTCCAGCGTGTAGGCGACAGCGGCGCCGAGGTCCTTGGGCAGGTCGGCATGGACGCCGCGGCCGATCTCCTCGTCCGGCGTGAAGCAAAGCCGCACCGGACCGTGCGGGATGTCGGGATGGGTCATGAGGTGGCGCGCCGTCGCCATGATGATCGCCACGCCCGCCTTGTCGTCGGCACCCAGCAGCGTCGTCCCGCTGGTGGTGACGATGTCCTCGCCAACCTTGGTCGCGAGATAAGGCAGCTCGGCCGGCCGGAGCACCATCTGCGGGTCGTCCGGCAGGACGATGTCGCCGCCCTGCCAGTTGCGGTGGACGATCGGCTTGACGCCGGTGCCGGTGAACTGCGGCGCCGTGTCGACATGCGCCAGGAGGGCGATCGTCGGCGCCTCGGTCGGGCGGTCGCCGGGATCGTCGCCAGCACCGCGCCATAGTCGGTGAGGCGCACGTCCTCGATGCCGAGTTCCGCCAGCTCCGCCACCAGCAAGTGCAGCAGCTCGTATTGCTTCGCGGTGCTGGGCGAGGTGGATGACGCCGCATCGGACTGGGTATCGATGCGCACGTACCGGTCCAGTCGCTGGAACAGCTCGTCCTCGAGGTGCGATTCCATCCGACGTTTCCCCATCTCGCAGTGACGTGGTGCGAGCGCAGACTACAGCGCCGCGCATGCCGGCGGCGACAGCGAAGTGCGGTGAGGGATGCCCTGGATTCTCAGGTGCCGGCCTAACTGGGCATGCTCGCGAATTGCGGCAGGTCGAGCGGAGTTGCCCATTTCAGGCGGCGCTTGGTGAACATTTCGAGCTTTGGTTCGATCAGTTCGGGCCGGTCCAGGCTGCCAAGCATGACGAAGACGAGACCTGGAAAGCTCTCCAGGTTGCTGGTGAACAATCTGGCGCCGCAGTCCGGGCAGAAGTTGCGGTCGAGCTTCTTGCCGGATTCCGCTATGTAATGATGCTGCTTCGGACTGCCGCTAACGAGGGAGAAATCATCCTGCGGTACGGCAAAGAACGTGGCCATCTCACCGCCCGAGGCCCTCTTGCAGTCCAGGCAGTGGCAGACGGCGACAAAATCCGGGTCCTGGTCGAACTCGAACTTCACCGCGCCACAGGCACACTGAGCCGTGTATTTCTTGGCCATGACATGCGTCCTTCCCAAATCGCATTACGTGCCGAAACCGTGCCCCAGCTGATCGTGCGACGTGAGAACCATGAGAATCTTCATGTTGCTGGCCTCCCTGTCTGTTGCCCGCGGTCCGATCTGGCCATGTTCATGGAGCGCCGAACACGCCATGCCGCTCCGGCTTCTCCGAGGAGTCTATCGGAGTCAACGCGGAGCGGAAGCCCCAGACTTGCTCGATTCGTGCCCGATCTTGCCTGTAGCGCTACGCTCATCGGCGCTGGAGTGCAGGAAGCGAAACTTGGCGAATCTGAACTATATCAAAGTTTTGGTGCAGAAGCATGTCGCCCACCAAGCGTCACAATGACTGGGGACCGACCCAGTAGGCGAACGCGACTAGCGAGATCGGGAGGGACGAACATGCAGCACGCCATTCTCCACGGCACGCTCGAAGCCAACGGTACACACGTCCACTACGCTCGCACCGGCACGGGCATGCCGCTCGTGCTGCTGCACGGGTGGCCGGAGTTCTGGTTCACCTGGGAGCCGGTCATGGCGCGGCTGGCCGACCGGTTCGACCTGGTGGCACCCGACCTGCGCGGCTTCGGCGACAGTCCCAAACCGGATGACGGCCCGTCCGACCGGGCCGGGGCCGAGGTGCACGCGGCGGACCTGCTGGCGCTGGTCGACCATCTGGAACTCGGCCGGTTCGGCATCGTCAGCCACGATGTCGGGGCGCATGTCGCGCAAGTCTTCGCCCACGCGCACCCGGAGCGGCTGACCCGCCTGTTCTTCTTCGACTGCCCCTATCCCGGCATCGGGCCGCGCTGGGCCGATCCTTCGCATCTGGCGGAGATCTGGTACCAGTCGTTCCAGCAGAAGCCCTGGGCCGCCTCCCTGGTCGGCTCGTCGCGCGAGGCCTGCCGGATTTATTTCGGCAACATGCTCCGGCATTGGGCTGCCGGGAATCCGGCCGCCTTCGACGGTGCGGTGCTGGAGGCCTGGGTCGACAACTTTCTCAAGCCGGGCAACCTGCAGGGCGGCTTCGACTGGTACGTGAGCCGCAACACGAGCCGCATCCTTGCGATGCGGGGCCAGGAGCCGCAGCCGCCACCGATCGCCGTCCCGACCTGCGTGCGCTGGGGCGCTCTCGATCCGGTGCTCAAGGTCGAGTGGGCCGACCGGCTGGGCGACTACTTCACCGACCTCGACGCTGCCCCGCTGGCCGGGCTGGGCCATTTCCCGCACCGCGAGGACCCCGACCGCGCGGCGGCGGAGATCGAGGCGTGGTTCGGCGGCTCCTTGAGCTGACGGCGAGCGTCCAGCCCAGGGCGGGCACGGCCAGCCTCCGGTCGCTGCAGGCTCGCCGCAAGGGGATGATGCCTGGATCATGACGCCACTCCCGGTGCTGGCCGATCCGCTTCGGCAAAGCGGCTCGTGCCCTGCCCCTTCGTGGAGCCCGATTTACTGGCGGCAGGAACCTCGGTGCCGATTCGACGTTTCTTCGCGGACTCTCCTCACCTGTTACTGACCGCGGAGCAATTATACAGTCATGAATGGTATTCATGGTACGCTTCCCGAGATGAGCCGTGGTCATCTTCAGAATGCGTGAGCACCCTGCGACAATAATCGCCATACCGGTCAAGAACGAGGCGGAACGCATCGCCGGCTGTCTTGCGGCACTGGCGGCGCAGCGCGATCCGGGTGCCGACGAGCCGGCATTCGGGGTCCTGCTGGTGCTCAACAACTGCACCGATGCGACTGGCACGGTCGTTCGGGGCATGCAGGCGACGCTGCCTTACCCCGTCTGGCTGATCGAGCGCGAACTGGCGCCGGACCAGGCGCATGCCGGCTATGCCAGGAAGATCGCCATGGATGCCGCCGCCGAAATCGTGGCGAGCTCCAACTCGCCAAGGCCGCGCGTCATCCTCACCTCCGACGCCGACGGCCGCGTCGGCCGGCGCTGGCTCGAGGCCAATCTCGCCGCGATCGGCGACGGTGCCGATCTCGTTGCCGGGTTCGTCCGCGCCGATCCGGCCGAGCATGCGCTGTTCCCGCCGGCGCTGATCGAACGCGGCCGGCTGGAGACCCGCTACGAGTGGTTGCTGGCCGAGCTGCTCGCCCGGCTGGACCCGGACGCGGACGATCCGTGGCCAAATCATCGCATCGAATCCGGAGCCAGCCTCGCCATCACCCTGGAGGCGTATCGCCGGGTTGGCGGGGTGAGCGCGATCCCCACCGGCGAAGACCGTGCCTTGGCAGCGAGCGTTCGCCTGGCCGGTGGCCGGGTGCGCCACAGCCTCGCGGCCCAGGTCCTGGTGTCGTGCCGGCTCGACGGCCGCTGCGAAGCCGGCATGGCGGCGACGATCAAGCTGCGGATCCTCGCCCCCGATCTCGCCTGCGATGGCGCGCTGGAGCCGGCCGATCGCCTGTGGCAGCGCGGCCGGCTGCGGGCCGCCCTGCGGCGTCGCCACCGGCAGGGCCGTCTCGGGCTCTCCCCGTCCTGGGCGGCGAAGCTCGGCCTCGATGAAAGCGAGGCCCAAATCGCCGCTGGGTCGGCGCAGTTCAACGCGACCTGGGCGGCGCTCGAGCGGGCCAGCCCCGTCCTGGCGTTTCGCCCGCTCACGCCACGGCAGTTGCCAGCGCAGATCACTGCCGCGGAGGCCATGCTGCGTAAGCTACGGTCGCCCCGGCCGTATATCCGATCGGCGCAAGACGTCGATTCGATAGTGCTCCGCACGGGTCTGGAGCGCGATCTGCGTGAACGAGCGGGTGGCGTCGATGAAGCGCTGCGCCGCCTCGTCGCCGCTGAGGGGATAGTCGGTGCCACCGGTCCAGTGAACGAGGACGATGTCCCCGCCCGGAGTCACCGCCTCCCGAGCAAACTCGGCCACGAGCTCGAGATCGCGGGTGCTCCAGTAGTAGGCCACCTCCGATAGCATGAGCAGGTCGAACGGCCCGGCCGGTAACTGACGCGGCAGCTCCATTCGCGCGAACTCGACGCCGGGCAGGCCCGCACACCGCTCGCGCGCCTGGTCCAGCACCGGCTCGACGCAGTCGATCGCCAGCAGCCGCTCGCAGCGCTGCGCCAGCTGTCTGGTCAGCACGCCGATCGAGCAGCCGACCTCGAGCCCGCGCGGATAGACGGCATTGGGCAGGGCCGCCAAGGTCGCCTGGTATTTCTCGCGCTCGTATTCGCTGCTGGCAAAGCGCCACGGATCGGGATCAGCCTGGTAGATCGCCTCGAAATAGCTGGCGGGCAATGAGCTGGCAGGACGGCTCACGGCGCCACCTCCAGAAACAGCTCATATGGCTGGTCGAAATGCTTGAGCACTTCCGGCTCCAGCCGAAATGCGCTCGGGTCGTCGTCGATCAGATCCGTGGTCTGCGACCGGTGGGCCGCGATCGCACGCCGCTTGCGCGCGAGCTGGCTTTGAATGTCGAGCCGACCGCCCCGCGGCGCCGGCTCGTCGAGCTGCAGGTCCTCGGCCAGCAGCCAGCCCCAGACCGGATAGGCGTACAGACGCACGTCTTCGAGGCCGGCCACCGCGGCCTGCGCGATCGCGAACGCGGCCTGATGGTCGCCATGCGGATCGTGCCGCCAGGTGACGAACACGCTGCCGGCGGCAATCTCCAGGACTGCCGCCCGGACGGCGTCGACTGCCCGCTCGAATTCCGGCCCCGCGATGGGCACATACCGGTCGGGGAGGCGCAAGCAGTCGATGGCGGTTTCCGGCAGGCCGAGAATTGCAGCGCTTTCGCCAAGCTCCTGCTCGCGTAGCGCCCGCAGGCGTTCGGGAGGATGGCTGGAGGAATTCGGATGCGAGCCGGTGCCGTCGCTGACCAGCACGATACGGGTCCGGACGCCGCGCTCGCAGGCCGTGGCGATCAGGCCGCCGCAGCCCAGGCTTTCATCGTCCGGATGCGGTGCCACGACAACGAGGCCGCGCCCACGGCTCAGATCCGCGAACTCGGCGACGGGCAATGCTGCGCCGCCCGCAGGTAGTCGCCGGCCGAGATCACGGGCTGCCCCAAAGCTCGACGGCGGGCTCGGGCGATGCCAGCACATAGGCTGCAGCCTGGGCCAGCGCGCGGTCGGGTGCCGGCTGGCGCAGATAGGTTGCGAGGTCGCGGCTCAACCGCTCGACCGGGTGGCTGCGCAGATGGCCGGCAAGCCCGATCGAGCGCTGCGTCAGCTCCAGCACGTCGAGTGCGGCCCGCTCGACGGCGAGCCGCGCCAGATTGACATAGGCCACGGCCATGTCGGGCTCGGCCGCCGGATCCTCGGCGAGGCCAGAGGCCCGCTCCAGCCACAGATGCGCCGTCTCCGCCGCCATGGCGGCCTGGCCCACTCTGGCCAGCTGATAGGGATCGGCGTCGCGCCGGGTGCGCTGGAGATGACGGCGCAGCTCGTCGAGCAGGCGCTCGATGCCACCCAGATGCACGGCCGCGAACCGCCATGCTCCGGCCGAGAAGGCCGGCTGGCGCAGATAGTCGCCGGGCGCGCCGATCAGCTCGTTCCCGTCGACCTCGATCCCGGTGAAGTCCAGCGTGCCCGTGGCCGAGGCCCGCATGCCGTGCGCAACCCAGCCGGACAGATCCGCGCGCTCGCCCGCAACGAGCAGCGGCACGACCATCTGCACCGAACCATCGGCGAGACGAGCGGTGATCAATGGGCGCTCCACATACCCGGCACCCGAAGCGTAGACCTTGCTGCCGTCGAGCCGTCGCAAACCATCCGCAGCATCCGCGAGGCGGACGCCCTCGCCGATCTCGGTGTTCCAGACCCCGAACAACCGCCCGGCATGGGCCTCACGCGCGAAATGGGCCCGCTGGGCCGGGCCGCCATAGCGGAACACCAGCTTCAGCGCGTTGACATGTCCCTCGTAGAGCCGCCCCAACGGCAGGCTGGCATGCCCGATCCTGCGAAACACCTGCAACATCGGCAGCGCACCCTCGAGCGAGGTGCCCAGCCCGACACCGCCCAAGGCAGCTGGCACTGGCGCTGCCAGCAGGCCACCGGCACGAAGCGCCGCGATATCGTCGGAGGGAAAGGCGCCATCGTGGTCCAGCGCGCCGGCGCGCGCGGCGGCACCTTCAGCCACTACGGCAGCTGCGGCGATAGGGTCAGCGCGGCTGGACGACCTCGCGGTTGACGTGATCGGGGCGATCTTGGCCGTTGCCGGCCTGGTCGCGGTGGCGGCGACCGCGCCCAGTTTGGTCGCGCGCGTCCGCTTGGCTGGCAAGCGCTCGATTTCCGCAACCGTCATTTCCTGTCCTACCGTCATCTGCCGTGCATGCGGTTCAAACCGGGCTGGCCCGGAAGGGTTGCCTGGGCAGCACCGATTACCCGGCCGCAATCGTTCAATCGGTGGCGAGGAGAAGCGCCGCGTACAGGCCCGCGCCGAGCGCGAAGGCCGAGAAATGGCTCTCGCGGTGCTCCGGCAACTCCTCCTTGAGGACATTGAGCATGACGCCGCCGGCGAGGAAGGCAAAGAGGGCCGAGACCGCAAGCGGCGGCACGTCGATCACCGCGCCCAAGGCCCATCCGATCAACGGCGCCGCGGCCAGAATCCAGCAGCCCATCTTGTCGTAGGCCGGGTAGAACTGGCCGCGCAGGCCCTGGTCGGCGACGACGAAGTGCGTGGCCATCGCGACCGCGTAGGTCAGCAGGTTCACCAGGCCGACCTCCTCCCGGTGCAGGAGCAGATATCCGATCAGCACATTGAAGGCGGCGTAGGAGGCCAGGTGCAGCCAGAAGGCCCGAAAGGAGGGGTGGCGCCTGCCGTCCCGTCCAACTCCGCGCCGCGCGGCGCGGCGGGCGAGGGACTCCAGGCCATAGAAGGCGGCGAGCCCGACCAAGGAGACGTAGTAGATGTAGCGTTCGCTAGGCCCCGGCAGATTGAGCCGGTCGCTCCAGGCGTTGAGCAGATCCTGATGATGGTCGAGCTCCGGCAGAATGTGGACGAAGACGTAGGCGACGGAGACGCCGCCCGCCGCCGACAGCCAGACGCTGCGCGGGGTGGTGCGCAGGAACGACATTGGGCGCCCGAGCAGATGGATCGCGCCGAAGGCGAGCGCTACGATCAGTGTGGGGCCGAGCGAGACCGGCGGATGGGGCGCCGCGTCCGCAGCGGCAGCGCCAAAGGCCGCGGATGCGGCCGAGCCCGCCAGCCACATCCCGATCGGCAGCGCATGGATGAGCCGCCACGCCAAGCCTGGCGGCCGGACCGAGCGCCTGGCGATGAACGGTCGGCCGCCGGCCAACCGGCCTTGCAGCAGACGGAGCGAACCAACCCACCCACAACCCTCGCAGGGCGCATTCGATTTTCTAACGCCGCCTGCCGCGTGACCGCGCCGGCGCTGCCTCGTGGCAGCTTAGCGCCTTCGAATCGAGTGCGGTAGCAGGCCGTGATCGCCCGGACCCACGACCACCAACGCGCTGAAGGCGACGCCGACGGCCGGCATCAGCAGCATCAACGGCGCGAGCTGGTGCATCGCATAGCGGCGCAGGAGCGCGTATGAGATCGAGTACGCGCACGCACTGCAGCCAGTGGGCCGCGCGCCGCCGGCGCATTGTTGCCCTGCAGCAGAATGGGTGGTGACGGCGCAGCACGCACGCCACGTGGGACAAGGATTGGCCGGGCCGCGTCGGCTCGACGGCAGTCGTGGATGGGAAGGGCTGTCGTGTGAGCACCGTCGAAATCGCCCGGGCTCCTGCGCCGACGCAGGCACTGCGCGGGGTTGCCTGGGGCATGGTCGCGGCGCTTGCCTGGGCCACCTACAATGTCGGTGCCAAGATCGGCGCCGCTCAGGGCTTCCGGCCGGCGGACCTGACGATGATCCGTTTCAGCGTCGCCGGGCTGGTGATGCTGCCGCTTCTGGCCAGGGCTGGCTGGCGGGACCTGGGCGGGCTCGGCTGGGGTCGCGGGTCGGTGCTGGCGCTGCTGGTCGGGCCGCTGTTCGGCTTCGTGGTCAATACCGGCTTCGTGCTAGCGCCACTGTCGCACGGTGTCGTGCTCGGACCCGCCGCCACCATGCTCACCGCCACCGCGCTGGGCTGCGCCTTCGCCGGCGAGCGGCTGAGCCGGGCGCAGGTGGCCGGGATGGTGATCCTGGCGGCTGGCCTGCTGGCGATCGGCTATGACGGTCTTGGCGCCCATGCCGGCGAATTGGTCTGGCTGGGCGATCTCGGCTTCGTCGCCGCCGGCCTGCTGTGGGGTACGTTCACCTTCCTGCTGCGCCGGTGGCAGGTCCACGCGGTGCAGGCGACCGCGGCCGTGTCGGTGCTGTCGATGGCGGTCGTCGTGCCGGTCTACTTCGCGCTGACCGGCCTGCCCGACCTGCCGGCCCACGCCGTGGCCGTGCAGGCCATCTACCAGGGCGGCCTCGGCGGCTGCCTGGGCGTGCTCGCCTACAGCCTGGCGGTCGGCCATCTGGGCGCCAGCCGGGCGGCGCTGTTCCCCTCCTTCGTCCCGGCGCTGGCGACCTTGCTGGCGATGCCCATGCTGGGCGAGGTGCCGGACGCGCTGCAGGCGGCAGGCATCCTGCTCGCGAGCCTGGGCCTGCTCACCGCTCTCGACCTGTTCGGCCCCAAGACCGCTCAGTAGGGCGTGCCCTTGGCCCGCTCCGCCTGGAGTGCCCGCGCATACCATTCGAGTTCGTCCAGGAACCGCTGCGCGCGGCTCTCGGTGGCCGGATCGGCGGCTTGCCCCGCCTCGTCGAACGCGTCCTGGACCTTGGGCACCGGGAACAAAGACGGGATGCTCGGCATGCCGAGCTCGGCCAGGGTCATGCGCAGCTGCATGGCCGCGCGCACGCCGCCAAAGCCGCCGGCCGAATAGCAGACGATCGCGGACGGCCGGAAGAAATACTCCTCGAGAAAGTGGTCGAGCAGGTTCTTCAGGGCCGGCGGGATGCCGTGATTGTACTCGCCACTGACGATCACGAATCCGTCGACCGCACGGTAGAGGTCGGCCAGCCGCTGCATCGGCTCCGGGGCGGCGCCCTTCGGGAATTCCTTGTACATCTTGTCAAGCAGCGGCAGGCGATACTCCAGCGGGTCGACCAGCGTGGTCGCGTGGCCGCGCCGGCGCAGCTGGGTGTCGATGAAGCGGGCGGCCTTGATGCCCTGGCGGGTCTCGCGGACCGATCCGTAGAGCACGGCAAACTTGAGCGTCATGATCCCTCCTTCACCTCAGAAGACGATGGCGTGCTGCCGCGAATGCAGCGCCAGCGCCCACGCCCCGGCCACGAGCCCGACCGCGGCGAGGCCATAGAGCCATTGCGCCCGTGGCCCCTGCGGGAGACGGCGCCCCCACCGGCCGAGGGCGAGCCCGAGCAGGCCGCCGAGCGCGAAACCCGCGACGTGGGCGCCGACATCGGTGTTCTCGCCGCCAAAGCCCAGGAACACCAGCAGCAGGATGCCGGCCGAGAGCGGCGCCCAGCGCCGGATCCCGCCGCGCCAGGGTACCACCCGGCGCTGCCGCATGAAGCCGGCGAGGATGCCCAAGGCGCCGAACAGGGCCGTCGACGCGCCGATCGCGGCGTGGTCCGGAGCCCGAAGCATGGCCGTGATCGCATTGCCGACAGCGCCGGTCAGCACGATCGCGAGCCAGCCGAGGCCGGCGCCCAGCAACTGCGCGACGAGCAGGCCGAACACCAGGCCGGCGGCGAGATTGCCCAGCAGGTGGGCGTGGTCGACATGGAGGGTCAGCGCCGTCACGGCGCGCCACCACTGGCCGCCCTGGATCAGACCGGCCTGCGCCGCGCCCAGCGCCGACCAGTCGGTCCGCCAGTCGCGCTGCTGCAGCCCGAAGAAGAACAGCAGGATTGCGGCGAAGGCCAAGGCCGCCCCAACCCCGCCATGATCGACGACCGTGGTTGGGGCAGCCGGCGGCGGCATGGCGCGCTCGCGCTCATAGGCGTCCAGCTCGTCGAATGCCCGCGGCGCATCAGCGGCGTCGACATAGAGCGCGATGCCGGCGCTGTCGGCGGCGAGGCCGCAGGCGATCCCGGCGGCGGCCAGCACCAGGGCCAGCTGCTCCGCATCGTGCCGGCGCTGGGTCCGCCGCAGCAGGACCGGGCCCTCCGTCCCGATATCGACCACGCGATCGGCCACACCGCCCGGCCGGCTCGCTAGACGCCGACCCGCTGCCGGCGCTTGCCGGCCTCGTGCTCGGCGCGGGCCTGGCGCACGCTCGCCCGCTCGGAGACCTCGGGCGTGCCGCACTCCCACCAGGCGCCATTGCCCTCGGTCCAGTCGGTCGGATGCACCTGGACGTGGATCACCGTGGTGCGGTCGGCGGCCTTGGCGCGGCGGAACGCATCCTCGAGCTCGCCGATGCCCGAGACGGTGATGCCGATCGCACCCATGGCCTCGGCGTGCTTCGCGAAGTCGACCCGGACCAGCTCGCCCTGGTGCCGCGTGTCGGCCAGCTGGTTGTTGAAGGACGGGATGCCCTTGTTGCGCTGCAGCCGGTCGATCACGGCAAAGCCGCCATTGTCGCAGACCACGACGATCAGCTTCAGGCCGGTCAGCACCGAGCTGTAGATGTCGCTGTTCATCAACAGGTAGCTGCCGTCGCCGACCATCACGATCACGTCGCGCGTGGGGTCGGCGAGCTTCGCGCCCCAGCCGCCGGCGATCTCGTAGCCCATGCAGGAGAAGCCGAACTCGCAATCGACGGTCGAGCTGGTGGCGGCGCGCCAGCACATCACCAGCTCGCCCGGCATGCCGCCGGCGGCGGTCAGCGCCAGATCGCGCGGGTCGCACAGGCGGTTCACGGCGCCGATCACGTGGGCGTAGCTCGGCAGCTCGGCGTTGGTCGGGCCGCTGCGCTGGTCGACGAAGGTGTTCCACTCGGCATAGGCCTGCTGCGCCTGCGCCAGCCAGCCTTCCGGCGCCTGCCAGCCGTCCAGGGCCCGGCCCAGCTCGTCGAGCCCCGCCTGGGCGTCGCCCACCACCGGCAGGGACTGATGTTTCCTCGCGTCGAAGCGGGCGGCGTTCAGGCCGATGAAGCGGGCATCGTCGGCGAACAGCGACCACGAGCCGGTGGTGAAATCCGCCAGCCGCGTGCCCACCGCCAGCACCACGTCGGCCTCGGCCGCCAGGTGGTTGGCCGAATTGGAGCCCAGGCCGCCGATCGGGCCGGCGTTCAAGGGATGGTCGTGGACCAGCACGGTGCGGCCGGCGATGGTCTCGACCACCGGCACGCGATGGTGCTCGGCGAAGGCGGCGAGTGCCGCCTCCGCACCGCTGTAGCGCACGCCGCCGCCGGCGATCAGCAACGGCTTCTTCGCCGTGCGCAGCAGGGCTGCGGCCGCTTCGAGCTGGCGCAGATCCGCGCGCGGGCGGGGGATGTGGTGGACGCTCTGTTCGAAGAACCGGGCCGGGTAGTCGAAGGCCTCGGCCTGCACGTCCTGGCACAGGCCGATGAAGGCCGGGCCGCAATCGGCGGGGTCCAGCAGCACGCCCAGCGCCTGCGGCAGCGACTGCAGCAGCTGTTCCGGCCGCGTGATCCGGTCCCAGTAGCGGGTGACCGGCTTGAAGGCGTCGTTGACGCTGAGGGTCGGATCGCACCAGTGCTCGACCTGCTGCAACACCGGGTCGGGCAGGCGGGAGACGTAGTAATCGCCCGACAGCAGCAGGACCGGCAGACGGTTGGTGTGCGCGACCCCGGCGGCGGTGACCATGTTCGTCGCACCAGGGCCGATCGAGCTCGCCGCCACCATGATCTGCCGGCGCGCCTTGGCCTTGGCGAAGCCGATCGCGGCCAGCGCCATCGACTGCTCGTTCTGGCCGCGCCAGGTCGGCAGCTCGTCCTTGACCGCTTCCAGCGCCTCGGAGAGGCAGGTGACGTTGCCGTGGCCGAAGATCGCGAACACGCCCGGGAACAGCGGCACCTCCGCGCCGTCGACCTCGGTGCGTTGCGCCATCAGCCAGCGCACCAGGGCCTGGGCCATGGTCAGGCGGATCGTGGTCATGCAGGGCCTCCCGGACATTGTCGTTGTCCGCGGAGCCTAGCCGCTCCGGCGCGCGAGGTGAAGCGAGCGCGGCCAGTCCGGATGGCGCCAGCCGACGATCTCAGCAACTGCGCCCCGGCTTCGGCTCGCCTTTGCTGGCGACCATTCTCCTCCCGGATGTGGGCGTCAGTTGTCGGTTGAGGCGGCGATCCAATATTCGCGCCGACAGCAGCTTGTGGCGTCACGAGAGCACTGTTAACTTTCCTTCACATAGATGGCGTTATTGATGTGGAGAATTTTGATGGCCTATTTGACCGTGACGACGGATGTCGACGTCATTGCTCCTGGCGATGGCAAACTCAGCCTGCGCGAAGCCGTGGCCCAGGCGAATGCCACCTCGGGGTCGGACACGATCGTCTTCGCCGCCAATATCGAGGGCAAGACCTTGACCCTCACCCGCGGCGAGTTGGTGGTGACGCAGGATCTCGTGATCGACGGCGACAAGAACAATGACGGGGTCGAAGTCAAGCTCAGCGGGAGTGACGAAACTCGAATCCTGCGCACGACCGGCAGTGGAACGGATCTGACATTGACGGATTTGACTATTCAAAACGGCGGGGAAGTTCGATTTGGGTGGTGGTTTGTCCATCGGTGGGGGCAAGCTGACGCTAAATGATAGCACCGTGCAGAGCAATTATGCTCCGGCAGGCGGCGCCGGCATTTTTCTATCGGATGGCAGCGCACTCACAATGACGCGCAGCCGCGTGAGCAACAACGATTCTTTCTATGCGGGCGCTGGTATCGGGACCGGTAGCGGTGTCAGTTTGACCGTCAGCGACAGCGAATTTTCGGGTAACTTCAACTACGGTGGGGGCGCAGCCATCGATGTTGGGCGCCGGCGGCTCACTGGTGATGACGCACGGCATCGCCACCGACAACGACACTAATGGGTCGGGCGCCGTTATCCATGGAGGAACGGGAAGCTCGATCGTTATTCGCGATAGCGATTTCTCGGGTAATGACGCGAGAAATTATGGGGCGACCATAGATATAGACGGCGGTAATCTGCTGATCATCGAACGCAGCATCATTCGAGACAACGGCAGTGGATACGACGGTGGTGCTATTCGGACAGACGCCAAGGAAAATATCATTACACAAAGTGCCATTGTCCGATAATGCTGGTGGCGGTATTTCTAGCTTTGGTAAAATATTTATAGCCGATAGTACTATTGCGAATAATAGCATATCGGGATCGGGCGCTGGTATTGACGCATACGCAGCTTTTGTTACGATACAGAATAGCACTATCACAGGAAACTCGGCTACCGATGGCGGGCAAGGCGGTGGAATTCATTTGCGCACATCCCCCGCCAATCGGCTCGATATCCTGAACAGCATCGTGGCAGGCAACAAGGCCGCCGGAGGAGCCCCCGACATCTCCGGTACGATCACCCTGAGCAATGGCCACAACGTATTCGGCACCGACGTCGCCGGCGACATCCCAGGCGATCGCATCAATATCGCGCCCGCGACTTTGTTCGCCGCGATCGATCCTGGCACCGGCGGCGGCAAGCTCAGCCCGGCGGGCATCGTCCCGCTGCGCAGCAACCTGGCGAGCAATCCGGCACTTTCGGGCGCCGACCCGCTATCGGCGAGCGCTTTCGGCCAGCTCGGCAGCTCGCCGCGCCCGCAGCCGGCCGGCAGCCTGCCGGACATTGGCTCGGCCGAGGCCAACCAGACCTTGTCCAGCACGCCCACCGACAACAACGACGTGCTCACTGGCACCAATGCCGCGAACACGCTCACCGGCTTGCCCGGCACCGACTATCTCAAGGGGCTGGGGGGCGTCGACACGCTCGAGGGCGGCCCGGGTGGCGACCTGCTCGACGGCGGTCCCGGCAACGACAAGCTCCAGGGCGGCCTCGGCCTCGATCTGGCTGCCTATCCCGGCGCCGCCGCCGTGATCATCGATCTCAGCGGCACGACGGATACGGCCAAGCGCGGCAGCGAGACCGACACGCTGATCGGGATCGAGGGCGCGCTGGGCTCGAATGGCAACGACACATTCAAGGGCGACAAGCTGAACAACGAGTTCCAGGGCGAAGACCGGCAAGGACACGATGACCGGCGGCGTCGGCCGCGACACCTGGGATTTCAACGATGTGGCCGACAGCCCGGCCGGCGCCACGCGTGACGTGGTCACCGACTTCGCCCCGGGCCAGGACATCATCGACCTCGCCGGCGTCGACGCCGACAGCACCATCCCCGGCAACCAGTCGTTCCGCTGGGTCGGCAAGGCCAACCTCACTGGCGCGGCCCAGCTCGGCTATTTCGTCAGCGGCGGCACGACGATCGTGCGCGCCAGCACCGACGCCGATGCGGCAGCCGAGCTCGAGATCCAGCTCACCGGCCCGAAGACGCTGACCGCGGGCGATTTCCGGCCGTAGCGGGCGGGTAGGCGGGGCGGCCGGCATGCGCCAACTGCCCGGTAGACGTTCCACCCGCCCTCATGGCTCCTGGCGGCTAGAACAGCTCGCGGTACCGGGCGCTCGACTTCGGCCACCTCGTTGGTGCCAATAGTTCGTGTCCATTGCCGTTCAGGTAGCCCTCGTGCGCCAGATCGGAGCCCGCCGCGCGAAAGAAGTCGTACATGTTCTGAATGTAGGCCGGGTTGTCGCCGCGGCGGCCCACACCCCACTCCGCCAATTCGAGCTTCTTGCCCTTCTTCTTGGCGAAGGCGAGCCAGGCGCGCAGGCCGACCGGGCTGCCATTCTTTGTTTCCATGCCGAAGCGCGCCCACGGGTCGTCATAGTGACTGACGCCGATGTTCGTGATCGGTGCACCGTCGGGCCAGATGGTGTTCACATTGATCTTGCCCTTCTTGGCCATGTGCCAGGCGATGCGCAATCGCGGACTGCCAGTCTTCAACGCCCGCGCTGCGCTGGTAAAGCACGCCTTCCATTGCGTTGCCGACTTCCCGACGGCGGTCCATGGATAGCCGGCGTTGCTGGCCTCCCACCCCAGGCGAATCTCGGCGTCGCCGACGCCCTTCGCGGCGAGGCTGCTGCCCATGGTGCGGAACATGCTGGCATATCGGCCGGCCGCGCAGTCGGCAAGATTGCCGCCCGTCTTGGGGAACAAGCCCAGCCCGATGCTGACGTTCGCGTTTCGGGCTTTGAGCCGGGCAGGTCCGCCACCTTTCATGTAGCTCAACATGCCGTTCCAGTTGTTCCATGGCGCCCAACCAGTCGCGAGGCCCAGGGGCGAGCCACGCCATCTGGCGAAGTCGCTGGCGTTGCGGTCGTTCGTACCCGACTTCCAATTTGGCTTGGCTAGAACCGCCTCACCGCTCAGGCCGAGTATTAGCGCCGCCGCCAAAGCCATGCGGGTCATCGTTCATCTCCAGATTGTGCGAAGCCGATCGTTTGTCGTCTCTGAAGACCGACGATGCGCGCGCGAATTCCTTCCTTGATTCGACGCATTGGCATTGCCAACCCGCGATGGCTCGTTGCAGGTCTTTGCCAAGGCGCAGGGACGCCGCCGTCGAGGCGACCGTTGACATGAACGGCAGCTGACCTGCTCGCCGACGGGCCTGGCGGCCACCGTCATCGCCGGGGAGCGAACCTTGAGGTGAGCGGAGGCCGCTCGAGGCTTTCGCCGACTTGGCTTAAATTCCTATTTCTGCTATCATCCGGGCCAGCCCTCCACCGCCCCGGACCCACCGCCATGCCCGATGCCGCCACCACCCCGAAGAAGCGCGGCCCGAACACGCCCGAAGGCAAAGCACGCTCGTCCAGGAACGCGCTGAAGCACGGCCTGCGCGCCCGCGACTTCGTCCTGCTGCCCGAGGAGGACCCGCAAGAGTGGACCCAGCACGTGCAGGACCTGGAGCAGGGCTACCGCCCGGTCGACGCCACCGAGAAGAAGCTGGTCGACGCCATCGCCGTCGCGATGTGGAAGGAGATCCGCGCCGACCGGTTCGAGGCCGAGGTGCTGACCGACATCCCGCCGCGCAGCCCGGACCGCAGCCACGGCTCCGACCTGCAGGTGCCGGATCACGCGGCGGCGCTGACCACGGCGATCCGCTACCAGGGCAGCGCCGGCATGGGAGCACGCCGCGCCGTGCGCGCCTTCCTCGAGCACAGGAAGGCCAAGCAGACCGGATTGCTGCTGCCCGCGTGCACGCGCGAACCCGACGACATGACAAAAAACACGAACGAATTATCGGCAGCGCCGCTCGGCCGCACGCTGCCGCCCAGCCCGCCGCCCGGCGACCCGCCGCCACCGGCCGAGCCCGACCCCGATGCGTGGCTCGCCGACGTGCCGGTGGTCGAGGCCGATCCGTCCGACGAAGCGCTGCGCCGCTCGCTGCTGGGGATGATCGAGCATGCGGGCCTGCGCGCGCAGGTGATGCACGGGCCGCTGAAAGGCATCGAGCAGCTGATCGTCGCCAGCGACAACGTGGCCTACGAGGAGTGGTTCGCCAAGCAGCCGAAAGTGCCGTTCGGGCAGGTCGACCTGCCCGAAAGTCTCAAGGCGGACATCGAGGAGGTGACGAAACACAACCCGCCCTGGATGCGCGGGCAGTATCTCTCCTATTACCGCCCGCCGGTGCCGGCGCATCTGTTCGACCCGGACTACGCCAACGACGCGGAGCCGGCGGCCGAGCCGGTCGCGATCGAGCCGCCGCCCAGCGAGACCATCCCGTCCCTGCGCGCGCGCCTCGCCCGCCTGCTCGACCGCGGCGCCATCGCGGCTGCCCGAGGAGCTCGACCTCGCCGAGGCGGTCTGCGCCATCAAATGGCCGAAATGGCCCGAATATCGCGGCCCGATCGATCTCGGCCTGCTGCGCCGGGCGCTGGACGGCACCGTCATCGACGGGCCGACCCTCAACTGGCTCGGCGGCAAGGAGATCGTGCGGGAGTGCCGGGCGGGGTGATCAGACCTCGAACGGCTCGCCCGGGGTTGCGACGTGCACCTGGCCGCGCGTCACCAGCCGCTTGAACTCGTCCGGCTGGCCCGAGAGCAGGCCGAACGTGCCCCAGTGGATCGGCACGATCAGTGCCAGGTCGAGGAACTCGTTGCAGGCGATGGCGGCAGCCTCCGGGCCCATCGTGAACCGGTCGCCGATGCAGATCAGCCCGACGGTGGGACGGTACAGGCGCTGGATCAGTGCCATGTCGGAGAACAGCGCCGTGTCGCCGCTATGGTAGATCGAGGTCCCGTCGGCCTGGATGACGAACCCGGCCGGGTCGCCCATGGTCACCGGCTTGCCGTCCTGGATCAGCGCCGAGCTGTGGAATGCCGGCACCATGGCGTAGCGGACCCCCGCCCGCTCGATGGCGCCGCCGGTGTTCATCGGGTCGACCTGCGCCACCCCAAGCCCGTTCACGTACATGCACAGCTCGTACTGGGCGACGACGGCGGCGCCGTATTTCTGTGCCAGCCGCACCGTGTCGCCCAGATGGTCCTCGTGGCCGTGGGTGAGCACGATCGTGTCGACGGTGGCGACCTGATCCTCGTAGCCGGCCGGGAAGGTCGGGTTGCCGGTCCAGAACGGGTCGATCAGGATGCTCTGCGTCGCGGTCTGGAGATGAAAGGCCGAATGGCCGAGCCAGGTGAGCTGCATCGCCGGTCCTTTGAGGTTTGCCCGCGCCGGGCGCAGACGGATGTGTGCCGCCGCCGGCAGCGCGACACAAGCCTGTCGCCGGGTATGGCTGCAGGTCGTTGATGGTTAACGTCCGCCGCCGTTCCGTTAACCCTGGTGCCCGGGCCGGCCTCCACCAGGCCGCCCGCTCACTGGAGGGATCGGCATGCGCATCCTGCCCATCATGGCGCTCCTGGCCCTGCTGCAGCCGGCCTTGTTGCAGGCGGCCTCGGCCAGCGAAGGCGGGCGCGTCGCGGTCTATCGCGGCAGCGCCAGCAACGTCGAGGCAGCAATCCCGGTCTACCGGGGCAGCGCCGCCCCGCCCGGCGATCAGGGTCCGGCACCGACCGGGCCGGCGGAGGGTATCGTTGGCGGTCAGCGGCTCTGGTTCGTCGACCCGGCGCGAGACGAGCTGGTCGCCTGCCGCATGGCCCGGACCTTCACGGTGGGCGTCGAGCGCATCCGCTGCGTCAGGCGCCCGCTGCCCGCCGGCTGAGCCCGCCCTCGGCCCGCCCTCAGCCCGGCCGCTGCGCGCGCAACGAGAAGGCCAGCGGCAGCCAGGGCTCGGCGGGCCAGCCGAACATGCCGTCGGCATCCTCGACCAGCTGCTCGAACATGCGCCACGGCACACGATCATGCTCGTGCAGCCAGCGCAGCTCCAGGCCGGCCGCGATCAGCCCGGTCACCACCTCGCCGATCGGGTGGATCCACTCGCAGGTCCGCGTGTGGGTCAGCCGCGCGTTCGGGTCGGCATAGTCGGCTGCGTTGTCGAAGATGAGCCCGTCGCGATGGAAGTAGGGCACGAACCAGCCGGGCATCGGTCCTTCACGTGGCGCCAGATCGTCCAGCACCAGGGCCGCGGGATGGCCCTCGGCCAGGTACAGCGCCCCGCCGGGCTTGAGGAAGAAGGCCACGATCTCGGCCCAGCGGCGGATGTCGGGCAGCCAGTTGATCGCACCCCAGGTGACGTAGACCAGATCGAAGCTGCCGGGCTCGGGGATCGCCGAAGGGGCGTCGTAAAGGTCGGCCTCGATGAAGCGCGCCCGGTTGGTGAGGCCAAGCTCGGCCGCCAGCGTCTGCGCCGCCAGCACCGCCTGCGGCGAGAAATCCAGCCCGACCACTGCCGCCCCGCGCTGGGCCAGGATGAGGGTATCGCGGCCGAAGTGGCATTGCAGGTGCAGCACCCGCAGGCCATCGACCGGCCGCAGCTCGGCCTCCTCGATCGGATTCAGCCGCCCCCGTCCTGCTCGCAGCGAGGCGACCTCATAGCTTGGCGCCGCCAGATGGATCGCCACCCGCTCGTCCCAGGTGGCTCGGTTGAGCGCCCGCCAGTCCTCGCCTGCGTCTGCCATCGCTCCGGCCCCCTGCTGCTGGCCGGTGCAGGATCGTCCCCACTGCCTGGCTGGTCAACGGCCGTTCACCGCAGCTTCCAGCTCGGCGATGCGCGCATGCAGCGGCGCCACCGCCGCCGCGATCTCGGCTTCCGTGAAGCGCGGCGTCAGGTGCTGCGGGCAGTTCCAGTCGAACGCCTCGACCGCGATCAGCAGGCCCCGCTCGACCTTGGCGCGGTAGCCCGGCAGCTCGAGTGCCGCCAGCACGGCCGGATCCTCGTCCGCCGTCACCGCCCGCGCCCGGCCCAGGATCTTGAGCCGGCGCCGAGCCGGGTAGTCGACCAGGATCAGCGACACCCGGTCGTCGCCCGCCAGATTGCCGACGCTGACATATTGCCGGTTGCCGCGAAAGTCCGCGAAGCCAATGGTCCGCTCGTCCAGCACCTTGAGAAAGCCCGGCGGGCCGCCGCGATGCTGCACGTAGGGCCAGCCGGTCTCGCTGACGGTCGCCATGTAGAAGCTGTCGCGCGCGGCCAGGAACGCCCCCTCGGCGGGTCCCAACCGGTCGTGATGCGCCTCACCCCCGTCGAGGCGGGCATAGCTCTCCCGGCTGCCCTGCAGCACCTGCGCCTCCTTCACCCGATCGGTGAAGGCGAGGTCGGCGAAGCGATGTCCCATGTTGGCACTCCTCGAGTGACGTTCATCTCCCAAGATAACCCGCATGGTCCGTGACTTAATGCCCGACACATGCAAGGCTTTATTGCATCCATAGGAATGATGCGATGGATCGACTGCATGCGATGGCGGTGTTCGCCGCGGTCGCCGAGACGGGCGGCTTCGCGAGCGCGGCCCGCCGGCTGCAGCTGTCGCCGCCGGCCGTGACCCGCGCCGTGGCGGCGCTGGAGACCCGGCTGGGCGCGCGGCTGCTCAACCGGACCACCCGCAGCGTCAGCCTGACCGAGGCGGGGCTGCGCTTCCTCGACAGCACGCGCCGGCTCCTGGCCGACCTCGACGAGGCGGAGCGGTCGGCGGCCGGGGCGACCTCGACCCCGAGCGGCCATCTGCGCGTGACCGCGCCGGTGACGTTCGGGCGCATGCACCTGATGCCGGTGCTGGCCGCGTATCTGCGCGCGCAGCCGCGGGTCACCGCCACCCTGGTGACCCTGGACCGGGTCGTGAACCTGATCGAGGAAGGCTTCGACGTCGCGGTGCGCATCGCCCAGCTGCCCGATTCCACCCTGGTCGCCCGGCGCATCGGCGAGGTGCGCCGGCTGCTGGTGGCGAGCCCGGCCTACCTCGCTCGGCATGGGTTGCCGCAGCGGCCGGAGGAGCTCGGGTCGCACGAGGTGATTGGCTTCGAGGGCATGTTCGCGAGTGGCGAGTGGCGCTACGTCGCCGAAGGGCGGCCGGCCGCCGTGAATTTGCTGCCCCGGCTGACGGTGAACGACGCCCTGGCCGCGATCGAGGCCGCCGAGCGCGGCGAGGGGCTGACCACCGCCCTATCCTACATGGTCGTGCCGCAGCTCGTCGCCGGGACGCTGGTGAGCCTCCTCGAAGCCTTCACGCCGCCGGCCGTACCGGTGCAGCTGGTCCACCCCCAGAGCCGCCTCGTCGCCGCCAAGGTGCGCGCGTTCATCGACTTCGCCGCACCGCGGCTCGGCCGCGCCCTGTCACCGGCGAGCCGATGAGCCGGGCGGACTGCAGATCGGTCATGCACGCTGCTCATCGGCCATTTGCCGACGGCTCACCGGCGCGTTGTCGGCACGGGCACGTTGTCGATCAGACGGACCTGGCCGATGTGCGCCGCCGCCAGCAGCCGGGCGGGCCGGCCGGCGACCGCCGGCAGGGGCGCCAGCGTCTCGGCGTCGCGCAGCTCGACATAGTCGACCGCTGCGAACCCGGACTCGAGGAGCGCCGTGCGGGCGGCGTCGAGATGCGTGGCCGCTGGGCCGCCGTCGCCGAGTCTGGCGGCGGTTTCGCGGAGCGTGCGGTACAGGGCCGGAGCAGCGTCCCGCTGTTCGGCCGTGAGGTAGGCGTTGCGCGACGACATGGCGAGCCCATCGGCCTCGCGCACGGTGGGCCCGCCGGCGATGACGGTCGGGATGGCGAGATCGAGAGCCAACCGCTTGATCACCAGCAGCTGCTGGTAGTCCTTCTCGCCGAAGATCGCGAGATCGGCCTGCGCCTGGTTGAGCAGCTTGGTGACCACGGTGGCGACGCCGCGGAAGTGCACCGGGCGGTATTCGGCGCAGAGGCCTTGCGACAGGCCTTCCACCTCGACCCAGGTGCAGGCTCCATCCGGGTACATCTCGGCGACGGCGGGCATGAAGGCGAGATGGGTGCCGACGGTGGCGAGCTTGGCGAGGTCACCGGCCTCGTCGCGAGGGTAACGGTCGAGATCCTCGCTGGGCGCGAACTGGGTCGGGTTGACGAAGATCGAGACCACGGCCCGATCGGTCTGCTCCAGCGCCTGTCGGACCAGAGCGAGATGGCCTTCGTGCAGGGCGCCCAGGGTCGGCACGAAGCCGACCGTGAGACCGGCGCCGTGCCAAGCCCGTACGTGTGCCCGCAGCTCCGCCACGCTGCGGGCGGTGGCGGGCCGGCTCACGTCGGCTCGGCTGCCAGCGCCGGACGATAGACATGTTCCGGACCGGGGAACCGACGCGCGCGGACATCGTCGGCATAGGCCTGGGCACCGGCGCTGATGGCGCCGGCGAGATCCGCATAGTGCTTGACGAACTTGGGCTTGAAGTCGGCGAACAGACCCAGCGCGTCGTCGCTCACCAGGATCTGGCCGTCACACGCGGCCGAGGCGCCGATGCCGATCGTCGGCACCGGCACCGCCTCGGTGATCCGCTGCGCCAGCGGCTCCACCACCCCCTCGACCACCATGGCGAAGGCGCCGGCGTCGGCCACGGCACGCGCGTCGGCGATGATCCGCAAGGCATCGTCCTCGGCCCGACCGCGCGCGCCATAGCCGCCATAGGTATGGACCGACTGCGGCTGCAGCCCGACATGGCCGAACACCGGCACGCCGCGGGCGACCAGGAAGGCGATGGTCTCGGCCATCTCCACCCCGCCCTCGAGCTTCACCCCGGCACAGCCGGTTTCGGCCATCACCCGCGCGGAGTTGCGAAACGCCTGGACGGGGCTTTCCTGATAGCTGCCGAACGGCAGATCCACGATCACCAGCGACTGGCCGGCACCGCGAACGACGGCGGCACCGTGGGCCACCATCATGTCCATGGTGACGGGCACGGTGCTGGGCAGGCCGTACAGCACCATGCCGATACTGTCGCCGACCAGCATCAGGTCGCAGATCGGGTCGAGCAACCGCGCCATCGGCGTGGTGTAGACCGTCAGGCAGACCAGCGGCTGACCGCCCTTGCGTCGACGGAAGTCGGCGACGCTCATGCCGCGGCGACGAGTGATGTAACTCATGGCACGCCCCCAAGCGCTGCCCGCGCGATGAGGCGGGATAATGGCCAGGGAACGTGCCCGGTCAAGCTCGTGCTCGTCGCGGCGTGCGGGCGCCTCAGCGGCGCCGGCTATCCTCCAGCCCGATGTCGCGCAACAAATGGGCCGAAAGCTCACCCGTGTGCAGAAACTGCGGCCGCGCCAACCGCTGGCCGAGCAAGTGGGCCAGAGACATAAGCCAGCCTTCTGTCGAGATGCGCACACGGTGGAGTTTGCGTAAGGTCAGGGCGGATGACATCTTCCCAACTCCCTTGCCATTCGGACAATCACCATGCTGTTTTACGTCATCATCGCCGAGCCTCGCCAACGGAACTTCATGACCATCCCATAAGGCCAGCTTATGTCAGATCGCACCCGCCTGCCGCCGCTTGCCGCAGTCCGTGCCTTCGAGGCCGCGGCCAGGCTCGGCAGTTTCACGCGAGCCGGCGCCGAGCTCGGCATGACCCAGGCGGCGGTCAGCTATCAGATCAAGCTGTTGGAAGAGCGGGTCGGCACGCCGCTGTTCCTGCGCCTGCCGCGCCAACCTCGATTGACCGAGATCGGACAACGGCTTTCGGTCGCCGTGAGCGAGGCCTTCGACGGCTTGCGCGCCGCTTTCGCCAGTGTTCAGGACGATGCCACCGGCGTGCTGACGATCAGCGCCATGGCCGCCTTCGCCGCGAACTGGCTGGCCCCACGGATCGGCTCCTTCCAGCTGCGTCATCCAGCGCTGGCGGTGCGGATGTCGACTTCCAACCATCTGGTCGACTTCGCGCGCGAGGAGGTCGATATCGGGCTGCGCTCCGGGCGGGGCGACTGGCCCGGGCTGATCGCGCACCGCCTGTTTCCGCTGCGTTTCACGCCGGTCTGCAGCCCGGCGCTGCTGCAGCGGCTCGGCCCGGTGCGGGATGCCGCGGACCTGCTGCGCCTGCCGTTGCTGACCCAGGGCGATCCCTGGTGGCGCCGCTGGTTCGAGCTCGCCGGCGTGGCGGCGCATGAGCTCGAGTCCCGGCCTGGGATCGGCCTGGATTCGCAGCAGCTGGAGGGACAGGTGGCGCTGGCGGGGCAGGGGGTCGCGATGCTCACGCCCGCACTCTGGTCTGCCGAGCTCGCCTCCGGGCAACTCGTGCAGCCGATCGACCTTGTCGCTGACGACGGCGAAAGCTACTGGATGGTCTATCCGGAAGCTCGCCGCAACGTCGCGAAGATCCGCGCTTGGCGGGACTGGCTGCTGGCCGAGGTCGCTCACGCTGGCCAGGATGACGCTGGGGCGCGATGGTGAGCATGCCGGCCCGCTAGGGGCCTGGGAGATCGCGATGGGACTGGCTCGTCGGCTTGCCTTGCTGCTGTTGCCGATCGCTCTGGCGGTCGCGCCGATGGCCATCGGCCAGACCGCCGAAAGTCCGGTCGCTGCCGATTGGCTGCGGGGCAAGCTCCTGGTGGCCGAGCCGGGGCTCGACGACCCAAACTTCGACCACACGGTGGTCCTGCTATTGCGACATGGCCCCGACGGGGCGCAGGGCATCGTGCTCAATCGACCATACGGCACGGCGCCGACGGGGGAGTTGCTGCGGCGGCTCGGCCAGAAGGGCGACGGCGTGCAGGGGGAGACACGGCTGTTCTACGGCGGGCCGGTCCAGCCGGAGGTCGGGTTGGTGCTGCACGGCACCGACTACGCGCTGGCGGACACGCAGCAGATCACCGCGGACCTCGCGGTCACCAGCAACCCCGCGGTTCTCGAGGATATCGCGACCGGCAAAGGACCGCAGCAGGCGCTGCCGATCCTGGGCTATGCCGGCTGGGGGCCGGGCCAGCTCGAGAGTGAGCTGGCACAAGGAGCCTGGTTCACGATCGCGCCCGATCCGGCGTTGATCTTCACGCCTGAGCCGGGCCACATGTGGGAGCGGGCGCTGGCGCGCAAGGGCGTGGAGCTCTGAAACCGGTCGCGTCAGCTGGCAGGCAGCGCGTCGCCGCAGTGCCAGTCGGCGGCGGTCAGCCGGTCGAGAAAGGCCAGCGTGCGCGCCCGCGCCGCGTGGCTGAGCAGGACCAGCAGGTCACCCGGCTGCGCCCAGGCGAAGGCCGCGCGGACCGCCGCCGTCTCGCTGCCCGCGACCGCGATCATATCCTCCGGCGCGCCCAGCCGGGTCAGCTCGGCCTGGAGCAGCGCCGGGATCTCGCCGGGCGGCCGGCCGCGCAGGTAGCTGTCCATCTCCTTGACGATGATGCGGTCGGGCCGAATCGTCCAGGTGGCGGCGGCCAGGGCCCTGATCTCGGCATCGGTGCGGTCGCCAGCCTGTCCCAGCAGCACGAGGCGGCGCGCCGCCGGTATGGTGGCGACCAGGGCTGCGATGGCCGCCACGCCATGCGGGTTGTGGGCGAAGTCGACCAGGACCGTCACGCCGCCGATCTCGCGCAGCAGGCCGCGACCGGGATTGTCGGCCTCGTCGGCGCCGAACGAGCGCAGCGCCTCGGCCATCGCGGTCACGGGCAGACCCAGGGCGGCAGCACCGGCGATGGCGGCCAGCGCGTTGGCCAGGTTGTGGCGGGCCGCACCGGCCATCCCGATGCGGACATCCTCGACCGGGAGGACGGGGAGGGAGGCACCGCCCTGGCGCAGGACCAGCATTCCGTCCGCGAGGGCGGCACCGTCGCGGATGCCCTGCGCCGGGGCCATGGTGAACCAGGCGAGCGGCGCGCCGGTGGCAGGGCCGCGCTCGGCCAGGCGTGGATCGTCCGCATTGAGGATCAGGCGGCCGCCGCCGTGCAGCGCCTTGGCGACGACGAGCTTGGCGGCGGCGACGCCATCGACGTCGTGAATGCCGTATTCGCCCAGATGATCGGCCGCGACGTTGGTGACGATCGCGGCCGTGGCGCTGGTCACCGGCAGCCCGCGCCGCAGGATGCCGCCGCGGGCGATCTCCAGCACCGCGATCTCGACCCGGGGATCGCGCAAGGCGAGGCGGGCGCCGCCGGGGCCGGAATAATCGCCCCGGTCCAGGATCTCGTCGCCGACGCGGACCCAGTCGCTGGAACTCAGCCCCACGGTCTTGCCGGCGGCCCGGGCCATGGCCGCCAGCAGGCGGACGGTGGTCGACTTGCCGTTGGTGCCGGTGACCAGCATCACGGGCACGTCACGCGCCGCGGCCCAGTCGACCTCCTCGGGCGTCGGCAGGTCGCGGATGGGCCAGACCTGGGCACCCACGCCCAGACCCACCGACACCTTGCGGTCGCCCAGGATGAAGGCAACGCCATGCCGCTCCGCCGCCGCCGCGAGGGCGATCAGCTCGGGATCGCGCTCGGCCTCGATCTCGTCGCGGATCACCACGGCTTCGTCGGCCAACGGAGCACCGGCGCCGCCAGCCGCATCGCAGGCCCATTCGGCGATCAGCGTTGCGGCGTACAGCCCGTCGAGCGGGGCCGAGATCGCGAAGCTGGCGCCACCCGGGAACCGGCGCACCGCCGTCGTCGCATCCGGCCAGCCGACCGCCGCCAGCATCGCCCGGGCATGCACCTGCCAAGCTGCAGCCAACTCATCCTCGCGGCCGGCAGGGAGCGCGACCTCGAGCCCCGCACCCGGCCCGTCCAGCAGCAGGTTCGGGCCCGTGAGCCGGCGCGAGTCGCGCCAGTCCACCGCGGCGTCGGCCTCGCTCATGGGGTGCCTAGTCGGCCTCCTCGGGATCGCGGGCCAACCGCACACCACGCTCGTCGCGGATCAGATGGACACCATCTGGCATCTCAGCGAACTCGCCCAGGGGTGGCAGGTCGTCGGGCGCCGTGGGCTCGGGCGGCTTGGCTGTCGGGCTGGGCTCGCCCGCGGCCGGATCGCGGCCGAAATAGATGATCTGCTTCCAGCAGCGGGTGACGTTGTCGGCGAAGATCAGCAGGAGATCGTTGGGCTGGGCCAGCTCAAGCGCCGCTTGCACCGTCTCCGGCTCGTCCTCCATGCGGGTGATCTGGTCGGGCCGGACCCCGTGTGCGAGCAGCCCCGCCTCCAGCAGCTTCGGCACCTCGTCCGGCTTGCGGCCGCGCGGGTTGTCGTCGCGTTTCAGCAGGTAGTGGTCGAACCGCCCGGCGGCGATCGCCGCCACCTCGGCGATGTCCTCGTCGCGCCGGTCGCCCGGCATGGTCAACGCCACGATCTTGCGACCTCGCACCGGCGTACGCTCGACCAAGTTGCACATGGCGCGCACGGCGGCCGGATTGTGGCCGTAGTCGAGGATCACCTTGAACGGGTGCTCGTTGAAGACGTTCATCCGGCCGGGCGCCTGGAAGAACGAGGTATCGAACGTGCGCAGCCCGTGCCGGATGTCGTCGAGCTTCTTGCCCAGGCTGTAGGCGACGGCGGTGGCGAACATCGCGTTCTGCACATTGTGCATCGCCCGGCCTTCCATCGTCGCCGGGATCAGGTGCGTCCAGAGCAGCGGGATGTGGCGGCCGGTGTCGTAGAGCACGATCTGCTGGCCGTTCAGCCCGTCCTCCAGCACCACCGCCCGCGCCCCGGCGCGGATGTGCTCGCGCACCAAAGGGTGGCGCGGGTTCATGGTCACGTAGCAGAGATGCTTGGCGGTCGTGTAATCGGCCATCTTCAGGCACAGCTCGTCGTCGGCGTTGAGCACCGCCGTGTCGGTCGCGACCTCGACCACGATCCGCTTGACCTCGGCCAGCTGCTCCAGCGTGTCGACGCCGCCCAGGCCCAGATGGTCGCCGGAGACGTTGATGCAGGCACCCACGTCGCAGGCGCGGTAGGCCATGCCGCGCCGCACCAGGCCGCCGCGCGCGGTTTCCAGCACGGCGGCATCGATGGTGGGATCGTGCAGGATCATCTGCGCCGCGACCGGCCCGGTCATGTCGCCCTTCACCGTCAGGTCGCCGTCGATGTAGACGCCGTCGGTGGAAGCCAGCCCGACCCGGTGGCCTGCCAGCTTCATGATGTGGCCGACCATGCGCGAGGTCGTGGTCTTGCCGTTGGTGCCGGTGATGGCGCAGATCGGGATCCGCGCCTGGCTGCCGGGCGGGAACAGCATGTCGATCACCGGCCCGGCGGCATCGCGCGGCGTGCCCTCGCTCGGCGCCACGTGCATGCGAAAGCCCGGGGCGGCGTTGCACTCGCAGATGCCGCCGCCGACGTCCTTGTAGGATTGGGTGATGTCGGGAGTGAGGAAATCGACCCCGCCGACATCGAGGCCGAGGGCGCGGATCGCGCGGATCGCCATCTGCCGGTTGTCGGGATGGATCACGTCGGTGACGTCGATGGCCGTGCCACCAGTCGAAAGATTGGCGGTGGCGCGCAGATAGACGATCTCGCCCGCGGCCGGCACCGTGTCCTTGTCGTAGCCGCTCTTGGCGAGCATGTGCTGGGCCTGTTCGTCGAACTCGAGCCGGGTCAGCACTTTCTCGTGGCCGACGCCGCGGCGCGGGTCGTGGTTCACGATGTCGACCAGCTCACCCACCGTCAGCTTGCCGTCGCCGACGACGTGGCCCGGCATGCGCTTGGAGGCGGCGATCAGCTCGCCGTTGATGACCAGGAGCCGGTGGTCGAGCCCTTCGAGGAAGCTCTCGACCAGAACGGCGCGGCTGTGTTCGCGGGCCGTCGCGAACGCGGCCTTGGCCCCCTCCTCGTCCATGATCCGGATCGTGACGCCGCGGCCGTGATTGGCGTTGAGCGGCTTGATCACGACCGGGAAGCCGATACGCCGTGCGGCCGAGGCGGCCTCGTCGGCGTCGAACACCATGCGCTGCTTGGGCACGGGCAGGCCGAGGTCGCCCAGCAGCTTGCAGGTCTCCTCCTTGTCCGAGGCGAGCTCGACCGCGATGTGCGGCGTCTTGCTGGTGATCGTGGCCTGGATCCGCTGCTGGAAGCGGCCGTGGCCGAACTGGATCAGACTCTGGTTGTTGAGCCGCAGCCAGGGGATATCGCGCTTCTCGGCCGCTGCCACCAGCGACGCCGTGCTGGGGCCAAGAGCCTTGCTCTGGGCGAAGCGGATGAACCGGTCGCGGCGGCGCTCGAAGTCGAAATCGTCATAGTCCTCGGACCGGCGCAGCTCGGCGGGCAGCATCGAGTTCAGCAGATGCAGCGCCAGCTGGCCCGCCTCCAGGCCGACATCGGACTGCTCGTACTCGTAGACGACGTGATACTGGCCGGGCTCGCCGGTGCCGCGCGTCTTGCCGAAGGTGACCGGGGTGCCGGCGACGTTCTGCAGCTCCAGCGCCACGTGCTCCAGCACGTGACCGAGCCAGGTGCCCTCGCCCTCGTCGAGCCGGCGCACGAAGCCGCCGGGTTCACCGTAGGAGCAGCCGTGCTGCGCGAGGCCGGGCAGGATCTCCAGGAGCTTGTCGGTGAAGGCAGCCCCCAGCCGCTTGGTCGGCCACTGCTCCAGCTCGCCGAGATCCAGGGTGAGCCGAATCACCGGAAACAGGGCATAGACGTTCGGGCCGACATAGACCTGCGAATTCAGGATCCTCAAGGCGATCTCCCATGCCCCGGCGAAGGGTCCCCGCCCTCCTGCCCGACGGCGGGGCCGCTCAGGCGTTACTGTCGCCGGGTCGGGCCTCGCGCGTCTCGGCATCGAACAAATCGCCGTTGACGAGAATGTGCAACCGGATTCCGATCATGCTTACCGGGTCGCCGCTGCGCGCGGCGTCCATCGACGAATGCGACAGCTGCGACGGGTCGACCACGGTGATGGCACCGCTGCCGACGACCTCCATCCGGTCGTCCGGCCCGAAGAACGCCGCCGTGTCCTCGTCCAGGCCGATTCCGATCGCGAATGGATTGTAGGCGAGCGCCGTCAGCAGGCGGCCGAGCCGATCACGCTGCCGGAAATGCTGGTCGATGACGAACCTGTTGGTGAGGCCCAGACCGGGCGCCAGCGCCACCATGTCCCCGTGCGGCGTCGGGCCCTCGCTGCCGCGCGCGATCATGTGCTCGGACAGAAAAGCGGCCCCGGCCGAGGTGCCCGCGATCGACACTCCGGCGGCGTTGCGCCGCCGCAGGAGCCGCGCCACCGAGGTGCCGCCCAGGGTGGTCGAAAGCCGCAGCTGGTCGCCGCCAGTCAGGAAGATCCCCGTGGCGGCGCCGACGGTCGCCAGCGTGCCGGTATCCTCGGCGTCCGCCCGCTGATCCATGCGCAGCACCGCGACCGAGGCCACACCCATGGCGCGGAACAGCGTCTGGTAGTCCTGGCCGGCATCGGAGCGGCGCGAGGCGGTGGGAATGACGGCGACGCGCGCCTCCCGCCCACCCGCCAGCTCGATGAACCGGCGCAGGATCGCGCCGTCCTCCAGCCGCTCCTCGCCCCCGCCGATCGGGATGATGTGGCCGCGCAGCTCGGTATCGTTGACCTTGGCTGGACTCACGTCGGTATCTGCTCCTGAACAATCGATGCTGCATTGCAACTGAGCTGATAGCGCCGCAGTCGGACGAATGAACGTGCGCCGACCCTTGGCGGTTTCGATCCGATCGCTATCGTGGTTCGGCTGCATCACCCGGGAGGCTGCCGCGTGCGCGTGATCGTCATCGGGGCCGGCATTGTCGGCCTGTCCGCCGCGTGGGCGCTCCAGCGAGCTGGCCATGAGCCGGTGGTTCTCGAGCAGGGGCCGGTCCCGAACCCAGGCGCCGCCTCCTACGACCGCCACCGCATGATCCGGCTGGCGCATGCGGACCGCGACGGCCGCAACCGGATCATCGGCGAGGCGTATGCCGCCTGGGACCGGCTCTGGGCCGATCTCGGCCGCAGCCACTACGCGGAGACCGGCGTGCTGATGACGGCGCGCAGCGCCACCGACTGGGCCGTCAGCTGCCGCGCCGCCTTCGATCGCAACGGCACGCCGTACCAGATCTGGGACCGGGCGGAGCTGGGCCGCCGGTGCCCCTATCTGGCGCTCACCGACTACGACTGGGGCCTGTTCACCGAGCGCGGCGGTGCCCTGTTCGCCGATCGGATCGTCGACGACGAGATCCGCTTCCTGTCCGAACGCGGCGTCACGATCCGGCCGCACGCCGGGGTGGTCGAGGTCGATCCGGAGCGTGCGGCGGTCACGCTGGCGGACGGCGAGCGCGTCATCGGGGATGCCGTCATCGTCGCCGCCGGCGGTTGGACCGGCAAGCTGCTGCCGGAGCTGGCGCCCGCGCTTACGACCAAGCGCGCGATCGTCATCTATCTCGAGCCGCCCGCGGACATCGCCGCGGGATGGGCGGGCGCGCCCTGCTTTCTCGACTTCGCCGGCTCCGGCGACCTCTATCTGCTGCCACCGCTGGACGGGATGCCACTGAAGTTCGGCGACGGCTCGACCAGCTATCCGGAAGACCCGGACGCGCCGCGTGCGCTGCGCGACGACGACGAGGAGCGGCTCCGCGCCTGCCTGCGGCCCTATCTGCGCGATCTCGACCGCTACCGGATGGTCGACCATCGGATCTGCATGTACTGCTTCAGCCCCGACGAACGGTTCATGGCCGGCACGCTGGGCGGCGGCAGGCTGGCCTACGCCACCGGCTGCTCCGGGCAGATGTTCAAGTTCGGCGCCGTGATGGGCGAGCAGCTGGCGGCGGCGGTGACCAAGGGCGACAACGGCCAGCGGCTCGGCCGTTGGGCGGTAGGCGAGGCAGCGTAGGAGATAGCGCCATGCACATCGAGAAGCGGCTCGAGGAACTCGGCATCGTGCTGCCGAAAGCCACGGCGCCGGCCGCCAACTACGTCAACGCCGTGCTCACCGGCGATCTGCTCTTCCTCTCGGGCAAGGGTCCCTACAAGCCGGACGGCACGCTCCACACCGGCATCGTCGGCCAGGACGTCACGGTCGAGGACGCGTACCAGCACGCGCGGCTCACCGGCCTGCACCTGATCTCCACCATGCAGGCGGAGCTGGGCGACCTCGACCGGGTGGTGCGCGTCGTCAAGGTCCTGGGCATGGTCAACGCCGTGCCGGGGTTCACGCAGCAGCCCGAGATCATCAACGGCTGCTCGGACCTGTTCGTCGAGGTGTTCGGCGACCGCGGCCGCCACGCCCGCTCGGCCGTCGGCTTCGGCAGCCTGCCGCGTAACATCACGGTGGAGATCGAGGCGATCGTCGAGGTGCAGTAAGCCGGTGGCCCGGCCGCGGCCGGGCTAGCTTCCGCATTTGTATTCGGCGACCGGCTTCTTGTAGTGTTTCGGATTGGTCGCCGAGCCTTCGACCTTAGATCGTGATCAATCACTAGCACTATTGGAACCTTGAGCGGGACGTGATCATCAGCCGCCCGCGCACCGCTAGCTCAAGTGCGCTGGCGTACGCCGCCACAGCTGGCGCGCGCTTGCATTTGCGCCCGAACTGACCCCTCAGCCGGATCGTTTCTCGGCCAGCAGCCCAAGATAATGCTGCACGAAGGTCGCCGCCGCGATCGCGGTGATGTCGGCATGGTCGTAGGCCGGCGCCACCTCGACCACGTCCATGCCGCGCCAGTCGATGCCGCCGAGTCCGCGCACCAGCATCAGCGCCTGCGCCGAGCTCAGGCCACCTGCGACCGGCGTGCCGGTGCCCGGCGCGAAAGCGGGGTCGAGGCAGTCGATGTCGACCGTGAGGTAGGCCGGGCCGGGGCCGACGCGGGCCAGAACCCGGTCGATAACCGCCCGGACGCCCAACTCATGCACGGCATAGCCGTCAATGATCTCCAGCCCGCAGGTCTCCGGTGCGTGGGTACGGATGCCGACTTGGATCGAGCGGACCGGGTCAATCAGCCCCGCGCGCACCGCCCGGCCGACGAACGAGCCGTGGTCGAGCCGGTCGCCATCGTCGCCCCAGGTGTCCTGATGCGCGTCGAGCTGCACCAGGGCCAGTGGCCCGTGCCGCGCCGCATGCGCCTGCAACAGCGGCCAGGTGACGAAATGATCGCCGCCCAGGCTGACCAGATGCACCCCGGCGGCCAGGATCTCCGCCGCCTGGGCCGCGATGCAGCCGGGGATCTCCGCGTGACGGCCATAGTCGAAGCTGGCGTCGCCATAGTCGATCACCGTCAGCTCTGCGAACGGGTCGCGGGCGAACGGGTATTGCGGGTCGCCATCGAAGATCGCCGAGGCGCGCCGGATGGCCTGCGGCCCGAAGCGCGCGCCGGGGCGGTTGGAGACCGCGGCGTCGAGCGGGATGCCCCACACCGCAACGTCGACGCCGGCAAGATCGCGGGTGAACCGGCGGCGCATGAACGACAGCGCGCCGCCATAGGTCGGCTCCTTGGCGCCGCCGCGCAGCGGGCCGGTGAAGGCGTTGTCGGTGGGGCGGGGACGGATCGGATCATGGCTCATGCCGCGGAGACTTCCCTGTTCGGGCGCCGAGATCGCTGCTGTGGTGGCGTGCGGCCGGCGCCCGCGCAAGGGGTCGCGGGTCGGGCAGGTCGACGTCTTTGTGGAAAAGCCTGTGATTAACGCGCAAAAGCCTTGGCCATGACCCGGGGCGAAACGGGGATAAGTAAAAAAGGGAAATCAAATGGCCCAGGTGATCACGCCGCCTGACGTCGCGGCGCCGTTCTCACGCTATGCGCACGGCGTTCTGACGGAGTCCGGCTGCCGCTGGCTGCATGTCTCGGGCCAGGTCGGGATCCTGCCGGACGGGACCATGGCGATGTCCGGCGAGGCGCAGCTCGAGCAGGCATTCCTGAACGTGTTCGCGGTCCTGCGCGCAGCCGGTATGGACAAGCAGCATCTGGTCAAGCTGACGGTGTTGCTGACGCGTGCCGACGAGGTCGGCAGCTATCGCACCGTGCGCGACCGCCTGCTCGACGGCCACATCGTGGCCTCCACACTGATGGTGGTGGCCGGCCTCGCCAGTCCCGACTTCCTGGTCGAGATCGAGGCGATTGCCGCGGCCGCTGGTTGATCGCGCGTTGACACCGGCCGGCCCGAAGGGCAGTCCTCCAGCGATCCATCGCCCGATTTCCTGGGAGCGCCGCGTGCAGCCCTACCGCTCGATTCGACTGCCCGCGCTTCTGACGCTGGTGCTGGCCGCGACGGGCTGCGGCCACGGCATCGAGTTCCCCGACCAGACCCAGGCCGCACCGCGATCGACCGGCTTCGCCTGCCTCGACGATGCGGACGAGGTATTGAACGACCCCTTGAACCCGGTGACGCCGGTTTGCCGGATCGGCGACCTGACCGCGGTACAGGTCGACGGCCGTCCGGTGCCCGGCGTCACGGTCGTCGAGCGCGGACCGATCTGCCACCACACACCGCATGGCTACGCCGTCGATCTGGCGCCGCAGGTCGTAGCTCGGCTCTATGCGCGCTACCAGTCCGAGCCCACCTTCCTGCCGCTCCAGGACAGCCCGACCTGCCCCACGGTCGACGAGGGCGCAAAGCTGGTGACGATGGCCAGCGGCACGAAGGCGCTGCTCGAGATCACCACCGTGGCCTCCGTAACGGCGACCGGCCCCACCGGCATCTCCTATCTGCTGCCGGCCACCGTGGCCGGGCGGCTGGTCGAGGTGCAATCCGGCAAGGTGATCTGGCAGGGGACCTGCCGCACCGACGCGCCAGAGCTGCTGGCCGCGGCGAGTTTCCCCGATCTCGGCAATCTCGAGCGTATCCTGGCCGGGGAGGCCGAGGGTTGCGCGGCGGCATTCGGCACGCCGCTGGGCGCGCCGACGCCGCTCTGATCACCGCGGCCCGCCGCCGTCCTCGGTGCGCCTGTCGATCATCGTCTCGGCCGTCGTCGCGGCCATTGTCGGCTTCGGCGGCACGTTGGCGATCGTCGTCGCTGCGGCCCGCGCCGTGGGTGCCGATCCGGCGCACACCTCCTCCTGGGTGACCGCGCTCTGCCTCGCCATGGCTGCGACCAGCAGCTGGCTCAGCCTGCGCCATCGCCAGCCGATCATCACCGCCTGGTCGACACCCGGCGCCGCACTGATCGCGGCGACCGGGGGCGCCATCGGGCTGCCCGCAGCCGTGGGCGCCTTCCTTCTGGCCGGCACCCTGGTCCTGCTGACCGCCGCGTTCCGTCCCCTCGACACGCTGATCCGCCGCCTGCCCACCGCAGTCGCCGCCGCGATGCTCGCAGGCGTGCTGCTGCGCTTCGTCGTGGCGCCGTTCGAGAGCGCCGCCACCGCGCCCGAGCTCGTCCTGCCGCTGTTGACGCTGTTCCTTGTCATCCGGCTGCGCAGCCCGACCGGGGCCGTGCTGGTCGTCCTGCTGGCGGGCATCCTGCTCGCCTGGGTGCTGGGCCTGACTGGGTCCGCTCCCGGCATTGGTCCGGTTCTCGACCCTCCATCTGGTCACGCCGGCGTTCGAGCCAGGCGTCCTGATCGGGCTGGGCCTGCCGCTGTTCCTGGTTACCATGGCCTCGCAGAATCTGCCGGGTTTCGCCGTCCTGGCGGCGGCCGGGTACGTCGCTCCCACGCGGGCGATCCTCGCGGTCACCGGGCTGGCCTCGCTGGCCACCGCCCCGTTCGGCGCCCACGCCACCAACCTCGCCGCGATCACGGCCGCGATCTGCACCGGGCCGGACACCCATCCCGATCCATCCCGCCGCTGGCTCGCGGGGCCGGTCTATGGCGCGTGCTATCTCGTCTTTGCCCTGTTCGGCGCATCGTTGGTGCAGCTGTTCGCGGCGATGCCGCCGGCGCTGATCACCACCGTCGCGGGCGTGGCACTGATCGGGCCGCTCGCCGGTGCCCTCGCTGCCGCCCTGATCGACGAGCGGCAGCGGTTCGCGGCCGTGCTCACGTTGGCGGTGACGGCCTCGGGCGTGTCCGCGATGGGCATCGGCGCGCCGTTCTGGGGGCTGCTCGCCGGCCTGCTCGCGGTCGGCCTCGACCGTCTGGCCGCGCGTCGGTGACACAAGTCCGACGGCTCGGATTGCCGTCGGCACCCGCATCTGCGAGACGGGAAGACCGCTAGCGATCGACGGGCCGGGCCATGCCGCTGCTCACTCCCATCGCCCCTACGGTTGGCCGCACCAAGCTGCGCAATTGGCAGTGGAAAGGCCTGCGTGCGGCTGGCCTGCTGCTGCTCACCCTGATGGGGTGCATGCTCGGGCTGCTGCTGCTGGACGACAGCACCGATCCGCTGCCCGCACAGTTGTTCCGGGCGCTGTGGAACGCAGCCAACACGATCTCGACCCTGGGCGATCTGGACAGCCTCAATCATGCCCAGAAGGCGTTCATGATCGGGGCGATGTTCACGCTGCTGTCCGTCGGCGGGTATGCGATCAGCACCTTGACCGGTGTCCTGTCGAGCGACGAGGTGCTGGCCTATCGGGAGTTTCGGCACATGGACAAGCTTCTGGCGACGCTCACCGGCCATGTCGTCGTCGCGGGCTTCGGCCCGGTCGGCCGCCGCGTCGCGGCACAGCTGCGCGAGCAGGGTCGCACGGTGGTCGTGCTCGAGTTCGACCCGGCGCTAGCACGCGCCGCGTCCGACCTGGGCTATCTGAGCATCCTGCTGCATGCCGGCCGCGACGAGGTCCTGACCAAGGCCCGGCTGGAGACGGCCGATACGCTGGTGGTGCTGATCGACGATCTCGACCGCAAGCTGGTGCTGACGCTGATCGCGCGCGGCCTCAACCCGAACCTCGAGATCGTGGTCACCGACAACACGGACACCGGCAAGTCCTGGCTGCCGCATGCCGGCGCCTCGCGGGTGATCCTGGTCGATGATCTCGTCGCGAGCTCGCTCGTCGGCCAGCTGGGCAAGCAGACCCCTTGAATCACGGCCGCCGACCATCACTTACCATCCAGGTAGATGGTGGACGGATGGAAATCGGATGCTCGGCAACGTATCGGAGCTTCGGCCAAGGGCCGGCGACAGCGAGAAGATCACGATCAATCTCGGCTTCGTCGACCTCGGCCAGATCGACCTGATGGTCGCGGAAGGATTCTACGCCAACCGCACCGACCTCATCCGCACCGCGATCCGCAACCAGCTCGACCGGCACGCCGACGTCGTCAAGGCGTCGGTTGCCCGCAAGAGCCTCGACCTGGGTCTGCGCCACTACGGGCGCGCCGACCTCGAGGCGGCCCAGGCCGAGGGCCGCACCCTGCACATCAACGTGCTGGGCCTGGCCAGCATCGCCCCGGACGTCACCCCGGAGCTGGCCCGCGCCACGATCGCCTCGATCGCGGTGCTGGGCGCCCTGCACGCCACCCAAGCGGTCAAGGCCGCCCTGGCCGACCGCATCCGCTGACCGACTCCAATCCAAGGACCTGCAATGAATCTCGCCCAACACCCCGACATGGCGGAGGCCACGCGCCTGACCCGCGAGGGCCGCCTGACCGAGGCCACCAGCCTGCTGCAGCGGCTGCTGAGTGGCACCGCCAGCCCCGAGCCGGCATTGCAGCCGGCCCCGATGCCGGAAGTCGCGACCGAGGCCGCTCGACTGCACATGCCCGACGTGCTCCGCAAGCTCGTCGACCGGGTCAAAGGCCTGGGCGCCGGCCTCGGGCTCGGCACCAAGCCGGCTCCCGTGCCCGAAGGCGGGCGGTTCATCGACGCCTCGTTCACCAACGCCGCCGGCACGCGCGCCTACAAGCTCTACATCCCCAGCGGCTACCACGGTCAGCCGGTGCCGCTTCTGGTCATGCTGCACGGCTGCACCCAGTCCCCCGACGACATTGCCGCCGGCACCGGCATGAACACGCTGGCCGAGGCCAACACGATGCTGGTCGCCTATCCCGCGCAGGACCAGGCCGCCAACCCCCAGCGATGCTGGAACTGGTTCGTTCCGGCCGACCAGCGGCGCGAGCAGGGCGAGCCGTCGCTGATCGCCGGCATCACACGCGAAGTGATGCACGACTACGCAGTGGATCAGCGCCGGGTCTACGTCGCCGGCATGTCGGCCGGCGGTGCGACCGCCGCGATCATGGGCCTCGCCTATCCCGAGCTGTACGCGGCGGTCGGCGTGCATTCCGGCCTCGCCGCCGGTGCCGCCAGCGACCTCGCCTCGGCGCTGAGCGCGATGAAGCAGGGGGAATCCATCTCGCGGAACGGTAACGACCGCGTGCCGACCATCGTGTTTCACGGCGACCAGGACAAGACCGTCAGCGCGCGCAACGGTGACCGGGTCGTGGCCCAGGCGCTGGCGGGTGCCACCGGCCTGCGCACCGAGATCGAGCAGGGCCAGGTCGAGGGCGGCCACGCCTACAGCCGCACGCTCTACCAGGATGCCAGTGGCCGCACGCTGGTCGAGCGCTGGCAGGTCCACGGCGCCGGCCACGCCTGGTCCGGCGGCAACCCGGCCGGCAGCTTCACCGACCCGCACGGGCCCGACGCCTCGCGCGAGATGCTGCGCTTCTTCCTCGCACACCAGGGCGCGCCGGCCGCGAGCTAGCGATCGGTTCGCCGGGCCGGCCTCACGCAAGGCGAGTGCCGGCCCGGCGACACTTCACAGCGTCTTCAGATACTCCAGCAACGCCAGCTTGTTCGCGGCCGACAGCGTGGTCCCGTAGGCGTGACCGCAATTGCTGTTGCCCGAGTTGAGATTGGCGCAGCCGGTCGCCTGGTAGACATAGTTGAACTGCGTCTGCGTGGTCGCGAGCCCGATATTGACCTGGTCGTAGTTCGATCCGACCGCGAACGACTTCACCCGCTGCGCCGGCGGCGTCAGCAACTGCGCCAGCGTCGGCACCGAGCCGTTGTGCAGGTAGGGGGCGGCTGCCCAGATGCCCTGCAGGACCCGCGACTCGTAGGCGGCCCCCGTGCCGGAAACCTTGAACATGCCCTTCAGGCCGCCGACCTTCGGCCGCTGTGGCAGGCCAAGGGCGCTGCCGTCGACCAGGCAGGTGACCGGGTTCTCCAGGCAGTACTGCTCGATCGAGCCGGCCACCGCCATGCCGAGAATGTCGATCGCCGAGTCGACCGGCTTGATCGGGGTCGAAATCGGCGGCGGTGTAGGCGCCGTTCATCACCCCGCTTTGAGCCGTCCAGCCCAGGATGTCGTACTCGCGCGTGTCGGTGCCGACGTCGAGCACCGGCGTCGCCCAGGTCTTCTGGCCGATCGGGCGGGTGATGCCGGGCTTGATGCCGTGGCAGTCGACGCAGCCGCCATTCGCGGTCGGCCGGTTGAAGATCGCCTCGCCTTGGTTGGCCAGCGTGTTGTTCACGGTCCACGGCCACTGCGGCGGCCCGATCTTCTTGATCAGGCTTTCCAGGGCGAACAGGCCCGGGAAGTTGGCCGAATTGATCGCCAGATAATCGATCCCGTACCAGGCCTTCTGCGGCGCGAAGGTGCCGAACACGCCATAGACCTCGCCGAGATTGCGCCCGAGGCCCAAAATCGCGTTCCCGTTGCTCGCGAAGCCCGGCCACTGCGTGTGGTCCTGGATCGCCGCGTTCCACAGGAACGGATAGCGCACCGGCGCCACCGCCTTTTGGATGTTGCCCGGGATCAGGTAGCTCGGCGGCGGCCCGAGATCGAGACCGGTCAGGCGGTTGAAGATCATCGCCACCGCATCCAGCCGCCCCGGACCCCATAGCTTGGTCGGCAAGGCACCCTTGATCAGCGTGTCGAAACGCAGGAACCAGGCCTGGACCGCGGCCTTCAGCGCCGCCTGCTGCGCCGGCGGGGGTGACGGGCCGAGCACGGCGTTGGCGAAGGCCGTGAAGGCGGCGCCGTTGTTCAGCACGGTGGCGACGGCGGTGTCGAGGTCGGCCAGGAAGTGTTGGAAATCGACGATCGCCGGGCCGCCGTCGATCCGGTAGGAGATCCCGCCCGAGACGATCTGGCGGGTGTGGCAGGCGGCGCAGGTCATGCCGATCATCGTGCTGTTGCCCGAGCCGTTGACCGTGAAGCCGACCGGCAGGCCGGGCGTCGGACTGGCGGGATTGGGCAAGTAGCCGTAGCGGCTCAGGCTGGCGCCCAGGAACGGCTTGCCGCTCGGCTGCTTCAGCGCCAGGAACCAGATCAGCGGCATGATCTGCGAGCCCTGATCCTGGCTGTAGAACTGCAGCCGCGTCGCCGGTGTCCAGTTCGGGCCTTGCGGCACCGCCACCGGCGTGGCCCCGACGGGCAGGGTGCCAAGCGCCAAATTGAAGACCGCGATTGACGCGGCCAGCATGGCACGCAGGGATGCTCTTGAAGGCATGACCGTTCCCCAACCCGACCGTTGCTTATTACAGTGAGTTTATCACCGCCTTGAGGTTGTATCCACTGCGAACGCTGCGGGTCGAGAGCGCCCGGATGTCGGCCGGCCGATCCTCGGGGGCGCTGCCACGCTAGCTGAGCGACCGCCCGCCTGTTACACGGGCTGCCTGTGATTCGACGGCAGGGAGGCCGGGCATGTCGGGTGAGGGCAGGCGGGGTGGCCGCGAGGCGCGGCGGGCGATCCGGACCTCGGTCGCGGTGCGGGCCTTGCCGGCGCTGCAGCGCAAGATGCCGCTCTACGAGGTGCTGACGCCGGAGTGGATCGATCGCGTCCACGACACCGCCATGCATCTGCTGGAGACGGTCGGCATCGACTTCCGCGAGGACGAGGCGCTGGCCAAGTGGCGCGACGCCGGTGCCACCGTCGACGGCCAGCGCGTCCACATCCCGCGCGACCTCCTGATGGGCCTGGTCGCCAAGGCGCCCGAGCGCTTCACCCTGCACGCGCGCGATCCGGCCAAGTCGGTCGAGATCGGCGGCAGCACCATGGTGTTCGGCCCGACCTACGGCTCGCCCTTCGTGCGCGGCTTCGACGGCGAGCGCCGCTACGGCACGATCGAGGACCTGAACAACTTCCACAAGCTCGCCTACATGGCGCCGGCGCTGCAGAATACCGGCTCCGTCGTCTGCGAGCCGGTCGACGTCGCCATCCCCAAGCGGCACTTGCACATCACCGCCTCGGCGATCCGCCACAGCGACAAGAGCTTCATGGGTCCGGTCACCCACCCGGCCCGGGCCGAGGACGCGGTGCGCATGTGCGAGATCGTGTTCGGTACCGAGTTCGTCCACGACAACGCGGTCATGGTTGGCCTGGTCAACGGCAACTCGCCCCTGGTCTGGGACGCCACCATGATCGGGGCCTTGCGCGTCTATGCCCGCGCCGGCCAGGCTCTGGTTGTGGCCCCGTTTACGCTGGCCGGCGCGAACACCCCGGCGTCCGCGACCGCCACCGTCGCCGAGCTGATGGCGGAAGCGCTGTCCGCCATCGCCTACGCCCAGCTCGAGCGGCCCGGGGCCAAGATGATCCTGGGCAGCTTCCTCGCCGCCGTGTCGATGAAGTCCGGCGCCCCGATGGCCGGCACCGGCGAGCTCGGCCTGATGAACCTGATGATCGGCCAGCTCGCGCGGCGCTACAGGCTGCCCTGGCGCTCCTCCGGCATGCTCACCGGCTCCAAGGTCACCGACGCCCAGGCCGGCTACGAGAGCGCCTTCAACATGTTCCCGATCATGCTGGCGGGGGCGAACTACGTCATGCACTGCGCCGGCTGGACCGAAGCCGGCCTCACCGCGTCCTACGCCAAGTTCATGCTGGATGCCGAGCAGATGGAGATGCTCTGGAAGTTCGGCCACGGCCCCCGTTTCGAGGATTTCGACGAGGCCGTCGCCACCATCGGCCAGGTCGGCCCCGGCGGCCATTTCCTGGGCACGGCCCACACCCAGGCCCATTTCCAGGACGCCTTCTTCATGTCCGAGCTGTTCGACAACAACAGCTTCGAGCAATGGCTGGCCGACGGCGAGAAGGATGCGGCGACCAGGGGGCTGGAGGCGGCGCGGAAGGTGCTGGACAGTTACACCGCGCCGCCGATCGACCCCGGCATCGACGAGGCGCTGGGCGAGTTCATCGCGCGCCGCGAGCGCGAGCTGCCCGACAAGCAGGACTGAGACCCCGGGGCCTCGCCGTGCGTGCCCACCTTCGCGGTCACGATCGGGTGTGACTCCCTGTTTCGCATGGGCGTCAGCGCGGTGCCGTTCCTGGTGCCGCTGATGTTCCAGCTCGGCTTCGGCTTCGATGCGTTTCAATCCGGCATGGTGCTGATGGCGGTGTTCGCGGGCAACCTCGCGATGAAGCCGATGACCACGCCCATCCTGCGCCGCTTCGGCTTCCGTCCGGTGCTGCTGGTCAACGGCGTGCTCAACGTGGCAGCGATCGCCGCCTGCGCCGCGTTCACGCCGGGCACGTCGCTGGTCGCGATCTGCGTCTTGCTGGTCCTGGGCGGCATGACGCGCTCGATGCAATTCGCCGCGCTCAACACGATCGCCTTCGCCGACATCCCGCAGCCGGCGATGAGCGCTGCCAACACGCTGTTCTCGACCGCGTTCCAGCTCGCGATGGGCCCGGGCGTCGGTCTGGGTGCTATAGCTCTTAGGCTGGGCGAGCGACTGGCGACCGCGGGGGCCACGGCGCCGTTCCGGGTGGCGTTCCTGATCGTGCCCCTGGTCTCGTTGCTGGGCCTGCTGGACAGCCTGCGGCTCATGGCAAACGCGGGGGAGAGCGTGGCCAAGGCGACGCGCAACTAGGATTTGCGCTATCCGACCGGACACGCACCCCATTTCCTGCTAAAAGCGCGGGATCGGGCCTCGCTGCGGGGTCGTGTCCGGCAGGTCGATCTCCATCTCGTCGACGTAGCACCAGCCCCAGCCTTCGGGCGGGTCATAGCCCTCGATGATCGGATGGCGCGTCGCATGATAGTGCGCGGTCGCATGCCGGTTGGGCGACTGGTCGCAGCATCCGACGTGGCCGCAGGTCCGGCACAGGCGCAGGTGCACCCACCAGCTGCCGGTCTTCAGGCACTCCTCACACCCGAGCGCGCTCGGCGTCACTTCCTTGATCGTGCTGCTGTGATTGCAAGAGGTCATGCGCTCTCCCGGGCCGAAGGTTCGGCCATCATGGTGGGTGGATGTTCGAGCTGCGATACCGCACGCCAGTGGCAATCACCACCGCTCTTGCCGACGGTAACGGCCGCCGGCCAAGCGAAGCCTCACATCGAAAAGAATGGCCCCGGGCGGTTCGGTCAAGTCGTGCCCATCGTTGGGATCAGGGTCCGCGCGAGATCGGCTTTGTCGCCTCGCTCCACAGCTGCACCAGCTCCACGCACAGTTCCGTCGCCCGCGTCATGTCCGGCAGGCTGATCCATTCCAGCGGCCCGGGGATCTCCTGCATCCCGGTGAACAGGTTGGGCGTCGGCACGCCGAGCTCGGTCAGGCGCGAGCCGTCGGTGCCTCCGCGGATGGCGATGGAGAAGGGCTCGACGCCGATCCGCCGGCAGGCCTCGCGCGCCAGCTCGACCGGGCGCATGCCGTGCTCCAGCCAGTAGCGCCCGCCGGCCCGTGATCGCGTCGAGCATGTGATAGAGCGCGGGCGCATCCGGCTTCGCCCCGCGTGGCCGAACCGAATACGGCGAGACCGGCCACAGCCTTGGCGCGAAACCTCGTGGAGACTCGCTTGCCTTCCACGTTGGACCCCTTAAAATTTGAAAAGAAGCATAATAGTTCGTGCCGGCGTCGCCGCCGATGCTCCAGGGGACGGGAGGAAAACCGTCCCGCAACCTTACGGGAGGATGCATGTCCAGAAGATCACCGAGTGCGTACGCACTCGCACTCGTTCTGTCGCAGGCACTTTGGGCTCTGCCGGGCGTCAGGCCCGCAGTCGCCCATCCCTCCGGCGACCCCTCATGCTACACGCCGCCCTTCTCGCTCACCCTCAGCCCGTGCGTCCCGCACGACGTCTCGGCCGGGCCGGATGCCACCATTGCCGAGCTTGCGGTCTTCGCCTGGCAGGAATTCGTCGCCTTGAACTGGGTCGCGATGGATCCGACGACGACCGGGATCCGCGGGCGGCCCGACCCCACCACCGATCCCAACACCGGCTTTCTCGACGTCGCGCCCGACAGCAACGGCGAATTCCCGCTGGTCGTCTGGCAGACCTACCGGCACAAGAACGAGCTGTTCCCGGTCAACACGAACCCCGATATCGGCTTCAACTCCAATAAGCCGACCTACATTTACTCGCCCCCCATCCCCACGATGGGGACCGGCCTGAACGGCCAGATCCCGAGCTTCAATCTCTTCAACAATCTCGACGAGACGAGCCAGATCAGCCTGGATTTCATGTATGCACACTCCACGGCTACGCCGCCTGAATCACAGCCTCAGAGCGGGATACGGGTCGCATACGAGGCAAAAGTCAACCGAGCGGAATACAAGTATCTCCGCGACAATGGGTTCAATGTCCCCGGCGCGGACTTGAGCTATACGCCCCTGTTCAACGCCCTGCAGGCTACGAACCCGACACCGGAGCTGGGGACCGGAAAGCCTAACTCGAAATATGTCCCGGGTTCCGTCGGAACATGCACCCCCCCAGCGGGTTACAACGTCAGCCAGATCATGCTGTTGCCTTGCGGCGATATCGCGACGGCTGGCGACGCGGGCGAAGGCGCCATCGAGATCAAGGCGGCGTGGCGCAAACTGGAGCGATAACGACATCAAGAGCCACTTTTTCACGCGGAACGTCATTTACTACACCGGCGGCGGCCCTGGCCAACCCGCTCAGACCTACAACAATGATTTGTGGGGCCTGGTTGCGCTTCACATTATCCACAAGACCGTATCGTTTCCGGCCTTCGTGTTCGCGAGCTGGGAGCAGACCGACAATTATACCGATGGTGCGACTGATCCAAACACGCAGAACCTGGCCTTCCTGAATGTCGGAGACGACAAACCCCTCCCGGAAATCCCCGTGAGGCGCGCCAATCCGATCAACTCGCCGATCCTGGCGGTCAATGACGCCGTTCATGCGGTCTTCACGGACCCGACGACCGGGAACCCCGCCACCGTCTGGCAGTACTACAAGCTGATCGGCGTCCAGGGCACGCCCGTCGACGGTCCGCCGCCTCCCACCGCGAGCGCGGACGATCTCAGCTACTACTTCATGGCCAATATCATGGTCGAGACCAATCAGGTGCTCGCGAATTTCAGGGGTTCGGCCAGCGCTACGAAGAATCTGTTTCTAACCCCGCCAATACCGTCTGCCAAGGTCGACAACGTCTATCTCAACGGCGCGGTGGGAAGTCCCTACCAGATGGGCGGCTGCCAGGGTTGTCACGGCTTCCAGGGGCAATCCGTGGGCGGGGATATGAGCGTCGTCATCGCCGGTGCACCCTACGACACGTATTTTCCCGACTCGCTCGATAACGCCCCACTCTCGGCCGTGAGAACGTATCACAAGCGCAGGTTTGGTGTTGAGAGCCGGACCGGTATCAAGTTTTCCAAGGGCGACTTACCTCCGCGGGACCCGCGGGCCCTGAAGCGTTAGCTCGCCGCGACTGCCCGGTGCCGAGGCGAGCCTCCGCTCGCCTCGCATCGATGTCGGGATCACCTGAGGGAGGCGGGGAGCGCTGGCAATCGCTCCTCGAGGCCATCGCATCCGGCGTCACCGAAGCGCCCTGCTGTCACATTCAGCTCGGATGTGTTGGCTGGGGCGGCAGGGATCGAACCTGCGAATGGCGGAGTCAAAGTCCGCTGCCTTACCGCTTGGCGACGCCCCAATCGCAGGCTGGACCTTAGGTCGCGACGGGCCTGATGGCAACCATGGGGTGGCTCAGGGTGCCGAGGTCGTGCGGCACGCTGCGACCCACCAGCCCGGGCGGTGGTCGATGATCCGGACGGCCGCAGCGGCCGACGCGGCCGGGGTCTCGAACACGCCAAAGCAGGTCGGCCCGCTGCCCGACATCCGGGCGAGGCGGCAGCCAGGCGCCGTGGCGAGTTCGGCCAGCACCTCGTCGATCACCGGCAGCAGCCGGCGCGCCGGGGCCTCCAGATCGTTGCGGCTGCGGCGCAGGAACCCGAGATCGAGCGTCGCGGGCAGCGCTGCCGGGCGCGGGCCACGCAATTCGGCCGGCAGCGCCTTGAACACCGCGGCCGTCGCCAGGGGCTGCCGCGGGTTGACCAGGACCAGATGGAGCACCGGCAGCGACATCCGATCGTCGAGACGCTCGCCGATCCCGCGCATGCGGGCTGGACGGCCGGCGAGACAGACCGGCACGTCCGCACCCAGCTCGAGGCCGAGCGCGGCCAGAGCCGTGTCCTTGATGGCAAGGCCCCACAGCCGCCGCAGCCCGCGCAGCACGGCCGCGGCGTCGGCTGAGCCGCCGCCGATGCCGGCCGCGATCGGCAGCCGCTTGTCGAGCCGGATGCGGGCTCGCGCGGGTCGCCCGACGGCGCCAGCGAGCAGATGAGCGGCGCGCACGGCGATGTTGGCGGATTCGGGCGGCAGTTCTCCTGCGAACGGGCCGCATGGCTCGATCCGCAGGCTATCGGCCGGCGTCAGCGTCAGCTCGTCGGCAAGGTCCGCGAACACGACCAGGCTGTCGAGCTCGTGGTAGCCGTCGGCGCGGCGGCCGGTGACCAGCAGGTCGAGATTGATCTTGGCCGGCGCCAACTCGCGGACGGCACCCTCAACCGGGCTTGCGACCGGCATCCGGGAGGCCGTTGGCGAGCTTGCCCTGGATCTGGGCCAGAAGATCGGCCTCCGGGTTGAACACCAGCGACCGCTGCCACTGGAAGCGCGCCTCGCGGAACCGGCCCGCGTGCCAATAGGCATCGCCCAGATGGTCGTTGACCACCGGGTCGGCGGGCTCGAGCTCGACCGCGCGCTCGAGATACGTCACCGCCTTGCCATTGTCGCCGAGCCGGAAATAGGCCCAGCCGAGGCTGTCGACGATGTAGCCGTCGTCGGGCTTGAGCTCGACCGCGCGGTGCAGCATGGCCTTGGCGCGGTCGAGGTTCAGCCCCTTGTCCACCCAGCTGTAGCCGAGATAGTTGAGGATGAACGGCTGGTCGGGCTCCAGCTCGAGCGCCTTCAGCAGGTCGGCCTCGGCCTGCGGCCAGCGCTGGGTGCGCTCGTAGGTGATGCCGCGCGCGTACAGCAGACGCCAGTGCTGCCGGTCGATCGCAGGCAGCCGCTCGACGGCTCTGGTGTAGGCCGTCTCCGCCTCGGCGAACCGGTCCTCGCCGCGCAGAAGGTCGCCCAGCGCGATCAGCGCATCGGCCCGATCCGGAGCCTCGTCCGCCATGGCAGTCAGCAGCTTGACCGCCTCCTCGGGGCGTTTGAGATCCTGCAGTGCCCTGGCCCTGGCCAGTTGCGCCGACCAAGCCACCGGGCTGTCCGCCGTCACTCCGTCCAGCGCCCGCAGCGCCTCGTCCGGGTGATCCTGGTCGAGAGCGATCCGCGCGATCAGCAGCGAGACCTCGCCGTCCTCGGGCGTCACGAACTGTGCGAGGCGGGCGTAGGGGAGCGCCTGGCCACCCCCGTCCTGGTCGGACAGGGCCTCCGAGATCCCGGTCAACGCGTCGCTCATGCCGGTGGTCGGTCCCTGGACGGCGCCCAGCCGTGTGCGGCCGCTGGCGAGACCCGCCGCCAGCCACTCGAGCTGACGGTCGTCCGGCTCCGCCTTGCGCGCCGCCGCGACCAGACTGTCCGCCCCCGCCCGGTCGCCTGCTGCGAGTTGCAGGTCGACGGCGGCGCGGATCACCCGCACAGGCGCGCTCGCCTGATCCGGAAAGGCGGCACGCAGCAGCTCGAGCCCCTCGCGCGGACGGCCGTCGAGGCCCAGCATGACCGCGCGATGATAGTCGCGCAGCCGGTCGAGCCCGGCGCGCGGATCGGCGTCGGTCAGGGCGGCCAGCGCGGGCGCATGCTCTCCGGCGCCGAAGCGGGCCCAGGCCAGCACGATCGGCCGCACCGTGCCGATCAGCCCGTCCTTGCCCAGCTTCTCCAGGAGCCGAGCCGCCTCGGCGTTCTCGCCGCTGCGGGCATGATCCAGCGCCAGGAACAGTACGGCGTCGTCGGCTCCTGGATCCGCCTGTACCAGCTCACGTGCCGCCGGCAGGGCGCGCTCGAACTCCCCACTGGCGAGCAGGAGCGCGAAAACCTGACGACGCAGCTCGAGATTGTCAGGTTCGGCGGCCAGTGCCGCCTGGTAGCTGGTCGCCGCAGTGCGCAGGTCGCCGGCATTCACTGCAGCTTGCCCGGCAAGATAGCTGCCGGCGGGCGTCTCGCCGCTATCAGGCGGCGTGGCCGCTTCCGCCGCATGGCTGGAACCGACGTGCCACCAGTCGACGCTGGTCCCTGTGCCACATGCGGCGAGCGAGAGGGCTGCCACGAACGGCACCGCCGCGGCAGCGGCGAGGGCGCGGAGGCGCTGCGCGGACTGGGTCCAAGGGAAGTAGCGAAGCAGGGGTTTCACGCGGCGCGACATCCAATCGGGTGATGGCGAGAAGCTTGACGTCGGCACGCTATCCGGTCACACACGCGCCAACATGTCTGGGCGCTCTCGGGAGCTTGCCCGTCTCAGCAGATATTTCTGGAGCTTTCCCCGTGCTCAAGACGTCGAAGAGCAAGAACGACCCGTCAGCCCGCGGCCCCGCCCAGCAGGCGAAGAGCTTCGAGGGCAAGAAAATCAAGCCCGTCCTGTATGTCGGCACTGCTGTCGGCCATGGCCGCTACATAGCTGCGCAGGACGAGAGCGGCAAGATGATCCTGGACCGCGGCGGCAAGCCGGTCCCGTATCGTCTGATCTGAACGACACCTGCTGACCGGCACGGGCGGATCCTCCGGCCCGCCAGCAGGCGCGCTTGATCTGGCGTTCGGGACGAACGGCCATCGTCAGTGGGAGCGGCATGCAGCATCCGACCGCAACGGCCGTGTCGACCCTGGGTCGTTCGATTGCGGCATGGGCCGACTGGTATGTCCGTATGGGCGTGCTGGATGGCGTGGCCGAGATCGGCGTGGATCGCCGTCGGCAGCTCGAAGCGCAAGTCCGCCCGCCGCTGGCACGGCCGGCTCCACCACCTGCAAAAGTAGCCCGTCGGGCCATCGGCCGTGCTGGCGAGCATGCCGGCCATGCCCGCGCGCTGGCCGCTTCCTGCCGCTCGCTGACCGAGCTCGAGGCTGCCCTGCAGCAGTTTGACGGCTGCGCCCTGAAGCAGACCGCGACCCGGCTCTGCTTCGCCGATGGCAACCCGCAGGCGAAGCTGATGCTGATCGGCGAGGCGCCCGGTGCCGAGGAGGACCGGCAGGGCAAGCCGTTCGTCGGCCCGAGCGGGCAGTTGCTCGACCGGATGCTCGCCACGATCGGGCTGAATCGAGATACCGTCTGGATCACCAACATCATCTTCTGGCGCCCTCCGGGCAACCGCACCCCGACCGCCGGCGAGGTTGCCATCTGCCAGCCCTTTCTCGAGCGGCAGATCGAGCTGATCCGCCCGCACCATCTGCTGTTTCTCGGCGGCAGCGCCGCGCACGCCCTGCTCGACGTCACCGACGGCGTGACCAGGCTGCGCGGCCGCCAATTCGCCTACCAGCCTGCCGGCGCCGCGGAGCAGATTCCGGCCGCAGTCACGTTCCACCCGGCCTATCTGCTTCGACAGCCGCTGCAGAAGCGCCTGGTCTGGCGCGACCTTCTGAACCTCCGGCAACATATGGAGCAGCCGCCGGCATCATCCTGAACGGGCTGCCAGCCCCGGCATCACCACGGCCTCAACGTCCAAGAAGCGAGAATAATGAGCATCAGCATCAGGCTCCGACAAGCGCGGCCCGGCCGCTGGTTGCTTATGGTTCTGCTATCTCTCCTAGGCATGGTGCCACCCCACCAGTCGCTGGCCCGGCCAGGGGAACTCGAGATCGCGCGGCTCTCGAGCGGGAGCGAGTCGCCTACGGTCATGAGTCCCCTGCCGCGGCCGCTGACCTTCGGCGACACGGTCCGCTACCGCCAGATTTTCGCCTTGGAGCGCGCGGCCGACTGGGACGGCGCCGACCGACTGATCGCGGGGCTCGATGACCAGCTGTTGCGCGGCCATGTGTTGGCCGTCCGATACACCCACCCTACCGCCTATCGCTCCAGCTATGCGGAACTCGCGTCGTGGCTCGAGCGCTACGCCGACCTGCCGCAGGCGACACGGATCCATCGTATGGCGCTGGACCGGCGGCCGGCGGGCGCCAAGCGACCGATGGCCCCGATGGGCGCCGGATCGAGTTCGGCAGATGCCGTCCCGGGCGCGAGCAACGCTCGCACGCTTTGGCGCACGGGCCTCGCCGCTTGGCGCGCCGGCGACATCGCGCTCGCCGCCGACCGGTTCACCCACCTGGCCGACGACCAGCAACTCGATGGCGAGACGTTGGCGCGTGCCGCATTCTGGGCGGCGCGCGCCAATCTGCGCGCACGCCAACCGCAACAGGTCGCCCGCCTCTTGCGGTTGGCCGCGCAAGGCAGCGACGAGTTCTACGGCCTGCTCGCGCAGCGGACGCTGGACGAGCGGATCGACCTCCGCCGGCACGAGGACGAGCTCGAGGGGAGCATGCTCGACCTGCTGATCCGCTACCCCGGGGCGCGGCGGGCGATCGCGCTCGGTCAGGTCGGCGAGCGCGACCTTGCCGAGGCCGAGATCCGTCGCCTGGCGGACGGAGCACAGCCCGATCTGGTTCAGGCGGTGGTGACGCTGGCGGCGACCCTGGAGCTGCCGTCGGCCCAGATCGAGCCTGTGACGCAACCGCGCCGGGACGACGGGCGCCGCGACGGCGACGGCTATCCGGTGCCCCGCTGGCAGCCGGCCGGCGGCTACCGGCTGGAGCCAAGCCTCGTGCACGCGGTGATCCGCGCCGAGAGCGGCTTCAACGCTGGCGCCCGCAGTCCCAAGGGAGCGCTGGGGCTGATGCAGGTGATGCCCGACACCGCGCGCCATGTCGCGAAGCTGACCAGACTTGCCTACCTGGGCGAGGGATGGCTGCTGCATCCGCCGAACAACATGGCGGTGGGCCAGGCTTGGCTCGAGCAGCTGGCCGCGACCAAGACCGTAGACCGGAACCTGATCCACCTCGTCACCGCCTACAATGCCGGCGAGGGCCGGCTGATCGGCTGGCTGGCGAAGGAGCTTCACGACGTCGGCGACGATCCGCTGCTGTTCGTCGAGAGCGTGCCGATCGCGGAGACGCGCGGCTACATCAAGAAGGTCCTGGGCAATCTGTGGACCTACCAGTCGCGCCTAGGCGAGCCCAGCCCCTCGCTGCAGGCGCTGGCCGAGAACCGTTGGCCGGTGGTGCCGCCGGCCGCGAAGGCCAAGGGCAAGGCCGTTGCCAGCAAGGATTGACGCCACCCGGGCCTTCCAGCCGCTGCGGATCGCCGTGCTCACCGTCTCCGACACGCGCACGGCGGCCGACGACAAGTCGGGCGACACGCTGGCCGAGCGCATCAGGTGCGCGGGCCACCAGCTCATCGCCCGCGGCATCGTCCGCGACGACCGCGACGCCATCGCGGCCCAGCTACGCTTGTGGATTGCCGATCCCGAGGTCGAGGTGGTGATCACCACCGGCGGCACCGGCGTGACCGGCCGCGACGTCACGCCGGAGGCGCTCGCGGCGGTGGCGGAGAAGCACATCGCCGGCTTCGGCGAGCTGTTCCGCATGCTCTCCTACCAGAAGATCGGCACCTCCGCGTTGCAGTCGCGCGCCGACGCGGCCGTGGCCGGCGGCACCTACATCTTCTGCCTGCCCGGCTCTCCCGGCGCCTGCCGCGACGGCTGGGACGAGATCCTGCAGTTCCAGCTCGACATCCGCCACCGCCCCTGCAACTTCGCCGAACTCCTGCCCCGGCTGCGCGAGCACGAGCACAAGGCCTGAGCCATTCCCACCACCTGGTTCACCGCCGACACCCATTTCGGCCATGGCGGCGCGCTGGGTCTGTTCCGCCGACCATTCCCGTCAGTTGCCGCCATGGACGCGGCGCTGGTGGAGCGCTGGAACACCACGGTGGCACCCGGCGATACGGTCTGGCATCTGGGCGATTTCGCGGTTCGCATCACCCCGGCTCGCGCTGCCACTCTTTTGACGAGCCTGCACGGCGCCAAGCACCTGATCGCCGGCAACAATGATCCACCCGCGATCCGAGCCCTTCCCGGCTGGGCCAGTGTTCAGGACTATGCCGAGCTCGAGCTCGGGGGGCGCCGCATCGTTCTCTGCCATTATCCCTTACGTGCCTGGAACGGCCAGCACCGTGGCGCTCTCGACCTGCACGGCCATAGCCACGGCCGTCTGAGACCGCTGACCCGTCAGGTCGATGTAGGTGTCGACGGCTGGGACTTCCGCCCGATCGACCTCGACACGATCCTGGCCAAGCCGCGCCGGCCGCTCACTCCGCCCGAGAGCGGGCCGCCGGAGGCCGAGGATCCGTTGCCTCCTTGCCACGATTGATTCACCGGCTGCGGCTTGACCGATCGGCGCCGCTGTAGGAAAGTCGATGCGCAAGAACAAATCATGAACATTTGGCGCCGGGCCACCCGCCGCCGACCAGCCGGGAGACCATCATGCTCGCCACCGCCATGCTGCCCCAGCTCCGCAACGCCGCCGACCGGTCCGGTACCCGCAAGCCACCTTTCCCGCGCGCGCCGCTCGGGGCAGGCGCCGGCGAGCCGTCTCCGCAATTCGACGAACTGCAGCGACGCTACCGCCTGACCCTGCGCAACCTTGCGGAGACCCGCGCTCGCGCCGAGCGTGCCGAGCGCCGGCTGCGTTCCCGCTTGACGGCGCTGACCTGGCCCGCGGCACTGAGTGGGATCTTCGGCGGCTTTGTCGCCATCGTGGGGCTGCGGTTGGCAGGGTTCTAGTTCCGATCGGGATAGTTGGCATGCCTATGCCCGCGCACCTGAAGGTGGAAGTTCCTGCATGCGGGCATTGCAAAATTTGTGATGCTATTGCCGGAATCTCGAGTTGCCTCATGCGACGGGCTCTCTCACGTTGCCCCCCGGCGGCTGGCGGACATTGGAGAGGGCATGGCGGCGGGCGCGGGCGCGTCGACACCACGAGCGATCCTGCTGGTCTGTCTCGCCGGGCTGCTGTTCGTCGCGATGAACAGCTTGGTCAAGGAACTCACCAATCGCTTCGACCCGGTGATGTTGATCTGGGCGCGCTACTTCTTCCACGTTCTGCTGATACTCGCGCTGTTCCCACGCCGCTTCCTGAGCCTCTTGCGGACCAGTCAGGTCGGCGTTCAGCTCGGCCGCTCGGTGCTGCTTCTCCTCGCCACGGTGCTGAACTTCCTTGCCCTGTTCTGGTTGCCGCTCGGCGAGGTTGCGGCGATCACCTTCACCTCCCCGATCCTGGTGGCCGCCCTGGCAGTGCCGATTCTTGGCGAGCGGGTCGGCGGGGCGCGCTGGGGCGCGATTCTATGCGGCTTTGCCGGTGCGTTGCTGATCATCCAACCGGGCGCCGAAACAATGAATACCGGTGCGCTGCTGGCCATCGGCTGTGCCTTTGCCTACGCGCTCTACCAGATCAGCACGCGGATCGTGCGCGAGGCCGAGCCCATGGTCTCGCTGCTCTATGGCGGTCTCGTCGGCATGGTCGCGACGTCGCTGCTGGTCCCATTCTCGTGGCAGACGCCAACGGCCATGGAGTGGCTGCAGCTGGCCGCGATCGGTACGCTCGGCGCCACCGGCCACCTGCTGATGATCATGGCGCTGCAGCGCGCCGAGGCGTCACGGATCAGCCCATTCATCTATCTGCAGCTGGTTTGGGCGATGCTCTCGACGCTGGTCGTGTTCGGCGTCACCCCGCGCCTCACCACGATCCTGGGCGCCTTGGTCGTGGTCGCCAGCGGGTTGCTGCTCTACGGGCTGAACACCCGTGAACGCGCGACGGCGTTGGCGCGCTGAGAGCCGCAGCGCTATAGCGGGCGATACATCACCAACGTGTCGACCTCACCCAGTCGCGGATGACGGAAAGTCCGCGGCACCCTCCCCACGATCTCAAATCCGCAGCTCTGCCAGAGGATGACCGCGCGCTCGTTGCTGGCGACAACGCAGTTGAATTGCATGGCGTGAAAGCCTCGCGCCCGCGCACGGTCCAGTGAATGCATGCACATGGCGCGGGCGATGCCCCGCCCGGCGGACGCCGGTGCCGTCGAGTACCCGCAGTTGGCGATATGGTCGCCGCCGCCCTGCTGGTTGGCGCGCAGATAGTATGTGCCGACGACCGTGCCACCATCGTCTGCGACGAACACCTCGTGGGTAGCTTGCCGCCAGTAGCCCAGCGCCTGCAACTCGCTCATCCCCGCTGGCAGCATCAAGGTCTCGGCTGCACGGATCGCGGGCTCGATAACCCGCCAAATGGCAACGTCGTCCTCTGCGTCGGCTGGTCTGATCCGCATCTCGTTTCCTGGTTCTCTCCCGCGTGGTAGCGAGCTAGGGGACAGGCCGCCGGGAGGGAAGTGCCGCCATGGCCCATTGGCTGATGAAGACCGAGCCCGAGGACTATAGCTGGGAGCGGCTGGTGGCCGACGGCGAGACCGAGTGGAGCGGCGTGCGCAACCATCAGGCCGCCGCGAATATGCGCGCGATGAAGGTCGGCGACCACGCCTACTTCTACCGTTCGATGGTCGACCCGGCGATCGTCGGCGTCATGAACATTTCAGCTGCGGCCTATCCCGATCCCGACGATCCGACCGGCAAGTTCGTCCGCGTGAAGGTGAAGCCGATCCGCCCTGTGAAGCACGAGGTATCGCTAAAGGCGATCAAGGCCGATCCTGGTTTTGCCGATTTTGCCCTTGTCCGGCAGTCGCGGCTCTCGGTGGTGCCGGTCAGCGACGCGCACTGGCGCACCATCTGCAAAATGGCCGGCATCCCGAGCTGACATGCAAAGGCCCGCCGCTCGCGCGACGGGCCTTCACAAGATGAAGGAGAAGTTCGGCTCAGGCCCCGGGCTGCGGGCTGGGCTCGATCCCAGCCGGCGGCTCGCCACCGCTGGGCCGGGTGGTCGGCACCGAGCTGCGCTTCCCTGACGAGCTGCCAGTGTTGGCTGGCTCGTCGCGCCGAACGGTCGAGATCGGCTCGCCTCGCATCAACGCCCCGATCTCCTCGCCATTGAGCGTCTCGTGCTCCAGCAGGGCCTGCGCCATCACGTCGAGCTCGTGGCGATGCTCGCCGAGAATCTGCCGGGCCATCTGGTGGCCCTCCTCGATCAGCCGGCGAATCTCATCGTCGATCTTCTGCGCGGTCGATTCCGAGACGTTCTTGGTCTGCGTGATCGAGTGACCGAGGAACACCTCCTGCTGGTTCTCATCGTAGCCGACAGGACCCAGTTTGTCGCTCATGCCCCACTGGGTGACCATGAAGCGGGCGATGCGGGTGGCCTGCTGGATATCCGAGGCGGCGCCGTTGGTCACCTTCTCGCGGCCGAACGTAAGCTCCTCGGCAACCCGGCCAGCCATGGCGACGGCGATCCGGCTCGTCAGCCACTCCCGGGTGTGCGAGAGCTGGTCGCGCTCCGGCAGCTGCTGCACCAGACCGAGGGCCCGGCCACGCGGGATGATGGTCGCCTTGTGGATCGGGTCCGAAGACGGCATCAGAAAGGCCAGGATGGCGTGCCCGCTCTCGTGGTACGCGGTCAGCCGCTTCTCTTCCTCGGTCATGACCATCGAGCGCCGCTCGGCACCCATCATGACCTTGTCCTTGGCCGCTTCGAAATCGACCATCGTCACCATGCGCTTGCCGGCGCGCGCGGCCAGCAGAGCCGCCTCGTTGACGATGTTGGCGAGGTCGGCGCCCGAAAAGCCGGGGGTGCCACGGGCGATCACCCGGGTGTCGACATCGGGGCCGACGCGGACCTTCTTGATGTGGACGTTGAGGATCTTCTCGCGGCCCATCACGTCGGGGTTCGGCACCACCACCTGCCGGTCGAAGCGGCCGGGCCGCAGCAAGGCAGGGTCGAGCACGTCGGGCCGGTTGGTGGCCGCGATCAGGATCACGCCCTCATTGGCCTCGAAGCCATCCATCTCGACCAGGAGCTGGTTGAGGGTCTGCTCACGCTCGTCATTGCCGCCGCCCAGACCGGCGCCGCGATGCCGACCGACCGCGTCGATCTCGTCGATGAACACGATGCAGGGCGCGTGCTTCTTCGCTTGCTCGAACATGTCGCGGACACGGCTGGCGCCGACGCCCACGAACATCTCGACGAAGTCGGAGCCCGAGATCGTGAAGAAGGGAACATTGGCCTCACCGGCGATCGCGCGCGCCAGCAGCGTCTTGCCGGTGCCCGGAGGCCCCACCAGCAGCACGCCCTTGGGAATACGGCCACCGACGGCCTGGAACTTCTGCGGATTTTTGAGGAACTCCACGATCTCCTGGAGCTCCTCCTTCGCCTCGTCGATGCCGGCCACCTCATTGAAAGTGACCCGGCCGTGCTTCTCGGTCAGCAGGCGCGCACGGGACTTGCCGAAGCCCATGGCCTTGCCGCCGCCCGACTGCATCTGCCGCATGAAGAACACCCAGACGCCGATCAGCAGCAGCATCGGGAACCACGACACCAGCACTCCCAGCAGCGACGGCATGTTCTCATCGATCGGCTGCGCCGTGATCCGTACGTCGTGCTCGGTCAGGCGGTTGACCAAGTTAGGGTCGTAGGGCGCGTAGGTGCTGAACGAGCGGCCATCCTGGAAGTGGCCCGAGATCGAGTTGCCCTGGATTGTCACGTCGCCGACTCGGCCAGATTGAACCTCGGTCAGGAAATCGGAGAAGGCGAGACTCGTCTGTGGCCCGCGCGCCGAGGGACCCTGGAACAGGTTGAACAGGGCGATCAACAAAAGACCGATGATCACCCAGAGGGCCAAGTTCTTGCCGAAATTGTTCACCGTGTGCGCCTCGATGTGAGCCTTGGCACCGTTTCGGGGCGGACTGGCCTGCACCTCGCCCGCCGCAGGATCGCCCCTGGTACCCTCACGTTAAATAAGGCGCTGCTGTTTTGAAACAACATTCACGCCCGCAAATGCCGGCCCAGCGAGCGCCAATGCCGGTCGCAGCGCCATCGTGGCGGAAATTCCAGGCTGCGGCACCATCCCGTACGCTGCCAGCGGCGGGCAGGCCACCAGCTGCCCAGCATGCCAGATACCCGGCAATGCAGCCCCTGCGGCAGCTGGCACACCGGCTGATCGCAGCTCTGCCCGGCATGCATCCGGCAGCATCCGGGAGCCGGCGAATCCCAATGCTGCCACCTCGAGCAACGCTCGGCCGCCTCGATGCTGCACCAGAAAGCGGCCGTCCCAAACCAGATGCTCCCCAACCAGCAGCCGCATCCGATCACGAATGCGGCCTGGCTCGCGGGTCACGATCACTTCACCCTGGCGTGCCTCCACCAGGCAACCCCCGACCGTCCAACGCCCAGCCGGAAGCGCGGCGCCGAGTTGGTCGGCCAAGCGCTGGAGCAGTCCGCTCCGTAGTGGATATAAGCTGCCGCCGGCGGTGGCGACCGTACGGCCGAGCACGGTCAGCCGCAGATGCGGGTCGAGGGCTGTCCAGGCCGCACGGTCCAGCCGCACGAAGCCGAGCGGGTCGGGGTGGGTATGCCGCGCCAGCCAATGGGACAGCTCCAGATCGCGCCCGGTCCGCCGGCAAGCGTGCACGAGTCCGTCCTGCCACCAACACTCGGCGTCGAAGCTCGGGTCCTGCCGCAATCGGCCGCGTTGGAACTGGGGCGCGAGATTGCTCGGGTCGATCTGCCAAGGCTGGCCGGCAGATCGCAAGGTAGCAACGAGGCGCGACTTCGGGACGGCAAGGAGGGGGCGGAGCAGCCGCAGGCCGGCAACCTCCCGCACCACGGGGATCCCGGCTCGGCCGGTCGGCCCAGAGCCGCAGGCGACCCGCATCGCCACCGTCTCGGCCTGGTCCTCACGCTGATGGCCCAGCAGCAGATGAAGGATACCGGCCGACCGGCATGCCCCCTCGAGCAGCCGGTAGCGTGCCGCTCGGGCCGCGGCCTGGACACCGGTGACGGGCTTGGCGCCATCCCAATGCAGGATGCGGGACTCGATGCCGATCGAGGCAAGCCTCCCTGCGACCTGCGCCGCTTCCACTGCGGCTTCCGGCCGAAGCCCGTGGTCCACGATCAACGCCAGGAGATCGCCGCCGCGTGCGCGAGCCCAATCTGCCGCCAGCAACGCCAGCGCTGTACTGTCGGGTCCGCCGGAAACGGCCGCCGCCAATCTCACCTGCGGCTCGAACGGACCCAGGGCCTCCAGCAAGGCCGCGAATTCGGCCGGGCCCAGCGGCTGCGCGACATCAGTTGCAGCCGGCGGCGGACTTCTCACGGCTCAGGGCTTGGCGGATCGGCGCCGGGGCGTTGGGGTGTCGCTTGGTCAGCTCCGCGAACGTCTGGCAGGCCCGGTCGCGGTCCCCCATGGCGGCCAGCGACATGCCGAGCTTGAGCAGGTTGTCCGGCGCGCGCGGCGCGACATCGCCATAGGTCCGGTAGTTGCGCGCGAACACCGAGGCCGCCGTCGGGTAGTCCTTACGGAAGAAGTAGGTCTCACCGAGCCAGTAGGACGCGGTGGGCGCACGGGCGTCGTTCGGGTAGTCCTGGACGAACGAGGTGAATTGCTGCTCGGCATCGCCCCACTTGCCCGCCTGCAGCAGATCGAGCGCACCCTTGTAGGTGGAGTCCGCACCTTCAGGCTGCAGCCGCGCCTGCGCTCCGACCCCGTCCTGGCTCGGCGCCGGCAGTGTCGGCGTCTTGACGGTGGGCTGCCCGCGCACGGCGTTCTCGGGGATCGTACCCAGAACGTAGCCCTGACGTGCCGCGGCGTCCGGCGCGATGATCGACTCCCGCGCCGCCGACCTCTGGGGCGGCGGTTCCGGCGGGGGCGCTGCCGCTCGAGGGGCCCCGCTGCCGCCGCCGGGCAGCCGCGCGTCCAGGTCGGCGACGAGGGCATCCAACCGCGCCGCGGCCTGACGCTGTGCGTACTCGATCTCCTCGATCCGCCCCGTGAGGCTCCGCAGATCTTCCTCCAGCCGCGAGAGCCGGACTTCCAGCCCAGCCGTCCGCACCGCCGGCTCCTGCAGCTGGGCCAGCTCGATCTGGAGCCGACCGACGTCGGCGCGTAGCGAGCCCGGGTCGGCCGCCGCGGCGGGCCAGGCGGATACGAGCAGGCCAACCAGCATCGCCACAAACCACATGGTCGCTCGTCCGCTCACAAGAGTATCGCTCCGGGTTCGGCCTAGTTGGTTACGTTGACCACGGTCACCGCGCGCCGGTTCAGAGCGTACGCCTGCTCGGTGTCGGCGGGATCGGCCAGACGCTCCTTGCCGTAGGAGATGACCAGGACGCGCGACGGCTCGACGCCGAGCGAGGTCAGGTAGCTCTTCACCGCCGAGGCGCGCCGCTCACCCAGGGCCAGATTGTATTCGGTGGTGCCGCGTTGATCGGCATGGCCCTCGATCGTGACGGTCACGGTCGGGAACTGCTGCAGCCATGCCGCTTGCCGCTCCACGGTCTGACGCGCCTTCTCGTCCAGGGTCGAGCTGTCGACCCCGAAGAACACGCGGTCGCCAACGTTCACCTCGAGATCGGCCTGACTGCCCGGCCCGGTCGCATGGGCCGCCCCGCCGGATGCGCCCGCACCCAGCTCGGTCCCGGTGCCGAGCCCCGTCGTGTCCGTGGTCCCGATACCGCCCGCGGCACCCGCGGCCACCCGCGCCGGCGGTATCCGAGAGGGTCTCGTCCGAATGGCTGCAGGCGGCCAGCAGCATCAGCGCGGCAGCGATGGAGACGAAGCGAGCGATCATGGCCTGTTCTTTCGGCAAGTGGCGCTATGGAAATGTGGCCCACTGCCCGAGGCAGGGCGGGCGACGAGGGCCGAGCAAGGAAGTGTGGTCATCGGGATCGGCGGTCATTCGGTCAGGGCAGGGTCGGCGACCAGTCGGGATCGGACGCATCCGTCGGTGTGGAAACCTCGCGCTCGTTGTACCCGCTGACATCGATGGTGAATAGGCGTCTGCGACCCGAGCCGGATTGCCGGCTGAACATGATCACACGCCCGTTCGGCGCCCAGGTCGGGCTCTCGTCGAGGCTGCTGCGGGTCAGCAATCGCTCGTCGCTGCCGTCCGGCCGCATCACGCCGATGCTGAACATACCGCCCTTGATCACCATGAACGCGATCAGGTCGCCGCGCGGCGACCACGCCGGACTGCCGTAGCGGCCCTCGCCGAAGCTGATGCGGCTGGCGCTGCCGCCGGCACTGCCCATGACGTAGAGCTGCGGCCGGCCCCCGCGGTCGGAGTTGAACACGATGCGAGCGCCGTCGGGCGAGAACGAGGGCGAGGTGTCGATCGCGGCATCGCTGGTCAGGCGCGTCGCACGGCGCGTGGCGATGTCCCAGACATAGAGGTCCGAGTTGCCGTTCTGGGCCAGTGTCAACAGGAGGCTGCGCCCGTCCGGCGCGAAGTGGGGCGCGAAGGTCATGCCGGCAAAGTCGCCGAGCAGGCTGCCGCGGCCGGTGTCGATGTCCTGGATATAGATCCGCGGCGGACCCTGCCGGAACGCCATGTAGGCGATGCGACGGCCGTCTGGGGAGAAGCGCGGCGTCAGGACCAGGAAGCTGCCGTCGGTCAGGTAGCGCGTGGCGTTGCCGTCCGCATCCATCAGGGCCACGCGCTTGCTGCGGAGAGCTGCGGCGCCACTTTCGGCGATGTAGGCGATGCGGGTATCGAAATAGCCGGGCTCGCCGGTCAGGCGCTCGTAGATCACGTCCGCGATCTTGTGCGCGATCCGCCGCCACTGGCTGTCCGGCGCATCGAAGCGCAGCCCGCGCAGCTGCTCGCCCGCGAACACGTCCCACAACCGGAACTCGACCGCGAGCAGCCCGCCCTGCGCCATCTGGACGTTGCCGCTGACCAGGGCCTGTGCGTTGATCTGGCGCCAATCCGCGAAGCGGGGCTGGCCGCGCAACTCCTCGGGGGTCTGAATGTAGGCGCGCCGGTCGAGCACCTCGAACAGGCCGGAGCCGGCGAGGTCGGCGCTGATCACCTGGGCAATGGCCGCGCCCCGATCCTGGGCGGCCGGGCTGTCGCCGGAGAACGGGCTGACAGCGATCGGGACCGGCTGCACCACGCCCTTGGTAATGTCGACGCGCAGCTGCGCCAGCGCCGCCGGCCCCACCGCGACCGCAGCCGAGAAGGCCGCGGCGCCAGCGAGCGCCCAGCGACGGGTCGTGCCGAGACTACTCATCCGGCCAGCCGCGACGGGTCGAAGTTGAAGATGATGTTCCGCCATACCTGATAGGACTCCGGTGGCAGCTCGAGCGGCGAGCAGGAGCGGACGGCGCGGACAGCGCTCTCGGCGAAGGCGCGGAAGACGGGATCGTCGGCCATGCGGGCCTTGTCCATCGGCACCACGGACTGAATGCTGCCGTCCGGACCCATGACGATGTTGAGCTCGACGCGCAAGCCTCCGATCCCTTGGGCTGCGACCGGAATGTTCCAGCACGGCGTGATCTGCTGACTGATGCGCGCCGCGAGCAGCGAAGGGTTGATCTGCGCGACCTGCGCCTTGCCCGGCTGATTGGTTCCGCCAGCGGCCACGGCCGCACCCTTGCCTTCGCGCTGCTCGGGCGCCTGCACCCGCTTTGGAGTCTGCTCGACACTGCGCAGCAAGGCGTCGAAGTCGCTGTCCTGCTGCTTGGGGGCGGGCGGGGTCGGCGGTTTTTCCGGCTTGGGCTCGATCTTGGCCACCGCGACCGGCTTCTCGGGCTTGGGCGCCTCGGCAGGCTTCTCCGGCGCAGGCTTGGGCTGCTCCGGTTTGGCCGCGGGAGGTGGTGGGGCAGGCTCGACCTTCTTCGGCTCGGGCGGCGGCACGGGTTTGGGCGCCTCCGCCTGCTTGGGTGGAGGAGGTGGCGGCGGGGGTGGCGGGGGTGGCTCGACCTTGGGCGGCGGTGGAGGAGCGGGCTTCGGTTCCGGTTTCGGCTCGACCTTGGGTGGCGGAGGTGGGGGCGGCGGAGGTGGGGCTGCCGGGGCCGCCGCCTGCCGGGGCGGCAGCGGCGCAGTCTGCGCGGGCGGCGCCTTCGGCTGGAGCGGCGAGGGCGCATTGGCCAGCTCGCTCACGATCTCGACCGTGATCGGTGACTCCTCGGAGGGCAGTTCCCGCCCGAAGCCCGAAAGCAGCACCAGCAGGACGGCCAAGGCGACATGGCCGATCACGGAGGCGACGAACGAGCGACCCATTCCCCCTTCCCGTCAGCGCTGCTCGGCGAAGCGGGGCATCGCCGACCTCAAGGTGCCGAGGCGTCTGCGCGGGGCCGGCCACCGGCCGCCACTTCGGTCAGCAGCGCGACCTTCGAGAAGCCGGCCTGGTTGATGACGCTGACCACGCTCATCACCGTACCGTAGTCGATACCCTTGTCGCCGCGCACGAAGATCCGCGCGTCGGGCTTGCGGCCGGTGATCGCCTGCAGCCGCGGGCCGAGCTGTTCGAACGTGATCGCGCTGTCCTGCAGGTAGACCTTGCCGCCGGCGTCGATCGTGACGCTCAGCGGCTCGTCCTGGCCGGGCAGCGGCGAGCTCTGCGACTGCGGCAGGTCGACGGCGACCCCCGAGGTCAGGAGCGGTGCGGTGATCATGAACACGATCAGCAGCACGAGCATCACGTCGACCATGGGCGTCATGTTGATCGCGACCATGGTCGCCCGCTTGCGCCGGCGGCCGCGGCGGTTGGCGTCGCCCGCGATCGGCTGGGCAGTGGCGGCCATGGCTCAGGCGACCTTGGCGGCGTCGAGCTCGCGCGAGAGCACCACCGCGAACTCCTCGGAAAAGCTGGAGAGACGATTGGCGTAGGTGTCGATCGAGCCCGACAACTTGTTGTAGGCGATCAGCGCGGGGATCGCCGCGATCAGGCCCAAGGCGGTGGTGAACAGGGCCTCGGCGATGCCGGGGGCGACCACGGCCAGCGTGCTGTTCTTCGTGGCGGCGATGGCCTGGAAGCTGTTCATGATGCCCCAGACCGTGCCCAGCAACCCCACAAAAGGTGCTGTCGAGGCGATCGTGCCCAGCCAGGACAGGTTGGTCTCCAGCGATTCGACCTCGCGGTCCTTGGTCAGGTCCATGACCTGGCCGATCCGGCCGACCAGGCCGCGATTGAAGGTCACATCCGTGGTCTTCGGCGACTCCCGCCATTCCTCCATGGCGGTCGCAAACATCAGCGCCATCGGGTGGTCGGCACGCTTGGCGAGCTGGCGGTAGAGCTCATCCAGCGGGGCGCCGGACCAGAACTGACGCTCGAACGCATTGGCCTTGCGGCTCAACCGGGCGATCCGGAAGGTCTTGTCGAAGATCACCGCCCAGCACCAAACCGAGGCCACGAGCAGGACCAGCATGATCGCCTTGGTGAACAGGTCCGCCTGCAGGAACAGCTGCAGGAAGCTCGGCCCAGCCGCTGCGCTGGCCAAGCCGACCGCGCTGATCGCGTTGTCGTCCATCTCGTTCGGCTCGTTCTGTGCGGTTCGGGCAAGTCGCAGCCCACCAACGGTGGGTTGGCCGGTCTACCCCTGGGCCGGGATAGACTGGCGTTGCTGTCGTATCGTCGGGGCGCCTTTGGCTGTCAAGAGCAAGCAAAACCCGGCAGCGAACTCGGGCTCTTTTCTTCTACCTATCTGGCATATGCCGCGAAGCCCAGCCGCAGCGCATCCGGCAAGCGCTTCGGGCGCATGGCGACGCGGTCGAGGATCGCCAGGGTGACCGCGAGACGGGCGATCGTCGCGTCGGCGCGGAGCACGGTCTGCTCGAGCTCCAGTCGCGCGCCCCGAGCCGCCAGGACCACGGTGCGGACCAGGAGCAGATCGTCGAGCCGCGCCGGCCTGACGAAATCGGTGTCACAATGCGCCACTGCAAAGACCAGCCCGTACACTTCGGCCAGTGTTTGGTGATCGAAGCCCACGTCGCGCAGGAATTCGGTACGGCCGCGCTCCGCGAACTTGAGGTAGTTCGCGTGGTAGACGATGCCCGCGGCATCGGTGTCCTCGTAATAGACGCGCACCGGCAGCTCATGGGCGGTCACGGCGCGTCGTCTTCGAACAGCGCGGGCTGGGCCGTGATCGCGGCCGGCGCGTTCAGCCCCAGATGCTGCCAGGCCGAGCGGGTCAGCATCCGGCCGCGCGGCGTGCGCTGCAGCAGGCCCTGCTGCAACAGGAACGGCTCGACCGTGTCCTCCAGCGTGTCGCGCTGCTCCGAGAGTGCCGCGGCGATGGTGTCGATCCCGACCGGGCCGCCGCCGTAATTCAGCGCGATCGCCTTGAGATAGCGGCGATCCAGGCTGTCCAGGCCGAGATCGTCGACCTCGAGCTGGCGCAGGGTGCGATCGGCGAGCTTCGCGTCGACCGGCCGGCCGGTGCCGTCGACCGTGGCGAAGTCGCGCACCCGGCGCAGCAGGCGGGTGGCAACGCGCGGCGTGCCGCGGGCGCGGCGGGCGATCTCGTGCGCCGCCTCGGGCAGCAGCTCCAGGCCCAAGCAGGCGCGCGCCGCGCAGCACGATCGCCTCGAGCTCGGCCACCTCGTAGAACTCGAGCCGCGCCAGGATACCGAACCGGTCGCGCAGGGGCGTGGTGAGGAGGCCGGTGCGGGTGGTGGCGCCGACCAGCGTGAACGGCGGGAGATCGAGCCGGATCGAGCGCGCGGCCGGTCCCTCGCCGATGATCAGGTCGAGCTTATAGTCCTCCATCGCCGGATAGAGGATCTCCTCGACCGTTGGCTGCAGGCGGTGGATCTCGTCGATGAACAGCACGTCGCGCGGCTGCAGATTGGTCAGGATCGCGGCGAGATCGCCGGCGCGCTGGATGATCGGCCCGGAGGTCAGCCGGAAGCCCACACCCAGCTCGGCCGCGACGATCTGCGCCAGCGTCGTCTTGCCGAGACCCGGCGGCCCGGCAAACAGCACATGGTCCAGCGCGTCGCCGCGCGTACCGGCTGCCTGGATGAACACGGCGAGATTGGCGCGCAGCTGCGCCTGGCCGATGAACTCGGCGAGCTGGCGCGGCCGCAGGCTGACGTCGCGGTCCTCCGGCGCCGGTGCCGGGCTGACGAGGCGCTCGCTCACGCGGTCAGCTCCTTGAGGCCTTCACGTACCAGAGCATCAACGGCGAGGCCGGAACCCAGGCGGGCCTGGACTCGCGCGATCGCCGCATAGGCTTCGGCCCTGGCATAGCCGAGGTGGATCAATGCCGACAGCGCGTCGCCGGAGGCACCGCCGGCAGCCATGGCCACCGGCTCGCCGCGTCCCGCCTGCGGCAGGGCGCCGACACGGTCCCTCAGTTCAGACACGATCCGCGCGGCGAGACGCGGGCCGACACCGCTTGCGCGCGCGAGCATGGACTTGTCGCCGGCGGCGATGGCGTTGGCCATCTCGCCCGGGCGCAGCGTGCCGAGCAGCGACAGCGCGACCCGAGCGCCGACACCTTGCACGGTCTGCAGCAGGCGGAACCAAGTGCGGTCGGTGGCGTCCGGGAAGCCGTAGAGCGTAATCCCGTCCTCGCGCGAATGCAGTTCGGTGTGCAGCTCGACCGCCTCGCCGACGCGTGGCAGGCGCTCCAGCGTCGCCGGCGCCACCGTCACCAAGTAGCCGACGCCGGCGACGTCGATGATCGCGTGGTCGTCACCGATCGCCGCCAGGATGCCCCGCAGGCGGGCGATCATGCGCCGCGCGCCGCGTCGCGCTGCAGCTGGGCCGCGATCTGCGCCCGGCCGACCCGGAAGTGCGCGTGACAGATCGCGACCGCTAAGGCATCCGCGGCGTCGGCCACGACCTCGCCACAACCCGGCAGGAGGAAGCGGACCATGACGGCGACCTGCTCCTTTGCCGCATTGCCGGTGCCGGTCACCGCGCGCTTCACCTGCTTGGCGGCATATTCGTGGACCTCGAGCCCGGCGTGGCTCGCTGCCAACAGCACGACGCCACGTGCATGGCCGAGTTTCAAGGAGGAGAGCGGGTTGCGGTTGACCACCGTCTCCTCGACCGCGGCCTCGCGCGGCAGGTGACCCTCGATCATGTCGGCCAAGCCACGATAAAGTCCGCTCAGGCGGCTGGCGAGGTCGGTCGCGGCATCGGTGTGCACCGTACCGCAGGCCTTGAACCGAAGCTGATTGCCTTGCGCCTCGACCAGGCCCCAGCCGGTGTGGCGCAGGCCGGGATCGAGGCCCAGGATCAGGGTCATCGCGGTCAGCCGGCGAGCCTTGCCAGCGCTGTCTCCGACACCTCGAAATTGGCGATCACCCGTTGCACGTCGTCGTTCTCGTCCAGCGACTCGAGCAGCTTGAACAAGGTTTCGGCCTTGTCGTCCTCGACCGGGACGGTCACCTGCGGTTTCCAGGTCAGGTTCGCCTCGTCCGGCGGGCCGAACCGCGCTTCGAGCTGCTCCTGCACCGCTGCCAACTCGTCAGCGGCACAGACGATCTCGTGTCCATCCTCGGAACTATCACATTCCTCGGCACCCGCCTCGATCGCTGCTTCCAGCATGGCATCCGCAGTCGCCGCCTCCGCAGGGTAGCGGATCTGCCCCACCCGGTTGAACTGGAAGCTGACACTGTTCGTCTCGCCGAGTGCGCCGCCATACTTGCTGAAGCTGGACCGGACCGAGCTCACCGTGCGATTGCGGTTGTCGGTCAGCGCCTCGACGATCACCGCCACACCGCCCGGCGCATAGCCCTCGTAGCGGATCTCGTCGTAGCTCTCGGCGTCGCCGCCCTGGCCGCGCTTGATCGCCCGGTCGATCGTGTCCTTGGACATGTTGGCACCCTTGGCCGCCTGGATCGCGGCCCGCAGGCGCGGGTTGGCGTTGGGGTCGGGCAGGCCCGACTTCGACGCCACCTGGATCTCACGCTGCAGCCGCGTGAACAGCTTCGCCTTGACCGCGTCCTGGCGGCCCTTGCGGTGCATGATGTTCTTGAACTGTGAATGGCCTGCCATGGTGCTTCAATGATCGGTTGCGCGGGATACGGCGTGGCCAGTTCTATAGCAGATGCTGCGCGCCGACAGCCAGACAGCGCGGACAGGTTCATCGAGCGGTCGGCCGGGCAGGGGCCACCAGCAGCAGATGCTCGACGAGCTGGCGCGCGTGAAGCGGCAGGGCATCGAGCCTCCGCACACAGATCGTGAGGCGGCGAACCGACCAGCCATCCGTCAGCTGAACAACGCGGAGGGCCATGGAAGGACAATCACATGGCGCCCCGCCGGGAGCGGCTGCAAGCATGTACCGATGCTCGATCACCTCGCTACGCATCATCTGGTTGCCGTCGCCCTTACGTTTTGCCTCGCCGGCTTCGTGAAGGGCGTGCTCGGCCTGGGCCCGCCTACCCTGGCGATGGGCCTGCTCGGCATCGTCATGTCCCCGGCTGAGGCTGCGGCGCTCCTGATCGTCCCGTCGCTGGTGACCAACATCTGGCAGTTGTCGGTTGGGCTACGGCTGGAGGAGCTGGTGCGGCCGCTGTGGCCGATGCTGGCCGGTACCTGCGTCGGCACCTGGGCCGGGGCTGGCCTGCTCCCCGGTGCCGGTGCGATGGCGGCGACCGCAACGCGCCGCTGGCCGTCGGATCGGTGTTCGCCGTCGTGCCGGCGCTCGGCGGCATGGTTGTCGGGCAGCTGGCCCGGAGCCGTCTGTCGCCCGACCGCTTCCGCAGGTGGTTCTTTCCAGGCCTGTTCGCACTCGGACTCTACATGGCGATCGAGGCAACATCATGACGAGTGCGGACAGCCATGGCATGACCGCAACGCCGCATGAAAGTACTAGTCCATCCTTTGCGCGGAAATATACAGCCTGATCAGATAGTTAGGGTGGCGATTGAAACTGTTGACAGAGCATGCGCGGAGGAGAATTATGTGAAATGTGGAGGAGATTAAGGTTCAGCATATCGATGCTGAACTGAAAGCGTAACCGCTCGGTCGCACGGAGCGGAGGACAAGTTGCGATCAATAGACCGCATGTCGCCGCCAAGCATTCAACGTTCTCGCTGCCGAGAGCCAGCCCGTTCGGGAGGAGCCAGCGTCACGTCTTGAACTTGCCCCAACACTAGTGAAAAATTCCCTAAAGTTGCGGACAAATTTGGTTCGAAGGGGATCTTTGTCATCACGCAAAAGTTGAATTTAGTTGGTAATTTTTAACCTTTGGTGTTGCATTGCGCCGGCAAATGACGTAGGTTTCGCTTGTCAAGTCAGACGGTGCCTCCCTCCCTCGCTCAGCCCCCGCCGGGTAGCCCCAGCGGGGGCGCATTTTTTGTGGGAGCTCCCATCGCGCGGGGCTCGCAACTGACGAAGGATCGCTGGATGAACGGCTCGCAGGCGGTGGTCGGCTTCGATCGGCAATGCACCCCGGCCAATGCCAATCATGAGGATTCGTGGCCACGTGTCGCCCAGCTCGAGGTTGAGCTACGGGCGCAGGAGCCGGTGATCGGTGCTGCCATCCTGGTCGCGACCTCGTTCCGGCTGCGCGACGAGGCAAGCCTGGTCGACACGCTCCGGCTGCTGGCGCAGGCGGTGCAGGGCCTCGAGGAGCGGTCTGCGCAGGAGGGCTAGCTTTCCGGACCGGTTCGCACAAGAATCCCCGAAGCAAGCTCGGGCAAGCCGAGCGCATGGGGAATTTGCCATGATGGCCTCGACGCACCCGCTTTCCCCGCCCGAGATCGTCGTGCATGCCATGCCCGCGGACGAGCGGATCTGGGTACCGCAGGCCGCGTCGGTCTGGTTCCGGCCGTTGATGCTCAACACGCTCAACGGCCAGTGGTGCAACCTGCTGCGGGTCCGCAAGGCCGGCATCCTCTCGCGTCATCGCCATCCCGCCCCGGTGCACGGCTTCGTGCTCAAGGGACGCTGGCGCTACCTCGAGCACGACTGGGTCGCCAACGAAGGCGACTACGTGTTCGAGCCGCCGGGCGAGACCCACACCCTGACCGTGCCCGAGGACGTGCCGGAGATGGTCACCTTCTTCAACATCTCCGGCTGCATGTACTATGTCGACGCCGAGGGCCGGCACACCGGCTTCGAGGACGTGTTCACCAAGATCGACATGTGCCGAGCCCACTATGCCGCGGTCGGGCTCGGGGCCGATTATGTCGACCAGTTCATCCGCTGACAGCTTTGCGCCGGGCCTGTTCACCGGCAAGCGCGTGCTGGTGGTCGGCGGGACCAGCGGCATCGGCGCCGGCATCGCTGCGGCCTTCGCCGCGCTCGGTGGCGACCTATTGGTCACCGGGGCCACGATGGGCGAGGCCGAGGCGGCCGCCCACCCGGCCACCGCACTCGACGTCACCGACGACGCGGCGGTCACCGCGCTGGTCGATGGGTTGCCCGGCCTCGACGTCCTGATCAACTGCGCCGGCATCATCCGCCGCGAGGCCGAGCACCACCCGGCCGTGTTCGCGCAGGTGATCGACGTGAACCTCACCGGCACCATGCGCACCTGCACGGCCGCACGCCCGCTCCTTGCCGCCAGTGGCGGGGCCATCGTGAACCTCGCCTCGATGCTGTCGTTCTTCGGCGGCGGCCTGGTTCCCGGCTACAGCGCCAGCAAGGGCGGCGTCGCCCAGCTGACGAAGTCCCTGGCGATCGCCTATGCGGCCGATGGCATCCGCGTGAACGCGCTCGCGCCGGGATGGATCGCGACCCCGCTGACGCAGGCGCTTCAGGCCGATGCAGACCGCAGCGCGCAGCTGCTCGGCCGCACGCCCTCTGGGCCGCTGGGGTCAGCCCGACGAGGTCGCCGGTGCCGCCCTGTTCCTGGCCTCGCCGGCCGCCCGCTTCGTCACCGGCGCCGTGCTGACGGTCGATGGGGGCTATCTCGTAGCCTAGCTGCCTCGCCTTGATCGCCGGTGTGGCTGGCCCCACATCGGGGCTCACGGCGAAGGCGGGCGATTTGGCGAGCGAGGGTTCATGACAGAGCCGGCATCCTGGCACGGCACGACGATACTTTCCGTCCGCAAGGGCAATCAGGTGGCGATGGCCGGCGACGGGCAGGTCAGCCTGGGCCAGACCGTGATCAAGGCCAATGCCAAGAAGGTCCGCAAGCTCGGCGGCGGCGACATCGTCGCCGGCTTCGCCGGCAGCACGGCTGACGCCTTCACGCTGCTCGAGCGCCTGGAGGCGAAGCTGGAGCGTCACCCCGGCCAGCTGACCCGCGCCTGCGTCGAGCTCGCCAAGGACTGGCGCACCGACCGCTATTTGCGCCGGCTGGAGGCCATGATGGCCGTGGCCGACGCCGAGGTTTCGCTGGTGCTCACCGGCACCGGCGACGTGCTGGAGCCCGAGGACGGGCTGATCGGCATCGGCTCCGGCGGCTCGTACGCGCTGGCCGCCGCGAAGGCTCTGCTCGACGTGGAGGGGCTGTCCGCCGAGGAGATCGCGCGGCGGGCCATGAAGATCGCCGCCGGCATCTGCGTCTACACCAACGAGAGCGTCACGCTCGAGATCCTGGAACGGCGATGAGCGCCCTTACCCCCCGCGAGATCGTCTCCGAGCTCGACCGCTTCATCGTCGGCCAGGACGCGGCCAAGCGCGCCGTCGCCATCGCGCTGCGCAACCGCTGGCGCCGTCAGCAGCTCGACGACGCGCTGCGCGACGAGGTGCTGCCGAAGAACATCCTGATGATCGGCCCCACGGGTTGCGGAAAGACCGAGATCGCCCGCCGTCTCGCCCGCCTCGCCCAGGCGCCGTTCCTCAAGGTGGAAGCGACCAAGTTCACCGAGGTCGGCTATGTCGGCCGCGACGTCGAGAGCATCATCCGCGATCTGGTCGAGATCGCGCTGAAGCTGACCCGCGACCGGCTGCGCAAGGAAGTAGCAGCGCAGGCCGAGCTCAACGCCGAGGAGCGCGTGCTCGATGCACTGGTCGGCACTTCCGCCGGCAAGGAGACCCGCGACAAGTTCCGCCGGTCCTTGCGCGATGGCTCGCTGGCCGAGAAGACGATCGAGATCGACGTGCAGGAGGGCGGCGCCGGGGGCATGCCGACCTTCGACATCCCAGGCATGCCCGGCGCGCAGATGGGCATGGTCAATCTCGGCGAGATGTTCGGCAAGGCGTTCGGTCCCAAGGTCAAGCGGAAGAAGCTGACCGTGGCCCAGAGCTACGAGCTGCTCATGGCCGAGGAGAGCGACAAGCTGCTGGACCAGGAGCAGGTCACCCGCGAGGCGCTCTCGGCCACCGAGCAGAACGGTATCGTCTTCCTGGACGAGATCGACAAGATCAGCGCGCGCGAGGGCCGCATGGGTGCGGACGTCAGCCGCGAGGGCGTGCAGCGCGACCTGCTGCCGCTGATCGAGGGCACCACGGTCACGACCAAGCACGGGCCGGTGAAGACGGACCACATCCTGTTCATCGCCAGCGGCGCCTTCCACCTGAGCAAGCCGTCGGACCTGCTGCCCGAGCTGCAGGGCCGCCTGCCGATCCGGGTCGAGCTGCAGCCGCTCGGCCGCGACGACCTCGCCCGCATCCTGGTCGAGCCCGAGGCCAGCCTGGTCAAGCAGTACACCGCGCTGATGCGCACCGAGGGCATCACGCTGGACCTCGCCGACGACGCCGTCGCCGAGATCGCCAAGCTCGCCCACGAGGTCAACAGCCGCGTGGAGAATATCGGTGCGCGGCGGCTGCAGACGGTGATGGAGAAGCTGCTGGAGGAGGTCAGCTTCACGGCATCCGACCGGAACGGCGAGACGGTCGCGATCGATGCGGCCTATGTCCGGCGGCAGGTCGCGGACCTCGCCGCCAATGCGGATTTGAGCAAGTTCATCCTGTAGGTGGCACCGTCGCAGGACGCCTTCCGAGCGGACGCGCGTCAGCCGGTGACTTCGACCGCCAGGTCCCCGATCCCATCGACATGGGCGAGCAGCCGGTCGCCGCGCTGCACCGCCGCCACGCCCGACGGCGTGCCGGTAAAGATCAGGTCACCGGGTGCCAGCTCGAACAGTCCGGACAGATAGGCGATCGTTTCGTCGACCGGCCAGATCAGCTGGTCGAGGTCGCCGGTCTGCCGCCGCTCGCCGTTGACGTCGAGCCAGATGGCGCCCCGGACCGGATGCCCGATCTGCGCCGCGGGCACGATCGGCGAGATCGGCGCGGACCCGTCGAACGCCTTCGCCACCTCCCACGGCCGCCCCGCCTTCTTGGCCGCCGCCTGCAGGTCGCGCCGCGTCATGTCGAGGCCTACGGCATAGCCGTAGATGCAGGCCTGTGCCTCTCCGACCGGGATGTCGCGGCCGCCCTTGCCCAGCGCCACGACGAGCTCGACCTCGTGGTGCACGTCCTGCGTCGCCGGCGGATAAGGGAACCGGCCATCGGTCACCAGCGTGTCTGGCGCCTTCATGAAGAAGAACGGCGCCTCGCGATCCGGGTCGTGCCCCATCTCGCGCGCGTGCTCGGCATAATTGCGGCCGACACAGTAGACACGCCGGACCGGGAAGAGCCCCCGGTCGCCCAGGACCGGAACGGACACCGGCGCCGGTGGCGGCATAACGAAGCGGGGGGCGGTCATACGGTCGACTCCAGGAGAATGAGATCCGGACCATAGACGGCGGCCGCCACTCGGTCATGCGCGAAAGCGGTCGTGACAATATACGGAGTGAAAGACCCTTTCCCTCCGTAAGTCCCTGCGATCAGGCGGTGAGGAACGGCAGCAGCTCGGCCAGCGTCGCCTCCGGCGCTTCCTCCTGCAGGCCGTGGCCGCAGTCGAGCGCCCGGCCGCGGACGTCGACGGCCTTTTCGCGCCAAGTCTCGAGCACGTCGTAGAGTTGGCCGACGGTGCCCTTGGCGCCCCACAAGGCGAGTAATGGGGCCATGACCTTGCGGTGGGCATCGGCGGCGTCGTGCTCCAGGTCGATCGTCGCCGCGGCGCGGTAGTCCTCGCAGATGGCGTGGCGCGTGGCGGGATCGCGGTAGCAGCGCAAGTATTCCTGGAAGATGGCGGGGTCGACGGCGCCCGGGGTCTTGATCTGGCCGTCGATGTGCGTGCGCAGGAAGTATTCGGGATCGGCGTCGATCAGGCGCTCCGGCAACGGAAAGGGCTGGATCAGGAAGAACCACCAGAAATAGCGGGTGGCGAACTCCTTGTCGGTGCGGGCGTACATGGTCGCGGTGGGCGCGATGTCGAGCACGGCCAGGCGTTCGACGGCATCGACGTGGTCGAGCGCCATACGGTGCGCGACGCGACCGCCGCGATCGTGGCCGACCAGAGCGAAGCGGGGGAAGCCCAGGGCCGCCATCAGCTCGACCTGGTCCTTGGCCATGGCGCGCTTGCTGTAATTGACGTGGCGCTCGCCGCCGGACGGCTTCTCAGAGTCGCCGTAACCCCGCAGATCGGCCGCCACGACGGTGAAATGCCGTGCGAGGTCGGGGGCAACCTTGTGCCAGGTGGCATGGGTTTGCGGGTGGCCATGCAGCAGGAGGAGCGGGGGGCCGCTGCCGCCAACGGCACAGCGCAGGCGTACGGCGGCCGTCTGGATGTCGTGCAGCATGAAACCCGGGATGAGGCTCGGCGCGGAGGGCGGTCATAGCGCGGCCGCGATCGCCTTGCCCAGATCCTGGGTCGAGGCGGTGCCACCCAGGTCTGGGGTGCGCGGGCCGTCGGCGAGCACGGTCTCGATCGCGCGCAGGACCGCTGCTGCCGCCTCCTTGTGGCCGAGATGGTCCAGCATCATCGACCCGGACCAGATCTGGCCGATCGGGTTCGCGATGTTGCGGCCGGCAATATCGGGGGCCGATCCGTGCACGGGCTCGAACATCGAGGGGAAGTCGCGCTCTGGGTTGAGATTGGCCGAGGGCGCGATCGCGATGGTGCCGGTGCAGGCTGGCCCAAGGTCGGACAGGATGTCGCCGAACAGGTTGGAGGCCACGACGACGTCGAACCGGTCCGGATTCTGGACGAAATGCGCGGTCAGGATGTCGATATGGTACTGGTCGGTGCGGATCTCGGGGTAGCGTGCCGCCATGGCGGCGAAGCGCTCGTCCCAGTAGGGCATGACGATCGCCATGCCGTTGGACTTGGTGGCCGAGGTGACGTGGCGGCCCGGCCGGGTGCCGGCCAGCTCGAACGCGTAGCGCATGATCCGGTCGACGCCGCGCCGAGTGAAGACCGTCGTCTGCTGCACGATCTCTTGGTCTGTGCCCTCGAAGCTGCGACCGCCGATCGACGAATACTCGCCCTCGTTGTTCTCCCGCACGACGATGAAGTCGATCTCGCCGGGCTTGCGGTCGGCAAGCGGCGAGCGAATGCCCGGCATCAGGCGGACCGGGCGGATGCTGGCGTACTGCTCGAACGCGCGGCGGATCTTGATGAGCAGGCCCCAGAGCGAGACATGGTCCGGCACCTTGGCCGGCCAGCCCACCGCGCCCAGGAAGACGGCCGCGTGGCTCCTGATCTGGTCGAGCCCATCCTCTGGCATCATGCTGCCGTGCTCGAGATAGTAGTCGCAGCTCCAGGGCAGCTCGTCCCACTGGAGCTCGAAGCCGAACCTGCGGCCCGCCGCGTCGAGCACGCGCATGCCCTCCGGCACGACCTCCTTGCCGATGCCGTCGCCGGCGATCACCGCGATCTGGTGCCTGGTCACGAGCCCCTCCTCTGTTGCACGAGACGGTTATAGTTCGATCCGTGATTGTGCATAATACGGCTTCCTGGAAAGCCGATCGTGACGAATCATGCATAATCTGCCCGCCCTCGCCGACCTCAGACTGTTTTGCGTCGTGCTGCGGCAGGGCAGCCTCGCGGCGGCGGCGATCGAGCTGGGTGCCTCGCCCTCGTTTGTCAGCAAGCGGGTCAGCCTGCTGGAGGCCCATCTCGGCGCGCGCCTGCTGCACCGGACCACGCGCCGAATCGCGGCCACGGAAGACGGCCTGACCGTGCAGCGCTGGGCGCAGCGCATCCTGGGCGATGTCGAGGACATGAGCCAGGAGCTGTCGGCCGCAGGTGGCGACGCCGCACGGATCGCTGCATGTGAGCACCAGCCCAGGTTTCGGGCGCCATCACGTGGCGCCGGCATTGTCGGCCTTCGCCGGCCGCTATCCCGAGGTGGATCTACGACTGGAGATCCTGGATCGGCCGGTCGATCTCGTGGCCGAGGGCATCGACCTCGATATCCGGATCGGCAGTCCCCGCGAGCCACAACTTTACGCCCAACGGCTGGCCAGCAATCATCGTGTGCTCTGCGCGGCGCCGGCCTACCTGGAGCGTCATGGCCGGCCGAAGTCTCTGGCGGAGCTGGCCCAGCATCGTTGTCTGGTGAACCGGGAACCGGACCAGGTATTCGGCGTATGGCGGCTCGACGGCCCGACTGGGACGGAGACTGTGAAGGTACGCGGCTCGCTCACGGCCAATAACGGCGAGATCATCCGCCGCTGGGCGCTGGATGGCCACGGGATCATGCTCCGCTCCAAGTGGGACGTGGGCACGGCATTGGCGGATGGACGGCTCGAGCGGGTGCTGCCGACCTATGGGCAGCCGGCCGACATCTGGGCGATCTACCCGACCCGCCTCGCCAGAGCGCCCAAGATTCGTCTGTTCCTGCAGATCCTGGCCGGCCGGCTGGACAGTTCCGACTAGGTCGTGCTACCCATTTATGGAGGGAAATTTCAAATCACTCCGTAAACGGCCATGCCCGAGCCATATGATCCAGCCTTTGTCACCCTGTTCGCCGAACTCGGCGAGCGGGTGTCCGATGCCGGGCTGATCGAGGGGCTGCCACCCGGCGGGACCTTCGAGCACCGCACGATCAACGGCCGGGACTACTGGTACCATCGCGCCTACAACCGAGCCACGGGCAGAGACACCGTGCGCTATGTCGGCCCCGCGACGGCGATGCTGACGGCGCGGATCGAGCGCCATGCCGCCCTCAAGCCCGACCTCAGGGGCCGACGCCAGCTGGTCGCGACGCTGAAACGGGCGGGATTTCCGGCGCCTGACACCTTCACCGGGGAGGTGCTGGCGGCGTTGGCGCGGGCCGGCGTGTTCCGGCTGCGCGCCTGTCTCGTGGGCACCGTCGCCTATCAGAGCTATTCGGCACTGCTCGGCATGCGGCTGCCGGCGGTGGCGATGCGCACTGAGGATCTCGACCTCGCGCAGTTCCACGGCATCGCGGTCGGCATCGGCGAGGCGGCCGAGCCGCTGCTGGAGGCGCTGCGCGAGGTCGATCCGAGCTTCGCGCCGATTCCGTCGCTCAAGTCGCCGATGCTGAGCAATGCGGTGCGCAACACGCGCGGCTACCGGGTCGAGCTGCTGACGCCGCACCAGGGTGCCGACGAGCGCGCCGACACGCTGGTGCCGCTGCCCTCGATGCCGGGCCTGGGCGCCCAGCCGCTGCGCTTTCTCGACTATCTCCTGTACGGCGAGGTGCCGACGGTCGTGCTGCATGGGCCGGGCATTGCGGTCAACGTACCGGCCCCGGAGCGCTACGCCGTGCACAAGCTGATCGTCGCCACTCGACGATCGGGCGCGGGTCGCCTGAAAGCCGCCAAGGACGTGGCCCAGGCGGGCAGTCTGATTCAGGCGCTGGTCGCAACCCGGCAGGCCGACCTGCTGCGCGACGCCTGGGACGACGCGGTCGACCGCGGACCGCACTGGCGGCAAGCCTTGGCCCGGGGCCGAGGCAGGCTCGACAAGGAGGCGGCGGAGATGCTGGCGACCGTCGTCGGCGGCGCCGTAGCGTAAGCGCCGCCTGTCGCGCGGCCAGGAAGGCACGTTCTGAGCGTTTTCCGTCAAATCTCCGGGGGCATTTGCCTGCCTTCTGTTGGCGACGTTCCGGCCGACCGTTCGGCGTATGATCTCTTGCGCGCTTCTTCATACCGGGCCAAGCTCCCCGCCATCATAATCACGCTGGAGGATCGCCGATGACCAAGCCGACCATGCCGATGCTTGCCATGACGGCCCTGATGGCGCTCGTGCCATCCCTCGCATACGCCCACACCGGCGTCGGCGACCCGATCGGCTTCGCGCACGGCTTCATCCATCCGATCACCGGGCTGGACCATGTCTTGGCGATGGTGATGGTCGGCATGTTCGCTTGGCAGCTCGGCGGCCGCGCGCTGTGGTTGGTGCCGACGACCTTCGTCCTGGTCATGGCGATTGGCGGCGCGCTCGGCGTCGCCGGCATCGGCGTGCCGTTCGTCGAAGCCGGCATCGCCCTCTCGGTGATCGTGCTCGGAGCGGTCGTGGCCTTCGGCATCAAGGCGCCGGTTGCGGTCGCGATGGCGGTGGTCGGGCTGTTCGCCATCTTCCATGGCCATGCGCACGGCTCGGAAATGCCCGAGAGTGCTGCGGGGCTGGCCTATGGGTTCGGCTTCATGCTGGCGACGGCCATGCTGCACGTGGCCGGGGTCGGCCTCGGCTTCATGATCGGCTGGGCCGGCGAGAGGCGGGGTCCGATCGTCGCTCGCACGGCCGGCGGCGCTGCGGCCCTTGCCGGAGTCGCCATTCTCGCCGGCATGATCTAGCCGGACTTTCATGCAGCGCGTCACGATCAGCCTGGACGATGAGATTGCCGTGGCGCTCGACGAACTGGTCGAGCGCCACGGCTACGCCAATCGTTCCGAGGCGGTGCGCGACCTCGTGCGCGAGGCAGCCAGCCGCAAGGCGGTGACGGCGGACGCCAGACCGTGCATCGGCATCTTGAGCTACATCTTCGACCACGAGCGGCGCGACCTCCAGCGGCGCCTCACCCACACGCACCACGATCATCACGTGCTGAATTTGTCGACGCTGCATCTCCACCTCGACGAGGCTGAATGCCTCGAAGTGGCGGTTCTCCGCGGGCATGCCGGCGAGCTCCGCGCGCTGGCCGATCGCGTCAACACCGAACGCGGCGTCCGCCTCGGTGACCTGCGCCTGCTCGCGGGCTCCGGTACCGCGCCGGAGCCCGCCTCCTGAACGGCGCGCCTCGCCACCATCTCCCTGATCGAATTCCGTGAGCGCTCCGAAATTGCGCGGATCCACGTTCTCACTCAGCGCCGACGAGATGAGGTCGAGGAGCCTGAGGTCGCCATATGCGTCATCGCACTAGGTCACTCCGTAGGGCGTAGGCCCCTGACGGCCTGTGAGTGTGTGGATGCGGCCAAGCGGAGCCAGCGCTCGATGCCGGAACGAGTGTAGACGGAAATCACCACAGTCGTCTCAAAAACAATTCCAGATCAATAAGTTAGATACGATCGTTGGCGATCGACGCAGACAGTCGCGAACCTGTCTCCGACATGACTTCCTAAAGCGGGCGCTGGTCCGCACCGTGACGGGTGCGCCGCCCGCGCAGTCGTGCCTGCTGCGGTCAACGACAAATGAGGCTGAGACAAGTCTGATAGCGCCCTGCCGACGGTATGCCGCGCCCACCATCGCGCATCGCAAGCGCGACGTGACAAAACTCACTGACGGAATGACGCGTGACAGGTGATTAACAGCATGCGACCGCGGCACCGGTGGCGCGACCAATTCAGTCGGCCCGGCGGCACGGGCGATTCCGCGATCTCGGTGAGCAGGAAAATTTCTGGTGGAGCGAATGATGTCTGGCTGCGTCTCGTCGAGCTAGGGTCCGCGGTCGTCCTGCGCACCGCTTGACGAGCTGGATATTGCCTTCCCATGCTCTCGTCCCCGTACGCCGACGGCGGAAAAGGAGATCTCAATGTCATCATCACCCGCCCTCACCGCCTCGATGCCCTTCATTCTTCGCTGGGAGGGCGGCTACGTGAACCATCCGGCCGACCCCGGTGGGGCGACGAACAAGGGCGTAACGCAGAAGGTTTATGATGGCTGGCGCACGCGCCAGGGCTTGGCGACGCGCGACGTCCGGCAGCTTGAGGAAGCCGAGATGCACGCGATCTATGAGGCCGGCTATTGGCTGCCGCCCCGCTGCGATCTGCTGCAGCGAGGTCTCGATCTCGTGCAGTTCGACACCGCGGTCAACATGGGACCGAAACGCGCGGTGGAGTTCCTGCAAACGGCCGTTGGCTGCGGCGTCGATGGCGATTTTGGGCCGACGACCGAAAGGGCCGCCAGCAGTTGCGATCTCGGCAACGCGATCACGGCCTATTGCAATGTCCGGGAAGACTACTACCGCCGGCTCGCACAGAAGAACCCGAAGCTGCAGGTCTTTCTCAAGGGCTGGATGAACCGGCTAAACGCCTTGCGCAAGGAAGTCGGTCTGCCAGGCTACGAAGCCGTCGATGCGCCCCTGGATTTTGGCGACACCGGCTACGTCGCCAAGATCCCCGACGTCGGCCAGGACCAAGCATACGATCTCTAGCTCGAACATGGACGGGCGGCAGATACCGGCGCGCCGCTCCATTCACGCCAGGGGAACGCATCGTGCCGCATGTCACCTTCATTCACGGGATATCCAATAAGCCGCCTGCTGACGACCTCTTGCGCATCTGGGGCGAGGCGATGGCCAATGCGGCCGACCCGCTGCCTCTGGGTGACCTTGGGGTGACCAGCTCGATGGTCTACTGGGCCGACCTGCTCTACGAGAAGGCGGAAGAGGACCTCTCCGCCTACGAGGGCGTGCTGGAGAACACGGCCGAGGCTATCGACGGCGGCGGCGCTGCCGCCTCGCCCCAGCCGCGTACGGCCGAGGAGGCGGCCTTCCTCGCCGGCTTGCGCGCCAAGATGACGGCCCTAGCCGAAGCGGAGCTGGAGGCCGGCGAGCCGCCACCGGTCCCGGCCCACCCGCAAGGTGCCCTCGAGCGGGTGCCGCTGCCCTGGTTCATCAAAAAGCGCTTCCTCGACGCCTATCTGCGCGACGTGCACCATTACCTGTTCGACGTCGAGTTCGGTCTGCCCGGCAAGCCGGCGGTGCGCATCCAACAGACGATCCGCAAGCGTTTTGTCGATGCGCTCGCCGGATCAGACGTCAGCCGGCCCCATGTCGTCGTCTCGCACAGCATGGGGACGGTGATTGCCTACGACTGCTTGAAGCGGGTCGGCGAGTGCGCGGCCGTTGACGGCCTGATCACGCTCGGAGCTCCACTCGGACTGGACGAGGTACAGGACAAGCTTCAGCCGGGCTGGAACTCGTGCCGATGGGTTCCCTCGCGAGAAGGTCGGCCATGGCTGGGTGAACCTGTTCGATCGCCTCGACCCGGTGTGCGGGTTCGATCCGGTGCTGGGCAATGACTACCAAAGAGACAATGAGGCCGTAATCCAGGACGTGGCGGTTCAGAATGACGGCACCTGGCGTCATTCGGCCACCAAGTACCTGCGGCAGCCAGCCTTCTGCTCGGCCCTGCGCCGCCTGCTGGGCAACTGAGAAGGGCACGGTCATGGCGGACGAGACGACGCTCGATGAGCTGCGCGAGCGCGCGAGAAGCTCCATCAAGCGGCTCGGCGGCCTGAGCGAGGACGCCGACCTTGCCGTGGCGAAGCGGCTCGTGGAAGAGCTGCGCAACGCCCGTGACTACGAGACCATGGGCCAGCTCGCCGAAGCGGTCAGCCGACAAGATCCGAAGGATGCCAAAAACCGGCGCCTTTACGCGCAGTATCTGATCGAAACCGGCAAGGCCAGCGCGGCGGTGGACTTGCTGACAAGGCTGGCGGATCGTCTGCCGACAAGCCATCCCGAGTTCGCCGAAGCCACGGGTCTGCTCGGCCGCGCCCACAAGCAGATCTTCTTCGATGCCGGTGACAAGACCAGCCCAGGTGCGCGCGAGGCTCTCAAGCAGGCGATCACCGCCTACCGCGGCCCCTACCAGCAAGACCCCAGGACGAACACCTGGCACGGCGTCAACCTGCTGGCGCTGCTCACCCGCGCGCGACGGCTCGGGCTGCGGATCGCTCCCGACCTGAAACCGCAGGAGATCGCGCGGGCGTTGCTGACCGACTTGGCGGCAACGCCGCCGAAGAAGCGGAATGAATGGTATCTGCCGACCTTGGCCGAGGCCTCGCTGGGCCTGCAGGACTGGGCTACCGTCGAGCGCAACATCCACGCCTACGCCGCGGACAAGAACGCCAAGGCGTTCCTGATCGCCAGCACGCTGCGTCAGCTCACGCAAGTGTGGGACATCGAGACAACGGATGACCGTGGCCGGCAGCTGGTCGATATCCTCCGCGCCCGGTTGGCCCGAGTTGCCGGACGGAACGGTCGAGATCGGGGCCGGCACGCTGCAGCGGCTGCGCGAGCAGCCGGAACCCGACAAGGGACAGCTCGAGGCCGTGTTGGGCAAGAGAGGGCCGGAGACGTACCGATGGTGGAAGACCGGGCTCGACCGGGCTCTATCGGTAGCGGCGATCTATCACCGGCTCGGCAGTCGCATCGGCACCGGCTTTCTTCTCCGTGCCGGGGATGTCGGGTTGCAACCCGCCGATGAACTGCTGGTGCTGACCAATTTCCACGTCGTCAACCAGCACGGCGCCAGCCCGGGCATTCGGCCCGAGGAGGCCGACGTCGTGTTCGAGGCCGCCGATCCCAATCGGCGCTACCAGGTCGAGCAGATCGTGTGGACCTCGGAGGATAGCCGGCACGACGCCAGCGTCCTGCAACTCCGGATCGCCGTCGAGGGCATCCAGCCGTTGCCGATGGCAGCTGCCTTGCCGGTCCTGGAGGACAGCGCCCGGGTCTACATCATCGGCCATCCCGGTGGGCGCGATCTTGCCTTCTCGTTCCAGGACAACGAGCTGATCGATCACGAGGGACCCACCAAGGGCAAGCCGCAGATCCCAGGCGTGTGCCGGGTTCATTACCGGGCCCCGACCGAGGGTGGCAGCTCCGGCAGTCCCGTGTTCAATTCCAGGCTCTGGGAGGTCATCGCGCTGCACCACAAGGGTGGCCAGATCGGCATGCCGAGGCTCAACGGCGAGGCGGGCAGCTACGGCGCCAACGAGGGGATCGCGATCGGCTCGATGCGGACGGCGGTGGCGGAGAGTGGGGCAAGCGCCGACGCCAGATAGGAAATGCGAGCCGTGATAGCCGACTTCCGCGGCAGGGAAATCGACTACCATGCAGCAGGCATTCATCATCGGGGCGACCAACACCAAGTGAATTGCGCAGGCTCTCTGTTACCAGCTTGCCGGCCTCATCGAGATACTCGACCCGCTCGGCGATGATGGTGGCACCGACGCTGTCGACATAGATCTTGCCGTGCACGCCAGCCCTTTGTCGCGCCTACGGACCGCTCAGCGTGCCGACGAGTAGGGCGTCCGCTCCGCCCGAAGGTCCGTCTCGGCCCAGTTAGCCAGGTAACGTCCCAGGGTCGAGCCACTGGTCTGCTTCGTGGTGACCCTCAGACTGCACCAAGGTGCGCCTTCAATGGGTGCAACGTCGCCGCCACCCGCTCGGTCTCTATCTGCCGGAATTCAGCGGGCTGAGGGGCGCAGCCCTCGCCGGCCGCCAAGTTCGGCTGTTGGTCTCAAGATAGGCTCTAAGATCATCCTAAGGTAATCGTGGTAACTGCCTCTTAAGCTCAAATTGTATGACAAGCTATAAACCCTGAGGCATGGTGCTCTAGAGCGGCCCGGCCGGCGGTCGTGCGCATGGCTCAATCGTCGGCGCCGGCCACCGAAGAGTCATTCAGGGCATGAGCATGATCAACCAGCTGGCAAAGTTCTGGGCGGTTTGTCTATTGATCCTGACGCTCAGCGGCTGCGGCGTGAACGAGATCCCGACCCGTGAGGAGCAGGCCAAGGCCGCCTGGGGTGAGATCGAGAATCAGTATCAGCGCCGGGCCGACCTGATCCCGAATCTGGTCGAGACGGTCAAGGGCTACGCCGCCCACGAACAGGACGTCCTCGAAGGCGTGGTCCGCGCCCGGGCCGCTGCAGTGCAAGCGCCGCCGGGGCCCGATGTGCTCAAGAATCAGGAGAAGTTCGGCGAGTACGTGCAGCGCCAGACAGAGCTCTCGGGCGCGCTCGGCCGGCTCTTGGCGATCGTCGAGAACTATCCCGACCTCAAGGCCAATCAGAACTTCCTGGCGCTGCAGTCGCAACTCGAGGGAACCGAGAACCGGATCGCGGTGGCAAGGCGTGACTACATCGGCGCGGTGCAGGCTTACAACACCGAGTTGCGCACGTTCCCGGGTCGTTTATGGGCCATGACCCTCTATCGGGACGCCGAGCCAATGCCGGTCTTTGCGGCTGATCCAGCGGCGCGGCAGCCACCCAAAGTGAGCTTCGGGGGTTAGCGGATGCGCCGGGTCGTGACCCAGTGCGGTGCCATTCTCCTATTCGCGCTCTGGGTTGCCGTCAGTGCCCCATGGGCGGCCGAGCCCGCGTTCCCAGCCCTTACTGGCCGCGTTGTCGACCAAGCCGACATTCTGACATCGGAAACGGAAGCGCGCCTCACCAGCGACCTCGCTGCGCTAGAGCAGGCATCGGGTGATCAGGTCGTGGTCGCCACGGTACGCTCGCTGCAGGGCTTGAGCGTCGAGGAGTTCGCCAACCTGCTGTTCCGGCACTGGCGGCTCGGCGGGGCGGAAAAAGACAATGGCGCATTGCTTCTCGTGGCGCCAAACGAACGCAAGGTGCGGGTCGAGGTCGGTTACGGCCTCGAGGGCGTGCTGACCGACGCAGCCGCGAGCACCGTTGTCCAGTCGCTCATTCTACCACGCTTTCGTGCCGGTGACCTGCAGGGTGGGGTCGAGGCCGGGACGCGCGGATTGCTCGAGCTGCTACGTCCCGAAGGTGGCGTGGCCCCTTCTGGATGGAACGGGCAGCCGAGGCCGCAGGCGCCCCAAGGGATCCCGTGGCCGACGCTGTTCATGTTCGGTGTCGTTGCCTTTCTGCTGCTCATGCGCGTGTTGCAGGACCGTCGGGTGCCCCACGGTCCCTATCGCCGTAGCTACGGCGGAAATGGCTATGGCTACCCTCCGGTGATCGTCATCCCGGGTGGCTTCGGCGGTCACCGCGGTAGGGGATGGGACGGTGGCGGTGGCGGTTTCTCGGGCGGCGGTGGCAGCTCCGGCGGCGGCGGCGCCTCGGGAAGCTGGTGATGCGTCCCTGGTTGACCGAGGCCGAGGCAGCGAGGATCGAAGCAGCGGTAGGCAATGCCGAGCGCGGAACCACGGCCGAGATCGTGGTTGTGGTCACCGGCGAAGCTGTGGGCTCACACTGGCTGTTGTGGCCGGCGTTCGTGGCCCTGGCACTTCCCCTGTTTGTGCTCCTTGCCTGTCCGGGAGTGGCAGCCGGATACCTTTACGCACTGCAGCTTGCTGTGTTGGCGATGGGCCTGCTGCTCGGATTCGTGCCCCTTCTGCGCCGCCTGTTGGTCCCGGTGGCCTCGCGCCGCATGGCGGCGCGGCGTTGCGCCCGCGACCAGTTCTTCGAGCGGGGACTCCATCTCACCGCCGCACGCACCGGGATCCTGCTGCTGGTATCGCCTGTGGACCGCTACGCCGAGATCGTTGCCGATGCCGGCGCACATGGGCCTCTGCCAGAAGACATCTGGCGGCCCTGCGTCGAGACGCTCGTGGCCGAGGTGCCGAGGGGTCAGCTTGCGGTCGGCATCGAGTTGGCGCTCGGAAGGCTCGGCGATATCCTACGCAAACGATTACCGGCGGCTCCTGAGGAACCCAACGAGATTCCAGACCGGCCTGTCCAGCTCTGAGTGACCTTTCCTGGTGTCGTCCGGCTGCATGTAAGCCGCTACGGCGCGCGCCGTGCTGGTGAGCGAGACCGCATCCTTCACATAGGTGTCGGGCAAAACGAACTCCTGATGGAACTCGCGACTATTGAGCGACCTGCGGTCGTCGCCATTGTTGAAGCAGTATCAAGGCAGCCTCAGATATTGCGCCAGAGGCGCTGTGAGCCTTCTGAGCGTTTTCCACAGGGTCACAGGGCAACCGGGCCGCTGAAGGGCGGCCCCCGCTCGCCAAAATCGTAGGCAGCTTCCCGCCCGTCCGAATCGACCAGCGTTGATGAAGAACCAGCTCTGCGCCGCCTGCCGGAACACCTCGGACAGCCGGACCCCGGGGCGGCACGTCCACCATCAAGACTTCGTCCACGACGGGCGGTTCAGTAGGCCGTCCCGCTCAGACGCACGGCCCGACTCCAAGTCGTCTGGATTTAATCAGGCCATCTCCAATCCCGCTATCGTTTCCGAAGCCGGAAATGATGTGCGCAGATGTTCGGGTGTGTGGGACAAGATCATTTCCCAAACCTCTTCCTCGGTTTGCGTTTTTTTGCCTTTGATACGGACTGCGATCAGGTCGAGATGCTGGCTCCCTAGAGTCGCGCGCAGGTCCGCAAGCTGTTGCGAGAGGAGGTACTCGCGAGCCAGCGTTTCCGGAACCCAGGCGACTGCGATGCCGATCAGCGCCAGCTGAAGCGCGGCCAGGGTCAGGGCCGTCTCGGCCTTGGGGCTGAAAGACGTGACTCCGCGCAGTCGGGGCAAGATTTCGTCACTCAGCACCCGGCCTAGGAAGACGCCCTTGGGGTAGATCACCACCGGCAGCTCACCTCGGTTGTACTGCGCGTTTAGTTGGTTCACGCCAGACGCTTTGAAGACCGGGATCAGGCTTTCCGAGCCCAGGGTGTGCAGCTCGATGAAACTGCTTTCCATCGCTACAGGGTGTCGCTCCGTCGCGTAGAGAAGTACGATGTCGGCATGACGCGTCAGCAACAGCGCGTAGCAGTCCTCCCGGTTCGCCGACCTGAGCCGGATGTCGAGATCGCGCGATGCGAGCAGCCGCTGCACCAGTGACGGCGCGATGAAGGTGGTGATCGCGTGCTGGCTGGCGATGACGATTCGCTTCTGCGCCTCCCGTCCCTGGTGCCTTAGTCCGTTGGTCAGGGTCCTCAGGCCCGCGGCGAGCTCTACGATGTCCTGGTAACGGTCGCGCACTGCCGCCTTCAGCTCGACCGGCTTGCGCGCGCGGTCGAAGAGTTCCGCGCCCACGTGTGCCTCGATCATCCTGATCCGGCGCGAAAAAGCAGATTGCGTCAGGCACCTGCGCTCCGCCGCCTTGATGAGCGATCCAGTCTCCACTACCGCCAGGATATCCTCGAGCCATTCAAGCCGCACCCGTCAACTCCAACATGCAAGTTACGCATTTTAAGAGGCGGATTACGCATTTGTAAAGCCGAAGGCCGGGGCAGATAATGCTTCAAATGATGTCTTAAGAGGAAAACAGCTGATGCATCTCGCGCGCTTCCCCCGCATTTTCCTCGCGCATCTCCCGACGCCGCTCGAGCCGCTCGGCCGCCTGTCACGAGAACTCGGCGGGCCAGAGATCTGGATCAAGCGAGACGATTGCACCGGCCTTTCCACCGGTGGCAACAAGACACGCAAGCTCGAGTTCCTGATGGCCGAGGCCCAGGCGGAGGGTGCCGATACAGTCATGACGCAGGGTGCGACGCAGTCAAATCACGCCCGTCAGACCGCTGCTTTCGCGGCGAAACTTGGCATGAGCTGTCATATCCTGCTCGAAGACCGCACCGGCAGCAACGATCCGAACTACAACAACAACGGCAACGTCCTGCTCGACCACCTGCATGGCGCTACCACCGAGAAGCGCAGCAGTGCCCCGGACATGAACGCCGAAATGGAGAAGACGGCCGACCGGCTGCGGGCGAGCGGGCGGCGGGTCTACACCATCCCGGGCGGCGGCTCGAACCCGACCGGGGCGTTGGGCTACGTCAACTGCGCATTTGAGCTGGTCGGGCAGGCGAACGATCGTGGCTTGGTGATCGATCACCTGGTGCATGCGACCGGCAGTGCGGGGACCCAGGCGGGTCTCGTCACCGGGCTGAAGGCGATCAATGCCGGTATCCCGCTGCTCGGTATCGGCGTGCGCGCGCCGCGGCCGAAGCAGGAGGAGAACGTCTTCAACCTCGCGGTGGCGACCGCCGAGAAGATCGGCGCCGCGGGCGTGGTCAAGCGCGAGGACGTGGTCGCCAACTGCGACTATGTCGGCGACGGCTACGGCATACCGACCGCGAGCGGCCTGGAGGCGATCGCGATGTTCGCCGAGCTCGAGGGCATACTGCTCGACCCGGTCTACTCCGCGAAGGGTGCGGCGGGGCTGATCGATCTGATCCGCAAGGGGCAGTTCAAGAAGGGCGAGCGGGTGGTGTTCCTGCACACCGGCGGCTCGGTCGCACTGTTCGGCTATAGCGCGGCCTTTGATTTCAGCGATCGCCGCGTCGCGGCGGCGGAATAATCCGTGGCTCTGGCTCCATTCACCGGCAGCTTCACGCAGCAGGAGCCGATCGCCGAAGACGCGATCGCCGCGGCGGTGGCGGTGATGCGCTCTGGCCGGCTGCACCGCTACAACGTGGTGGAGGGCGAGGAGTCGCAGGCCGCCGAACTCGAGCGCGAGTTCGCGGCCTGGCAGGGCGCGACCTACTGCCTAGCCTGCGCGTCGGGGGGGACTGCGATGCAGATCGCCCTGCGCGCCGCCGGGATCGGCGAGGGCGACACAGTGCTCACCAACGCCTTCACGCTGGCGCCGGTGCCCGGTGCCGTCGCCGCGGTCGGCGCGCGGCCCGTGCTGGTCGAGGTGACGGAGGACCTGGTCCTCGACCTCGACGATCTGGCCGCCAAGGCCGCGGGCAGCGACGCGCGAGCGGTGCTGGTCTCCCACATGCGCGGGCATCTCTGCGACATGGATCGCCTCGTCGCCATCTGCGACCGCGCCGGCTTGCCCTTGATCGAGGACTGCGCGCACACGATGGGTGCCCGCTGGCGCGGGCGCCGGAGCGGCTCCTTCGGACTGGCCGGCTGCTTCAGCACCCAGACCTACAAGCACATGAATTCCGGGGAAGGCGGTCTTCTCGTCTCCGACGATGCCGATTTCATGGCGCGGGCGACGATCCTGTCGGGCTCCTACATGCTCTACAGCCGTCACGGCGCAGGACCGGATCGCACTCACTTCGATGCCGCACGCCTTGACATGCCGAACACCTCCTCGCGCATGGATAACCTGCGCGCCGCCATCCTACGACCGCAGCTCAAGCGCATAGAGGAGGCGATCGGCCGCTGGAATGCGCGCTATGCCGCCGTGGCGCACGAGCTCGCGCTGAACCCGGCGATCCGGCTGCCGCATCGACCTGAAGAAGAAGCACTCGTCGGTAGCTCGATCCAGTTCCGCCTGCCGGACATTGCGCCGGAAGGCGCGCGCCAATTTCTTGCCGCGACCGCAGCCCTCGGCGTCGAGTTAAAGTGGTTCGGCGCGGAAGTACCCGAGGGGTTCACCTCGACGCATCAGAGCTGGCGGTACGTGGCGCCTCAGACCCTACCGCGATCGGACGCGGTGCTGGCCAGCCTTTTCGATATGCGCCTGCCGCTGACCTTCAGCGTCGAGGATTGCACCCGTATCGGCCAGATCATCGTCGCCTGCGTTCCTGCCAAGATACGAGCGGATGCGACATGAGCGCGCCGCGCCGCATTGGCATTCTCGGTGGCATGGGCCCGGAGGCCACGGTGCTCTTGATGGCGCGCCTGATCGCGGCCACGCCGGCACAGGACGACGCCGACCACATCCCGCTGATCGTTGACATGAACACGCAGGTGCCATCGCGCATTGCCGCGCTGATCGAAGGCGGCGGCGCCGACCCCGCCCCGGTCCTCGCAGCGATGGCGAAGCGGCTGGAGGTGGCGGGGGCTGAGGCGCTGGCCATGCCGTGCAACACCGCCCACCACTATGCCCCGGCGATTCGCGCGGCGACGACTGTTCCGTTCCTGGACATGGTGGCGTTGTCGTGCGCGCAGGCCGCTTCGCGCACAGGGCCGGGCGGCCGGGTCGGCATCCTGGCCTCGCCCGCCATCCGTCTGACGAAGCTCTTCGACACTGCGCTTGCTCATCACGGGGCAATGGCGATCTACCCGGCCGACCAGGATGCGCTGCTCGCGGCCATTCGCGACATCAAGCGTCAAGGACGCGCACGGTCGGCCATCGACACCCTTGCGAAGGCGAGCCTGGAACTCGCCAACGAGGGTGCGCAGGTTCAACTCGTCGCCTGCTCGGAGTTCTCGATCGTCGCGAACACCCTCGCCGAGGAACTCGGGGCAATCGACACCATCGATGTGCTGGTCGCGGCGATCGTCCGGTTCGCCACGGGAACAGCCGAAACACTGCCGGCGAGCGGCCGTACCACGGGCGCCGCTGAACAGGCCGCACTTTGAGAACGAGCTCAATCCAACAAGGAGGTACAAATATGCTCCGACAGATCGGAACCACACTGGCCGCGGGTGCCGTAGCCTTCGTGCTCGCCGGATCGGCCGCGGCCGAGACGGTGATCATCGGTCATTTCGGCAATCCCACGCCGATGCAGGTCGCCGCAGCCGAGAAGAAGTTCTCCGAAGCCACCGGCTGGGACGTCGAATGGCGCAAGTTCGCCTCCGGTGCTGAAGTGATCGCCGCCATGGCGTCAGGCGACATCAAGTTGTCCGAACTCGGCTCCTCGCCGCTGGCGATCGCCGCCAGCCAGGGCGTGGAGCTGCAGCTGTTCCTGATCGCACAGGCTATTGGCAAGGCGGAGAGCCTGATCGTGCGCAACGGTTCGGGCATCGAGACTCTCAGCGATCTGAAGGGCAAGCGCATTGCGGTGCCGGTCGGTTCGACCGCGCATTTCTCGCTGATGGGCGTGCTCGCTCACGAGGGCCTCACCAACAACGACGTCACGGTCATGAGCATGCCTCCCGATCAGATCGCTGCGGCATGGCAGCAGGACGCCATCGACGGCGCCTTCATCTGGCAGCCTGTCCAGAGTCAGATCCTGCAGACGGGCAAGCTGCTGGTCGGGGCGGACACGGCGGCGGAGTGGGGCTATCCCGACCTTCGACGGGTGGGTGGTCAACCCCGAATTCGCCAAGGAGCACAAGGATGGCATGGTGGCCTTCATCCGCGTGATGAACGAAGCCAACATGGCCTATCTGAAGGATCCGGCCGCGTGGACGGCCGACAGCGCGCCAGTCAAGACCATCGCGGCCTATACCGGCGCGGACCCGGCGCAGGTTCCAGAAATCCTGTCGGGCTACACCTTTCTGCCGCTTGTCGGAGCAGATCGGGCCCAAGTGGCTCGGCGGGGGCGTGGCCGATGCGATGAAGGTGACCGCCGAATTCCTCAAGGAGTCGGGCCGGATCGATACCGTGGGTGATGACTACACGCCCTTCGTCAACGCGGATTTGGCCAAGGCCGCGGAGTAGTCGGTCGCCACGACGGTATGCTCCGGCGGGGGATTTGCAGGGAGGGCAGGGCACATGGCCTTGGAGATCAGAAGAGCTTCCGTCGTCTACCCCTCGCAGCGGGGCCGACCGCCGGTCGAGGCGCTGAGCAAGATCGACCTCACCCTGGATGAGCAATGACTTCGTGGTCGCACTCGGGGCGTCGGGCTGTGGAAAGTCGACGCTTCTCAACCTGATAGCGGGATTTCTTTCACCCTCCTCGGGGCAGATCCTGCTCGACGGTGCGAACGTGGCCGGACCCGGCGCGGATCGCTCGGTTGTGTTCCAGAAGCACGCGCTCCTGCCCTGGTTGAACGTGCGCGAAAACGTTGCCTTCGGGCTCAAACTGCAGGGGAAGGGCAAGGCGGCGGCCAATGCCGTCGCCGACAAGTTCATCGACCTGCTGGGCCTGAAGGGGTTCGAGGGCTCGCCCGTCTATGCGCTTTCGGGGGGCATGCAGCAAAGGGTGGGCATCGCCCGTGCCCTGACCTGCGATCCCAAGGTGCTGCTGATGGACGAGCCGCTCGGTGCGCTCGACGCGCTGACCAGGGAAAAAGCGCAGGAACTCATCCTCGGCATATGGCAGCGCACCCGCAAGACGGTGTTCTTCATCACCCACAGCGTCGAGGAGGCGCTGTTCATGGGCACCAAGCTCATCGTCATGTCGCCGCGGCCGGGGCGCATCGCCAATCGTTTCGACCTGCCGTTCTCACGACGGTTTCTCGACGGCACGCCGGCCCGCAAGGTCAAGGCGTCGGCCGAATTCATCGCGCTTCGTGAGGAGGTGCTGAGCATCATCTTCGCCGACGAGGAGCAAGCGGCATGACCAATCCCCCCGAAGCGGAAGTGGCGCGACTGGTCCCGCGCAGCGGCGTCTTCGCCTGGTTCGCCCGCTCGCGCCCCACCAAGCCGGGCGAGACCTACGGCGTGCCCGGCCAGGGCGACACGATGCTATTGAGCCTCGCCACCATCGCCTTGCTGCATCTTCGTCTGGTGGGGCGTGACGGCCTTGGGCTGGGTGAAGCCGCTCTTCGTGCCCTCGCCCGCGGCGATCGTGCAGAAATTCATGGACGTCTGGACCAACGGCTTCACCGGCACGCCGTTCTGGCAGCACATGCTGATCTCCGCCGCCCGGGTGTTCGGCGCGTTCCTGCTGGCCTGCGCCGTCGGCATCCCGCTCGGCCTCGCCATGGGCATGAGCCCGGTGATGCGCGGCATCTTCGACCCGCCCATCGAGTTCTACCGTCCGATCCCGCCGCTGGCCTATCTGCCGTTGATGATCATCTGGTTCGGCATCGGCGAGATGTCGAAGGTGCTCCTGATCTTCCTGTCGGTCTTCGCGCCGATCGCGCTCGGGGCGCGCGCCGGGGTCCGCTCGGCCGCGATCGAGCAGATCCACGCCGCCTACTCGTTCGGCGCCACCCGTTGGCAGGTCATGCGCCAAGTCATCCTGCCGTCGGCGATGCCCGAGATCCTAACGGCCATGCGCATCGGCATCGGCTTCGGCTGGACGACGCTGGTCGCGGCCGAGATGGTCGCCGCGACCAAGGGGCTTGGCTACATGGTGCTGGCGGCGTCGCAGTTCCTGCAGACGCCCACCGTGATCATGGGCATCATCGTGATCGCCGCCATTGCCTATGCCTTCGACATGCTGATGCGTTTCCTCGAGCGCCGGCTCGTGCCGTGGAAGGGCAAGATGTAGACGCCGCCTACCCCTCCCGCCAATCGCTTCACCAATGTGCGAAAGGCCGCACCGATGCCCGTGACCTACCTGAAGAAAGCCACCAAGACCGCCGCCGGCGACGCCGGCGACGTGCGAGCCACGGTGCAGGCCATTCTCGACGACATCGAGGCGGGCGGCGACGCCGCGGCGTGCAGGTACGCCGAGAAGTTCGACAAGTACGCCGGCAACCTAGTCCTTACCCGCGACGAAATCGACGACGGCGGCGGCGAAAGTCAGCCCGCAGATCAAGGACGACATCCGTTACGCCTACGACAACGTGCGCCGCTTCGCCGAGGCGCAGAAGATCCACGATCACCGATGTTCAGGTCGAGGTTCGCCCCGGCCTGGTCGCTGGCCAGAAGGCGATCCCCTGCGAGGCCGCGGGCTGCTACGCGCCCGGAGGGCGCTATTCGCACGTCGCTTCGGCGCTGATGACGGTGACGACCGCCAAGGTGGCGGGCTGCCGCCACATCACCGCCTGCTCGCCGCCTCGCCCCGAGACCGGCATCAACCCTGCGATCATCTACACGGCCGACCTCTGCGGTGCCGACACCATTCTCGCCATGGGCGGGGTGCAAGGTATCGCCGCCATGGCCTTCGGCCTCTTCGGGCTGCCCAAGGCCGACATCCTGGTGGGCCCGGGCAACCAGTTCGTGGCAGAGGCCAAGCGCATCCTCTTCGGCCGGATCGGCATCGACATGTTTGCCGGCCCCACCGACAGCCTGATCATCGCCGATGCTACCGCCGACTCGGAAATCGTGGCCTGGGATCTCGTGGGACAGGCCGAGCACGGCTACAATTCGCCGGTTTGGCTGGTCACCGACAACCGCGCGCTCGCGGATCGGGTCATGGCGCGGGTACCGGATCTGATCGCGACGCTGCCTGACCTGAACGCCCAGAACGCGACGGCGGCTTGGCGCGACTACGCCGAGGTCATTCTCTGCGACAGCCGCGAGGAAATGGCGGCGGTCTCCGACGGTATTGCTCCCGAACATCTTCAGGTGCAGGCCGCCGACCTCGACTGGTGGCTGGGCCGGCTCGCCTGCTACGGTTCGCTGTTCCTTGGAGAGGAAACGACGGTAGCCTTCGGCGACAAAGCGTCGGGCACCAACCACGTGCTGCCCACCTCGGGCGCTGCGCGCTACACTGGCGGACTGTCGGTGCACAAATACATGAAGCTCGTTACTTGGCAGCGCGCGACCCGGGAGGGCTCCCGGCCGCTAGCCGAGGCGACGGCGCGGATCTCGCGGCTCGAGGGCATGGAAGGCCATGCCCGCACCGCCGACATCCGTCTCGCCAAGTACTTTCCAGACGAGATGTTTGCACTTTCGGTGCCGGAGATCGAGGCATGACCGGAAGCGCCCACGCAAAGGGCCGTTCGCTAGGCTTGTACCGCACCGGGCTACCGATGATGCGTCCACTCTTCACGCTTCCAAGCGCCGGGTAAGACGATGATGGATCTCCCCTGCACCGCCGTTACGTTGGGAAGAGTGTGCCGCTAACTCTCGCCGACGGGTACATTGGTAACACCGAGATGTGCCACGACAGGTTTCCTTGTCCGTCGTCAAATGCTTCGAGATGTTGAGCACCGCTAGTTCAAGGAACCTCTGACCGGAGGATCTTGCGCTCGCACACTCGGCTCGGCTTTATCGTGCAGCTTGCCACGATTCACGATCTCGGCCCGGGGGGCTTCGCGATCCGGCCGGCTGCAGCTTTGAGGATGTTTGTTTCTGTTATGGCCACGCGGCGTGGACTGCAGCTGCGGTTCGGATCAAGATCCGATGCAGAGTTTTGGGTTAAGTAAAGAGGTAAGGCGATGGCTTCCGGAAAATCATGGCTGCTGGATCTGCCATTAGTCGACCGAATTCGTCCTCACCGAGAATTCATTTCAAATATTCTGCCTGGGTTACTTGTTTGCGTTACAATAGGACTTGCAACAACTTTTTTGTCGGACCATTATGGCGGCCCGACAATTCTCTACGCTCTACTCCTGGGTATTGCCTTTCACTTCTTATCGCAGGAAGGACGTTGTGTCCCGGGGGTCGATTTCGCGGCCCGCACCATCCTCCGCCTTGGGGTAGCTCTGCTGGGCGCACGAATCACGGCGACGCAGGTGTTCGAACTGGGCCTCGGTCCGGTTGCCACGGTGGTCGTGGGCGTCACGCTGACGATCCTGGTTGGACGATTGCTGGCCAGGCTGCTTGGTTTGGATCGGGAGCTCGGGCTGCTCACGGGCGGTGCAGTCGCTATCTGCGGCGCGTCGGCAGCACTGGCCCTTTCCGCGGTCATGCCGCGGAACGAGCACAGCGAGCGCAATCTCATCTTGACCGTGGTTACAGTGACCGCACTTTCCACCATCGCCATGGTTACCTATCCATTGCTGGTGAAGAGCCTGGGCATGGACTTCAGAATGGCCGGCGTCTTCCTGGGTGGCACAATTCACGACGTGGCGCAGGTCGTCGGGGCAGGTTTCATCATCTCGCCGGAGACTGGGAACATCTCGACCGTCGTCAAGCTGATGCGGGTGGCGATGCTCGTACCCGCCGTCCTCAGCTTTTCACTCCTGTTCCGCCAGACGTCGCCTGCTGGCAGCCGAACCGGCGGCGCCCCACTAGTGCCGTCATTTCTCATCGCGTTCGTCGTCATCGTTCTCGTCAACAGCATCGGCCTGATCCCGCATGCGGTGACCGAAGTGGCGAACAGCGTGTCGCGCTGGTGTCTCGTCACCGCGATCGCGGGACTGGGCATCAAGACTTCGCTCGAGAAGCTGTTCGAGGTCGGGTGGAGGCCGGTGGCGCTCATGGTTGGGGAAACCGTATTTCTGTTATTCCTGGTGCTGACCGCCGTCCTGGGCCTCGGCGTGGGCCATTAGGCTTCCGTGATGCAGCCGTTGGACGTCAAGCCTTCGAGAGATCATCCTCGCCGCCGGCAGTCCAGGCGGACGCGTGGCGCGTCGTGGGCGAGGTGCTTCTCGTGAACTCGTCTCGATCGGTTGGCCCGCTCAATGCGCGATTCGAACCGCGCCGGGGTTTGCCGGAGGCTTCAACCCTTGAGAGGATGGGGCGATGAGGATGAGCAGGCCAAGGATGAAACGGCGAATGGGCCTGCAAGGCGTCGTGCGCGGCCGCGAGGTCCGCGCCACCGTCAGCAACCCGGCCGTCGTTTGCCCGCTCGACCGAGTGAACCCGCAGTTGCACGCACCGCGCCCGAACGCACGCTGGCTGTTGGACTTCACCTGCGTCGCGACCTGGCAGGGCTTCGTCGACGTGGCCTTCGTCATCGACGCCATCGGCCTTTGCCCAATCCCCCGGGAGATGTCAGCAGAGCTGACAGGGCCTGACGGATCGTCGGCTGGCGGGTCAGCCGGACCGCCCATGCCGGCTTGGTCCTCGACGCGCTGGTACAGGCTCTGCAAGAGCGCAGACCCGTTCAGGGAGCGTCCAGTAAGTCTCGATCCGCTACACCGAGCGCCTCGCCCAGGCGGGCATCGAGCACTCGGTCGGCAGCGTCGGCGACCGCTACGACAACGCGGTTATCCGGCGCAGGGGACACAACAATGCCCCGGTCGGTCTGTTCTACCTGTTTGCCAACGGCTGGTGGCAGACCGCCCGCAACAATAGCGGCGGCCTTCACACGAGCATTGCCCGCGTCGCCGAAGCAGTAGATGACGCGGCGCTTTGGACGTTGCAGGCCGACAGTTGCTGGAACAGGGTCGAACTGCCGAAGCGGGTGCTCAGCCACTGAATGCGAACACATCGCATGATCGATTGACCGCCCACGGATCGGCCACGCAGAAAGGTTCAAACGTGCCGCACTTGCCGACGGCCTGGGGAGAATAAGCGGCCAAGGGAAATCCCACGAGTAAGGTGCACGCATCGTGGCCACGACCGACGAGGCCGCGACGGCCGGAGGGCCAGTGGACTCCCTCGAGCTGCTTTCGCCGTTCCACGACTGTCAGCTACAGCGCGACCGTGTCGGCGTAGACGAGGCGCGGCACCGGCGTGCCCGCGAGCCCGGGCACGGTCGGGTCGGCGTCCAGCAGCTCGTGCTCCTCGACCAGTACCCGCCAGTCCGAGACGACGGCACCGGGCTGCCGAAGATCGGGCGCGCCGACTGGCAGCACCACGGCGCCCGTCCAGGTGGCGCGAAAGCCGCTGGTCTCGTCGACGCTCACGGCCAAGAGCACCGACGTGGACACCATTGCCCACTCGAGGTCGCCGGCCCCCGCCGCGCGGCTCTGCACGGTTGCCCGAACGGTCCGCGACTGCTGCAGCCGCGACGCCCGCGTGGCGGCGTCGCCCGTGGGGGTGTCGGCGCTGAGCAGCTCGCCGGGGAACTCCAGGCCGCCACGCGGGTCAAACCGCAGCCAGTTCACGACGCCCGAGAGCGTCACCTGGACGTGCCCGGGGTCGGGACGGCTCACGGTGAGCGTACGGGCGGGCAGCGGCTGTACCCAGCTGGTCAGCGCCACCGGCGACAGCGAGCAGCCCTCGATCGACTGAGGCTGGAACCGCGCCACCGCGAGCCGCACGAACGGCCACAGCGCCGGGGTCTCCTGCATCGCGACGTCGACGAACCAGCGGCTTGTGTCCTCGTCGAACTCCGGCTCGTAGCCGAGCACCCGGACCGCGGGATGCCCGCGGACGTCCCGCAGCGGCACCGATCCGGCCACCGCGACCGGGTTGCCCGGACCGCCGGGCCAGCCACGGTCGCGCCCGCCCATGACCGCGCCGTGCAGCGGCGGACGGATCCCGACGCCCTCCGCCGCACCGGTCTCGACGACGTCGAGCACGAGCTGGTCGAAGGTGAGCAGCGGCGGCACGGTCGGATTCGTCGTCGCGCCGCCGTGCTGCACGATCGGGTCTGCCGCCCACAGGCTGGTCGCGCCGTCGGGCGCCTGCGTCGCCTTGGGTTGGCGCGAGAACGTTCCGTCGCCGGCCTGGACCCACTCGTCGGTGTCGAACACGAGCACGCCCAGCAGCTCGCCGTCGCCGGACGAGAACCACGGGCGCGCCAGCCAGACGCGCACGCCCGAACGCCGGATGCGGCGCCACGCAAACGGGTCGCCGGGCTCCGCCACCAACTCCCAGCGCAGCAGCGGCACGGTGTCGAGCACCAGCGGTGCTGCGGGTCGGGCGGACGACGGGATGTCGAGCACCACGGGCTCGCCGGTCGCGGGCTCCGCGGGCAGCTCGGCGGGCGAGAAGTATTCGGAAAACCTCGTCGTCCCGCTGGGCACGTAGGTGACGCGACGGTAGTGGGTGTCCTCGAACGTCTGCAGCATCCGGTGGAACCCGATGCCGCCCAGCGCCTGCAGGAGCGGGCCGGTCGGCAGGAAGTCGTAGAGGAACAGCACGCCGGTCTTCTCGCGCTCCGCGACGGACGACCGGACGACCACGTCGGATTTGGACACCACCTGCGGCGCCGAGGCGGTGACATCGTCGACCGTCTCGGTCCACGACGCCCGCACGACGACCGTGTCCGTGCTCGACCCGTGCACGTCCACCAGCCCGGTGAACGCGGCGACGGACCGGCCGGGTGGCCGCAGGAACAGGGTCAGCGCCGACAGCTCGGGGGGCCGCACGGGCTCGGGCACCGCGTGCACCAGCCGCACGTCCGTCGACGGCGTCAGCCACCAGGTCCACCCCGCCGACGCGGCGCGCATCAGGGCCGCCGCGGCGACGACCTCGTCGGTCGTGTACCCGTCGGAGGCGTCGACCGCGCTGGCCAGGTGCGAGCGCCACAGCCCGAACTTGTCGAGGTCGCGGACATCGAGCGTGCTCGACAGCGCGACCCGCACCTGCTCGCCGGGCGGGAGCCGCACGTGCACCTCGTGCCCGATCACCTGGGCGCCCAGTGCGTCGCCGGGTTCCACGATGATCCGCAGCGGCTGGAGCGACGGCCACTCGCCCGGGTACGGGACGGCGACCGCCTGCAGCGCGCGCGGCTCGGGCAGCATGTGCGGAGACCCTGCCTCGTAGAACACCAGCGAGATGCCGGTCGCGTACGGGTCGGGCAGGTATGGCAGCCGGAGCGCGTCGGTGTCGTGCACGACGTACTGGCCCTCGCCGATGGGTCGGCCGCGCTCGGCCGTGATCTCCGCCAGCGTCGCGCGGTTCGGCGAGCCAGTGTCGGCACCCGGCCGGTCGACCAGCGCGATGCCGGGCTGCTCGTCGGTCGCCGTGGCGTCGGTCAGGCTGGGCACGAACTGGTCGAGCAGAGTCCCACGCTCCGCGAGCGCGATCGCGTACAGCCGACGAATCTCGGCCGCGTCGCCGGTGCCGATGGCCGCGTCAAACTTCCCGGCGGCCTCGGCCTCGAGCTGGGTCGCCTTGGGCGGGGCGATATGCCGTTCCGACGTCGCAGCACTGCCGCTGCGGACCACCAGAGCAGCGGGCTGCTCTCCCGGCGTGAGCTCTTTCTTCAAGACGAGGACGGGCGCCGGGACCGGCTCCCAGCGCAGGTAGGGCCGCGGCGTGGTGACCACGGGACGGACCGGCTCGCGTGCCTCGTCGGGGAGCAGCAGGTCGAGGTTGGCGGCCAGTCCCGCGAAGTCGCCCGCGTCGATCCGCAGCTGGGGCCGTACGCGCAGGGTTGCCTGCGATTCGGCGAGCACGCGCGACGCCGCGGCAACCTGGTCGAACACGCGCTGCGCGGGGGCGGTCTCGTCGGGGACCGCCACCTGCGCGATCAGATTCTCCAGCGTCTCGTCGATGCGCGCGTTCCCGGACAGGAGCTCGTCGGGGATCCGGGCCACCGGCGTCGGCTCGGCGCGCAGGTGCTCGACGATGTTCGCCCGCAGGGCCTCGGCGACGCCCCCGCGGTCACGCTGAACATGCGCCTCGCGCACGCGCTCGAGGTGCTGGCGGGCAGCGCCGATGGCGCGCTCGTCCGGTGGCACCGCGCGGCGCAGCGCCGGCGGCACCTGCGGGACGGAGTTGCCCGCCAAGTCCACGGCCAGCACCCGGAAGCTGTAGGAGGTGCCGTAGCGGAGCCGTGGCAGCGACCCCGGCTCGACACGGGACACCGTGTGCGCGCCGTCGATGGGCGCGTCCGGCACGGTGTCGACGGCGACCTCGGTGGCGCCGTGCGGGCCCGGCGGCTCGACATGCACGATGGTCAGCCCGGGCCGAGGCGCCGAAAGGCTCCAGCCGTCCCACCCGGCGACCACCTCGTGCACGTAGTAGCCGACGGTCTCGTCATTGGGCGCGCGGTTCAGCGCCGACAGCTGCAGGAAGCCGGCGTCGGGCACGTCGTCCAGCACGCTGACCCCGCCGGGCTCCCCCGTCACGGTGACCCGGCGCCGGTGCAGGCTGTGCCAGGCGCGGGTCACGTCGTCCCACACCTCGACCCGAATGCCGCGGACCAGGTCGTCGAGCAGCAGCTCGCGCGTGCATGCGCTTCAGGGCCATGGACGCGGCAGGTTCTTCAGCGCGGGCGCCACGGAACCGGATCGAAGTTGGACAGGTTCCCTGAAGTGGAGGAGCGTACCGTGCCCTTGGCTGCCCGCAGAGCCCTGTTCATCGTGAACGTGCACAGCCGACGCGGCAGCGAAGATGTCGGCGCCGCTCTCGACCTGTTGCGTGCAGCAGGAATTGAGGTCGTGCAGCCCGAGATGACGGCTGCGAAAGACATCGCAGAGGCCATTCGCTCGCACCGTGGGGACGTCGATCTGGTCGTGGTCGGTGGCGGAGACGGCACCTTGAACGCCGTGGCGGACGCACTCATGGAAACCCAGCTGACCCTGGGGATACTGCCGCTCGGCACGGCGAACGATCTGGCGCGGATGCTGGCGATCCCGGCAGACCCGATTGCCGCCGCGCAGATCATCCTCGACGGCCACCGGCGGCGCATCGACTTGGGTCGAGCCAACGACCGCCTGTTCTTCAACGTGGCCACAATCGGGCTAAGCGCGCGACTGGCCGAAGCGATGGATTCTCAAACCAAACGCCGGTTCGGCGCCCTCGCCTATGGAATTACGCTGAGCCGCATCGGACCAGGCCGGCCATTTCGGGCGACACTGCGCTCCGAATCCAAAACGGTGCGGATGAAGGCTATCCAAATCGCCGTCGGCAACGGCCGTTTTCACGGCGGCGGGGTCGTCGTGCACGAAGCAGCAGCCATTGATGACCAGCTGCTCCATCTCTATGCCCTGAAACCCCAAAGCTTGCTCGCCCTGGTCGGCAAGCTGCCGTGGCTCCTACGTGGCAAGCACGAACTAAGCACCAATGTGCTCACGCTGACCTCGGCCGAGCTAGAGGTAGAGACCGAGAGGTCTTTACCTGTCAACACTGACGGTGAGCTGACTACACAAACCCCGGTGCGATTCACCGTCCTCCCCGGAGCGTTAGAGGTGTTCACGCCGCCTTGAGCCAGCACGCCGGGACGACCTGAACTCGTGCCGCAATCGCGCGAACCGCGCCGCATCTGTACCGCGTCATGAGAGCTGGATGAAGCTCAGTAATAATCAGCTGCAGGAAAGTCGGATGGTTCTGAGCGCGATCTGGCCGCAAAAGGCACACACCGAGCGAGACGTGGAGCTGAAAGGCTATCGAGGCTATGGTTCACGTGAAGAGATATTCCTGATCGGCCGCGTTTTCAGGCAACCCCGCATAGGCGACGACGACCGGCGCCATAAATTCTTCGGAGCCATGATCGCGCTCGGTCAGCGCCTGCGCCGCCGCGGGATTGCTGACGCCGTTGTCGAGGCATCCTTCTACGGCTCGCAGCAACAAGTACGGACAGATCGCGACGGGTATTTCCGCGTTCATCTGCAACCCTCTGTGCCGCCTCCGCGCGATGTCCTGTGGCACTCGATGAAACTGGAGCTGCTAGCACCCATCTCGGAGCGGGCTGAGGCAATATTGTTCATTCCGCCGGTGGGCGCCCGATGTGTCGTCATCAGCGATATCGACGACACGGTGATGCACACAGGAGTTGGCAACAAGGCTCTGATGCTCTGGCGACTGTTCATGCAGCGAGCAGAAAACCGGGTTGCTTTCCCGGGCGTTGCAATGCTGCTCCAGGCGTTTCACGACGGCGCTTCGGGCAACGAGCACAACCCGATGCTGTATGTCTCGCGCGCACCATGGAGCATCTACGAGGTGCTCGACGGCTTCTTCCGGCAGCATGACATCCCGGTTGGACCCGTCCTGTTCCTGCGCGAATGGGGAATGACGCTGCAGCGCCCGCTGCCGCGCCGTGGCAAGGCACACAAGCTCGAGCTGATCCGCAGAATGCTGGAACTCTATCACGACCTGCCGTTCGTGCTGATCGGCGACAGCGGTCAGCGTGATCCGGAGATCTACGCTCAGGTCGTTCGCGAACAGCCCGGGAGAGTGCTGGCAATCTACATACGGAACGTCACCTCTGCCACCGCGCGGCATCACGCGATCGCGCAGTTGGCCGCCGAGGTGGCCGAGGCGGGCAGCAGTCTCATCCTGGCGCATGACAGTTCAGCCATGGCCGTGCATGCGGCGGACCGTGGGCTGATCACGTGGGAAGCGATGGAATACGTGCGTGCGGCGGTGCGAGCGTCGGACGACTCACCTGGGTCTCGCCGTGAGGTGGTGAAGATTTCGGGTGCCAGCACGCAAGCAACCCGTGTGGCAATCGAGGGCGGTCAGCTGGAGCAGGTGCTCGACATCGACCGCGGCGAGGGTCCAGTCGCAGATATCGTGGTCGAGCCGACCGGGTCGGATCGTCCGTAGTGGAGCCCCCTGTGCGGGAGCACTCGGGAGTCGCGCCAAGTTCAGGTCCGCCATGGCTGCAAACACCGCGGCCACAGTCCCGCTCTGTGATTGGCGACTGGCCGAGACCAACAGCGAAATCATGATCGTCGGCATTACGCTGTTCTTCAGGCTGGCTCAGATTGTGTGCCGACCCGGCGACAAGGTCCGCCACCCCTGTCCGCACTGCGGCCAGGAGCGGCACGAACGGGACGCGGTCCACTGCAAGGCATGCGGGCTGATGCTCAAAATCCCCCACGACGATGATTGACGTCCTGTCTGCCGCAACGCTTGGGTCACCAGATCTATCAGAAGGCGTGATCACGCTATCGCAACGACGGACACTTCGCATCGCGCGGGAATGTGCCCGACGGAGGTGGGCGAAGGCCGTGGCCACTATCTAAACCTGAGCGAAAGCCGGGGCAGCGGCCGGCCCGACGAAAAGGGGCGACCCAACGGCCGCCCACTTCGGAAACCAGCGACGTCGTTGGTGTCGGCGCTAGGGCGTCGGCTTCGGAGCGTCGTTCGAACTCAGCACCTGGCTTCTTCGTGAGCACCTCCTGCTGATGCTTGGTCGCTGGCATGTCGCCGCCAGCACCAGTCGCCTCCATGTTGCTGCCTTTGGCTGCCTTGTCGTCGGTCTTAAGTACTTCTTCCTGATGCTTTGTCGCCGGCATCCCGTTCTCGACCCCACCGGCGGCCGAACCATTACCGTTTTGTTGGCAACCGGCACCGCTGGCGACCCCATTGGCGGTGGTGCAGCCGGCCTGCTCCCCGGGCTTCGGTGCTGTTTGAGCGAATGCAGCTGTTGAGGCGGCTCCTAGGACCAGAGCTGCAACAGCGCGGCTTAGCTGAGTGCGGGTCATGCTTATCCCTGACATATCGTGGCTACTCCTCTTGGCGCAGATGCAGGTGCAACGTCGCGGTGGGACGCGGGTTCCTCCGGCGGGTTGCTCGACCGGCAGAGGCGGAGACAATCGCAAGGGGGCGAGCTACTGCCGACCCCCGGACGCCGTGTATTGGCGTGCCGTTCCTGAAGCGCCCGGTGGATGGTGCCAGTCGAGCTGCGCCTTGGTCCGCTCAATGTTAGTCAGCTCGCCTGCATGCGTGTGCCGTCGGGCGGCAGGAGGGATCGACTTGACGCCCCACCATAGATGGTCTGCGTCGGGGCCAGGATGCACGACGGCCAGCTCACTCGGTGCGACGCCGGTAGGTGACCGCCATCGAACCGACTGGGATCATGAGCTAGCGTATGGATTCTTGCACCACGACGGTGTCATCGTCGATTTGACTGAACCAGTCGTCGAAGCTCAGCGTAGTCGACGAGCCGTCGGCTTGTGGAACTGCTCTGCGATAGCTGAGACGAAACGTGCTGCCCGAGGCTTAGCCGTCGCCGGGCTCGACCAGAATATTCTCCGACGCCTCGTATCGACCGCCGCTGACCTTGCGTATCCGCCATTCGAGACGATCGACGTGGCCATCGTCGAATCGGTACGTCTCTTCCAGCGCCAGCGTCTGACTGTCCGGTCGCCGTCGGGGCTGCTAACGTGCACCGTCGCCTCGAGTGCCGCCAGGGCCACGCACATGTCTGACGGATGCGTGGCGATGCATTGGTCGCTAGCGCCCAGGATGGCATGGATCCGGTTGACGCCATCGATCGCCGGGCGGCCGCTGCCCGGCTCGCGCTTGTTGCAGGGCGTACCGGCATCTTAGAAATAGTAGCAGCGCGTCCGCTGCGTCAGGTTGCCGCCGGTCGACGCGGCATTGCGTAACTGGGCGGAGGCGCCGGCCAGGATGGCTCTGGCCAGCATCGGGTAGCGGGCCTCGATGCGCGCGTCATAGTTGTAGAAGTTTCCACTCGATCTGACGGTCGATCGGATCTGGCGGTTGGAGATCAGGCCGAAGCGGGAGCGATGGCCTGTTCGCCGATCTGCTTTTCCCGGGCGGTGGGTGCGCGGTCAAGGAAGGTCTGCATCGGCGTCTTGCCGTAGCAGTAGCGCCCCTGGTGGGTACGCCGCTCGTTGTACTCGTTCAGCCAGACCTCGAGGTGGGTCTGCAGCTCCTCGATCGTGGCGTAGATCCTCTTGCGGAAGGCGACGCGGTAGAACTCGTCGAGCATGGTCTTGTGGAAGCGCTCGACGATGCCGTTGGTTTGCGGGCTCTTGGTCTTGGTTCGGCTGTGGTCGATGTTCTCGACGGCGAGATAGAGCTCGTACTCGTGGCGGTCGTGCGTGCCGCAATACTCGGTCCCCCGGTCGGTGAGCACCCGCTGCAAGACGACGCCGTGCTCGTCGTAGAACGGGATCACCCGGTCGTTGAGCAGGTCGGCGGCGGTGAGCGGGGTCTTGCGGTCGTACAGCTTGGCGAAGCCGACCTTGGCGTAGGTGTCGATGAAGGTCTGCTGGTAGACCCGGCCTACCCCTTTCAAGGTGCCGACGTAGAACGTGTCCTGCGCCCCGCAATAGCCCGGGCACTCGCTCTCGAACTCGCCGTGGGCCTCCTTGTCGGCCTTGGCCTTCTCCAAAGCGGCCAGCTGGCTTTCGGTCAGGATCAGCCGCTCTTGCGCCATCTTGGCCTCGAGCGCCTTCAGCCGGTGCTTCATGGTCGCCAGGTCGTGGCGCAGCCAGATGCAGCGCACGCCGAACGGCGAGACCGTGACGCCGCGCTTGAGCAGCTCGTTGGAGACCCGGGTCTGGCCCCAGGCCGGCTGGTCGATCGCCAGGGCGACCACCGCCTCCTCGACCGCGGGCTCGACCCGGTTCTTGAGGATCGGCTTGCGCCGCGACAGCTCCTGCAGCGCCAGCTCGCCGCCTTTGTCGTACAGCTCCTTGAACCGGTAGAAGCTGTCGCGGCTGTAGCCCATCATCTTGCAGGCTTGGCTGACATTGCCGAGCTGCTTCGCCAGCTCCAGCACCCCTACCTTGGCGCGGATGATCTTCTCGTCCTTGGTCATGATCGGTGTCCTTCTGGAACGCCGCGGCAGGGGCTGCGCAACCCCGACCAGCTCCGCCCCTGCCGCGGCTCTCGTCGAGCCTCAGCAAATACCGACC